>NZ_JACFUD010000003.1:0-604685 GCF_020295385.1 Enterococcus sp. S22(2020)
GCGTCCAATCAACAGATCCAGCGGTCAACGAACAAACAGCTGGCAATATCTTTGCTTCAGTGAAAAATCCTTACTTGGAAGCAAGTGAATGGGGCTGGCAGATCGATCCGCTTGGCTTACGTGTAACAATGAATGACTTGTATGACCGCTATCAAAAACCATTATTCATCGTGGAAAACGGCTTAGGTGCTGTGGATACACCAGATGAAAACGGCTATGTGGCTGACGATTACCGCATCGAATATTTAGCGGCACATATTCAAGCAATGAAAGATGCCGTGGAATTAGACGGTGTCGATCTACTAGGCTATACAACCTGGGGCTGTATCGACCTTGTGTCAGCTGGAACAGGTGAAATGAAAAAACGGTACGGCTTTATCTATGTCGATCGCGACAATGACGGAAATGGTACGTTGAAACGTTCGAAGAAAAAATCATTCGACTGGTATAAAAAAGTCATTGCGACAAATGGCGAAGATTTGACGAACTAAATCCTTGTGAATTGAAAAAGGGTGAACTTGAGAAATAACCCTCAAGTTCACCCTTTTTTGTATATTTTTCATTACAGTTTTTCTATATATGTTCTTTTCTAAATTCTGCCAATAAATAAATATCCTTGAGCTGTGAACATTCTGTAACATCGAAAATTAGCGAAAGATACTGCATTTTTTTTCCGTTAGGTTCTGTATTGTTGATCAATTCTTTGGTTTGTTCTGATAAAGGTAGAGCGACCAACTGAGCTCGAATTTTTTCAGAAAAGAAAAATGACACTTTAAAAAAGCCATCCCAGATAGATAACCAAAAAATAGGCTTCACTTTTTCGTTTCCTCGCGTGCTTATCCATTTATACTCACCCTTAGATAACCAAGCTTTTCCATCATTATAATAACGCCACTTCATCAATGAAATCTGATACTCTTTTAAGTCTTCGAGAAACCTAACATAAACATCAAAGGAATGACCAAGTCCCTCAGAAATAAGATCGTCCGATGGTTGTATTTCAGGATCTCTTAATAATTGTTGTGCCTTTTCAGTCATCGCATTTCCTCCTCGTCTTCACTTGATTTAATTAAAGTATAGCATGGTCAAAATAAAAAAAGTATATTTCTTTGGTTGATCTTACATGTAACGTGTTACGTAAAATGGAACAAGATACATGCTGCTTTTGACTTTATCAAGAACTGCGAAAACGCTTTAAAAATTATTTTCCAGGCGTTATGATTAACTCGTCAAAAGGAATACTCGAGTAGCCGACAAAAAATCAAGAAAAGATTGGTGGAAAACAAGATGATGAAAAAAAGAGATTTTGTAGACACAAATGATTTTACGAAAGCAGAAATCGATTATCTGATCCAGTTAGGCTTAAAATTGAAAGAATCGATCAAAAATGGTTATTATCCGCCATTATTAAAAGATAAAACATTAGGAATGATTTTTGAACAATCTTCTACACGGACAAGAGTATCATTTGAAACAGCAATGACACAGCTCGGCGGTCATGCCCAGTATTTAGCGCCCGGACAAATCCAGCTTGGCGGTCATGAATCTTTAGGGGATACAGCACGTGTGTTATCACGTTTAGTTGATATTTTGATGGCTCGAGTAGAACGCCATCATACGATCGTAGATTTAGCCAAAGATGCCAGCATTCCAGTTATTAATGGCATGAGCGATTATAATCATCCTACGCAGGAATTGGGAGATATCATCACTATGACAGAACATTTACCAGCAGGTAAAACATTAAGCGATTGTAAAATCGTTTTTGTGGGAGATGCGACGCAAGTATGTGTATCAACGATGTTTATGGCAACAAAGATGGGAATGGATTTTGTTCAATTTGGGCCAAAAGGCTTCCAAATCAAAGAAGAAACATTAGCGATCGGCCGTGAAAATGCTGCTGTGTCTGGCGGAAGTGTCTTGATCACAGAGGATGCCAAAGAAGCAATGAAGGATGCTGATTTTATTTATACAGATGTATGGTATGGCTTATATGAAGCTGAGCTATCAGAAGAAGAACGGATGGCAGCGTTCTATCCGAAATATCAAGTCAATAAAGAATTGATCGAGTTAGCTGCACCTCATGTGAAATTTCTACATTGTTTGCCTGCGACTAGAGGAGAAGAAGTCACAGATGAAGTATTAGATGCACCGTACTCTGTTGTACTGGATGAAGCAGAAAATCGTTTGACTGCGATGCGGGCATTACTTGTTTATTTCTTGAATCCTTATTTAAATTATGCAGGTGAAGCAGTTGCGGCTCACTATGATGCTGAATTCGAATTGATGTTAAGAAATGCTGTTGTTGCTAAGTGATCTGAAGTAATGGCAAGAAAAAAGCATGGGATGACTCTTTTTTTGAACCGTGCCGTGCTTTTTTTCCAGCCGCTTTAATGAAAGGTGCGTACAAAACATGAAAGAAAAAAAGAAATTTCGGTTGTTTGACGCAGTTCTAATGGCTGTTGTAGTTATTTTAGTCGTTGAATCCGCTGCACCAGCAGCAGCTATAGGCTCATCACAATTTTTTTGGTGGGGAATTCTTTTGATTTTGTTTTTCCTTCCTTATGGCTTGATTTCCGCTGAGTTGGGAACGACCTATACAGGAGATGGAGGTATTTATGACTGGGTGAAAATGGCATTCGGACGCCGCTGGGGCGCTCGCGTTGCTTGGTTTTATTGGATCAATTTTCCAATTTGGATGGCAAGCCTTGCGGTTCTTTTTACAGAGGTCATGGTTCAAATTTTTGGATTGAATCTTGGAACACCAGCATTGATCATCGGTCAATTGATCTTTATTTGGTTAGTTACCTTAATCAGTTGTTACCCGGTCAGTGACAGCAAATGGATCTTAAATATTGCTGCATTTGCAAAAGTTGCGATCATGGTTTGCTTAGGTATTTTAGGTATTTATCATGCTGTAACAAAAGGCATGGCCAATGATTTTTCAGGCAAAGCGTTGTTGCCGACATTCGATCTAAATAGCTTAAGCTTTATTTCAGTCATTCTATTTAACTTTTTAGGATTTGAAGTTGTGACGACTTTGGCTAGTGATATGGAAAATCCTAAAAAACAAATTCCTCAAGCGATTATTTACGGTGGAATCCTGATTGCTTTCTTTTATCTATTCGCTGCATTTGGTATGGGTGCTGCGGTTCCAGCGGATCAGTTATCAACCTCAGGTGGTTTGATCGACAGCTTCATTTTGTTGGTCGGAGGGATCAACCCGTTTGTTATCATAATCGGGATATTGTTTATGTATACATTAGCGGCGAATTTGATCTCATGGGCTTTAGGGGTAAATTATGTAGCGTTCTATGCGGCAAAAAATCATGATATGCCTAAAGTTTTTGCAAAAGAAAATCCTAAAAATGACATGCCTGTTGGTGCTTCTGTGATCAATGGCATTGTTGCCTCTATTTTAGTTGTCGCAGCGCCATTTATTCCAAATGAAAATATATTCTGGGCTTTCTTTGCCTTAAATGTGGTCGCGCTTTTACTATCTTACATTATGATGTTTCCGGCATTTTTAAAATTGCGGAAAATAGATCCGAACAAAGAACGTCCATTTAAAGTGCCTGGCGGTCCAGTTCTATTAAAGATCATGGCATATGTTCCTTTAGTTTTATTAGTGATCACGTTATTTTTCTCTACGATTCCTTTATCAAGTAGTGAGTTTAGTGAGAAGATCCCTATTTTGATCGGGACTGTCGCAGCAGCACTTATTGGCGAATGCTGTATCCGTTTAGGCGATAAAGAATACAACAAAAAGCAGATGATAAAACAAAATCAGCAAAAGGAGAGTTTAGAGCATGAAAACAATTGATAGTTCACCAAAAAAAGATGGTTTTCGTATGCCGGGGGAATTTGAAGCGCATCAAGGTGTTTACATTTTATGGCCGGAACGTCCGGATAACTGGCGCAATGGCGGCAAACCAGCACAAAAGGTCTTTGTTGACGTAGCAGTGGCAATCAGCGAATTTGAACCTGTAACCGTTGGCGTATCGGCTGAACAATATGATAACGCCCGCCATATGCTTCCTGAAGAAGTTCGTGTCGTTGAAATTGCCAATGATGATGCTTGGGTTCGTGATTGTGGTCCGACCTTTGTTAAAAATGACGAAGGAGAAGTGCGCGGGGTTGATTGGACGTTCAATTCCTGGGGTGGATTAGTAGACGGCTTGTATTCTCCATGGGATAAAGATGATCAAGTTGCCCAAAAGATATGTGAGATCGAATGGAAAGACCGTTATCGTCTAAATGATTTTGTATTAGAAGGCGGCTCGATTCATGTAGATGGTGAAGGAACTCTGATCACGACGGAAGAATGCTTGCTCTCAGAAGGTAGAAATCCGCAGTTATCAAAAGAACAAATTGAACAGGTTTTAAAAGAATATCTTTCTTTAGAAAAAATCATTTGGCTAAAACGTGGAATCTATTTGGATGAAACGAACGGGCATGTCGACAATATCATCAATATCGTCAAGCCTGGTGAAGTTGTATTAGCTTGGACAGATGACGAAAATGATCCGCAATATGACATCTCAAAAGAATGCTTGGAAATTTTAGAAAATGAAACAGACGCGAAAGGCCGCAAGTTGGTAGTGCATAAATTACACGTGCCAAAACCGATCTTGATTACAGAAGAAGAAAGTTTGGGTGTTGATGCAGTCGCTGGGACATTGCCTAGAGAAAAAGGAGATCGTTTGGCTGCCAGCTATGCCAATTATTATACAGCGAATGGTGGAGTGGTCGTTCCAACATTTGGTGATCCAAATGATGAAAAAGCTTTAAATTTACTACAAGAATTATATCCAGATAGAAAAATCGTTGGAGTTCCTGCACGCGAAATTCTCCTAGGCGGGGGCAATATTCACTGTATTACTCAACAAGTTCCGAAGTGAGGTAGAACAAATGACAAAAAGAATCGTCGTTGCTTTAGGCGGGAACGCCATTTTGACCACCGATGCGAGTGCTAAAGCTCAGCAAGAAGCTTTAGCCAAAACAGCACACTATTTAGCAGATTTTATAGAAGCTGGTCATGAATTGATCATTTCACATGGGAATGGTCCGCAGGTCGGTAATTTATTATTACAGCAACAACTAGGCGCTACAGAAAAAAATCCAGCTATGCCACTGGATACTGCGGTAGCAATGACACAAGGAAGTATCGGCTACTGGTTAGAAAATGCTTTGGTGGATGAACTGAAAAAAAGAAAAATTTCAAAACCAGCAGCAACGATTTTAACACAAGTCGTTGTGAGTGAAACAGACCCCGCTTTTCAAGCACCAAGTAAACCGATTGGTCCATTTTTGAGTAAAGCTGAAATGGATGCTGAAAAAGAGCAAACACAAGCAACATATGTAGAGGATGCGGGTAGAGGCTATCGCAAGGTGGTCCCTTCACCAACGCCTGTCGATATTGTTGAATATGCAGTGATCAAACAATTGGTCGAAAATGGCATCGTGACAATTGCAGGTGGCGGAGGCGGTATTCCAGTCATCATGAAAAATGGCGTTTATGAAGGTGTTGAGGCTGTGATCGATAAGGACTTTGCCTCTGAGAAAATCGCCGCTTTGGTTCATGCAGATATGCTGGTGATACTTACTGGAGTAGACCATGTCAGTATCAATTTCAATCAGCCGAACCAAGCTGATTTGACGAAGGTAACGGTTACGCAAATGGAAGAATACATTCAGCAACAACAATTTGCTCCTGGCAGTATGCTACCTAAAGTTCAAGCAGCAATTGCGTTTATAAAAGAGAGTAAAAACGGCAAAGCAGTAATCACTTCTCTTGAAAATATCAAAAATCTATTAGAAGAAGAAACGGGTACGATCATTACAGCCTAGTTGAAAAAAAGAGTAGAACAAAAACTAGTGTCTACTCTTTTTTTCTGATATATTAAAAATATATCGTTTACATAAAACAGCAATTTATGAAATGAAAAGGAGTGCAGCATTGATGAAATTAACGACTAGCAATCCTAAAGAAGACGGTTTTTGGGCACCAGCAGAATATGAACGGCATGAAGAAACATATATGATTTGGCCAGAACGCGCAGACAATTG
Source organism: Enterococcus sp. S22(2020) (assembly GCF_020295385.1). NCBI lineage: Bacteria > Bacillati > Bacillota > Bacilli > Lactobacillales > Enterococcaceae > Enterococcus > Enterococcus sp. S22(2020). The sequence goes on from NZ_JACFUD010000003.1 coordinate 6,070, forward strand.
GCGGAATGGCGGTAAACCAGCGCAAAAAGCATATGCTGCTGTCGCAAAAGCAATTGCTCAATTTGAACCAGTAACGATGCTGGTTTCAGCTAAACAATACAAAAATGCACGTCAGCTGTTGCCAAATTCTATCCGTGTGATGGAAATGAGTAATAATGACGCTTGGATCAAGGATTATGGTCCGATCTATGTCGTGAATAAAAATGGCAAGGTTCGTGGTGTTGATTGGCGTTTTAATGCTTGGGGCGGCTTGTTGGACGGACTATATTTTCCATGGGATCAAGACGATCTGATCGCTGAAAAGCTGTGTGAATTTAAGCGGCTGGATTATTACAGTTTAGAAGACTTTGTATTAGAAGGCTGTTCTGTTCATTTAGACGGAGAAGGAACGCTGTATACCACAGAAGAAGTTTTGCTTTCAGAAGGAAGAAATGAGAACTATTCTAAAGAAGAGATCGAAGCCATTTTGATTGACTATTTTAATGTTGAAAAAATCATTTGGCTCAAACAAGGATATTTTTTAGATGAAACCAATGGAGATATAGATAATATGATCAATATTGTTCGTCCCGGAGAACTTGTTTTAACTTGGACCGAAGATCTGGAAGATCCACAATATGAAATCTCTAAAGCAGCCTATGAACAATTACGGCAGGAAACAGATGCAAAAGGAAGAAAACTGGTTATCCATAAAATGGTAATGCCGGAGCCTATTTATATCACCACTGAAGAAAGTGAAGGGGTGGATCCTGTTAATGGGATGCTGCCGCGTTTTCCAGGAGATCGATTGACTGCAAGCTATGTTAGCTACTATACAGCGAATGGGGGTATCGTATATCCCATATTCAATGATAAAAATGACCATAAAGCACAGAAATTATTGGAGAAACTTTATCCGGATCGCAAAGTCGTCGGTGTTCCAGCTCGTGAAATTTTACTTGGCGGCGGTAATATCCACTGCATCGCACAAAGTATTCCTAAAACCTGCTAGGAGGGAAGAAGATGGATTTTTTTGAAGTAGTGAACCCTCATGTTTCAGAACTAACGAAAAATGAACATCTGCTCTTTGATTATGTTGTCAAAAACTTGAACGAAATCAAAAATAAAAGCATTCGGGAAGTAGCAGATGACTGCTTTGTTTCGACGACTACTTTTCTGCGATTTGTTAGAAAAGTCGGTTTTTCGGGCTACAGTGAATTCACCACAGTCATTAAATATACATTGCTCAATCAGATCAAAGAAGAAAAAGTCAGTCCATTTGTCGTATCACAAAAAGATTATCGGGAAGAGTATTTAAAAAATATCAACGAATCTGTTCGTGTGATCGATAAAAAGAGTTTGGCTGTGGTTGGAGAGTACTTAAAGAAAAAACCGATCATTTATTTATTCGCGAAAGGAATGAATAAACAGTTGATGCAGTATGTGAGATACTTGTTTGTAGCAGCAGGATTTTTGGTTGTTTTTCCAGAGGATCAATCAATGCGGGCTCTTGTTCAAAATCAAATCAAATCGACAGATATGGTTTTTATTTTGACCTATCAAGGTAAGGATCAAGAATGGATCAAACTGATGCAGCAATTGAAAAATACGGTTCATCCTCTACTCGTTTCGATCACCGGAGCAGATAATAATGTTGTTCAAAATATGAGTGATGTTAATTTCTATGTATTTACAGATGAGTTGTTTTTAAATAAAATGGAAATCACGTCGCATATCTCGATGCTTGCCATTTTAGAATTGATCTTGTATCAGTATCTGGATAATGCAGAGGATGGGGAATATCATTTAGTATTCAAATGACGTATTATTTGTGAATCACGTAGCAAAATAAAAAAAGTTGTCAAGAACAGTGAGTGTTCAGGACAACTTTTTCGTTTATAGTTTGCCATAGTCATGTTGATGTTTAGGGGTATGTCTTAAAAATGAATAGGCGGCAAATGAGAGTGCAGACAACGTTGCTCCTGTGACTAAAATTTTTTTCATAAAACACCATTCCTTTCATTAAGGTCATTTATGATCAAGTGCTGATCATCAGCACGTACGTGGACGGTAGGATTCGAACCTACACCTCATCGGTCGAGAATAAACATCCGTTAGTCCTCAAAGAGTTTTAACACCACGTTCATCCACAAAATATATTGGTTGTTTACTATGATTAAACTATACCTTTAATAGATTAAATCAAACATAAAAAAATTCGAAAAAAGTGTGAACTTGTTTGAAATTGTAGTGAAGAATGTGAACATCTTGCTAGATGAAATCACGAGCAGCTATGTTATAATAAAAAAATCATTAACGATAAAAAAAGGTGGGGACTTACAATGTGGAATAATTTAGACGAAAAGCAATCAGCATATAAACTATTGGTGCAGCAACAAGCAGCCATCATTGAGATTGAACATGATAAAATCGCAAACTTAGCAAATTCATCAGCATTACTTGCAGAAACGTTACCAAATACAGTGTTTGCCGGTTATTATTTATTCGATGGGAAAGAATTAGTTTTAGGGCCATTTCAAGGGAAGGTATCCTGTACGAGAATCAAAATGGGGAAAGGTGTCTGCGGAGAAGCCGCCGAGCATAGAAAAACCCTCATTGTTGATGATGTAAAAAAACATGAGAATTATATCTCTTGTGATTCAGCAGCTCAATCGGAAATCGTTGTGCCAATGGTAAAGGAAGGTAAATTACTGGGTGTTTTAGACTTAGATAGCTCGGTAACAGAAGGATACGATGCAATCGATCAGAAGTATTTAGAGCAATTCGTTGAAGTGCTATTAAAAGAAACGGATTTTTCGTAAAGGTGAGCGTTATTTTCGCGCAATCTATTTCTGCATGAGATAATGAGCAAAATGATAGTGAGAGGATGGTACTCATGTTACAAGTCTATTTAAACTTTAAGAATCAGGCAGCAGAAGCAATCGCTTTTTATGAAACAGTGTTTGATGTAAAAAATGATGGGATCATGACGTTTGCGGATGCACCGGAAGATCCCGAGCATCCTACACCTGAGGAATGGAAAGATTTGATCATCAATGCTTCGATGACGATCGAGGGTGTACCCGTCATGTTTTCAGATGTGCCGGATGGGATGGGCTTAACGTTCGTTGAAGGAAACAATGTATCTTTAGTTGTTTCAACAGAAGACGAGGAGAAAATCGATCGTATCTTTGCTCGGTTGTCTGAAGGCGGAAACATAACAATGCCGTTAGGAGAAACCTTTTGGGCTAAAAAATACGGCATGGTCGTTGATAAATTTGGCATCAATTGGATGTTGAATTGCTATACGGAAGCCTAAAGGCGCAATTATCTAAAGGATCATTACTAGTTTTTTCTAGTAGTGGTCTTTTTTTGTTATACTAGTGATGGAAGTTATTTAGGAGGAAAAAAATGATTGGATATTTGTATCTTTTGATCGCTATCATCAGTGAAGTACTTGCAACGAATTTACTGAAAGCTACAGTTGGATTCACCAAATTTATTCCCTCGATCACGTGTTTGATTGCCTACGCCATCTGTTTTTATACACTATCAAAAGCCATCAATTACATGCCATTGAATGTGGCGTACGCACTTTGGGGAGCAATAGGGATCATTATGATCACGGTTTTTTCAGTTGTTTATTGGAAAGAGCAGTTAAACGTACCAACAATGATCGGTTTAGGATTTATCGTCATTGGCACGGTTTTAGTCAATGTTTTTGGAACTGGGCATTGATGTTATACCAAATTCTGTTATTCCTTTTTATTAGAATGATGGAAGATAAGCGCCTGACTCTTTTAAGTCAACAAAAAATATGTTATACTATTAAAAGCATGACATATGCTTTTAATCTGTACGGGGACGTTACGGATTCGACAGGCATAGTTGAGCTTGAATTGCGTTTCGTAGGTTACGTCTACGTAAAAACGTTACAGTTAAATATAACTGCTAAAAACGAAAACAATACTTTCGCTCTAGCTGCGTAAAACCAGCGGGTGAAGATCCTCTCGGCATCGCCCATGTGCTCGAGTAAGGGTCTCAAATTAAGTGGGATACGCTAACTTTTTCCGTCTGTAAAATTTAGAAGAGATCATCAGACTAGCGATACAGAATGCCTGTCACTCGGCAAGCTGTAGAGCGAACCTTTAAATGAGTGTACTATGAACGTAGAGGTTTAAGTGGCAATGTGTTTGGACGCGGGTTCGACTCCCGCCGTCTCCATGAATTTTGTGGAGAGAAACAGTAGAAACGCTGATGTACAAAGGATTGTACAGTGTTTCTACTGTTTATTTTTTTTATAAAAAAATTGCTAACCACCAAAACAAAAAAAGAGTGAATGAAAAAACTATGCTGACTATCAAATAATTTTCTCAAAACATAAGATGTTAGTAAAAAAATAGGCTAAATATTATTGTAAAGCAGTCTGTTCATTCTCTAATTGAATTTGTTTCTCTTCTAAATAAGATTTAAATTCATTGAGCTTATCAATTAATTTATATGGGTTTACCAAGTCACGAAGAGGAGCAACAGCTTCATTGTATTCTTGTTTTAATTGAGCGAGCTCTTCTGTAGAAACAGCTTCTTTCATCAAAACAGAAAATTCTTGTTTTAACCGTTTAAATTCTTCTTCTGCACTAGCGTCGTCCATAAAGGATTGATCATTCTCAATTGAAGGGCTCTCAATCTCAGTCGGAACATGCACAGTTTCGACTGAGTTAGTTAGTTCGGGTACCTCAAGATTCTCTCCTTCTTCGGAAGTAGTTGAAAACTTTGTTGGTTTGTCATGTTTGGAGGTTTTTGTTTTTTCAGCACTGCTAGCTATAGGTTCTTGGATATCAGAATTATCTTCGCCATTCACCTTAATCAAAAATAGTACAAATAAAATAACAATCCCAATGCGAAATAGCCGTTTCATAAAAAGACTCCTTTTCAAATTTTTCTATCAGTAATCATATCTGCTGTAACAGTTTTTCTTGATCTTAAATCTAGGATTCATTATGTTGCCAAAGGTCTATTAACTCCAAGTATAGCAAACTAGCTGCTTGAATAAACGCAAATAATTGAAATTAAAGAGATACTTATATTATTTAGTTTGATTGTTTGTTGAGAATTTTATATTGAAAGGGTGTTACTGATGCAGATTCAGAAGAGGGAAAGAGCGTAAAGTGAGGTGTAGTATACATTTTAACCTGTTTTCGATCGAATAAAAAAATATTTAATGACTAAAGGGTTGAAATGTTAGACATTATATAGTATTATAAATATACCCTAACAGTATTTTCATTTTACTCAATCCGAGTAATACTCCTTATCCCACCTTTTATGAGGTGGGATATTTGTTTAATAGTAGGGTATTAAGTTTCTTTGAACAGACCAACAGAATATTTTTTAAGCATCTTTTCGCTGTCACGTTCATGCGTTAATAATTTTACTTCTTTTTTTACTTGTTCAGCTTGTAAGGTGTCTCCAGTATTTTCTAATAAATGTATAAAATCATAAACGCGTTCCATATATACAGGTTCGCCATCTAAGATATAATTTAAAAGATTAGATAAGTACTGTAGATTCAATTTAAAGCTATAATTCTCGCTTCGTTTATCCTGTTTTTTTGCTAATTTGATATATTTTTCTGCACCTTCATAATCTTTTGCATACAGTTTTAAAGAAATCAGATTGATAAGTATGTTATGAGCAAATTTTTTTGTAGAAAAGTCTCGCTGATCCTCATATTTCATTGGGAACATTCGAGAAACTAACAAGTCAGATTGCTTACTTGTGAAAAATCGGATTAAATTGGCTGTAATTAAGTAATCATATTGAAGATAAAATGATTTTTTTAGAAGTAATTCAAAAATATCATTTACTTCTTTTTGCGTAATTTGATCAACTTCGTCCCAGTGAGCAAAAAAGAAGTTTTTAATTGCAATGTAGTTAGATAATTCTCTCAGAGATTTATTCTCTTTATCTTTTAGTAAAAAGTAATAGTTAAGCAGCTTTCTCTTAGTTGTTTGATTTTCTAAATGGGCACCACAGTAATAAAAATAATCTCTGAAGTCTTGCTGTTCTTTATCAAAAGTTGCAAAACTAAAAAATTCTTCTGAATTAATCGATACATGACCTAATATCTCTTCAAGTTCAGTGACTTTTAAAGAACGCTTACCACTTTCTATTTTAGAATAGGTTGAGGGGTCCGTGAATTCTGACATCATTTCTTTTTGAGTAAGCTTCAGTTTGAGTCTGAAAAAACGTAAAGTTTCTATGATATTCAAGCGTTTCTCCCCTTTCATATGCGATTATAGCATGAAAAATGAGCTTATTTCCATTTTTTAAGAAAAAAATTATTTTTATTTTAGATATTTATGCCAATTTCGCACTTTTTCACATTACTACTTTCCTTTTTTTTATCTGTTTGTTATTGTTTACCTAAGGAAAATTATTTGTTTGCAATCGTTGCTTAAATAATGATGGATGGGGGTGTGCTGATGATTTCATTGATTGCTTTGGTTTCTGGAGTTATTTCTGTATTCGTTATTACGGGTGCGGGTTAGAAATGTGATTAGCTGCCTCAAGTTTTGAATTATAATAAGATATATTTGCAAACAAAAAATTAACCAAAAAAAATAAAAACGTGTATAAATAAAAAGTGCAGAATAATAGCTTCCGATTTACTTTTGTTGAATGAGGTAAATCAGAGGCTATTATTTTTTGTATCTATCATGAGTTAAGCAGAAGCAAGCTGGATATATTGTTGTATTCCATACTTAGCTGCTAATGAGTTTGAGAATGTTTTCTCTTTGTTCATTCGCATATATTCAAAGAAATGGAGCTCATCCTTTGTCGGAGTTTCTTTAGAAATAATTTCTTTCTCGTAAGTCAATGCAATATTTTCGGCAAAATAATAAGAATCACCTTTGGCAATAGAGAGTCGAAGTGTGTCACCAAACAGAATCCTATTCTCTTTTGCAAAAGAATCTTTTTTTACATCGATCAGCCAAATATTGTGAAACTTAGTGGAGACTTTTATTATATTTTCCATCATTTAATTACTCCTATTCATCTTTTTGTCCTCGTTATTTTTATTATACCTAAAAGAACTTAAAAATAAACAAAAGTATTGAAAAAATGTAGGATATGTCAATAATAAAGGGATCATAAAACAAGGAGTGTTCGAAGATGATTGTTTACGTAATTATTTTTTGTTATGATGTTTGGGGTGCAAGGTTAAATTGGTAAACATCGAGTTTTAGACACTTTAGTAAAATAGTTCGCTGATTATTGGATATTTGAAACAATGAATGAATAGTTTCCTTAAATTATCCTAGTTGAAGTAAGGAAGCAAGAAAGATCACTTTTGACATAAAATTGACTTCTGCTTTTTCTTAAGTATAAAGAAAAATGGACATAAAAACATAGCCAAAAAATAATTTATTGAAAGGACTGTGAAGAGATGCAGCAGATCACGTCAGAACAGTTTATAGATTTCCTTGAGAAAAAAGATCAGCGTTTTGCAGTAGTTATCCAGTATGGGTTCTATTATGTAGAGCAAGGACGGATTTATCGTTTTGAGTCTAATCACAATGATAAGGCACTCCAAGCATTGCAAGCATTTTATGTCGGAGAGACGGATAGCTCATCTTTAGAAGAAGAAATTAAAAAAATCATTATTAAGCAAATGCAATATGATTGGTTTACTGATGTTTGGAAGGAAGCCATTATTGAAAAAGTGATGCGCTCAGGCAACAATTTAGAGGCTTTTTTCTTTTAGAAGAATAGAGTGCATATTATTTGAAATAATCAGTCTAGGGCAGTAAGATGAATACATCCTAACAACAAACTTTTTTTCATTTACTCTCATGAGTAAAACTCCTTTCTCATCTTCTAATTGAAGGTGAGATTTTTTTAATTTTTATGACTTCCTTTACAAAAATTATTGTAATTTCAAAGTGTTTTTGCTAAGATACATTCATGTGAATAAAAATGGTTGGGCGCAAGCTTCAAGGATCAGGTTCTTCAAGGGGTGAGAAGAACGATGTTTGAATTTGTGCCCTTTTTTTATTATAAAAAAGGGATAGATCATGTCGTTTGATGAGGGCATGGTGTATTCCTTTTTGATTGTAATAAAAAGTGATTCGCTTCATAATAATAACTAAACTGATCGAAATCATAGAATAGGGGTGAAAATATGGTATTAGAAGCATTAGAGCACATTCAAGATGCAGAAAAAAAAGTTGAAGAAATGCGCCAAACTGCCCAAAAAGAAATCCTGATATATGAGCAGAAAAAAGCGCGGCAATTTAAGCAATTACAAGATGAAAGCCAAGAAAAAGTCAGCAAGATGCTTCAAGATCGAGAGATACAGTTGGCAGAGCAGCTTGAGCAAGAAAGAGTACTATTACTAAGTGAAGCAAAAGAGCAAGATCAAGAGTTTAGGAATAAATATGAACAAAAGAAAGATGCTATCGTCGATCACATAATAGAGAGGGTGAAAAAAGTCTATGGCAGTCAATAAAATGGAAAAAATGACGATCATTGCTGCCACTGAGCATGAAGAAGCAATTCTTCAAACGATTCAGGGATTGCAAATGACAGAGATCAAAGATTTTTTTCATTCTAATGTAGATAGCAATTATCTTAAAGATCATTTCTCAGAAACGATACTGGAAGTTGACGATGTCCAACAGAAAGAGTATCAGAAAATATTGAACGAAATTCAGGAAGCGCTGATTTTTATCGAACGTTTTGCTGAAAAGACAGGTCAAAAGAGTACGTTTAAAAGACAGGTCAAAACCTTAGAATCTTTAGAACAAGCATTTGATCAACCAACAATCATTGGTTATTTACAAGACATTTCTAAATTGAAAAAGCAGCTTGCTTCTATTGAAGTAAGAAGAAAAGAATTGCGTACGAGGGAAAAGTTGCTTGCTCGCTGGCAGTATTTGGATGTCGTACCAAAAAAGAATTCATTAGACACAACAACGATTTTACTTGGTTCCATCAATTCAGCGAACCAACCGGACTTTTTAAATGATTGTTCGAGATATCCCTCGATCTATGTTGAAGAAATTTATCATAGTCAAAATCATGCGTATTATAGTTTGATCTATTTGAACGAAATGAAAGAAGTAGTAGCTGAGATCGAAAACAAATACAGCTTCAATGAATTCGTTTATCCATATGAAGAGTTGCCACAAGAAGCGTACCAACATACAAAAGAAGCCTTAAGCGCTCTTGTTGAAGAGGAGCAATTAGTGAAATCTGAACTGGCAGCATATCGTTCTCATTTAGAAGAGCTGTATTTGGCAGAAGAGATGGTCTTTGCTTATATTCATCGAGAAGAAGCAAAGAAGCATTTGATCAATACGAGTTACTTTTTTATTTTACAAGGCTGGATTCCTGTAACTGAGAAAGATGAACTTACGGCAGCTTTAGATGAAGCTCTACCAAAAAATGAAATTTACATCGTATTTGATCAGCCGACAAAAGGTGAGATACAAGAAGATATTCCAGTGAAATTAAAAAACAATCCGGTTGTCGCACCATTTGAAATGCTGACAGAGATGTATAGTTTACCAAAATATGAGGAAATTGATCCAACGCCTATCATGACCCCTTTTTATATGGTCTTTTTTGGAATGATGGTAGCAGATATCGGTTATGGTCTGTTGATGTTGATAGGAGCTTTTCTTGCACAAAAGTTCGTTGTATTGCCAAAAGGAATGAAACGTTTTGCTAAATTCTTTCTGATTTTGTCGTTTCCGACAATTATTTGGGGGTTTATCTATGGTTCATTTTTTGGTGCAGGATTGCCGAAAGAGCTTTTTGGAATCACCTTGCCATTTCCGATTTTGTCCACAACTGAAGATGTCAATACGATCTTGATTCTGTCTGTCGTGTTTGGTTTTATTCAATTGATGACAGGGTTGATGGTCAATGGGATTGAACTGACGAAGCGTAAACGTTATTTAGAAAGTATTAGTGAGAGCTTTGCTTGGCAGGGGCTGCTTGTCGGTTTATTGATCGCAGTAGTAGGTATGCTGCTGCTTAACAATGATGGATTATTTACAGCCGGTGTCGTAGTGGCAATCATCTCGGCTTTATCGATTATCGCGGTTCCTGTGATTCAATCTAAGTCAAAAGCAAAAGGGTTGGCAAAAGGCTTATACGGACTCTATGGTTTGACGAGTTATATTGGAGATTTGGTCAGCTATACTCGTTTAATGGCCTTAGGGATTTCCGGTGGAAGTATCGCAGCTGCCTTTAATATGCTGGTTGCTTTTATGCCGCCGATCGCTCGCTTTAGTGTAGGGATCTTACTGATCGTAGCTCTTCACGCATTAAATTTATTTTTAAGCTTATTAGGTGCGTATGTTCATGGTGCACGATTACAGTATGTAGAGTTTTTTGGGAAATTTTATACAGGTGGAGGACGAGCATTCAAACCACTGAAAACAGAAGAGAAATATGTAAATGTTGAGAAAAAACAAAAATAGATGAAATGTGGAGGAATAAAAATATGATAGATTACTTGATCAATAATAATGGTGGGATTCTTTTTGCAGTACTAGGAATGGCAATGGCGACGATTTTAGCAGGGATTGGTTCGGCAAAAGGTGTTGGGTTCACTGGAGAAGCGGCAGCAGCATTGACGACTGAACAGCCGGAAAAATTCGGACAAGCGTTGATTCTTCAATTGTTACCAGGTACTCAAGGGTTGTATGGCTTCGTTATTGCCTTTTTGATTTTCATTAATTTAGATAATAGTATGTCGATGGTTCAAGGAATGGATTATTTTGTTGCGTCATTACCGATCGCATTTGCTGGTCTATTTTCAGGAATTGCTCAAGGACGTGTTGCAGCTGCCGGGATTCAAATTTTAGCGAAAAAACCTGAGCATGCAACGAAAGGGATCATTTATGCTGCCATGGTTGAAACATATGCTATTCTTGGGTTTGTCATTTCATTCTTACTTGTCCTAAATGTGAAGTAACAGGAGGAAAAATATGGATGCAATTGAAAAGATCGTCGATCAAATTCTAGAAAAAGGAACAGCAGAAGTTACTGATTTAAAGAAAGTAGAATATAAACGAATTGATGAGGCTTATGCAGAACAAGAAGAAGCACTGCTGTTACAGGAACATAAATTGATTGAAAAGAATAGTGATCAAACCAACAAAGCGTTTAAACAAAAACAAAACCGTCAGCAATTGGAGATCAAACAAGCAACGTTAAATCAAAAACAAGGATATTTAGAGCAGCTTTTTTTAGAAGCGATCAAGCGAATGGATCGTTGGAATGAAGATGAATTTCAAGTATTTACAAAGCAAATCCTTGATCAATTGACACTGACTGGACAAGCACAACTACAGTTAGGTGAGTACTCTAAAGGAAAGTTGACAGAGCAATGGTTGGAAAAACATAAACCAAATGAATTGGAGTTAGCTTTACTTCCAGAGTTCATACCAGGCGTTGGCGGTTTCCTCGTTGCTCAAAATGGGATCGAGTATAATTTCTTATTTCCAAGTTTAGTTCAGGAAATCAAGAGAGCGGAAAGTTTTTCTATTGCAGAAATGCTTTTTAAATAGAGAGTTTATTAGCATCAAGTTTTTATGATAGGAGGGGCAAGATGAAAGAGACCGCGTATAATCAGATCAATCCGCTGATTCGTCTAAAAGAGACTGAACTGTTGAATAGTGCACAGTATGAACAATTATTGAATGCTAAAACGATCGAAGAGCTTCAAGATATTCTAAAAAGTACAATTTACAGTACCTACATGACGGAAGGATTTGTTGACGATTTTGAATATATTTATTCAAAAGAAAAAGGACGTTTATTTGAATGGCTATATGAGCTGGCTCCTGAACCGGAAGTCATCGATATTTATACGTCTCGTATAACATTCCATAATCTGAAAGTATTGACAAAAGCTGAGTTGACTGGAGAGAATCTGGATCACTTATTTATTGCTGATGGACGTTATTCGATTGAAACGATCAAAAGTGCGATACGTACACGTGTGTCGACAGAAATAGCTGATGAACTGATGCAGGCGATTTTAGAAGTGCTGGACTATTTTCAAGAATCCTCCATATTTCAGGCAATCGATATTATTTATGATCGGAGCTTTCTGACGTATCAAAAACGGTTGGCTGAAAAGCTGGGATATAAGGATATTATTGATGAAGTTATGGCTTTTATCGATTTAACGAATATATCCACGATGGCACGAGGAATCATCCAAGGTCAGCATGAAAACTTTCTATTGACTGTTTTATCAAGTTCTGGGAGTATTCCAAAATCTGATTTTTTAGCTTATAGTGAACAATCTCTAGCGGCTTTTACAGAGTTTGTACTTAATACATCTCTTGGCGGAATTCTTGCACCGATTGTTTCATCAGAAACAAAAGAGCTTGATTTGATTGCTTTTGAGAAGGTAAAAGATGATTATTTGACAGGTTTATATGACAAATCAAAAATCATGGCTTTTGGCCCGTTGCCGCTGTTAGCTTTTTTAAATGCAAAAGAGGTTGAATGGAAAAATTTACGACTGATTTTAGTCAGTAAGCGTAGTAATTTTTCTGCGGATGTGGTGAGAGAAAGGATGCGTGCGGTAGATGGCTTATAAAATCGGAGTGATCGGCGATAGAGATTCTGTAATGCCGTTTAAGCTTTTTGGATTTGACGTTGTGTACGCGCAATCAGCTAAGCAAATAAAGGCAACGATCGAGTCGATGGCTAAAAAAAGTTATGGTGTCATTTTTATTACAGAAGACGCCTCTGAACGAGCAATAGAAACGATTGAGCGTTATAAAAGTGAAGTAACTCCAGCGATTATTTTGATTCCAAGTCATAACGGAACCAAGGGGATCGGATTAAAGGAGATTCAAAATAATGTAGAGCGTGCAGTAGGACAGAATATTTTATAGATGAATTGTTTAACAAATAGACAACCGTCTTAAATGCCAAAGAGCGTCATTGAAGTCGTTTGCTAATTTGTTCAAGAGCTAAACGGATTGCTACGCTTTTTAGAATAGGAGGAATGATTTTGCAAACTGGTACGATTATTAAAGTTTCTGGTCCTTTGGTCATGGCAGAGAATATGTCTGATGCAAGTATTCAGGATATTTGTCAGGTCGGAGAATTAGGTGTTATTGGAGAAATTATTGAGATGCGCGGTGATGTAGCATCTATTCAAGTATATGAAGAAACGACTGGGATCGGGCCAGGAGAGCCCGTAGTAACAACTGGAGAAGCGTTATCTGTTGAATTAGCACCTGGGCTGATCTCTGAAATGTTTGATGGGATCCAGCGCCCATTAGACACTTTTGCTGAGGTGACGAAGAGTAATTTTTTAAGTAGAGGAGTTCAAATCCCAGCGCTGGACCGAACAAAGAAATGGACGTTTGAGCCAAGTGTGTCTGTTGGCGAAGAAGTTTCAGCGGGTGATGTGATCGGTTCAGTTCAAGAAACAAAAGTCATCGCACATAAAATCATGGTTCCAGTTGGGATCAAGGGGACCGTAAAAGAAGTCAAGCAGGGCGAATTTACAATCGAGGAAACAATTTATATTATTGAAACAGCGACAGGTGAAAAAGAATTTACGATGATGCAAAAATGGCCTGTTCGCCGAAGCCGTCCGATTTCAGAAAAGTTGAATCCTAATGTTCCCTTGCTGACTGGTCAGCGAGTGATTGATACCTTTTTCCCAGTGACAAAAGGTGGGGCAGCAGCAGTTCCTGGTCCTTTTGGAGCAGGAAAAACAGTGGTTCAGCATCAAATCGCCAAATGGGCTGATGTTGATTTAGTTGTTTATGTTGGTTGCGGTGAACGTGGAAATGAAATGACAGATGTTTTAAATGAATTTCCTGAATTGATCGATCCAAATACAGGTGAATCAGTGATGGAGCGAACAGTTTTGATCGCAAATACGTCTAATATGCCTGTAGCTGCGCGTGAAGCATCGATCTATACAGGAATCACTATCGCAGAGTATTTCCGTGATATGGGCTATTCTGTGGCGATCATGGCAGATTCAACTTCTCGTTGGGCAGAGGCACTACGTGAAATGAGCGGACGTTTAGAAGAAATGCCGGGAGATGAAGGCTATCCAGCATATCTTGGAAGTCGTTTAGCAGAATATTATGAACGAGCTGGACAAGTAGTGACTTTAGGCAAAGAACACCGAGAGGGCAGTATTACGGCCATCAGTGCAGTATCACCTTCTGGGGGAGACATTTCTGAGCCAGTAACACAAAATACCTTACGTGTGGTAAAAGTTTTCTGGGGGCTAGATGCTACTTTAGCGCAAAAGCGTCATTTTCCTTCGATAAACTGGCTTCAAAGCTACTCTTTGTATGCGTCAGAAGTCGGAAAAGAGCTGGATCAGCAGTTGCAGGTCAATTGGTCTGATATGGTAACAGAAGGAATGCGCATCTTACAAGAAGAGTCGCAGCTTGAGGAGATCGTTCGTCTGGTCGGGATCGATTCTTTATCAGATAAAGACCGTTTGACTTTAGAGGTGGCAAAATCGCTTAGAGAGGATTATTTGCAGCAAAATGCCTTTGACGATGTCGATACATTCACTTCACGAGAAAAACAATATAAAATGCTTCAGTTGATTTTGACGTTTTATAAAGAAGGTCAAACAGCTCTAGAATTAGGAGCCTACTTGAGTGAAATCATGTCTGGGACTGTTGACTTAAGAGATCAGATTGCTAGAAGTAAATACGTACCAGAAGCACAAATTGAACGTTTAGATACACTGGTCGATGAGATCAAACAGACAATAAAGCAAATCATCGCAGATGGAGGGATGACAAATGATTAAGGAATATCGAACGATCAATGAAGTTGTCGGTCCCTTGATGATCGTTGAAAAAGTCGAAGGAGTCAAATATGAAGAATTGATCGAAGTTCGGATGCAAAATGGTGAAATTCGACGTGGACAGGTTTTAGAAATCAACGGTGATAAAGCGATGGTTCAAATCTTTGAAGGAACAAGCGGCATCAATCTACGTGATTCTAAGGTTCGTTTTTTAGGTCATCCGCTAGAACTTGGCGTTTCTGAAGATATGGTTGGAAGGATTTTTGACGGTCTAGGTCGTCCCAAAGATAATGGTCCAGAAATTCTACCAGAGAAAATGGTGGATATCAATGGAGAGGTAATCAATCCGGTTGCCAGAGATTATCCAGATGAATTTATCCAGACAGGGATTTCTGCAATCGATCATTTGAATACATTAGTTCGTGGACAAAAGTTACCAGTCTTTTCAGCGTCTGGGTTGCCGCATAAGGAACTAGCTGCTCAAATCGCTCGTCAAGCAAATGTGCTGAATAGTGAAGAAGAATTTGCGGTCGTTTTTGCGGCAATCGGAATCACATTTGAAGAAGCAGAATTTTTCATGGAAGATTTTAGACAAACAGGAGCGATCGACCGTTCAGTGATGTTTATGAATCTGGCAAATGATCCTGCGATCGAGCGAATCGCAACCCCACGAATGGCTCTGACCGCGGCTGAGTATCTAGCTTATGAAAAAGGCATGCATGTTTTAGTGATCATGACAGATATGACCAATTACTGTGAAGCGTTGCGTGAAATCTCAGCTGCTCGTCGTGAAGTACCAGGACGCCGAGGCTATCCAGGCTATTTGTATACCAATTTGGCGACTCTTTATGAGCGGGCAGGAAGAATCAGCGGATTAAAGGGTTCAGTAACGCAGATTCCGATTTTGACCATGCCGGAAGAAGATAAAACACATCCTATTCCCGATTTGACTGGTTATATCACTGAAGGGCAAATCATCTTGTCCAGAGATCTATATAAAAGCGGGATTCAGCCGCCGATCGATGTATTGCCATCATTATCACGTTTGAAAGACAAAGGAACTGGTGAAGGTAAGACAAGGGCAGATCATGCGGCGACAATGAATCAGCTATTTGCTGCTTATGCGCAAGGAAAACAAGCCAAAGAGTTAGCGGTCGTTTTAGGTGAGTCAGCACTATCAGATGTTGATAAAATTTATGCAAAATTTGCTGATCGCTTTGAAGCAGAATATGTCAATCAAGGGTTTTATACAAACCGTTCTATTTCAGAAACATTAGATCTAGGCTGGGAGTTGTTGTCTATGCTGCCTAGAACAGAATTGAAGCGGATCAAAGATGACATGCTGGATGAATATCTAACTGAAGGAGAGTGATCGATTGTGGCTCGATTGAATGTGAATCCAACGCGAATGGAACTCTCTCGTTTAAAAAAACAATTAGGTACAGCTAGCCGCGGACATAAATTATTGAAAGATAAACAAGATGAATTGATGCGCCGTTTTATTTTGTTGATCAAGAAAAATAATACCTTGAGGCTGGACGTTGAAAAGGAACTAGCAACAGCTTTGTCTAATTTTGTCTTAGCTAATGCAACATTGAATGAAGCTTTTATTGAGGAATTAGTTGCTATACCTGCAAATGAAGTAACTCTGGATGTGATCGAAAAAAACATCATGAGTGTTACTGTACCAACGATGAATTTTCATTACGATGAAGCGGTGGTCGAAGCCCCGTTGAACTATGGGTACTTAAATTCAAATGCAGAACTAGATAGTGTATTTGCTAAGCTTTCCTCGATTCTGCCAAAGCTTTTAGAATTAGCAGAGGTCGAAAAAACCTGTCAATTGATGTCAGAAGAAATCGAAAAAACCAGAAGACGAGTAAATGCACTGGAATATATGACGATTCCGCAATTAGAAGAAACGATTTACTATATACAGATGAAACTCGAAGAAAATGAAAGAAGTGAAATCACCCGATTGATCAAAATCAAAAATATGGGTGGAAATTAAAAAAATGAAGAGCAGAACAAAACGGATTTTTAGTTTTGTTCTGCTCTTTATTTTTTGGGATAGTCATTACTTTGGATCGTCCACAATTGATCAGTAACACTTGCGATAAAAGAAATACCCTCATTTGTTTGTCCATTAGTAAAAACGGTTAAAATAAAAGGATGTTCTGTTTCTAAAATACCAATATCATGTAAAAATCCTGCATAAGAACCGATCTTATGAGCAACCTTTCCAGAGGTTGTTGGTGTATCCATTCGTTCATGGAAGACTGTATTTTTCATATAATCATAAATCGTTTGGTATTCAGAATTTGTTGCTTTTTCATCATATAATATTTTCAGGATCTTTGCTGCGTCTTCGGAAGTGAATTTCGCATCATCCCATTGTGTCTCTTTTTGCAGAAAATGAGCATAGAGCGCTTTTTTAGCTTTTACATCATCGCCAAAAGTACCATAAAGCATATTTTTAGCAATATTATCAGAATAGATAATATTGTATTCCTGTAATGTTCTAACGGAATAAGTGGGCTGGATATTATTGATGATAATCCCTGTTCCATCCTCATAATCTTCTTTTTCATTATAAACCAATTGATCGTCCCATTTTAATTCTCCAGCCTGGACTTTGTCTGCGATCATCATTGCCAAAGGAACCTTGATAGTGCTGGCACTGTAAAATTCTTGTGTGCCATTTACAGAGATCTGCTTTCCAGTAGTCAGATCGACATAGGTCATTCCAACATCCCCATTGAAAGAATCACGGGCATTCTTCATTGACTGCTCGATTTTTTCATAAAAGGTAATGAGTGAAGGATCTGTCTTTTCTTCAGGAAGATCTGGTTTTGAAGCGGCTGCTGAAATAGTTTTTAATGGCATATCACTTTTTTCATTTGCCTCAGCTTCTTTTGCGTAATCTATTGTATGGGGAGAAAAAAAGAAGGATACGATCAAGAAGAAGCAAATTGAAAAAATCATCCCATATAGAGTCATTTTCTTTTTTTCCAAATACCTTTCGTTCCCTTCTAATACATTCATTTATTATGGATCAAAAAATACGACACAACCATTTAATCATTTTTCCTCTTGTTTTGCAAGGCTTCGCAGACAAAGATTAAAATCAAAAGAAAATAGCTTTCTTTAAGTTCTGTTTAAGGTAACAAGATTAAAGTAATCTTTGTTCACAAGGAAACTTAGGAGGAATCATATGAATTTTATCAAACGAGCATTATTAAGTATGAGAGCAAAGAAGGGGCGGACATTCTTATTATGTGCTGTATTTTCAGCGATATTGATTTTTGTCTTAGCCGGTTTAACGATTCAAAGTGCTGCGTTGACAGCAACAGAAAATGCAAAGAAAAGTGTTGGAGCAACAGTGACACTTTCAGCAAACCGTGAAGCAGCAATGAAAAAAAATCAAGATAGCGCGTCCGGTGAAAGACCCGATCCTGGAAGCTTCAGTTTGACACCCGTTTCTTTAGAGGATGCGCAAAAAATTGCAGAATTGGCAAATGTCAAAACATATTCATTTCTATCATCATCTTCTGCCGGAGCAGGAGAAGGGATCACACCAATTTCCAGTGAAGATAGCGACACAGCCACATCTGAATCTAGCGATAGTGAACAAGCTGGTGGAGAAAATCCTGACGCTCAAATGCAGGCAGGAGGACAAATGGGCGGCGGTCCAATGGCTAATATGAAGCAAAGTGATTTTCAAGTCAGCGGTGTGATGGATTTGACGATGGCTAGTGATTTTTCTAGTGGTACAGCGGAAATAACCAGTGGTGAAGCGATCAGTGAATCAGATAAGGATACAAATAATGTAGTGATCGAAGAAACATTGGCGCAGGCAAATGATTTAGCTGTCGGTGACACATTCAAAATAACTGATCCAGAAGATGATGAAAAAACATATGAATTGACGATAAAAGGGATTTATAAAACATCTGAGAATGGTGATAGTATGGGCATGATGTTCAATTTCTTAAATCCTGCAAATACCTTATACACTTCTTATACATTAGCAAACACGTTAAAAGGAGAAGATTCAGTAGGTACGATCGATTCTGCTTCGTATACATTGGAAGATCCGAAAGAAATGGATAGTTTTGTAGCTGCAGCTGAGAAATTGATCGATACTGAAAGCTTCAGTTTGCAAACAAATGACCAAGCGTATCAACAAATGCTTCAACCATTGAACAATGTTGCTAGTTTTGCCAAAAATATCGTGATCTTGGTCGCTGTTGCAGGTGTAATTATTTTAACGTTGATCGTGATGATGACAATCAGGGAAAGACGATATGAGATTGGCGTATTACTATCTTTAGGCGAATCTCGCTTTAAAGTAGTGCTGCAATTTTTCAGTGAGATCATTGTTTGTATGATCGTTGCGTTGATTATTGCTACTTTTAGTGGGAATATCGTAGGAAATGTCGTTGGTGAGCAGTTGATCGATCAACAAACGCAGTCAGCACAACAATCGACAACTGATCAGGTCGGACCGAATGGGATGCCAGGCGGCGATCAGCAAGGCGGCAGACCTAACGGTGGAGGTATGGGTAGAGGGATGAGCGGCATTGGTGCAAGTTCAGCAGAAGCTGCTCAAGCAATTGAAAATCTGAATATTTCGGTTCAGCCAAAAGAAATCGCGATTTTAGCGGGTCTGGGTGTACTGATCAGTTTCTTTTCAATTGTATTATCATCGATCGGGATTTTAAGATTACAACCTAAAAAAATCTTAACAACATAGAAAAGAGGAATTGCGATGTTACAGACACAAGAGGTAGGTTACTGGTATAAAAACGAAGAAGAATACCTATATAAACATGTAAACTTAGAATTTCAACGAGGAAAAATGTACGCTATTTTAGGAGCAAGCGGTTCAGGAAAAACAACCTTTCTTTCATTGATTGCTGGATTAGATCAGCCTAAAACAGGAACGGTTCTCTATAATGGAGAATCGCTGGCAAAGATCGGTCTGAGGAATTATCGTAAAAATGATGTATCGATTATTTTCCAAGCGTATAATCTGCTCCCTTATATGTCAGCGTTGGATAATGTGTTGACCGCAATGTCGATCTCAAGTTCAAAGCAGGAAGATAAAAAAGCTTATGCGCTAGAAAATCTAGCAAGTGTAGGTATCGACGAAGGATTAGCTAAAAAAAATGTCGCCCAATTATCAGGTGGTCAACAACAAAGAGTAGCGATCGTCAGAGCGTTGTGTTGTGATCATGAATTGATCGTGGCAGATGAACCCACAGGGAATTTGGATGAAAAAACGTCTAAAGACATTGTTCAGCTGTTTCAAAAAGTAGCTCATGATCAACAAAAATGCATCATCATTGTGACACACGAGCAAGAGGTAGCTAAAGCTTGTGATGAAGTATATGAATTAAAAAATCAAGAGTTTATGATGGTGGAATAAATACAAAGATGAGTGCGAGGCAAAACTAAAAATCGGTTTTGCTTCGCACTCTAAAACGTAAGAAACGATCGCCAAAACAGTGATTTTACAAAATCGAGCAATACGCTTTTAGTATTGCTCGATTTCATATTGCTCAAGCCTAATCGATTTTTGTCTCAATCGTATCTTTTATTTGTGTTGATCTACCTAATTCTTTTTTTAAAGAGTTTGCTTCTGCGATTAAAGATGCTCCGATCGTTGTATCTTTGACTTTCAAACGCTTGATTTGCCGATCAACGATTTGTCTGTTGGAAAGAATATCTTGATTTTGTTTAATGGCTGCTTGTTTATCTGAAAATGGTTTATGAGCAGCTAACTGCATGCCAAATGAGTTATACAAAAGGGTGTAACCTGCAATTCCTGTAACACTTTGATAGGCTTTTGAAAAGCCGCCATCGATGACCAGCATTTTACCTTGTGCTTTGATCGGCGACTCTCCTTTGATCGTTTTAACGGGTGTATGTCCGTTGATGATATGAGCATTCTCAAGGTTTAAATGAAACGCATGCAGTATTTTTTGACAAATCTCGGAATCATTTCTTAATGTGTAATACGCATTTTTTTCTTCCAGTTGAGTGCTTTTATCTTCTATAAAATAGCGTTCAAAGGTTTTCATCGCCTTTTTACCGAAGAGAGAAGAACATTCACCACACCATAAATACCAGATTAGATCAGTTGCAAAATCTTCAGTTTGCCAAGGTTGATCGAACGCTCGTCTGATGTTGCTTTCAAAAAAATCGAGTAATTGTTTTCCAGCATAGGCCCGACCATCAAAGGTGATCGATTGAAAAGTTCCATTTGGATGTAAGGGAATACAGCCGTGGATCAATAAATTATTGTTGTATGGTAAGTAAAGTGCCCCTTTGTCAATGAGAAAAGCCATATGCTGATTGAGTCTTTCAGCATGTTGAAATTGGTGCAGTAAATCAGTGATCACAGCCTCTTCTTCTGAGGTCAATCGATAAGGATCGGACCAGTCAACGGTTTGAAAACATTCATTCACCAAAGGGTAGGTAACATGATCTAGCGTTATTTGTCCATTATGGATTTTATCCAGCAACAAACGAGGAGTCATCATAAATTCAGGCCTTCTTTGAATCAATTGTCCTTCCAATTTTTCTTGAATGACTGCCATTGCCTGTTGGATTTTCATAGCATCTGTGATTTCTGTGATCGAAAGTTTGCGGTAGGGATTGCTTTTAGGTTTGAACTGAAGATTCTCTTGGTATTTTTCTCGGCTAAATGTTCTTAAAGCAGATAAATCGATGCCATAATTGTCTTCTAACAAATCAAGATTGCCATATCGTGCAGAAATTCGTAAGACATTTGCGAGGCAGGCTTTTGATCCACTCACAGCACCAATCCAAATAATATCGTGATTTCCCCACTGGATATCAAGAGAATGATAGTCGATCAAAGCATCCATGATTTTATCGGGATACGGTCCGCGATCGTAGATGTCGCCGATCACATGAAGGTGATCGATGACAAAACGCTGGATCAAATAAGCTAAATCAGTTACAAAACGTTCGGCAGTTCCGAGATCGATGATTTTTTGAATAATTTGACGGTAGTACGCTTTTTTATCCGTTGTTTCATCGTATTGATAGATCAATTCTTCTAAAATATAAGCATATGTTTTCGGTAAAGCTTTACGAACTTTAGAACGAGTATATTTACTCGATGAAAAACGAACGATACTCAGCAAGCGTTCGATCGCATCAAACCACCAGTCAGAGTTTAGGGAATGAACTTGTTTTAAAGTATTTATTTTTTCTTCAGGGTAATAAATTAAAAAGCATAGCTCATCCATCTGTTCATTCGTTAATTCTTGCTTGAATAAAGCATGAACTTTTTCTCGAATACTTCCAGAGCCGTTTCGTAAGATATGATTGAACGCTTCATATTCTCCATGTAGATCACTGATAAAATGCTCTGTTCCTTTTGGCAGGTTCAAAATTGCTTCTAGATTAATGATTTCAGCAATCAATTCTTCATTACGACAATCTTTCATCTGCAGGTCCCCTTGATTATTTATTTTGTGTTAAATCTTCAATGATCGTTGTTGTTTCTTCGATCGATTTTTTATTTACATCGATCACAAGCGCGTTATATTTTGCAAAAACTTCGGCTGCATAATCTAATTCTTCCTGAATTCGATCTGCATTCGTATAAGCCGAATCTTCTTTCAGACCAAGTGAATGTAGGCGAGATTTACGAATATCCATCAAACTATCGATCGTCGTTGTTAAACCAATGATTTTTTTAGGATCGATCTGGTCCAGTTCTGCTGGTAATGCAACTTCTGGAATCAATGGTAAATTAGCCACTTTGTGGTTTCGATTTGCCATATACATGCTTAGCGGTGTCTTGGAGGTACGGGATACGCCTAAAAGGACATAATCGGCTTCAAGGAAGCCTTTCGGATCTTTTCCGTCATCGTATCGGACAGCAAATTCAATAGCGGAAACACGGCTGAAATATTGTTCGTTCAATTTATGCAGAGCACCAGGTTCTTGTAGAGGCTGGACACCAAATGTTCCTTCCACGATCTCACTTAAAGGACTCATATAATCCACAAATTGTAAGCCGGTACGATCCGAAAATTCTTTCACTAGCTGAACTAATTTTTTATTCACTAAAGTTGTAACGACGACAGCTTTATCATGAAGGGCGTCTTTTAAGATCGGTTGTAATAATTCTTCATCTGTAATAAAAGGGAACCGTTGGATATCACTCATATCGATATCTGGATATTGCGCAGAAACAGCTGAGATGATTTTTTGAGCCGTTTCACCTACGGAATCGGAAACTAAGTAAATATTGATTTTGTTTTTTTGCATGAATAAACTCTCCTTTGCTGCAATGGTTAACAGCTGATTTTATTGTGATATATCATTGGAAAAATAGAACCCAAAAGCTAATAATTTTCTTTTTCGATTTCATTACCAGCATTGATGAAATACGCCATGATTCTGCTTTTTGTCACTTTACCGATAACTTTCTTAGGATTATCGATTTCCACGACAGGTAAGGTATCGATACTATGCTGAAGTAATAGACCGCCTGCTTCTAAAATCGTGCGATCTTTTGTGATCGTAATGATATTCGGCATTCTGCTCATGATCATTGCAACAGGCGTTTTTTCTGTATTTGGGTTACTGATTGCAGCACGTAGTAGATCTTTTCGAGAAAGCACACCGATCAGTTCATCGCTATCATCTTTTACATATAATGAGCCGACATCATACATAAATAGATTAGTAACAGCATCATAAACAGTGGTTCCTTGGTGGATGAGTATTGGCGGTAAAAGGATATCCTCCACAGTTTTTTTATATAATTTTTCATAAAGTAATGGTTCAATGGTTTGTCCAGTGTAAAAATACCCAACTTTAGGTCTGGCATCCAGTAAACCAGTCATCGTCAAAATCGCTAAGTCACTTCTTAGAGTCGCTCGGCTTAGGCCAAGTGTACCTGCGATACTGTCACCACTGATCGGTTCGTTTTCTTTGACGATCTTGATAATCTCTAATTGCCTAGAGGTGAGTTTCATTTTATCGACCTACTTTCTAAATGTGACACACTAATGATTATATATTTCTTATAAAAATAATGCAACAATAAAAAAAAGATACACTAATATCTATTGACATCTAATGTGATACACAATATAATCGATTTTATCTTGAATGTGACATACTATTTAATTTGAAGGAGAGTTTGCTTGTGAACTATGTACTTGATTTTTCTGATGGCAGTAAGGAACAAACTGATTTACTTGGAGGAAAAGGAGCCAACCTAGCAGAAATGACCAAATTGAGGCTGCCGGTACCAACAGGATTTACGATTACTACAGAGGCCTGTTTAGACTATCTACAGAAAAAAGATTATGTTTCAGAAAACTTGGATGTAGAGATAAGACAACATATACAACGAATGGAGACTCGGACAAATAAGCTATTTGGCTCAGTGAAAAACCCACTGCTTGTTTCTGTTAGAAGCGGGTCTAAATTTTCAATGCCGGGAATGATGGATACTATTTTAAATCTGGGGCTAAATGATGAGACCGTATTTGGGTTGATCGAAAAAACTGGTGATGCACGTTTTGCTTATGATTGTTATAGAAGGCTGCTGCAAATGTTTGGAGATGTTGTTTGCGGTATTGATAAAAATCGTTTTGAAGATCAACTAGATTTTTATAAATCAAAACAGAATTATCGATCTGATACTGAACTGACGGCAGAAGACTGGCAGGAATTAGTTCGTGTTTTTAAGGATATCTTTCTAGAAGTGACGCATAAACCATTTCCTCAGGATCCTTATGAGCAGTTAAAATTAGCAGTTGAAGCAGTTTTTCGTTCTTGGAATAATCGTCGAGCCATCACTTATCGCAGACTACATGACATTTCTGATTCATTAGGAACGGCCGTCAATATTCAAGAGATGGTCTTTGGGAATTTTGGTTCACAAAGCGGTACAGGAGTTGCATTTACACGTAATCCTGCAACAGGAGAAAAAGGGATATTCGGAGAGTTCCTACTGAATGCGCAGGGAGAAGACGTGGTAGCTGGTATCAGAACACCACAGCCGATCAGTGAGTTAGAAACGCTCATGCCGGAAGTCTATCAAGAATTTCTCCGCTTAAGCGAACTTTTAGAACGTCATTATAAAGATATGCAGGATATTGAATTTACGATTGAAAATCGTCAGCTATACTTACTGCAAACAAGAAACGGAAAACGTACAGCAAAATCGGCCTTCAAAGTTTGTATTCAGCTGGTTGAAGAAGGGATCATTTCAAAAGAAGAAGCAATTCAACGAATCAGCCCATCGATGATCACGCAGTTGCTTCATCCTGTTTTTGAACCAGAACAGTTAAAGCAGGCAGAAGTATTTGCAAAAGGATTGCCAGCTAGTCCTGGCGCTGCAAGCGGTAAAATTTATTTTACGGCGGAGCAAGCGAAAAAAGCGAGCGATGCAGGAGAAAAAGTTATTTTAGTTCGTCAGGAAACGTCACCTGAAGATATTGAAGGGATGGTCGTTAGTGAAGCGATCGTCACTTCGAGAGGAGGAATGACTTCTCATGCGGCAGTTGTTGCCAGAGGAATGGGTGTTTGTTGTGTCGCAGGATGTGAAGAAGTTCAAGTAGATGAATTTTTGGAACAAGCAACAGCAGGAACTGTTACATTAAAACAAGGAGATACGATATCGGTAGATGGCACAACAGGAACCATTTATCGAGGGAGTATCCCTTATGTTGAAGGTGATGAGTGGCAATTACTGGAAACGATCACAAATTGGGGCAAAGAAATAGCTAAAATCGGCGTGAAGGCAAATGCTGAAACACCATCCGATATTGAAACAGCGCTAAAATTAGGTGCACAGGGAATTGGTTTAGCCAGAACAGAGCATATGTTTTTTGGCGAACAGCGGATTTTTGAAATGCGTAAAATGATTTTAGCCCAAGATAAGGAGTCATTAATGGCTCCATTAAATAAATTAAAAGAATTTCAAAAAGAAGATTTTCGCACGATGTTTGAACTTCTACAGGATAAGCCATGTACGATTCGCTTGCTCGATCCGCCATTACATGAGTTTTTACCGCAAATCGAAGAAGAGATAAAGCATCTAGCGAATGAAACACAACGGACTGTGGCTCAAATCAAGCATCGTATCGCTGAATTGCATGAACAAAATCCGATGCTAGGTCATCGTGGCTGTCGTTTAGCCGCTACAACTCCTCAAATTTATGAAATGCAGGTTGCTGCTATTATTGAAAGCGCGATGGCAGTCTCACAGGAATCAGGAGTAACGATCGTGCCGGAAATCATGATCCCGTTGATTGGAAGCAAAGAAGAACTGGTTTGGCTAAGGGAACGTTTAGTCCAAACGATCGAGCAAATCTTTGAAACCGAACAGCAACAAATTCCATACAAGATCGGAACAATGCTCGAAATCCCTAGAGCTTGTTTGACAGCAGATAAAATTGCTGAAGCTTCTGATTTTTTCAGCTTTGGTACGAATGATCTCACACAATTGACGTATGGTTTTTCTCGTGATGACTCAGTAAAATTCATTGGTGCATACGAAGAAAGAAAACTGTTGAAATCTGATCCATTCCAACACATCGATGAAGAAGGAGTTGGCGCTTTGATGACCATTGCGGTTGATAAAATCAGAAGTTTTGATTCTGGTATTAAAATCGGTGTTTGCGGGGAAGTTGGTGGTGATCCTCAGTCGATTCGTTTCTTGCAAAAACTGGGGGTCGATTATATCTCTTGTTCGCCATATAGGATACCTGCTGCGATCTTGACGATTGCACAAGAAAGTCTTTAAGCATAAAAGGGAATAGCTGATAGGATTTGTCTTTTTTCGTTGTTTATCTGAAATTAGAGTATGTAGAACAAAATGACTGTGTCGTTTTGTTCTACATACTCTTTAATTTTTTTGGAAAGTGGTATAATTTGAGAGAAGTGTTTGGAAAGAAGTGAGTTAGTTGAGTAAGCGATCAAAAAAAATAGTTTATGCTTGCCTATTATGTGTAGTGTTGGTCATTTTAGGTTATTGGTATTTTAAAGGGAGTCCTTTTTTCAGCGAACCTTTCGCCAATACGGAAAAAGCCGACAAAACAAATCAGTCAACAAAGATAGCGCGACAAAAGGAAATCGATCAGCTGATCGTGGATGCTCGTTTTAAGGGGGCGGCATTGGTGATCGATCGAGGTCAGGTGTTTTATGAAAAAGGCTACGGGTATGCTGATGTTGAAACCAAACAAGAAAATAAGGTCACCACAACATTTCCGATTGCCTCTTTGCAGAAAATCATTACGGGTGCTCTAATTTTGCAATTAGTCAATAACAAGCAGCTTTCATTAGATACGACCTTGGATCAATTTTATCCAACAATAGAAACGGCGAAGCAAATTACGATCAAGGATTTACTGAACCATACCTCCGGGCTTATGCTGCCCGAAGAAGAGCCTGATCATTTACTCAGTGATCAAAATACTCAAATCGATTATGCACTAAAAGAGCTGGAAGTCGATCAAGGCCAAGAATATCTATACTCAAACGGAAATTATACTATTTTAGCAGGAATCATTTCGATGATTTTGAAGCAGCCGTATGAAGAGGTGGTTCAAGAACGAGTAGTCGACAAATTAGGACTGAAACAAACGTATTTTTGGGATACTTTACCTATGAAAATCACTGTACCTAAACCATACATTTATGCTGGAAAAGACTATCAGCCGGATGTTTTCCCATCAAGCGAAAAATTATTTTCTAGTTTACTTGGTGCAGGTAATATGTATATGTCAACAACAGATTTTTGGCAGTTTATTCAAGGATTGACCAATGGAAAGCTATTCATGTCATCTAAATATGATGAGCTTGCAGAGGTAAAAACAGGCGGTTATCAATCTGGGATGATCTATTTTGATTCATTAAAATATTCGATAGGGAGTCTAGGAGGATATAATACAGTGATTTATGGCGATCAAGAAAATCAACAAGTAGTGATTCTCTTTGCAAACCAGATAGGTGAGGAAGGAATCGGAGCTTTAGCGGAGCAAGTATATCAGCAAGTATTGGCTACGTAGGACAAGGTTTGTGAAAATGATGAAAAATAGATAGGAAGTTTCTTAATTTTATGCTATTATTTTTAATAAATTAGTTGGAGAAGGTGAAAAAATGCCATTATTATTTGGAACAGCGAGATTCAATACAGAAGAGCATTTAACAATCGGAGGTTGTGATACAGTTACTTTAGCAAAAAAATACGGGACGCCTTTGTTCGTTTACGATGTTGCACATATTCGTGAACGTGCTAGAGGATTTAAACAAACCCTTAACTCTTTAGGAGTAAAAAATAAAGTCATTTATGCTAGTAAAGCTTTTTGTTGTTTAGCAATGTACAAATTATTAGAAGAAGAAGAACTAGGCTGTGACGTTGTTTCAGCGGGAGAAATCTATACAGCGATCCAGGCAGGGATGTCACCTGAAAATATCGAATTTCATGGAAATAATAAAACACAGGAAGAGCTTCTTTATGCTGTTGAGCAAGGTGTTGGGACGATCATCATCGATAATTTTTATGAGATCGAACTATTAAGTGCCATTTTAAAAGAAAAAAAGACGACACAGAATGTTTTATTCCGAATCACACCAGGAATCAACGCGGAGACACACGATTATATTTTAACAGGTCAGGTCGATTCAAAATTTGGCTTTGACGTAGCAAGTGGTCAGGCGACACAAGCTTTGGAGCAGATTTTAGCAGATGATCATTTAATATTAAAAGGTGTTCATTGCCATATCGGCTCACAAATTTTTTCAGCAGAAGGCTTTTTGGCGGCAGTTGAAAAAATGTTGGCGATCTTGAATGAGTGGAAGCAAGCTTTTGATTATACAGTAGACGTTTTAAATATGGGCGGAGGTTTTGGCGTACAATACACAGAATCGGATGATCCTTTAGAACCAGAAGCTTTTGTTAAGGCAATTGTAAATGCTGTAAAAGGTCAATGCGAATTGCTTGACTATGCATTTCCAGAAATCTGGCTTGAGCCAGGCCGCAGCATTATTGCAGAAGCGGGTACAACGATTTATACTGTTGGCTCTGAAAAAATAATTCCTGATGTGAGACATTATGTCTCTGTAGATGGCGGGATGGGTGATAATATTCGTCCAGCGTTATATGGTGCAAAATATGATGGTTTTTTAGCCAATCGAATCAGCCAAGAGCCAAAAGCAGTAAAAACGATTGTAGGAAAATACTGTGAATCAGGGGATATCCTGATCAAAGATATTGAATTGCCGCCGATGGAGCCAAGAGACTTATTTGCTATAACGAGCACGGGAGCTTATGGCTATTCGATGGCGAATAATTACAATCGTAATTTGAAACCAGCAGTTGTTTTTGTAGAAAATGGCGAAGCAAAATTAGCGATCCGCCGTGAAACGTATGCGGATCTAGTTTCATTAGATTGTGACTGATAGAGAAAGAATAAGGCTGAGATAAAAGTGCTTATTTCCGAGGACGTTACTTTTTATTGCCCTTTATTCGAATTTAGAGAGCGGAACAAAACTGATTTTTAGTTTTGTTCCGCTCTCGTTCTTTTTCAGTAAGAAAAGGCTCAGGACATTGGTACTTTTTTTATTGATAAAAGAGTATACTTAGTGTAGAAGTTAAAAATTTAAGCGAGAGGTGATGTCAATGACAGGAATTATTTGGATCGTAATTATCTTAATCGGACTGATTATGGGGCTTGCATTTTATGCGGCAAATTTTTTTATAAACGTCGCTTTGTTCAGAGAAAATGAATGGTACCATACAACAGGACACAAAATGATGAACCCGGATAATTTCAATAAAGGGCGTTCCCAGTATGATTTAACAGAAGAAAAACAGCTTCAAAAAGGGGCAGAATTTTGGGAGCAGCCGTTTGCTGCAGATCATTGGTTGGAGGTAGGAAATGAACGTTTATATAGTCGCTTGTTTCAGCCATATCCTAAAACTAAAAAATGGGTGATTTGTGTCCATGGATATCGTTCTTATGGAAAACGGGATATGTCCTACGTAGCGTCTATGTTTGCAGAACAAGGATATAATTGTTTGGTTCCAGACCTAAGAGCGCATGGACAAAGCTCAGGAAATGTGATTGGTATGGGATGGTTGGACCGCTTAGATTTATTTAATTGGATCCAGGAAGTATTGAAAATCGAGCCGAACGCTGAAATTATTTTATTTGGAGGTTCTATGGGGGCTTCAACTGTTATGATGACAAGTGGCGAAGACCTACCGAAAAATATTAAAGGCCTAGTTGCCGATTGTGGTTATTCTTCAGTTTATCATGAATTTGGTGCAATGCTGCGTTCTGCATTTAGATTGCCAAATTTTCCGATTTTGCCGATTGCTGATTCTTTGGCACGAAAAAAAGTTGGTTATTCTTTGAAAGAAGCGTCCGCAGTCGATCAATTAGCTAAAAATGAACGACCGCTTTTACTGATTCATGGAACAGGCGATAAATTCGTTCCGCATCAAATGCTTTATAAAAATATGGAGGCGACAAATGGTGTCAAAGAAAGTTTGATGATTGAACAGGCGCCTCATCTTTCGTCGTTTATCTATGAACCAGAGCATTATTTTGAAACGGTCTTTGAATTTATACATCGCTATTGTCAATAAGGAGGGGTAAAAATGGATGCTAAGAAAAAACAGCAAAAACTTAGTTTGGGAATACTTCTAATTATTATTGCGGCAACATTAAGTAGTTTGGGGCAGTTGGCGTGGAAATTCGGTGCGGATGGCAGCGGAAGCTATGCAGTGATTTTGTATGTAATTGGATTTATAGCTGCTGGTGCAGGAATGTTTTTTATGATGGCTGGCTTTCGCTTTGGTGAAGTATCGATTTTACAACCAATGATGAGTTTAGGGTTTGCGCTTTCGATCGTTTTAGGAGCAGTATTTTTGAATGAATCGATTACATGGTATAAATTGTTAGGAACTGGATTTATCGTAGCGGGATCGATTCTTTTAGGGATAGAAGGAAATGAGGGAGCGGCATGATCGATTATTTTGCTATTTTGATTATTTTGATTGTGTCGACATTATCTGGAAGCGCTGGCGCCTTAGCGTTGAAAAAAGGAATGAATGATTTAACTGAGTTGCGTTTTAAGTCCGTTTTAACGAATGCTTGGATCTACTTAGGCTCATTTTTGTATCTTTTGAGTGCGGGGACGAATATTTTATTGCTGAAATTTTTGGATTACTCGATCGCATTTCCGATGACTTCACTGACCTATGTTTGGACAGTGATCATTTCCTATTTTGTTTTTAAGGAAAGACTGACTTTTCGAAAGATTGTAGCGGTTTTATTGATCATTATAGGTGTCTTTGTTATTAGCCAATAAGCAAATTAGTCGTATCAAGTAGTTATAGGTTGTAAGATGAATATATTAGGAGGGATAAGCATGAAAGTCAAAGCAGAAAAAATCGACAAAATCAAATTATTACAAGCAGTAACGACGATCGTCACCGGATTATTCATGTTAAGTACTGTGTTGAAACACAAAAGAAAATAAAGAAGCATATGTTCCTTTATCGAGAGTTAGTGTCTGAAACAAAACGGTTTTTTCGTTTTGTTTCGGGCGCTTTTTTGTTTGAAAGGATAGTGGGAGAAAATAGAAAGGCAGCTTCGAACATTTGCGAATATACTATGAAAAAGTGAGGTGACAAAGATGAAAAAAATGGATAAGTACCTATGTTTGTTTCTTTTCTTAGTAGGCGTTGGGATCGTTTTGTCAGGCTGTGTCATTGTTCGAATGTGAGGAGAGAAGACATGAGCAAATATTTATTTATAATTTTTCTAAGCCTTTCATTACTTGTAGGCTGTAAAATTGAGTATAATAGCCCTCAAAGTGCTCGTGATGATAATTATGGAGTGGGATATGGAGGCAGTGGGGTAGCGACTGATGATAAAACGAGTGGATCAAAAGTAGCAAAAACAGGTACGGGAGATGATGTGATAACTAATATCGCTTTAAAAAAAGGACCTGCTGTTTTTGAGTTGAAACATTCTGGAAACTCTGATTTTAAAGTAAAGTTACTTGATAGTGATGGTGAGCTGATTGCTAATTTAGTAGAAACATCTGGTGCATATTCTGGAAAAGTTTTCGCTCAGATACCAAAGGATGCGGATAATTATGTGTTGGTCATCAATGCTAGCGCTTCTTGGGAAGTAAACAGTCAAGGCATGGAAGAAGGAGAATACAAATAGAAAAGAGCCGCCTGCAATTGAAATGCAGGCGGCTCTTTTTACATATCTGTTCTATCGAATTCCTAAAGCGATCCGAGCATAACGCGACATTTTATCTGTCGTCCAAGCAGGGTACCACACTAATTTTACCTCTGGATTTTTTACTTCGGGAATTTCTTTTAAAGCCTCGTGGATCTGCTCTGTCAACACATCTGCTAAAGGACACCCCATCGTTGTCAGTGTCATTTTGATGACAGTATCTCCATTTTGGGCAAATTCTACTTCATAAATCAAGCCTAGATTAACAATGTCGATCCCAAGCTCAGGGTCGATAACTGTTTCTAAAGCAGTTAAAATTTGTTCTTTGATATCCTCGATTTCTTCAGCAGACCATTCTTGATTTGTTTCAGTCATTGTATCTACTCCTTTTCCTGGCTACAAAGCTTCTACATGTGAAATCGTCAGCAAGAAAAGCCGTGTGCCAATACAGTTCGTTCTTCCCATATAATACCTTTTTTTAAATACTTTGTAAATGAGAATCTTTTTCAATAAGCAACAAAAAAATAAAGAGAAAAAAACGAGTATTTTGTTAAAGCTTATACGGTAAAGTAGTATCCGCTAAAATTGAAGCGTAAAGAGCATCAACTCATTTTCAGTGGTATTCATGATATTATGCTGCGTGAAAGCTTCAAGAAAAATCGCATCGCCTTCATTCAAAACGAGTACTTCGTCCTTAAGCTCAACAGTGGCTTCACCTTTGATTACGTAGTTTATTTCACAAAGATTATGAGCAATTTTCTTTCCGCTGGAAGAAGACTGGGCATCGATGTAGATCTTTGAAATAACCATATTATTGGTATGTACCGGTAAGTTGAACAACGTATCATAGTAAGTAGAATTAGTTTGCCACGGATTATATTTTGTATTAGAGGTATTTCGAATGACCTTATATCCCTTTTCAGTCGTTTCATCATCTTGAATGACTTGTGGGGCTTCATTGGCTAAAAGAGAGGCGACAGTTACATCCAAAGCGTCAGCAATTTTTCGTAAAGCTTCTAGTGAGGGGCGGTTGGCGCCACGTTCGATCTGAGATAAAAAACTAGCTGAGTAACCAGTTTTTTCTCCTAATTCGGTTAAAGTAATCTTTTTTTCTTTCCTTAAATTCTTGATTTCTCTAAATTCCATCTATAGCCGTCCTTTGTTTAGAATCCTTTTTTCTTTCATATTATCTCGAATTAGCTGCAAAATTACAAGTACTTGAATTTTGATGACAGAACATACAGAAAATTCTCATTATTGTATTGACATTTTCATAGAGTAATCTTAAAATTGTAACAATTAATTCAATTTGAACGGTGTATTTGAACTGAAAATGCAAAAAAGAACATTTATTTGTTCTTTTAGATAAGTTTGTTGATTTAACGAAACTTTAATGATCGATTGGAAATCGAAGGAAATACTATTGGGGGATATCAAATGAAGATAACGAAAATCAATGTGGCGGCGAAAGCGGCTAAACTAAAAGAGCCGATCACGATCGCTCTTGGAACGATCGAACATTCAATGAGTGCAATTGTTGAGATCGAAACAGATGAAGGAATTATTGGCTATGGTGAGGGATCACCTGGAATTTTGATAACGGGAGAGACATTGAAAGGAACTACAGAATGTATCCAGTTATTTGAAAAGCAGTTGATTGGGGTCGATCCGCTGGATATTGAAAAAGTCCATCATATCATGAATACTGTTGCAGCTCATGCACCATCGGCTAAAACTGCGATCGATATAGCTTGTTATGACCTTTTAGGTAAGAAATCAAGTTTACCAGTATATAAATTACTAGGCGGTTTCTCACGTTCGGTCAAAACAGACTTAACGATCGGGATCGATACACCGGACATCATGGCTCAAAAAGCCAAGCAAGCTGTCTTACAAGGGTTCGATACATTAAAAATCAAAGTCGGTACAGGGGTTTCACAAGATATTTCCCGCATCGAAGCCATACGTCAGGCTGTGGGCAACGATATCAACTTAAGACTGGATGCAAATCAAGGATGGAAACCTAAAGAAGCGGTAAACATGATCCAACGTATAGCAGATTATGGAATCGAATTGGTCGAACAGCCTGTCGCATACCATGACATTGACGGCCTCGCTTATGTGACCCAAAATGTTTCTGTTCCGATCATGTCTGACGAAAGCTGCTTCGATTCAAAAGACGCATTACGTTTGATCAGAGCTCATGCTGTTGATTACGTGAATATCAAGTTGATGAAATGCGGCGGGATCCACGAAGCACTCAAGATCAATAGTATTTGTGAAGCAGCTGGCGTGGAGTGTATGATTGGCTGTATGGTGGAAGAAACGAATATTGGCGTAACAGCAGCTGCACATTTAGCCACAGGGACAAAAAATATTACGAGAGCGGATCTAGATGCAACATTTGGATTGACTGAGGTAGCGATTCCAGGTGGTGTCGGATTAGAACCGATCAGTGTCATTGAATTGACAAACCAAGCGGGATTAGGTTTGAGCAAATAAGAAAGAAGGAATTTGAATGTATTACGACTTAAAGTATATGAGTGTACCGTTGCCGGAAGATATTATCAAATTGAAAAATTATGGTGATTTTACTGGTGCTGAAAAAATGATCGAGCATTTACTAGCAAAAGAAATTCCGCAAGCATTACGAAAAAGATTAGAGATCGAACAAGATATCATTCGAATCGTAGGGATCAATGAATACCCCTTTGATTTTGAAGAAGCAAATAAAATGATGAAAGAAACCTTTTCAAATTATCAGGAGCAAGAATTGACTGACTTGAAGGAAACGGGTAAAGTTGATTGGCTGTTTATCGATGGAAACATTCATTTTCAAAGACGCTTCTTAATGAATTTGATCAAAACACAAGCTGATTATGAAGCGAGATTACTTGTAAAAGAAGATAGCGAAGTGGATCGTCTGCGCAAGCAAGAGCTAACTCAAAATATTCAGCTTATGAAAGAAAATGGTGGGCGAACAGTCAAGATTCATTTGAAAACTAGCATTCAGGTGAAAAAGGAATACGAACGTCCTGGAGAAAAAGTTCGAGTGTATTTACCATTACCGAAAAGCTGTAAACAAGCTTCAGAGATCGAAATTTTAAGTACGACGCCTGAAGCAACGTTTATCGCACCAGAAGAAGAAGCACAGCGGACTGTTTTCTTCGAAACAACGTTAGAAGAGGATCAAGTTTTCAGCGTGGAATATAGCTATATCAACCACGTTGATTATGTGGAATTAGATCCAGATAAGGCAATAATAGAACAACCGGATTTTGAATTGAGTGAGCAGCTGCCTCATATTCGATTTACGCCTTACTTGGAACAATTGCTTGAAGAAATTTTAGCAGGGGAAACAAATCCAATCAAAAAAGCGCGTAAAATCTATGATTTTATCACAACTAAAGTCAATTACTCCTTTATGAGGGAATATTTTACGATCGATAATATTTCTGAGTATGCTGCAGTCAATTTAAAAGGCGATTGTGGGGTTCAGGCGATTCTGTTCATCACACTTTGCCGAATGGCGAAAATACCAGCAAAATGGCAATCAGGATTGTACGTGTCGCAATATTACACAGGCTGCCACGATTGGGCACAATTTTATGTCGCACCTTATGGCTGGATATTTGCTGATCTATCTTTTGGCGGAGGAGCAAAAAGAGCAGGAGATGAAGAACGCTGGAATTATTACTTCGGTAATCTTGATATTTTTAGAATGCCTGCTAACAGCGAAATTCAAACTGATTTTAATCCGTCGAAACAGTTTTTAAGAGCAGATCCGATCGATAATCAACGGGGCGAATTTGAATATGAGAATCAAGGGCTTCCATATGCTTATTTAGACGTAAAGCAAGAATTGATCAAAATGGAAGAACTTGTGAATAAATAAAAAAGAAGGAAAAGGTGGAACGTATGAAAAAAGGAGTTAAAAAAAGTCTGACTTTAATGACGACATTATTGTTGCTGTCTGCTTGCGGCGGGAACGCAGGGAAATCAGCAACAGATGATTCGGGAAAAGGAAATGGGACCGAGCAAAAATCTACAAGAGTGTTAAATTTGATGGAGGCATCAGAAATAGGCTCAATGGATACGATATTTACACAGGATGAACCAAGTGTGAACGCTCAATCAAACGTTTTTGAAGGGTTGTATCAGTTGGATGAAAAAGATAAAATCATTCCGGCTGTTGCTAAAGAATTACCGGAAATCTCAGAAGATGGAAAAACCTATACGATCAAATTAAGAGACGATGCGAAATGGTCAAATGGAGATAAAGTAACAGCAAAAGACTTTGTCTTTGCATGGAAAAAAATGGCGGATCCCAAAAATCAGGCCAACTACTTTTTCTTGATGGACGGAACGATTTTGAATGGGACTGAAATCGTCAATGAAGAAAAATCAGCGGATGAATTAGGTGTCAAAGCGCTTGATGATTATACACTTGAAATTCAAATGGAAAAACCAGTACCGTATTTCACTTCATTATTGGCTTTTTCACCATTCTTCCCGCAAAATGAAAAATTTGTTACTGAAAAGGGCAAGGCCTATGGAACATCTAGTGAAAACATTGTTTCAAATGGACCGTTCTTGATGGAAAATTGGGATCAATCATCTATGTCGTGGGATTTAGTTCAAAATCCGGAATATTACGATGCGGATAAGGTCAAATCTGAAAAAATTCATTTCGAAGTATTGAAAGAAACAAATACAGTATTCAATTTATATGAATCTGGAGAATTGGATGTTGCTGTTTTAACAGGAGACTTTGCAAAACAAAACAAAGACAATCCTGATTATGAAGCGATTCAGCGCTCAAAAGTCTATTCACTTAGAATGAATCAAAAGAGAAATGACAAGCCATCGATTTTCGCTAATGAAAATGTCCGCAAAGCAATTTCTTACGCTCTTGATAAGGAAAGCTTAGTCGATAACATTTTAGCTGACGGATCGACAGCGATTTACGGATACATTCCAAAAGATTTTGTTTCTAATCCTGAAACAGGAGAAGATTTCCGAAAAGAAGCTGGCGAGTTAGTAAAAACAGATGAAAAATTAGCAAACGAGTATTTAGATAAAGCGAAGAAAGAATTGAACGGTGATGTGACGATCGAGTTATTGTCTAAAGATGGTGACGGAGACAAAAAAGTTGCTGAGTTTATCCAAGGGCAATTAGAAGATGCATTACCAGGATTAAAAGTCAACGTTAAAACAGTCCCACTGAACAACTCGATCGAATTGATGAAAAAAGGGGATTATGAGTTATCTGTCAGCATGTGGGGACCAGATTACCAAGACCCAATGACTTTCTTAGAAAGTTCTGTCAGCAGCAAAAACAAAACAAGCTACCGCAGTGAAAAATATGATCAGCTGATCGATGATGCATCTAACAAGTATGCCAATGATCCAGAAAAACGTTGGGAAACTTTGATTGCTGCTGAAAAAGTTTTAGTTGAGGAAGATGCTGCCTTAGTTCCTTTGTACCAACAAGCAAGAGGACAATTAGTACGACCAGGTGTTGAAGGAATCCAGTATCATAATTTTGGTGCGACTTGTACCTATAAATACGCATACATCAACGAGTAGGCACTAAATAAAAAAAGTCTGAACTAAAAATTGATATCTGTTCTAACAGAAACACTTGACCTCAAACAAATTTGCTTGTATTATACTACTTGGGCACCTTTAAGAAGGTCAGAAGCTTGTAACGAATTTCCAGCTCCCTATTCATTTTGGATAGGGAGCTTTTGCTTTTTGTGTCAGGAAAGTCAAACAGGAAACGTTCGCTTCTCTCTACAAATCTATTTAGAGAAAGGGTTTTTTTATATTATGACGAAATACATCTTTGTTACAGGCGGCGTAGTTTCTTCGATCGGTAAGGGAATTGTCGCAGCATCGTTAGGACGTTTACTAAAAAATCGTGGCTTAAAAGTAACGATTCAAAAATTTGATCCATACATCAATGTGGATCCAGGAACAATGAGTCCTTACCAACACGGAGAAGTTTTTGTCACAGATGACGGTGCCGAAACAGACTTGGATCTAGGTCACTATGAACGTTTTATTGATATCAATCTCAATAAATATTCAAATGTGACAACTGGGAAAATTTATTCAGAAGTGTTAAGAAAAGAGCGTAAAGGTGAATATTTAGGCGCAACTGTTCAGGTGATCCCGCATATCACGAATGAGATCAAAGATAAGATCATGCGTGCAGCAACGTTGACAGATGCAGATATCATTATCACTGAGGTTGGCGGAACCGTTGGAGATATTGAATCACTGCCATTTTTAGAAGCTTTACGTCAAATGAAAGCAGAAGTGGGCAGCGATAATGTCATGTACATTCATACGACATTGATTCCTTATTTAAAGGCTGCAGGTGAAATGAAGACAAAACCAACACAGCATAGTGTGAAAGAATTGCGTAGTTTAGGGATTCAGCCAAATATTTTAGTTGTTCGTACAGAACTACCGGTTTCCCAAGGAACAAAAAATAAACTGGCACAGTTTTGTGATGTTGCGCCAGAAGCAGTAATTGAATCGCGAGATGTGGAAACACTGTACTCGATCCCGTTGGCTCTTCAAGCACAAAATATGGATCAGATCGTTTGTGATCACTTGAAATTAGATGTACCGGAAGCGGACATGACTGAATGGCGTGCTTTGGAAGAAAAAGTGCTTGGACTTAAGAAAACAACGAGAATTGCATTAGTTGGGAAATACGTCGAACTTCCGGATGCGTACTTATCCGTGGTTGAAGCATTGAAACATGCTGGTTTTGCTTTTGATTCAGACATTGCGATCGATTGGATCGATTCACAAGAAGTAACAGCAGAAAATGTCGAGGAAATCTTGAAAGATACAGATGGAATTCTAGTTCCTGGCGGATTTGGTGATCGCGGAGTCGAAGGTAAGATAGAAGCTATTCGTTATGCTCGTGAAAATGATGTTCCGTTTTTAGGCATCTGTTTGGGCATGCAAATGCTTTGTGTAGAATTTGCTCGTAATGTTGTACACTTAGAAGATGCAGGATCGGCAGAAAATAATCCTGAAATCACAAACAATATCATCGACTTGATGGCAGATCAGGAAAATGTTGAAAATCTTGGCGGAACGCTACGTCTTGGCTTATATCCATGTAAAGTCAAAAAAGGAACCGTAACGGCTAAAGCCTATGAAGAGCAAGAAGTTGTTCAAGAACGTCATCGTCACCGTTATGAGTTCAACAACAAATACCGTCAACTATTTGAAGAAAACGGCTTAGTCTTTTCTGGTGTTTCCCCAGATAACCGTTTAGTAGAGATCGTTGAATTGTCGGACAAAAAATTCTTTGTCGGCTGTCAGTTCCATCCAGAATTGATCTCTAGACCAAATAGACCACAGCATTTGATTAAGGGATTTGTTGAGGCAGCGTTGAATAATCAATAAAAAAATGTCTGGGATGACTTATCAAGTCGTCCCAGACATTTTTTATTCAATCAACCTGATGAAGAACGGCCAGATCGAGAAGCATTATTTTGTTCAGGTGGTGCTGATGATTGCTCCGGCGGCACTTCAGTCGAAGTGATAGGTGGTTCTTCCGTCGACGATGGTGTAGGCGGTTCAGGTGCTTGTGTAGATGAAACAGGCGCGTCACTTGATTGTGAAACGGGTGTTTCTGATGATGGTACTGTTGAACTGCTTGAGGTTGGCTCAGAACTTACAGGTGCTTCCCAAGAGGTTGAAGAAGTATAGCCTGTGTTAGAAGGCAACAATTGTTCTTCGTAAGCACCTTTAACATAGAGTTCACTACCAGAGCGAATCACGCTATCAGGCATTGTCCAATCATCCGTTGCTGTTCCTTCAGAAAGATAAGTCATCATTTCACGATA
Organism: Enterococcus sp. S22(2020); assembly: GCF_020295385.1. NCBI lineage: Bacteria > Bacillati > Bacillota > Bacilli > Lactobacillales > Enterococcaceae > Enterococcus > Enterococcus sp. S22(2020). The sequence continues at coordinate 46,020 of NZ_JACFUD010000003.1, forward strand.
GACAGAAGAAGCAGTGCCCCAGTATTCGAAAGGAATAGGGGTCAAACGGTTCCTGTAGCCTGTCCAGACAGATACGGCATAATGAGGTGTATAACCTACGAACGTGCTGTCAGGTGCAATGCTGGAAGATTCTGAAGCGCCCATTTTAACAAGATCCTCATCCGTGTAGTTGGCCGTTCCTGTTTTACCCGCTTGGACAAGTCCGGGAACAGCTGCATTGAAGGCCGTTCCGCCGTTTATAACGTCTTTTAACATATCGGTCATCATATAGGCAGTAGAGTCTTTCATTGCACGATGACTTTCCGTTTGAGTGACCTCTTCAGAGCCATCTTGATAGACGATTTTATTTACATAGTAGGGCTTATTGTAGACACCCATGTTTCCAAATGCGGCATATGCTGCAGCTAATTTTAAAGAAGAGACTCCGTATTTATTTCCACCGAGTTCACTTGTGTTACTGGAAATCGCGTTTGCAGCAACGATATCTTTAAACTCAATGCCTAAACCTTTCAGAAATTCAGCAGACTTATCGCTACCAACTGCATCAAAGGTTTGAATGGCGGTAGTATTACGGGAGTACATGATCGCTTTACGCATCGTCAATGCACCGTAATATTGCATGTCTGCATTTGTAACTGGAATATTAGTTCCTTCATAAGTTGTGGGTTTATCCATCATGATTCGACCCGTAGAGTAATTTAGATTTTCGATTGCAGGACCGTAATCAGCAATTGGTTTCATCGTTGATCCTACATCACGATCGGTTTCATTAGCAAAGTTAGTACCTAATTGAACATCATCGGGGATGTTACGTCCGCCGATCTGCGCTTTGACTTGTCCTGTTTTTACATCAATAACAGTTGAAGTTACTTGGAAATCTGCATCTGGATAGTCCACATACTGATCTGTATTGATGATATCGTAGAGATGCTTTTGTGCATTCATGTCAAGGTTTGTATAGATATCTAACCCGTCTGTATAAATATTTTTGCCCATCGCTTCTACTTCATCGATCACTTCTTTAATATAGTTGTCTACGATCTTACGATTATCGTTTGACTGTTTAAGTGGCTGTAATCCGTCATCGATCGGTGTGGCTTTGGCTTCATCATATTCCTTTTGCGTAATTTTTTCATTTTCTTTCATCGTATACAAAACAACATCACGTCGTTCTTTCGCAATATCAGGTTTTACATAAGGATCATAGTCGTTTGGTGCTTGCGGCATTCCTGCTAATAAAGCTGTTTGAGGAAGCGACAGCTCAGATAAAGTTTTGCCATAGTAAGTTTGGGCTGCAGTCTCCATACCGTATAGACCATTAGCCATATAGACCTTATTGATATAATACGTCAAAATTTCCTCTTTTGATTTTTCTTTTTCCAACTGGATCGCCAACCAAGCTTCCTGAGCTTTTCTCTTTAAGTTTTGATCTTTTTCAGAGGTTGAAAAGTAAGATAGCTTGATTAACTGTTGTGTCAACGTACTACCACCTTGAAGACCACCTGTTTTAAAGTTTGAGAAAGCTGAGCCTAAGATCCGAATGGGATCTACACCACTGTGTTTATAGAAGCGCTTATCCTCAACCGATACCACAGCGTCCTTAAGCAGTTGGGGTACATCTGTTGGCTTGATCATTTCCCGTTTTTCCGCACCCAGTTCTTCAAACACTTCATTATTGATATCGTAAAGTTTTGAAGAGACAGTGGCACTTAATTTTTCGTCGTCTAATTTAGGGGCATCTTTTGCGTAAGACCAAAACAGGCCAAGACCAGCAAGTAAGCCGAGAATCCCTAGTATGACTAGTCCTAAGAAAATTTTTAGCAGAATTCTTTTTTTCTTAGGCTTTTTTCCGCCAGCAGAAGGCGGAATGCTTTCCGCACTGTTCGGGGCAGGGGCAGGTGAATGCCCATGTCTTGCAGCGCGTGATCCTATTTCATCAGTTGTCATTCATTGCAACTCCTTTATTCGATTGTATGTATTGTTCTACTGCGTCCAAATAAGGAACTCTTGGCGCAATTCCAATTTGGATCTCAATTCCCTCTTTTTCGATCATTGCTAGAGGTAGAGACTTTTTTCCAGTGATTTCTTGTTCCGACCAATAACTCACTAGCGCCTCACCACTAAAAAAGAAACATCTATTCAAAGATGAAAACCACAAGAGAACAAAGCAAATTCCTTTTTGAGCCAAACATTGCCTAATATGGTCGATCTGGTGTTGGTGAAAGTTTTTAAAAGGAAAAGAGGTCTTGTTTTTCGTTTCCTTCGCTTCAAAATCCAGATAGTATCCATTATATACACCATTATAGTCCGTCGTGGAGGCCTGTCTAAAGTAAGCTTCTTTGATGACTGCAGCGCTTCGACTAGGATAGTCCACTTTGACGATTTGGACGGGTGTCGGTTTTTTATGAATGACTGCAATAGTGCGAGCAAGGTAGTATGCATTACTTTTATTGATTTCTTCTTCAAAGTCCATACCGCGTTTGCCAAACTGAATCGATTTTTGTTTTTTTACTTGTCTTTTTGATTTCGGTGCTTCATGATTGTTATAGGGAGTACCATTAGGATAATGAAAAGCCATTTCTATCACACTCCTAGCAAATATTATAACAAAAAATCTTTATGAAAGAAAAGGAATGTCTATGGAAAACGTAAAAACACTTTATGTGACTGGATATAAAAGCTTTGAAATCGGGGTTTTTCAAGACAATGACCCAAAAATTATAGTTATTAAAAATGTCTTAAAAAGAGAAATTATGGGGTTTTTGGATGCTGGTTTAGAGTGGGTTTTAGTTTCAGGCAACCTTGGGACAGAAATTTGGGCAGCAGAAGTTGTGGCTGAATTGAAAAATGATTACCCAGAATTGAAGCTTGGGGTCATTTATCCTTTTAAAGAATTTGGCAGTAACTGGAATGAAAAAAATCAAGCAAATTTGGAAAAAGTCGAACGTCTTGCAGATTTTGTTGATTCGGTCAGTCACCAACCTTATCAATCACCAGCGCAGTTAAAAATGCACACTCGATTTTTATTAGAGCATACAGGAGCCAGTTTATTGATCTACGATCGGGAATACCCAGGAAAAACAGAGTATTTCTTAAAAGATGCGACTCTTTTTTCTGAGCAATATCCTTATGAAATACGTCTGATAACGATGGATGATTTACAAAACTCGATGGATTGGTGAGAATCTGTTTGATTTTCTGACGATTTTCCGATACAATAATGCTGTTGAACTATGAACTTTTATCCTAATCAAAGAAAATAATGAGGTGTAAGTATGGCAAATTTAGTATACAGTCCAAAAGATATTTTACAAAAAGAATTTAAAACTAAGATGCGCGGGTATGATCCGGTTGAAGTTGATGAATTTTTAGATAACGTAATCAAAGACTATGAAGCTTATAATAAGGAAATCTTAACTTTACAAGAAGAGAATAACCGCTTATTAGCTAAATTAGATCAAGCATCTAAAGTCCAACAAGCAATGCCTTCACGTAGTACACCAGAAATGCCTAAGAGTGCTGCTGTTACAAACTTTGATATTTTAAAACGTCTATCTAACTTAGAACGTGAAGTTTTTGGAAAAAAATTAGATGATACACCAGCTTCAAATCCAATTTCTGGTATGGGACAAACTCCTTCATATGAAAGTAATTTCCATAATTCTTATGAACGTGATGTCGATCATTCAGAAACACGTCAATTTTAATTGACCTTATTTATACATGTGTGATTTTCGGGTGATCGCGGTTTGATTTATCAAGCTGAGGAAAGTCCATGCTCGCACAGACTGAGATGTCTGTAGTGTTCGTGCTTAGCGAAAACATAAGCTAAGGTACTTGGATACATCAAAGCTGCTTAGGCGGATTTTATGTATTAGAGTAACGGCAGGAAAAATGACTAAGGTTTCGGCTATGTCAGAGTACCCTTGAAAGTGCCACAGTGACGAAGCAATTTTGGAAACGGAATTGGTGGAACGCGGTAAACCCCTCGAGCGAGCAACCCAAACAATGGTAGGGGCGCTCTTCTAAAGGAAATGAACGAGTAGAAGAGGCAGAATGATTTCTGCAGATAGATGATGACCATCGATTGTTTTTCCCTGAGAAACAGTCGATACAGAACATGGCTTACAGAAAATTACATGTAATCAGGATGACCTTCCAACTTTGTTGTGAAGGCTTTTTTTAAAGATGGAAGTAAAAATAGTAGAAAATCTGACAAATGAGGGGAACAAAACGTAGGATATGTTGACTTTTTGTTTCAACTTCAAGAGGAGTTATCATGACAAAAGAAAGAACATTCAAGCTTGTAGCCACAGCTGCAAGTGGGTTAGAAGCGCTAGTAGGAAAAGAATTACGTGATTTGGGGATTCCCTGTCAAGTTGAAAATGGAAAAGCATTATTTGAAGGAACGATGGAAACGATCGCGACAGCCAATCTGTGGCTGCGTACCGCTGATCGTATAAAAATCATCGTTGGTGAATTTGATGCATTGACCTTTGATGAATTGTTTGAAAAAGTCAAAGCCTTGCCTTGGGAAGATTATTTGCCGATGGATGCAGAATTTCCTGTTGCTGGAAAATCGATCAAGTCTAAATTGTACAGTACACCAGACTGCCAAGCGATCACTAAAAAAGCGATCGTTAATCGTTTAAGAGAAGTTTATCATCGTCCAGCGTCAGTGCCTTTAGCTGAGTCTGGAGCCTTTTTTCAGCTGGAAGTAGCACTATTAAAGGATCATGTAACACTAACACTTGATACAACGGGACCAAGTTTATTTAAACGAGGTTACCGACTTGAAAAAGGCGGAGCACCTTTAAAAGAAAATATGGCGGCAGCATTAGTCACTTTAACGAATTGGCGCAAAGACCGTCCTTTTTATGATCCTGTTTGCGGATCTGGTACGATCTGTATCGAGGCAGCGTTGATCGGTCATAATATTGCTCCAGGATTTAATCGCGAATTTGTTTGCGAAACATGGAATTGGTTTGATCCAGCTGTATTCGAAAAGGTTCGTATTGAAGCAGATGAAAAAGCAGATTATGATATTGAATTGGATATCACAGGTTCAGATATCAATGGGAAAATGATCGATATTGCTAGAGCAAATGCTGAGGAAATCGGTTTGGGTGATTCTATCACGTTTAAACAGGTTGCTTTAAAGGATTTCTCGACTGACAAAGAATACGGTGTTATCGTTGCCAATCCTCCATATGGAGAACGTTTAGGAGAAGAAGAATCTGTTCGTAAATTGTATAAAGAAATGGGCGAAGTCTTCCGTCCGTTGAAAACTTGGAGCAAGTATATTCTGACTAGTGATCTAGCTTTTGAACAGTATTATGGTGCTAAAGCAACAAAAAAACGTAAATTATACAATGGCGCATTGCGTACAGATTTATTCCAGTATTGGGGAGAAAGACCGCCAAGAAAACCAAGAGAAGAGTAGGTGGATGAAAAAATGAAGGAACAAGAATTTCTACAAGAAGTAAAAGAAATCGAGTTATTGAATTCTGCATTAGGTTTATTAGAATGGGACAGTCAAACAGGGATGCCGGAAGCAGGCAGTGGATTTCGTGGTGAAACAGTAGGCTACTTATCCGGTATGTCATTTGAGCGTAGTGTAGGACCGAAAATCCAAGAAGCGCTAAGCTATTTTGACGAGCATCCAGATGAATTATCAGAAGTCGGGCTGGCAGTTTATAAACAAGTCAAAGAGGATTATGAATTAAATCACAGCATTCCTCCTGAACGTATGCAGGCGTATAATACAGCATTGACTAATGCGCATGCAGCATGGCTCAAAGCTAGAAAAATGAAAGATTTTGGTCAGATGAAAGCTGAAATCCAAACGATCATTGATTTTCTAAAAGAGTTTATCCCTTATTGGAAAAAAGAGGAAGCAACAAATTACGATGTTCTATTGAACCAATATGAACCTGAACTAACAGTGGCAAAGTTAGATCAAATCTTTGCTCAAGTCAAAACTGGGATCATGGAGATCAGAGCGACGATCGCTGAAAAAGGAACAGCACCTAGAACAGACTTTTTATCCAGAAAGGTGACAAAAGAGCAGCAGCGAAAATTTGTCATAGGAGTAGCAGAACAGTTAGGCTATGATTTTTCTCGTGGTCGTTTAGATGATACGGTTCATCCTTTTATGTTGGATTTGAATCGAAATGATGCAAGAATCACTACACGCTGGGATGAAACAAACTTTTCAATGGCGACTTTTGGAGTTATCCATGAAGCGGGACATGGTATTTATGAACAAAGTATCGATCCAAAATATGATTACACACCGCTTTCTACCGGTGCGTCAATGGGGATCCATGAATCGCAGTCATTGTTTAATGAAATCATCATTGGCAGTAATAAGCAGTTTTGGGAAAAGCAATTTCCGTTCTTCAAAGAATGTACAGAAGGAACATTTGACGATATTACATTCGCTGATTTCTATGATTCTTTGAAAGAGACCAAAGCCAGCTTGATTCGAATCGAAGCAGATAGTCTGACTTATCCGCTTCATATCATCATTCGCTATGAAATCGAAAAATTGATTTTTAATGAGGATATCTCAGTAGATGAATTACCAAAAATCTGGAATGACAAATATGAAGAATATTTAGGGATTCGTCCGGAAAATGATCTTGAAGGAATCGTTCAGGATGTACATTGGTCTGGTGGTAGTTTTGGCTATTTCCCATCTTATGCACTTGGCTATATGTATGCAGCGCAATTGCGTCATGCAATGGAGAATGATGTTGAGATCAATAAAGTTCTAGCAAGTGATGACTACTCACCGATCAAAAACTGGTTGACTGAACATATTCATCAATATGGGGCTTCAAGAAAACCAAATCAGTTGATCAAAGATGCAACAGGAGAAGAATTGAATCCGCAATATCTGATCGATTACATGAAATCTGTTTATTATGATGTTTACAAAATCAATGAGTAACTAATTAAGAAAAGAAAGTAGGGAGCAGTTATGTTATCAATCAATCAATACCTGCAAGCCGGTGAAACGACTGTCTCCAATTTAGTAATAGAAAATTATCAGAAAATCGGCTTAACAGATGAAGAATTCCTCTTTTGGCTGCAATTATTCCGTTCACAAGCTAAAGGAGATCTTTTTCCAGATTTAGCTGAAATCAGTCAGATCATGAATAAGCCCATGGAAGTCATCTATAAGTTATTGAATCAGCTCGTTTCAAGAGGATTTCTAACGATCCAGACAAAGCAAAATGAGCAGGGACAAATGATGGATACGTATGATCTACTGCCAATTTTTGAGAAAATTTCTTTATTACAGGAAAAACAGATAGAACAAGAGCAGGAGCATTCATCAGAAGAATCGATCAAGCAATTGTATCAAGGATTCGAGAAAGAATTTGGTAGACAGCTGTCTCCGATCGAACTAGAGATGATTGGACAGTGGTTGGAAACTGACCATTATCAACCTGAATTGATCAGGCTAGCTTTAAGAGAAGCAGTCTTGAATCAGGCGTATAGTTTAAAATATATCGATCGTATCTTGCTGGCTTGGGAACGTAAAAATATTACGACAAAAGAGCAAGTGGCTGAAGATCAAAAACGACGGAAACAAGCATTGATCCAAAAAGAAATCGAGCAGCAAGGTGCTGCAAATGAGCCTGTACCTAAAGTTACCCTTCATAATTGGCTCAATCCGGAAGATAACGAGTAGGAGGTAGATACATGCTTTCCAAAGAGAAGACAATGGAAGCTATCGAAATTATGTATGACATGTTTCCAGAAGCGGAATGTGAGCTTACACATCAAAATCCATTTCAGTTGTTGATTGCGGTCATTTTGAGTGCTCAAGCAACAGATGTTTCCGTAAATAAAGCAACACCCGCATTGTTTGCTGCTTATCCAACACCAGAAGCATTAGCTAATGCGCCGATCGAAGGAATCATTGAAAAAATCAAAACGATTGGTTTGTATCGCAACAAAGCGAAAAATATCAAAGCTTGTGCGGCACAATTATTGGAACAGTTTGACGGGAAAGTACCAGAGACCCGAGAAGAATTGATCACATTACCTGGTGTCGGTCGAAAAACGGCAAACGTTGTTATGGGAGATGCTTTTGGTGAGCCAGCTATCGCTGTGGACACCCATGTTGAAAGAGTGTCGAAACGCTTACGAATTTGTAAATTAGATGCCAGTGTACGAGAAGTAGAAGACACGTTGATGCGTAAGATCCCTAAAGAGTTATGGGTGAAGACACATCATACGATGATTTTTTTCGGACGCTATCATTGCTTGGCACGTAGCCCTAAATGTGAAGTTTGCCCGCTTTTATATCTGTGTCAAGATGGTAAAAGCCGAATGGGCAAGAAATAGTGAAAAATGCGATGCAAAAGTAAACTCTACTTTTGCATCGCATTTTTATTTTGAATAAATCGTAGGAACCAAGCGGAATTGCTTTGTGATTCACAAAAATATCTTTCTGATAGTTATCCAATACCTATAACGAAATGAAGTAATTTGTCTGAATAAGTCAATTCATCGACATCTGTTCGAATCGTTTCATTCAGCAATTTTAGTTTATCAGTAATGATACCGTCGACCCCATAAAACATCATGCGAGTCATCGTGTCTTCATCATTTGCTGTCCAGGCATAGACCTTTTTCCCATCGTTGTGTGCAGCATTGACAAAATTTCTGTTCAACGTGGTATATTCCATAGTGAAGAAATCAACATTAGCTACTGGTGGACCAACGATATTGAATGGTAGGATATAACCGACATAAAAGTTAGGCTCTTTTTCTTTGAGCTCTGTTGCTGTATTGAAGGTCAATGTTTGAATAATGTGTTCTTCTTTTAAGATGATATTTCGATATTTTTCAATAAAGCGATCGACTAAATCTGGACTATCTTGTTTGGTTGTTTTGATTTCTATAAGAAGTTTTTGATTTAACTGTTTTGCTTTAGCTAAATAATCATCGAAGGAACAAACAGGTGCCTGCATCCCATTTTCTGTCACTGTTAGTTTTTCTAATTCTGCCAAAGTCAGTTCATTTGGGCGTTTATTGACACCGGTCAAATTTTTTAAATTGAAATCATGAAAAACGACAAACTGTTTATCTTTTGTTTCTTGAACGTCCATTTCTACATAACTTGGCTTTTCTAAGCTAGTCTTCTCGAGAGCTGTCAATGAATTTTGAACACCGTTTCCATCATCTACCCCTCTATGAGAAAGGGTCAACGGTTCTTTTATAGAAGGATTACTTAAATAATTAGTATTATACGTGCCGACACCAATACCGAAGATTGTAGCAATAAACACGAATGAGCCGATTTTTAGGGCTGTCCATTCTCTATGAGAAGGTTTTTTCTGGGTAAAGAACCATTGAGGGATCTCAGGTAAGAATCCTTCGTCATCCATATAATCGATCGTGATATAAAAGATCCCGACGGTAGAAAAAATAATATTCAGCAGTAACACAAACTGCAATAAGGTCATGGCAACGACAGCACTGACTAAAGCATATTCAGGAAATGCTGCTTCAATGATTGCTTGAGCGCTGAGGATCACCGTATAACTTAAAACAAAAAAGACTAAAATACTACCGCCGATGACAATAAATTGACCAAGGATCCGGAAGAAATGATTTTTGGTCGAATGCCAACTTTCTTTGACTGCCTGACGAAACGGTACGTCTCTTAAAATCATTTCAGGAAGTGCGAAGATCAAACGGATCGAAAGATAAAAAAAGAGTAAGTAACCCAAAAGAACGAGCGCTATGATCGTTACACGATTCGCAAAAATGAAATCCATGATAAACGCGGGTATTTTGATTTTTGCCAATAAATCTGAATTGAATCCTAAACCGCTAAGGGGTAAAACCAAGAAAAAATAAAACAAAAAGAATAAGATCGTACTGAAGCGAATTTTTTTTAATTGAAGAAAAGTACCTTTTAATAAATTTGAGAGAGAAATCGGTTGCTTTTTCTTAATAAAAAAGATACTTAAAAGTAAAAATGTAAATTCAAAAAAAACTGCGATCACAATCAAAACTAAGATCAACAACAAAGCGATCAACACACCAGGGTGCTTTTCAAAAATGATCGGAATCGTATCATAAGACAAATAATTGATTTGACCTTGTCTTAGAATAAATCGCGTAGAGCTTGCCAGAAAGGGCAGTAAGATAAATAACATGAACCCATGCATCAATAGAACATCGCGGAAATAAGCTGATGTTCCCGAAAAAAAATCAATCATATTTTTGAAACTGTTTTTTAAATATGTCACTTTCCATCCATCCTTACAACACTAAAATAAAAGAAGATAGAACACAAGCTGCATTCTATCTTGATCGTTTCTATTATACATTTTTAGAGCTTAAAAGCCCAACAAACCGTTCAAAAAAGTACCGCCGTAAATCAATGCTAAGCTATATAAGAAGATAGAAACTGGTTTAGCTAAAATAATGATCAAAGTAAATTTTCTTAAAGACATTTTTGTCAAACCAGCCATTAAACACAAAGCATCATCGGGAGCGATCGGTAAGAAGATCGCTAAGGCGAATAGCCGCTCAAAACGTTTTTCATTATCCAACCAGCCGATATACTTGTTATATGTTTTATCACTAACTAGACTTAAAATAAATGGCTTGCCATATTGTCTACCAAGAAGAAAAATGATGACAGATCCAATCGCGATCCCCACATAGTTATAGATGAAGCCTGCAAATGGGCCGAAAATCAAAACGCCAGCGGCACAACTGATGCCACCTGGAATGATCGGGATCACCACTTGGATGATTTGGATCAACATGAAAACGATCGGTCCCAAGATGACTGAGTCACCGACTAAACCTCTCAATGCGTCAACATCTTTAAACACACCTAACCGCATGAAATAAATCGTTACAGCAATTGTCGCGATAATTCCAACGATCGAAATGCAATTTATAATTTTCCGTGAAAGTGCGATGCTCAATTCTATCATCTCCTTAAAAGTAACTATCTATAGTATAAAATTCTTATTAGTAATTTACCATTGTTAATTCCAAATTTTTACGAACAAAGTTGTAAGAACTAACTTACTAAACATATTATACAAATAAAAGGTTCAAAAAAACATCCTACTTAAGTCTTAATTAAAAAAATGAATGATTCTGTTTACATCTATGCATGAGAGGATTATAATAAACTTAAGAATTATGGTGTACCTAAAAATATAATAAAAGGAACCTTAGGATTGATAAATGGAAGAAGGATATAAGTATGAAAAAAGAGCACACTGAAGCAGAAAAAATATTGAATTATGCCAATGGTCCCAGTCTAGAAGAAATCAATAATACAGTGGAAGTCCCAAAAGATGCGAGCTTTTGGCGAACTCTTTTAGCATATAGCGGACCTGGTGCTCTCGTTGCAGTCGGATATATGGACCCAGGGAATTGGATCACATCGATCGCTGGTGGTGCTGAATATAAATATGCATTGCTAAGTGTCATTTTGTTATCTAGTTTGATTGCTATGCTTCTTCAAAGTATGGCGGCAAAATTAGGAATCGTAACAGGCCGTGACTTAGCGCAAGCAACACGAGAACACACAAGTAAAAAGACAGGTTTTATTCTATGGATCATTACAGAGCTTGCGATCATGGCGACAGATATTGCTGAGGTCATCGGTGGAGCTGTAGCATTGCAATTATTATTTGGATTTCCACTGCTGATCGGTGTTTTGATCACAACGTTTGATGTATTATTATTACTATTACTGACGAAATTAGGTTTTAGAAAAATCGAAGCGATCGTAGCCTGTTTGATAGCGGTCATTTTCTTTGTTTTTGCGTATGAAGTAGCGTTAGCTGATCCAATGATCGGTGAGGTTTTACGTGGATTTATCCCAGATCCTAAAATCGCAAGTGATAAATCGATGCTTTTTCTAGCACTGGGAATCGTTGGTGCAACGGTGATGCCGCATAATCTGTATTTGCACTCCTCGATCGCTCAAGCGAGAAAATTCGATCGTAATGATGATGCGGAAAAAGCTAAAGCCATTCGTTTCACTATTTGGGATTCGAATATCCAACTAACGGTCGCTTTCATCGTAAATTGTTTATTGTTGATTTTAGGTGGAGCATTATTTTATGGAACAAATAGTGATTTAGGGAAATTCGTTGATCTATTTGATGCATTAAAAAATCCTGATATCGTAGGGAATATTGCCAGCCCGGTATTGAGTATTTTATTTGCGATCGCCTTACTTGCTTCTGGGCAAAATTCGACTATCACAGGTACACTTTCCGGTCAAATCGTGATGGAAGGATTTATTCATCTGAAGATGCCTTTATGGATGCGTCGAGTCGTGACACGATTGCTTGCGATCGTTCCTGTGATCATTTGTGTGATTCTTTATGGAGGGAGAGAGTCAGCGGTTGAAGACTTACTATTATATACACAAGTCTTTTTAAGTATCGCCTTACCAGTATCGATCATTCCATTGACATTGTACACGAGTGATAAAAAAATCATGGGAAAATTTGCTAACCCGATGTGGGTCAAAGTACTTGCGTGGATCATTGCGATTGTATTGACCGCCTTGAACCTATTCTTGATTTATGGAACACTGACTGGTATTAATGCATAGTTAATAAAAAAAGATTGAATGATAGATGTAGATAGAATTCAGTCACTGGAAATGGTAAAATGAAAAAGACAAAAATTTGAAATGAGGGCTTTTCGTGACTGAATATTTAAATGTTGGAAAAATCGTTAATACCCAAGGATTAAAAGGAGAAGTACGAGTGATTTCTCAAACGGATTTTCCAGAGCTTCGCTATAAAAAAGGGACGACGTTAACACTATTTCAAGAGAAGAAAGAACCAATTGAACTAACGATCAACACACACCGTAAACATAAAAATTTTGATATCGTGACCTTTGAAGGACATTCATCTATCAATGATGTAGAGAAGTATCGTGACGGTATCTTGAAAGTATCAAAAGAGCAATTAACAGATTTGCCCCAAGATGAATTTTATTATCATGAAATCATTGGACTGACTGTGATCGATGAGAATGAAAAAGAGCTTGGCAAAATCAAAGAGATTTTATCACCTGGAGCGAATGATGTATGGGTAGTACAGCGTCCTAAGAAAAAGGATGCATTGATTCCTTATATCGAATCCGTTGTTAAGTCTGTCGATTTAGATCAAGGTATTGTCCGTGTGGAGATCCCAGAAGGATTGATCGATGATGAAGATTGATGTATTGACACTGTTCCCAAGAATGTTTGAAGGTCCGATGGGGGAGTCGATCATCGGTAAAGCGGTAGAAAAGAACTTGCTTGAGATCAATGTCTCTAATTTTCGTGATTATTCAGATAACAAACATCAATCTGTAGATGACTATCCTTATGGTGGTGGAGCGGGAATGCTGTTAAAAGTTCAGCCTATCTATGATAACTTACAGAGTATCGAAGAATTGTCGCCAGAAACGAAAAAACGTGTGATTCTTTTAGATCCTGCTGGAAAGCCGTTCGATCAAAAAATGGCAGAAGAGTTTTCTAAAGAAGAACATCTTGTCTTTATTTGCGGTCATTATGAAGGTTATGATGAGCGGATTCGATCCTTAGTGACAGATGAAGTTTCTTTAGGTGACTATGTGTTGACAGGGGGCGAGTTAGGGGCGATGGTGATGATCGATGCAACAGTTCGTCTATTGCCGGATGTTTTAGGAAATAAGTTGTCCGCTCAAACAGATTCTCATTCAACTGGGTTATTGGAACATCCTCAATATACTCGTCCAGCGGAATTCAATGGGATGCAAGTGCCGGAAGTGTTGACAAACGGCAATCATAAATTGATCGACGAGTGGCAGCAAAAAGAGTCTTTAAGACGAACACTAAATCGTAGACCTGATATGCTTGAGAAAGTTGATTTAACACCTCAACAGGAAAAATGGTTGGAAGAACTTCGTAATGAAATAGAGTAGCTTTACAGGAGGTTACAGAAATGGGCGTAACGGCAACAGTCATCGATCAAAAAACATGGCAACGGAAAGAGCATTTTGACTTTTTTTCAAGAGCTGCAGATTCACCTTTGTATGATGTGACGACACAACTGGATGTGACTCATTTTTATGAGTATGTGAAACAAAACGAGCTATCTTTTTACTACAGCATGATTTATGCAACAACGACTATCATGAACCAAATTGAAAATTTCCGTTATAAAATACGAGGCGAAAAAGTTTTTTTGATCGATCGTTTAATTCCAAGTTTTACAGACTTAAAACCTGACAGTGAATTATTTCATATTGTGACTCTTGATCTAGAAGAAGAGCTGCACGCCTTTGTCGCTAAAGCAAAAACGGTCAGTTCAGAACAGCAGAGTTACTTTCCTGATTCAAAGTATCAGCCAGACGAGATGATCCAGTTTTCTTGCCTGCCGTGGTTTTCTTTCACAAATCTAGGTAATGAATTGAGCTTAGATCGGGATGACTCGATCCCTAAAGTGACATGGGGAAAATTTGAAAAGAGGGATGATCGCTTACTTTTGCCATATTCTGTTCAAGTCAATCATCGTTTAGTCGATGGTCTACATTTAGGCAAACTGATCAATCAACTGCAAGCCTTTTTAGATGAGCTTCCCGTAGATTAAGTAAGATTATCAAGAAAAATCCCTTTACAGCAACATAGATACTGTGTTAAACTATTTCAGTGAGTGTAAAGCGCTCAACTATTACGATATTCCGCTGTGGCAGTGCCATAAGAATGTTTGGAATGAGGAGAAAAAAGAATGAATCCATTAATTCAAGAATTAACACAAGAACAATTACGTACGGATATCCCTGCGTTTCGTCCTGGGGACACTGTTCGCGTTCACGCGAAAGTTGTCGAAGGTACACGCGAACGTATCCAGTTATTTGAAGGAGTTGTTATCGGCCGTCGCGGTACAGGTATCAGCGAAACTTATACAGTACGTAAAATCTCTAATGGTGTTGGTGTGGAACGTACATTCCCATTACACACACCACGTGTTGCCCAAATCGAAGTAGTTCGTTATGGTAAAGTTCGTCGTGCGAAACTTTATTACTTACGTGCATTACACGGAAAAGCAGCTCGTATCAAAGAAATCAGAAGATAAGAAGGCACGGAGCTGTCTTACAATTTTCGAATATGAAAAGCCCTTGTACATCAAGGGCTTTTTTATTTGTTCATTTTTATTCAAGAAGCAAAAAATAGGAGTAATATTCCTTGTAGTTCTGTTTTTTTATAGCTTGGATTATCAATATCTAACTAAAAAGTGTCGTTTTTACAGAGGTTTTACCGCAATCAATTCGATATAGCCTCTTGTACCTATTGGCTCAAGTTGTATTCGGGGATTAGCAGTATCCCATAGATACCCTCTTATCGTCGGATTATATTTTTGAATAGCAAGTTGTAATTCTTCGATTGCTTTTCCGTAAGAGCGTTCATCAAATGGTTCACCTTGAAACATCAGATATTGGGCTGGAGGGAGTTCGATCACGTCAAAATCTTCTGGAATAATACCGTCATAGTCTAAAGAGACTTCAACACCCTGTACATATTCTGAGGTATTTGGTTTACGATAAATAGTTGGCAACCAAAGGCAAATAGGCTCTCCGCAGATAGAAGGAATGCTTTGAAGTAGCCCCCAGACATCACAACCAATTTCCTCGCAATAAGAGAAATAATCTTTAGCTGCGATTCCGCGTTTTAAGAGTACCTTACGAGCAGGTTTGTCTATTAATTGTATAAAGACAGTTTTTAAGTTTTCCATGGTATTATTACTCCTTTCTGTCTGCTTGTAGTTTACACTGTATGGGGTGAATAAATACAAAGGAATCGGTCTAGAAGCATATTCGCTAGGATTACATCCAAATTCCTCAAAAAAAGCCCGTTGGTACCCATCAACGCTTCCAAAGCCCATTTCAAATGCAATATCTGCTATTTTAGTAGGATAGTCTCTTAGCTTTAAAGCAGACTTTGATAGGCGCAGTTTACGAATATATTTCGCAGGAGAAATTCCAGTATATTGCTGAAATAGACGATGAGAATACCATGGAGAAAAGAGTGATACGTTGGATAAATCTGCAAGACTGATTTGCTCAGAGAAATGAGTTTTGATATAGTCTTGCATTCGCTGAACCGCTTCAAGCTGCTCTTGCATAGTTTCACCTCTTTCTTATAGGGCTATTATACATACAATAAAATGAACTTTCTCGACTTTTTTTGCACAATTATCTTCACTAAAAATTAACGATCGTTTATATATTTTTTAGATTACAAAAGTAAAAAAAGAACATGAAATTTTCCTATTTCCCCTTTAAATTGAATGGGGTTAGAAAAGGTACATGTTCTTTTTATTTTTGATCGGTTCAATTTGATGTAATTTGGTTTATAAAAATTATATAACTACTTATTCCTGCCAAGGGAACACTTTTTTATTCATAAGGACTCTACATTTCGTGTATACAATTCCATAAGAGAAGGGGCCAGCATAGTTAAGATTCGTTCTGTAATTTTTTCAGGTGTTTGACAGAAACCAGATAAAAACCACTCTTCTGTGAGTGCTTTTACTCCAGTAGTCATATAAGTTGCATAACTTGCGAGGGTGACTTTATCAAATTTAACGGAAAAGATTTCTGGTAAGGCAATCAGAAAGTGATTGTAGTACGTGGCGTAAAGAATATCCATAAAGTCTACAGGGCTGTGTTCAGACACAAGAGCAGAGATATATTTTCTATTTTCATAGAAAAAAATCATGATTTCTAGGGTATTAGGAAATAAGATATCTTTTATTGCAGTAGAATTCTCCATGTCGACACTTTCTAAAAACGGAAGATTTTTTTTCTGGATCTCATCAAAATTAGTGAGCAAATTCTCAATAAGTACATCAAGTACATCTTCTTTATTTTGGAAGTAATTATAAAATGTAACGCGGCTAATATCGACAATTTTTGTGATTTCCATTATTGATATTTTTTCAAAGTGCTTAGACTTTAATAATTCAATTGTGCAATCGGTAATTAGTTGGGCCATTTCAAGATCATTCATTTCTTATCACTCCTTAAAAGAGCACGAAAAACTCATTTATCAGCCTAATACTACAATGGATAAATAAAAATTTCAATAAATAACCTATTTATAGTCATACATATACAATTTATTGAAAGTTGATTATAAAGTCTATACTTTACAGATAGAAAGAGACTGTAAATTGAAATTTAAATCTAAGCTTGTAATATAGAGGTGTAAAGACATGTTATTTAATGTGGGTTTTACTAATGGAATATTATTTCGAACGTTAAGAAAGTTGTCTATTTTACTGACAAAAACAGCTTGCTAAGTTATTTGTTTTTATATAGGCATTTCCATGTGAAAAATTGAATTTGTTTTTTTATGATTTATAGGAGGAGATCGAAATGAAAAAAAGAATGTTATCGATATTTAGTTTAGTTGTATTAGTCGCATCTTATGCTTCTGGAATAGTTTCTGTGTACGCTGAATCTATAGAAATGATCAAAGAACCAATGGTTTATGGAAGTGAAGAAGAACAGGTTCAAAACGAAGAAGTTTCAACCGAGACCAGTAGCCAAAGTGCTGAAGAATCTATAGATCAGGTGGAATCATCAGATGATGCCTATGATCTTGAGGGAAATGAGTTGAACAGCAGCATTTCCGAAGAAAGAAATGTTGAAACTCAAAATACTACGGAATTAAATGAGTTAAGTGATGATTTATATACAGGGACTTTTGGAACGAGCGATTGGCGAATTGATAGCGCAGGTGTATTACATATTTATGAAGGCGAATTTGCTACGTTGATGAACATTTTTAAAAGTCCTTGGGAACAGTACAGTGATGCAATCAACACAATCGTATTTGAAGGGCCTGTCAAAGCACATAGAAGCTCATACCATTTGTTTGCTAAATTGAATTTAGTGACATCCTTTGTTAACATTTCTTATCTGGATGTTTCCGATGTAGAGATTATGGATAAAATGTTTTCAGAAATGAGTTCGTTACGGGAGCTTGATCTATCAAATTTTGATACGAGCAATGTAACTAGTATGGGTGGTATGTTTTCAGGAATGAGTTCGTTGTTAGAATTGAATGTATCAAGTTTCAATACGGATAATGTAACTAGAATGAATGGTATGTTTTCAGAAATGAGTTCGTTGTTAGAATTGGATGTATCAAGTCTTAACACAAACAATGTAACTGATATGAGAGGTATGTTTTCAAGGACAAGTTCGTTAACAGAATTGGATCTATCAAATTTTGATACAAGCAATGTAACTAGTATGAATGGTATGTTTTCAGGAATGAGTTCACTAACAAAACTAAATTTATCAAGTTTTGATAACAGTAAAGTAACTGACATGAGTTACATGTTCTCAGGAATGATTTCGATATCAGAATTAGATCTATCGAACTTTAAAACTACAAATGTGACTAATATGAGTTATATGTTTTCAGGAATGAGTTCGATGTCAAAAATAGATCTATCGAATTTTGAAACAAGTAATGTGACCAATATGAGCTATATGTTCTCAGGAAAAGATAATTTTTATCCTGGAGCTATGAGTTCTTTGACAGAGTTAGATGTCTCAACCCTTGATACCAGTAATGTAATTAACATGAATCATATGTTTTCGGGGGTAAGCTCGTTGACAGAATTAGATGTCTCAACCTTTGATACTAGTAATGTGGCTTATATGAGTTATATGTTTTCAGAAATGAGTTCTTTACTAGAATTAGATTTAGTGAATTGGGATACTCAAAATGTGATTGATATGAGTTATATGTTTTTAGGAATGAATTCATTGAATAAAATTGATATTACAAATTTTGATACTAGTAATGTAACTAATTTTGTTGGAATGTTTTCAGGTGTAACCTCACTAACTACACTTAAATTGTCAAATTTTGATACAAGCAATGTCAGGAGTATGAACCGTATGTTTTCAGGAATGAGTTCTCTTATTGCTTTAGACATTTCAACTTTTGATACTCGTAGTATAACTGGCGGTACCACGTCTATGTTTTCGGGAATGAATAGCCTGAGAGAAATAGTTTTAGCTCCTAACTTCAAATTTATTTCAGGAGCAATGAGTTCATTTCCAAAGGCACCTTCTGAAGCACCTTATACTGGAAAATGGATGAATACAGGTGATGGAACCCTTAATTCACAAAGTCGAAAATATGTATTTACAGCTGAGGAATTGCAAACAAACTATGAAGGATCAAGTATGGCGGATACATATATATGGGAAAGCGATTTGAGCGGGATTAATGTTCATGATTCAACCATTCAAGTAGGTGAAAGCTGGAATGCAGCAGATAACTTTGACAGTGCAACTGATAAAGATGGAAATTCAGTCGATTTCGAAAATGTGACCGTTAAAGGCTTCGTAGATACAACTAAAGAAGGCGAATACGAAATAAGTTACAGCTATGAAGAAACAACAAGTATAGCGAAAATAACTGTAGAAGCAAAAGAAGCAGTCCCAATCATAAATGTTCAAGACTCAAGTATCCAAGTGGGAGATACTTGGAAAGCAGCAGATAATTTTATCAGTGCATGTGATAAAAATGGAAAGCTGTTAGACTTCAGGGAGATCAAAGTAACAGGAGAAGTGGATACAACTAAAGAAGGCAAATACGAGGTAAGTTACAGCTATGAAGAAACAACAAGCGTAGCAAAAATAGCCGTAAAAGCAAAAGAAGAAGCAGCCCCAATCATAAATATCCAAGACTCAAGTATTCAAGTGGGAGACAATTGGAAAGCCTCAGATAATTTTATCAGTGCATGTGATAAAAATGGTGATCCATTAGACTTCAGTGAAATCAAAGTAACAGGAGAAGTAGATACAGCTAAGCCAGGTAAATATGAAGTAAGTTACAGCTATGAGGAAACAACAAGTATAGCGAAAATAACTGTAGAAGCAAAAGAAGCAGCCCCAATCATAAATGTCCATGATTCAAGCATTCAAGTGGGGGACAATTGGAAAGCCTCAGATAATTTTGATCATGCATTTGATCGCTTAGGTAATGCAGTAGAATTTAGAATGATTAGTGTAGAAGGTAAAGTCGATACAAAAAAAGTTGGGACTTATGAGGTAAAATATAGCTATGATGGAATAAGTGCTGTAGCTAAAATTACAGTGAAGGACAACAAAAAGACACCAGACAAACCATACCGTAATCAAAAAAATACCAAAACGAAAGACAATAAAAAGCAACAACTACCTAAAACAGGAGAAACAACAAGGAGAATCGATACATTCGTTGGAAGTGGGCTTATTCTTGCGACAGTGCTATTTTTAGTAAAAAAGAGAAAAAATAAATGTATTTGATGTGTATAGAAGAAAGCAAGGTCAGAACTAGAAAGAATCTTGGTTAAAATGATAAGAGGGAAGGGACTATAGACAGCTAAACGTTTAAGTTGATTCCCTCTTTTTCTGTTGCATAAAGAAAAAGAAGGAATCAAAGAACGCATTGGAGACTAACCTTCAGTAATTTATACTAATTATCTAGCGGAAATAGTTTCATACAAAGATGTTCAAGGAGGGTGTTTATGAATAATGAGAAAAGTATACTAGAAGAACTTGATTTATTTGTACAGAAGCATCATATTGAAAGGCATTCAAGTTTAGAAAAATATTATTTGAATTTGAGAAGTGATCTAGAAAAGCTCTTGATACCTAATACAACGAAGAATGCGATTCAATCTGCATTGTATTGTTTTCATTTAGAATCAAAGCTGCAATTATTTATATTTTATTTACAGCATTTAGAACAGGGTTCTTTGGATATGAGTGAAGGGGACATTGTAAATAGGATGGAAATAGACTATGCTAACTATTCTACTGAAATAATTTGTACTGAATTGATCGGAGAGGTATCGATTTTGATGAAGCAAACAAATCAAGATAAGACGTACAGCAAGGCAAAAATGAGATTTAGAGGAGTAGGAGATTGATCCTTAAGAGTGTAAATAGTTTACATTCGTGAAAGTTTTCATTCATTTGAAAAATCGCCCATGTCACTATTATTATAGAAGAGATAAGTATAGCTATTTTTTTGTTATTCCTTTTAAATAGACCAGAACGTAACCCAAAGAGTTATGTTTTGGTCTATTTTTTGTCGAGAACACAAGTAAAATCAATCCTCATTACAGTTAGTACGCCATTATTTGCTATAAAAATGATGGATATGAATGTTACTTATCCAACCATGATCAAATAAAATACTCTTTCCAAATAGCAGCATAATCCGTATCTATACTTGCCAATAAATTTAACTGAATAAATTGAAATAATTCGATCCAATTCTTTTTATCATTTACATCATGAAAATAAAAACATTTCTTATTTTGTAAATCAGTTACCGTATCTAATGAATCAGAAATAATCAAATCTGCTTGGTAAAAATCTGTTGTGATTTGAAGTGTTGAAAGATTAAAAACGTTTTCGATCATTTGAGACAAAAGACGTTCTCCTAAAAAGACTTTTGAGAATTGAAAATATATTTTTAAGGTCGAACTACTGTAAATTCGCAGTAATGTGTTGAGAATGATACATGTAAAGATATAATTTTTTTTACTAAATAAGGGGGAAGAAATACTAGGGTTTTTCTTTAGAAAAACTTCGCAAAAGGATGTTACCGCATCCAGTTTCACATGATTATATCTTTCATAAGAGACAGGATAATTATAGCTCACTTTTAAAAGACTGCCGATATCGATGTTGATGAGTGTTATAAAAATTTTATAGATAGAAAGAAAATAGACAGACTCGTAAAAAATACTTTTTGTGTTTTGAAGATCAAATTCGATAAGTAGTTTATTGGTGATAGTTATGATGTTTTTAGAAAAATTCAGTTGGGACACGACTATTTTCTCCCCAGCCACTTGTTTATGGTAGGGGCTAATTGCATGAACAATAAGTATTCTAAAAATGGCATTAAAATAGATGACCTCATTTGTTAAATTTTCAGTGTTCAAATGGTAATTCCGAGTAAAGTATTTTCTAGACTCTAAAAAATCAATATTATTTTTAAGGATATTCATCATTGAAATAAGTTCATCATCCATCTTTTCAAGTCTTTTTTTATTTTTTATGCGAAGGTCTGTGATCGCCATGTAGAACAACACTTGATTCAATTTGCTGGGAGAAGAGAGGTTAGTGTGACTCTTTTTTTGATAATGTAATGATGAAGTAAGTTCATTTTTCGAAATATGATGAAAAGGCCATTCGATCGTTTGATACGCCTCATTCAAAAGAATAAAACTGAAAATTCTTAGTGTTTGTTCATGACCGAGGATTTCCATATTTTCCGTCTTTTTCATATGAGAGATGTTCAATTTAAAAGGGATAAGTTGTCGATTCAATTCTCTAATTATTCTGTAACAATAGGAAGGTGAAATGACTAATTTAGATGATAATTTTTGGATAGATTGAGGGGAGGAAGTCAGGAGAAGGCTTAGTAGCTGGAAATGTAAGGATTCTTTCAAATAAACTAGCTTTAAACGATGATAGATTGTTAAGGTAGAATCGTCTTTATCAAAGACCAGATAGTATTTTTTAGTATCATCTTGTTTCAACTGGCAGGGAATATTTTTTTCTGAAAAATCAGCATTCAACTCATCCAAAGCTCTTTTTAGGCTTGTTCTCGGAATGCTCATTTTAGATAGAAAAGAAGAAAAATCTTTTTTTTTACCGTTGGATAAAAGCATTAAAATTTTCAGTTTGTTATTCTGTTTTTTTAGAAAAAAGTCGATCATAATCAAACTCCTTATAAATTAATATAGATTTTGGGTGTACAGAAATGGCTCATTTTAACCAAATCCGGAAAATTTGTTCCCAATAATCCATGCTATGATAACAGAGTAATTTGGGGCTGTAAAGTGACTATTTGAGTGTGTTGATGGCTAAAAGTAATCATCATTATTCGATAGGAAACCTTGGTTTAAAAAGGAATGCTGAGCAGATATATAAATCAGAAATGAGTAAACAATCAAATATGTTCATTCCAAAGGCAGCATAATTATGAATTCATTTGTTAGGAGGAAATTACTTGAAGAAGTTCATTTTATTATCGATGATCATTTCTCAATTTGTCGTTACACCAATTGATTTAAGTGTTCAAAAAGTAGAGGAGAAAGACCAGAAAGTCAAACATACATTAGAGGATACGGATGTAGAGAATACGATTGAGAGTACAAACGGAAATGATCAGTCAAAGAATAATGTCTCAGAAATAAAACAAGAAGAAAATGCCGAACAGCAAGCAACAGTTCCTTCAGGAGAGAATTGGAGGGTGACAACTGAAGGAACACTTGAAATTTTTGGTGGACTGGTTATTGGAACCGATTTAGATGGACAAACGTCTTCATGGGAAAACTATAAAGATCAAATTGTAAAAATAGTGTTTACTGAACCAACAGAAATTCGTTCACAAACGAATGTTTTTAATCAATACCCTAATCTAGTTGAAATTGACGGATTGGAATTTTGTAATATTAATGGATTAACAGATTTAAGTGACATGTTTTCAGGGGATTTCAAATTAGAAACACTTAACTTGAGTAATTTCGATACAAGCAATGTGACCAATATGAGTCGTATGTTTAGCGATTGTGCTCGTTTGACTGAGTTGAATCTAACTAGTTTTAACACAAATAATGTTACTGATATGGATGCTATGTTTTCCGGCTGTACCTCTTTGACAAACGTAGATTTATCTAATGCCTCGTCTCAGAAATTGACACTAGAAGGTTCAAACAATCTATTTGGCATACCTGATTCTCCTAAAAGTGTTGCTCCTATCATGAATTTAAGCTTGAATGAGAAATTTGAATTAACAGAAAATATGCAGCTACGTTTATGGTCGGAAGATATCCAGTGGCTCGATCAAAATAATATCAAACTAGCTACGACGAAAGATTTAGTCGACTACCATAATGACCAAGCGATTACAAATTCTTATCGCATCGATTCATCGCTTAGTTTAACTTTTGAAACTAACGGCGGGACTACGATTGCATCTCAAGAGATAGTAGCTGGTGAAAAATGGACAGAACCTGAGCACCCGACAAAAACAGGTTTTGTATTTGCTGGTTGGTATAGTGATAAAGAATTGACTACGCGTTTTGATTTTGGAAAAGAAGTAACCTCTTCTGAAGTTGCATATGCCAAATGGGAGCAAGTTACTATTGAGGTAAATACAATCAACATTCCAGCGGGAACGCGTCAAAATTTAATTCAAAAAAATGAGTTTATTAAATCAATAAAGATAGGTGATCACATGTTATCTCCCAATGACTATACAGTGGAATTAGAGAATACAGTAGACACTAGCCTGATGAAAACTGTAAGTACGGCATTAAAAATCACGCTAATCAATGATGAATGGAATCAAATTTTGTCCACAACTGCTCAAGCAAAA
The DNA here is from genome assembly GCF_020295385.1 of Enterococcus sp. S22(2020). Lineage (NCBI taxonomy): Bacteria > Bacillati > Bacillota > Bacilli > Lactobacillales > Enterococcaceae > Enterococcus > Enterococcus sp. S22(2020). The sequence goes on from NZ_JACFUD010000003.1 coordinate 70,474, forward strand.
ATTATTTATGGAAGTACGATTTTAACCAATTCAGCAGCAAATAATAAACCGGATGTGGCTTCTAGTTTATTAAACGCAGGGGATAGACCGTATTTGGTTGCGACTCAAGCAACAGGGTTATCAACCTATCCAGGACTAGTTTCTAGACCAAGTATGAATGTCTATAGAGGAGACTTGGCACATAGAGTTTTGAATGTTTCGTACCAAACAGTAGGTAATAAGCCACTTGCTTTGCTGGGGATTTGGAACGAGCGATTTGATAAAGCAGTTTTAGAATACGGAGATGTTGCTGAGTATACGGTCTTCAATTTCGCTGTCGGAAATAAAAATGAAAATGGAAATAACACTTGGATTTCAAGAGATGAAAAATTGACTAGAGAAGCAAGAGGGTACCCAAAAGCCTACTATGAGTTAACGAAAGATGAAGGGTATCGTCTACTTCAAGTTAATCAACTACAAGTAAAAAATGGAGTAAGAGTCCCATTAGGAATTTCTTTAGAAGAAATGAACCAAAGAATAAATGAATTTATCACTATTCCAGCGAATATCATAAACCCAGAAAAATTGTCCTTTAGGTTTAAAGATATAGGAAATACCAATACGAGTGGAAGCTCAAAGAAAGCAATCATTGAAGTATCTGAAAAATTAGCTTCAGGTGGCACTTTTTCGTTGGATTACGACGTTACTTATACAATTAATCCAGTGGTTACAGAAAAATTTGTTGATGATAGTCAAAATGAATTGAAAGAGAGTATAAATACAGAATTTGAGCTAAATGGTTCTTATGATCCAAAACCGGAAAACTATTTAACGATAGAAGGTGTACTTTATCGATATGTTGGATGGAAAACGTCAATGAATGATGAATTGAAACCAGACAAACCAGAGGGCACAACAAAGGAGACAACGTATATCTATGTCTATGAACAAGCAGATGGTTTAATCCAAGTTACTATGCCGACTGTTATGGCGTTTGGGACCTATGATAAAACGGAAGAAATCCAATCCAAACCATTTGAGTTGATCAATCATTCTAAAAAAATAAATACTGAGATCATTTTAGATCAGTTTGAAGAAAATGATTCGGATGTCTATTTTTTAACAGAAGAAGAAGTGGATCCGTCCGATGAAGATGCTGCTGCCCGTTTGAATTTAAGTGTAGATAAAAAAGTACAAATTAGCAGTTTAAGCCAGCAGACAGAAAGTCAGTCACTTTCTAAACTATCGCCGGAAGAGAAGCTGACACTGAACTTCTCGGGAACCTATTTTGGTGATTTCAATCGATCCTATCGATCAAGTTGTACATTAAAACTGAGATTTAGAGCACTTGAAGGAGCTTGAAGATGAATATGAACAAAAAAAATAAGATACAGATCGGTCTAATTGTTCTTTTGCTTTTTTTCATCATTGGTGGAGGTGTCATATACAAAAATATGAAAAAGGAACCAAAAAATATTATTGCGGGTACATTTTTACCAGAAGGAAAAGATGCCAAGGAAATGAATGCGGAAGAATTAAAAAAAGCAGCGGAACATGAAATCGATGCGTCAAATTTTACACTGTCTATTTACCCGGAAGCAATATTTGAAACAAGTGATGACAAGGGAAAACTGTTTATTCGTAATGAGCCAACAAATGTTTATCCTATTGCTGTAGAAATTGTAGAAGATAAAACACAGGAAATAATCTACAAATCAGGTGCAATTCAACCAGGTTATGAAATAACTGAAGGCAAATTATCAAAAAAATTAGGCAAGGGTACCTATAAGTGTACTGCGAATGTCTCGATTTTTGATCCAAAGACAAAAAAATATAGAGGCCAAACGGCGGCTGAAATGACCGTTGAAGTAAAAAACTAAGGAGGCTAACAATGACTGTGATGATTCAGCTGCAAAAGTTTTTATGGTAAAAAGACTATTTGACCAATAATAAAACTTTTAAATAAATCAATGAAAGAGGTAGGGATATGTTAAAGAAAAAAATTGTAGTAAGTGGATTAGTTTTAGTGGTTACGAGTTTTAGTTTTGCTGGACAAGTATTAGCTTATGAAGGAGAAGGTGAGACGCAAACTATTGAGGGTGAAAAAAATGCTCCTACAACTGGTGACGTGATCACTCGTGGACAATTGGGAGATATTGATCCAACCGATCCAGGAACAGAGCTGCCGGAAGGAGATGACCGTTGGGTGAAAGTAACGTTGCCAACCACCGTTATTTTTTATACTGAAAATTCTGATACGATCACTTCACCAGAATCGTTTGCGATCAAAAATGAATCTGCTCGCCCGGTAAAAGTAGATGTTGAAAGTTATCAATTTGAAGGAGGTGCAGATGTAGAGGTTGAGCCTTTAACATTATTAAACATAAAGAGTTCATCGAATAATCAAACGATACAATTAGTGCAAAACGGGAAACCTACTGTTACTACAGGAACAGAAATGGTTCGTTTAGCAAATAGTGAAGGTGAAATGGATGGGGCAGGAAAACCCAGTACAACTAATTTTTCTTTCTTAGGTACAGTTGATCATTCAAAAGTAACAACGGAAAATCAAAACCTGAATTCAACACTGAAATTTAAATTTACTCCTTTAAGACTAGATGGTCAAACGGTTGAAGAAGCATCTGCTAAATAGTGAATGGGTAATGATCACGAAAGGAGAAGTTAAATGAAGCGAATGAACTATTCAAACTATTTCATAGTAACGCTCCTTATTCTTTTAACTCTATTGGTAGACGTTAAAGGTGAAGTGTATGCTGCAAGTGCAGAAATTCAAATCACAGGCAAATTGAAAGAAACAGAACTAAATCCTTTCCGTCCTGCCTTACCAGATAAATCAAAGGATAAAACGATTCCTGAATATAAACAAACGATTATCAAAGAGGATTTACCAGGGACAGGTGAAGTTTTTTCAATGAAAGTGCTGATGATAGGTTTTCTAGTTCTTGTTTTATTTCTCTTGATCAATGTTCGTTTATACAAAAAGAAGGCCGAATGAACAGGCCTTCTTTTTTTGTATAAACTAAGAGAACGGACGTCCTAAGGGTTTTTTAGTTGCGTCCACTTCATCAGAAGATTCGCTAGTTGATGGTGCATCAGTTGGTTTGTCAATAGGCAGCGTTTTTTGGGGTGCCGTATAAGCGCCTAAAATAATGGCACTAAAAATAAGGATCATAGCAGAAAAAACTGAGGTCAGTCGTTTAAGATGTTGATCATTATGAGTATTTATAAGTACATCTAATCGTTTTTTGATTTCGTTTGTATTCTCATATAATGTGACAGAAGCTACTTTTTCATTGTATTTATTCGGCATCTTGGCCATTTCTATCAATGTTGTACCATAATCGAATTGCTGCTCTTTTGTATAATGATTTGTCGTGCTTTCATCACAGGCGTATTCACATTCTTGATTCAAAGCCTTTGCAATGAAATATACAGTCGGGTTAAACCAATGAACACAAAGAATCAATTGCATAAACCATTTATAGATCAAATCCTTATTCTTATAATGAGTAAGTTCATGTGAAAGGATATGATATAACTGCACCTCAGTTAGTGATACACGAGGTAACACGATATAGCTTTTTTTGATCCCTAATAAAAGTGGGGACGAAATAAGTGCTGATGTATAAAGCTCTACAGTGGTATGGATCTTTTTTTCTTCACAGATGGTACTGAGCGTGTCAAGTATCAAGGGATCATCTACAGGGTGCCAGTCTGCTTTGATATACTTCGAAAAACTTTGATACTTCGTGATTTTTTGAATGAGGAAACCAAAGCCGATCACTAGCCAAATATATAAAACATATGGCGCAATATTTTTGCTTTTACTTCCCATAACAACATTGTCACCGATCACAACATTGTCTCCAACGATAACAGCAGGATTTTTACGATCCTTTGGTCCAAAAAAAGTTGTATAAATATTGGAGGACTCAAATGTTGAAAAGGATTTTCCGATTATACTTTGTTCTGGAGAGATAGGGAGGATCAAGCGCAATAATACGATCAATAAAAGATAGTAGTATACACGATGTAAGACTTTTTTTGACAAGATTCGTCTGAAGAGTGTCCAAATACCAAATAAAATAGTACCTGAAAGACTAAGGGAAACAAGCAGCATCAATAGTTTTACACTAGTCATTCTTTATTTTTTTCCCAATATTCTTTTAGATCCTCAATTTCTCTATCAGAAATCAATTCATTTTCTACCAAAGTTGCAATCAATCCTTTTACTTCACCCTCATAAACTTTCCCCACAAAGTCTTTTGTTTCTTGTTCTAAATATCCCTTCTCAGTTAATAGAGCGATATATTCATTTCGTCTCCCCTTTTTTTGAACAGCTAAAACTTGTTTTTCTGTCAAGCGAGCTAAAAAAGTCAGAATCGTATTGTTTTTCCATTTAACTTCTTTTTTATGCAGCTCGTCAACGATGTCAGAAAACATCATTTGTCCATCATGAGCCCAGATAATTCTTAGGATCTCTAATTCTGAATCTGATATTTTAGGTGCCATACAAGCTCTCCTTTTCATTTTGTTTATCTTATTTTGGTTTCAAATAAGACGAATAACTCAATTATAACACGACTATTGACAAATTAGAAAAGTGCATGATAATATAACTACATGATGTAGGTTTAAAAAGTACTTTTATAAAATTCTAGAATTGACAGATCTATATCAAAATTGAAAAAGGAGACAATTATGTGAAAAATAAGTGGTTGCTCACTGTCTTTGTCTTATTGGAACTACTTAGTATGACTGCATGTTCAACACCGATCAATCATGTCCAAGATGACGGAAAAACAAAAGTCTTAAAGGATTCATCTATAGCTCAGGAGCAACTTTATGGAGAATTATCAAGTTTAGTGAGTTTTCCCAAACAGATCAAGATGTCCGACTTCTTTAATAAGAAGATATCATTTGTTGTTAAAGCACAAGGAGAACCTTACCAAATAGAGTCAAAAGATAAAACGCTAAATGGGGTTTGGTATATCCCGGTGTTTATGATGCGAAATCCAAAAAAACCGATCTATTTAGATGTATCTAATATAAAAAAAGAGGAATGGCCAAAAGACGGGGAGATCCTAAAGGTAGATGGGGTACCGATCGGCTACCTATATACAAGCTACCAAAATGAACGACTAGATTTACTTGATATCAAAGCACAAAAAATCAAAAAAGTGGTGGACTCAGAAAAAGAAGTAGCGACAAAACAAATCATCGAGACGCAAACCTATAGGATAGAATTTAATGGAGTGGATAGTCTTCTAGATTCATTTAATGAAGCTAGTATGATCGTCTATTATCATTTCAAAAATAAAAAACAGCACGCAGCGATCTCGCCACTCAAAACATATTTTCAATTTAGCCAAAATAATGAAGTATTAGAACCGACCTTTATTTCGTTGGATAATGAGTTATTAGATCCAAAAGCAATCAATAGAGATAGCTTGGAATCAGGGGAAGAAATGCTCTATTATGAAGTTTACAAACTTAAAAATGAAGAAATACCAGTAATTGTTCGTACATTTGATGATGAATATACATTATTGAATGAGTTAGAAATGCCTATCAAAAAAATGAAATAAGAATCAAAGATAATAAGGAGATAGTACATGAAATATATTGTGAAACAAAAGTTGGTTGCGTTAAAGCCTACGTATGAGATTTTAGATGCCTCAGGCAATCCATTATATAAAGTAAAAGGAAGTTTTTTAGGACGAGAAAGTTTTGAAATTACTGATTTGGATGGAGAGACTTTGGCTATGTGTAAAACAAATGTCAATGTTTTGAGTATGATCGGTTCATTTTTAAGATACAATTTCAAAAAGTATCACATTTCAGTTGATGGTGAATCCGTTTTATCTATTGCTCGCTCACTAAATATTTTTAGCTATAAATTTGCAATCAATTCAGTGCTTGGTGATGTAAGTTTAGGTTATGGGATGACAGGAAGTCATCAGTTCAAATTACAAGAAAAAGTTATTTGTGATATAGATAAAAGAAAATTGACTTTAGGTGGAGATGAATATCATATTGAAGTAGATGATACTCAGGATCACAAAACGTTTTTATTAACAGCGATTGCTCTAGATCGTATTTACTATACCAAAAGATAAGCAACAAATAACTAGCTTATTCATTTACACATTGTTATGAGTTGTAAACGTTATTATTTAAACCTTTTTTCTATGTTGGGTATATGGCAAAATAAAAGAGAGTATGTTTTTATACTTTCAGAAGATAAACAAAGGAGAAAAGCTATGTGGTTTAAAAAGAAAATAGAAGTACCTTCGGAAATTATTGATTTCAATGTTTTTCCACCGGAAAAAGAAAAATTACTTTGTATTGGAGCCGCTGTTAGCAGGTTTGCCGAAGCGAAAAGGGCGATTCAACCAAATTATTTGAAACTATATTTTCCAGAAAAATACAAGAAGAACATTGTTAAGTATTGGTTGCCGATGTTTGGGATTTCAACGGGGGAGAATGCCAAAGCGTTGATCGAAAGCTGGATTAGTGAAAATAGTTATGCAGCAGTGGTTTCTGAGGGTACGAAAGGCAAAGTGCAAAAAGAAATTCAAAAAGCAGCTCGTAAACAGGAGACTGACGTACAAGTATTAATGAGTGCTTCTGAAAAAATCAGTGATTCAGGTGCATTTGATTTGGAGCGATTAGGCTATATCATTCGTGTGTGCTTTACACTTGATCTTATCAAGGAGCAGGATGCCTGGAGGTATTTAGAGATACTTTATAAATTAGCTCAGGAGCATTATGAAAACTGGGAAGAATATATTGTTAGTTATAGCAATGAAAATGAAGCAATGAATACTAGCTGGTATAAAGACATCATTATAGATTATTTAGCGATAAAACAAGGAAAAGAAAATATTTTTGATAAATATCCTTTAAAGTGATTGATTATTTTAAGGGAAAACCTACTTTTATTGACGATAAAAAAAGCATTCTCTTATATACATATTTGAAGAGGATGCTATTTTTTTATTATTTATTGTAAGCTCAAAACGCGCATAAACATAAGTTTTAGCGATCATTTTATAAAAAATAAAAACAAATAAGGGTTATTAGTTGCAAAAAAAGAAACAGGCGAGTAATATACAAATATACCAACAACAACCCTTTTTATTTTTTCATTTTACTCGCAAGAGTAAAACTCCTTTTTCCCATCTTCTTAGAAGGTGGGATTTTTTATTTAAATGATAGAATAACAACTTATCATTTAAATAAAATATTGTTTATCATTGATATTTTTTGAAATTAAAAATAAATTATCATTTGAGGGTTATCAGTTGCTATTAATAAGAAAAGATAGTAATATACAAATATACCAACAACAACCCTTTTTATTTTTTCATTTTACTCGCAAGAGTAAAACTCCTTTTCCCATCTTCTTAGAAGGTGGGATTTTTTTGACTAAAAAAATAGTTTAAATTAAAAAAGAAAACATAAAATATTTGAATTTTATGTTTTCTTTTTATTATCCGATCATCACGCTCTCATCAGGATACTTGTATTTGGCTTGTTGCTTTTGTCCTCTTGTCAATAAAGAAAAGCCAACAGTGTAGATGCCTACCCGTCCAATGTACATCAACAGCATGATGATGATTTTGCCAATAAAAGTCAGTTCTGGGGTAAGACCCATTGTTAAGCCAACCGTTCCGAATGCCGAAAATACTTCAAAGGCAATATACTCAATACCGGAGGATTCAGGGATATTTTCCGTAATAGATAAAAGCATGATAGATAATACGCACAAGGTCAATGTAATAAAAAATAGTGTAAGGGCACGGAAAACAGTACTATTTCGAATCGTACGTCCCATAAATTCGGCTCTCGTTCGTCCTTTGAAGATGGAAACTATTTGAATCACTAAAACAGCGAACGTCGTCGTCTTCAATCCGCCTGCAGTCGATCCTGAGGTTCCCCCGATATACATTAAAAAAATAGTTGTGATCAGACCGGCATTTGTCATCTGCATATAATCGATCGAATAATAGCCAGCAGTCCTAGGCGTAACTGACATGAAAAAAGTATTGATCAACCGATCGAAAAAAGTTGTTCCTTCTGTTAATTGACCAGCATTTTTTTCAGTTAAGAAAAAGATGATAAAACCGCCAATAAGTAAAGAAACAGTAGTGATCAAAGCAATTTTAGTATGCAGAGAAAACTTTTGCTTTTTTTTGGCTCTTAATAGATCTTGCCAAACAATAAATCCCAAGCCGCCAGAAATGATCAACGCACCAACAACTAATAAAACAAACGGGTTACTTTGATAAGGGGTCAAGCTATCTCCAAGCAAATCAAATCCAGCATTACAAAAACTTGAAATAGAATGGAAAAGACCGAAAAATAGCCCTTTGCGCCAGCCAAATTCAGGAACAAATTGAATGGAAAGTAGCATAGCTCCCGTCAGTTGAATAATAGCTGCCAATTTGACGACATAAATCATCAAACGAAAAGCACCAGACATATCATCTAAATTAAGCGCTTCACGCAATAAAATACGCGTACTTAGCGTAATTTTTTTTCGAAGAATAAAGTATAGAAGGACAGGCATCGTCATAAATCCCAGCCCGCCGATTTCAATCAACAGCATGATAATCAGCTGTCCGTATGCATTCCAATGAAGTGCGGTATTCAATGTTGTCAATCCAGTCACACAAACAGCAGAAACAGAAGTAAATAAAGCATCGATAAACGGTGTAGACGTACCACTTCGAGAAAAGACTGGTAAGGTAAGTAGAGCGCCTCCTAAAAAAATCAGAAGAATGAACCCTAAAGCAAGAACTTGTACAGCAGATAAACGTTTTTTTAGTTTGATAACAATAGATTTTTTTTTCATTTTTCCCTCGATCAAACCGCTGACACCAGCAGTCTTTTTTGTATTTGATAAATCCAAGTGTATCATTTTCTGAAATAAATTCCAGTGATTTGAGAAATACAAATGAAGTGCTTAGAAATTGTAATAACGCGTATAAATAAGTAGAACGAAATTTTTTTATTTTTTAAAAAGAAAACGCTTGTAAAAAATGAAATAATGCAGTATTATACAAATACAGGGAACTTGTACATACAAGTTAACGGAAAGGAGCAAAGAAATGGGTAAATTTCAAGAAGATGCAAAAAAACTGTTAGAAGATGTTGGAGGAAAAGAAAATATTGCAGCGGTTTCACATTGTGCAACTCGGATGCGCTTTGTATTGAATGATGCGGCTAAAGCTGATACCGCGGCAATCGAGAAAATCCCTTCAGTCAAAGGAACATTTACGAATGCTGGACAATTTCAAGTTATTATTGGTAATGAGGTAGCGCAATTTTATAATGATTTTTCTTCTGTTTCAGGACTTGAAGGCGTTTCCAAAGAACAAGGGAAAGCAGCCGCAAAACAAAATCTAAATCCGGTACAGCGGGCAATTTCTGTATTAGCAGAAATCTTTACACCATTGATTCCAGCTTTGGTAATCGGTGGGCTGATCTTGGGCTTCCGTAATGTTTTAGAAGGAATTCCATTTGGCTTTTTAGATGGACAAAAAATTGTTGAAGTTTCACAATTTTGGAGCGGTGTGAATTCATTCCTATGGCTGATCGGTGAAGCGATTTTCCAATTTTTACCTGTTGGTATCACTTGGAGTATTACGAAAAAAATGGGGACTACTCAAATTCTTGGTATTGTACTAGGGATAACATTAGTCTCTCCACAATTATTAAATGCTTATGCAGTTGCAACGACAGCAGCAGCGGACATTCCATTTTGGGATTTTGGCTTTGCTCACGTGAACATGATCGGTTATCAAGCACAGGTGATTCCTGCAATGCTGGCAGGTTTCCTATTAGCCTATTTGGAAATCTTTTTCAGAAAAGTTATCCCTCAGGCAGTATCGATGATCTTCGTTCCATTGTTTGCTTTGGTACCAACAGTCTTAGCTGCTCATTTAGTTTTAGGTCCAGTAGGTTGGGCAATCGGCAGCTGGGTTTCTGATATTGTAAATGCAGGATTGACGTCTTCAATAAACTGGTTGTTTGGTGCGTTGTTTGGATTCTTGTATGCGCCTTTAGTTATCACTGGTCTACATCATATGACGAATGCGATCGACCTACAATTGATTGCCGATTTCCAAGCAACTAACTTATGGCCGATGATCGCACTTTCCAATATTGCTCAAGGTTCAGCTGTACTTGCTGTCATTTTCATGCACAAAGGAAACAAGGAAGAAGAACAAGTATCGATTCCAGCGATGATCTCATGTTATTTAGGTGTCACTGAACCAGCGATGTTTGGGATCAACTTGAAGTATGTGTATCCTTTTGTCGCGGGCATGATTGGTTCAGCTTGTGCAGGATTATTCTCTACATTATTTGATGTAAAAGCGATCAGTATTGGTGTTGGCGGACTTCCAGGGATTTTATCGATCGTTCCGCAATACTATCTAGTCTTCTTTGGTGCGATGGTGATCGCAGTCGTTGTACCATTCATTTTGACATATATCTTCAGAACAAAAGGAATTTTCAATAAGCTTGATCCTGTAGATGAAGCGACTGGCAAGTTATATGTTGAAGAAAACGCATAAAAATAATTTTTAGCAAAACTATATTCTATCAAGTCGCGAGCCACTGGTTCGTGACTTTTTTACTTTGATATGGTTATAGAAGATATTTCCTAGAAAATAGTTGGCTTTTTCCATTCTTTCAGGTAGACTAAATAAGGTTTAAGAAAAGGGAGAAGGATAGATGGATATTTATTTAAAAAGTGCGATCCTGCATATTATTGATCGTGAGACAGGAACGCCGGTTTTTTCACAAAAGGAATTGGATTTAACGACGGAATATATTCGTGTTTATTTAACGAGTAAGATCACAAAACTTTCGACTGCTCAAACAAAAACAGGGATTTTGGCACAAGAGAGTAAGTTTGTTGAAAAGATGCGCGGGATACCTAATGATTTTATTCAAAAGAGTCAGGATCTAGCTCAGCATTGGTACGATGTTTATTCAGGCAGTGAAGATGCACCAAGTGCGGATGTTTTGTTTGTTCTATATGAGTTGGATACGATCATGCACTTGGCTATGATCAAATTGAATTATAAAGAGAGCTACACTCACTATGTAGATTATGAAGAGGATGCGGTTTACAATAAGCTGATCATCAATCGGGCGATCTTACCTTCAAAATCACAAAAGCCAGATGAAGGAATGACCGTTAATCTTGATTCATTAGCCTATGAGTTGCTTGAAAAACGTTATGAATTTTCAGGAGAAAAAGTTTGGTACTTCTCTGAAAAAGTCATTGAATCAGAACCAGCTCCTTCAATAGAAGAAAACATGAAGGAAATCAAAAAAGCAGTCAAACGTATCGGAAAAAAATTCAATGAAGATGAGTTCGAATTGATTGCTTCTGTTAAAGAAGCTGTATATGAAAGTATCGAAGAAACAGGCACGATCGATAACGAACAAGTCGCTGAGTTAGTCTTTAAAGAAAATATTTCAGCTCGTATGGCATATCAAGAAGAAGTCAATGAATCAAAATTTGTTGATAAAACGCCTCCGGTAAGAGAAGCGAGAGAAATTTCCGAGAAAAAATTTGGGAAGCAAAAGCTAAAAATGAGTAACGGGATCGAATTGATCGTCCCAATCGATGTATATCGTAATGGAGACTTGATCGAATTTGTAAATAATCCTGACGGTACCGTATCTATTGTGTTAAAAAATATTGAAAAAATCAGTAATCAATTATAGGATTATTGAATATGAAAAAAGCGCACAGCGATTTTACTTGTGCGCTTTTTAAACATCTTCTTTCTTTATTCGCTCATGTGAGCTAAAGCTTTTGGAGGAACTTCGTTTTCTTTGACTTCTTCCCAGCTGATCACGCCTTTTCTGGCATTGACTTTCAATTTTAAATAAGCATTGATACGTAAGGGTTTGTCTCTGATTTCACTCATCTTTTGGACGCTTTTTTCACCATTTTTATCGTAGGCATCTTGCGTATAGTCATATTGAGTATATGTTTCGCCAGTTGAAAACTTTCCGTCTTTTATTTCTGTGGGTGTTCCAACTTGGGTATAATAGGCTTTTCCGCCATAATAGTAATTGTATCCAAACCAAGCTGCACCTGTTAATAGTAAGAATGGCAGGATAAAAAGTAATAGTTTTTTCATTCTCTTCACCTCTTAATGGTAGTATGCCTGTTTTTGGCAAAGGAATCCATTGAAATGACTTAAAAAAAAGTGACAGTTTTGTTAGAGGAATCTAGTTCAGCCTTCATAAAATCGTCAAGTTCTGGATACACTTTTTTAAGAAAGACATGATACAATGGAGAAAAGAATAGGGGGAATAAAAAATGGTACCATTTTATGCAATTTTTGATCCGACATATATTTTGGTTATCGTAGGCCTTTTGATTTCAATGGCTGCGTCCGCATATGTAAATAGCACATTTCGAAAATACGACAAAATTCAGAGTCGAAATAATATTACAGGAACTAAAGCGGCTCAATATATTTTACAAGAAGAACACATCAATGATGTCGGGGTACAACAAATCTCAGGAAATTTGACTGATAACTATAATTCAGGTAATAAGATGCTTAGCTTATCAGAAGCAACAGCACAATCGATGTCTGTTGCGGCAATTGGTGTTGCTGCACATGAATGCGGTCATGCGGTTCAGGATCATACAGGATATAGTCCTTTAAAAATTCGGGCGGCAATCGTTCCAGTAGCGAATATCGGTTCATCATTGTCATTTCCGATCATATTGATCGGTGTGCTTTTTAGCTGGAATCAAACCTTGATCAATATTGGTATACTGGCATTTTCTTTGGCTTTGCTTTTTCAATTGGTAACACTTCCTGTTGAATTCAATGCATCAAGACGAGCATTAAAAATTTTGTCTGACGGCAATATTCTAACAGCAGAAGAAGTTCCAATGGCCAGAAAAGTTTTGTTTGCAGCTGCTTTAACATATGTAGCAGCCGCACTAGCAACATTTTTACAATTACTTCGCCTGATCATTTTATTTGGTGGAAATAATCGACGGAATTGATCCTGCTTTTTTATTACCTCAATTTTTAAGAGTGTGTTATCATGATAATAGAGAGTAAGAAGGAGCTGAATGAGATGAAAACATCAACAAAAATCAGTATTGGATTAAGTATTGCAGCAGTGGCTAGTGTATCTGTAGCAGTGATCGCTTCAGAAAAAATCGCAAAAAAAGTTTACCATGTAACCAATCGCTGCAAAGCTAAAAAATTTGTGAATGATAAATTTGGCGGTAATGAAAAATTATTAAGTATCGTTGATAAACTATCTGATGATGAATTGGATTCTATGATGGATGTCTTAGGAAAAGTGAAGGACAGTGGAAAAAAGATTTCTTCATATGGAGAGTCTCTAAAGGATAGTACTGAGAATGTCAAAGATCGTTTATTTAGTTTTATTGATGAATTAATGTAATTTGACCAAAATAGTTATAAAGATGGTGTTGAGACAAAAGTCGGTCAGGTTCGAGGACTTACAAAAGACCTGACTTTTGACCACTGTTTATTACGATTTAGAGTGCGTCACAAAACGGATGTTTAGTTTTGCGACGCACTCCTTTTATTTTGTAATAAGTAAATAGCAAAAGACTAGATCGTCCATTTTTTTTAAGGATAGACCAGTTTGCTCATAAAATTTTTCGATACGATAGTGTAACGTGTTTCGATGCATATATAAGTCTTTAGCAGTAGAGCTAATATTTCCCTGATGATGCCAAAGGGTCAAAATAATTTGTTTGAATTCAGGAGAAAAAACAAGCTGTTTTGAATAGGCTTGGATTATTCGGCTTTCTTTCATACTCTTTTTAGTATAATGATGGATCGCAACATCACTTAAAGAAAAAACAGACTGCGCTTTTAAGTGACTGGATTCCTCTAAGAAAATTTGCTGTTCCTCATGAAAGAGAGCTGATAGATGGTCGTCAGCTGGGTAAAAATTTCCCACGAATGCATTGGTAGAAGAGTCAAAATCAGCATCAAGTGTTAAGAAAATGCTCTGAATATCCGTCAAATGATAGTGATTTTTAGTGTATTGTTCAATCAAAAGCCCGTTATTTTCATCGGTGAAAAAGAAATCTACAAAAGCAGGAAAAATCTCTTTCATGCTTTGCTCCCATTCTTTCTGTAAAAAAGCTTTCGGCTTTTTGAGTTGAAATTGTATAATACGAAACGATCCGCTCGCTTCAACATTTGCCTGATTAAAGAGATAATCAAACCAAGGATGCTTTTTGGGATCCACAGAAAAATTGTTGGATAAAAATAATTTTTGTAGTAAATATAACTCTTTTTCACTTAATATGTCTTTAGCAATGACAAAATAATCGCCATTGATCGGTAATGAAAGCTTGCTGTCGTTTGCTTTTTCTTTTTGAAGTTTTCCTTCAGGGTATAATTTCATTAATTCTTCGATAGTCATAGACACACCTCACTTGTTTATTGTACCATGAATAGGGTTGAATCGTTTAATTATTCTAGTTTGTGAAAGGCGGAAATTACTTGAATGAAAAGACAAGTCATCTAACACAAGAAGCAAAAGAACAATTTATGCTTGAAGCAATCAAAGAAGCAAAAAAGGCAGAAACGCTAAATGAAGTGCCGATCGGTGCGGTTGTTGTGATCGATGGTGAAATCGTTGGGCGGGGGCATAATCTTCGAGAAGATAGTTTAGATGCAACGGCACATGCAGAAATGTTTGCGATCAAAGAAGCTTGTAAGAATATCCAGAACTGGCGCTTGGAGCGCGCACAGCTTTTTGTTACATTAGAACCTTGTCCGATGTGCAGCGGTGCAATGCTTCTTTCTCGTGTGGAAGAAGTCTATTATGGCGCTAAAGATCCAAAAGGGGGGACTGCTGGAACATTGATGAATTTATTGGACGATGATCGTTTCAATCATGTTGCATACGTAGAGTCCGGTATTTTAGAAGAAGAATGCGGCATGTTATTGACTACTTTTTTTCGGAAGTTACGTGAAAAAAAGAAACTTTTAAAAAAACAAAAGAAAGACTAGCCAAGCAATCGAAAATGCGGTATACTAAATCTTGCCGAAAGGCTAGGACAATGGTGGGCTTACGAAGCGTGTCAGATCCGGAAGGAAGCAGCACTAAGTGAGTGCCGCCATGTGTCTGATTGAATTGTTGATTGATCAAAGCCGAGAAGGCTTTTTTTGTTTATATAAAAAGACTGGTACTTCTAACTAAAATTAGATGTGTCAGTCTTTTTTAGCAGAATGATCTCGATCAGTGCGCTTTTAACGACTGAAATATAAGAAATAATGTTAAGGTGATTTGAGAGATTGTCAGATGAGATTTTATTATTATATAATTAAGTTGTTGTAAGGAAAGGGGAGTAAAACATGAGAAAAAGTTTTGTTATAATTATTGTTCTTTTTGCCGTGTTGTCAGGTTGTACAAGCAAAGAAGAGAAGGCAGAATCGGCTTATAAAGAAGGAAATTATCAAGAAGTTGTTACGTTATTAGAGGAAAACAAGGAGAAGTCTGAACAAAGTGAAAGTATCTATTTATTTTCAAAAGCTCAGTTGGCTTTTGAAAAAGAACAATATCAAGAAGTAGTTGACTTGCTTGCTGACAAAAAACTGGATAATAAAGTAAAAGATGCTTATCAAATTTCAAGCGCTCAAGTGAATCTAAAGAAAAAAAAGTATAAAGCGGCTGTTGATTCACTTCAAGGATCAGAGACAAAAGAAGCTGAGGAAATCAGGCAAATAAGTTATTATGAATTATATTTTCCAGAAATTTCAACTCGTCTAATGAACAATGATGCAGAAGGAACATACGAGCAGTTATTAGCGGCTCAAAACGTATTAAACGAAGAAAATATGGATAAATTAAATAAAGTGATCGAAGAGCAAATCAATGATAAGGTCAAGGAATCTGATATCAATAATTTTTATAGTTTGGAGAAATTAGCGGCTCTCCTGAATAAGGAAGAAAAAAATAGTTTGAAAAAGCTCTCAGACTTTATTGGAGAGACTCTTTCTGCAAATGAAAAAAACAAGTTTGATGCATTCATGAATCGCGTTTGGGTGAGAGAAGATGACTCATTGAAGGGACTTAAATTAGCGATTCAGATCTCACAGGAAAATAGCTTTGCCACCATTTTAGAAACATCACCAGAAGCACCGGAATTTAAAGTCAATGATATTAAATGGAGAAATATTCAGTACATCAATAGTACAACTTTTCGTTTTGAGGATTTATCGACCAGTAAAAACTACTCTGAAGCAGTCGGAACGATCGATTATTCTGGGGAGAGTATCGAGGTTCATGTGACTGCCCAAGCCAATGCCATTGGAACGAGTCAACTACTGGTACCTGTGAAAGAATAGACGATCAGAAGCATTGGTTTTGTTAGATAGTGACTTTTTTGAATGAAATAACAAAAAGAGCAGTGAGCCAAATATTCGGCAAACTGCTCTTTTCTTTTATTTTAAGTCAATTTTCTTCTCGCCAAGTTCTTTTCCAGCCATTCCCTGTGTTGCCTTTAAAACAACCGGTGTTTCAGTATCGTCTAAATCATAAGAAATAATTGCTTTGACTGTACCGCCTGGTTTGATATCATCTGATTGATGTTCTGTGTATTCTGCAAAGCGTTCATCTTGTGGTGTCATACCAACATTCAACCGATTGATCGTATTTTCACCCTCCTGTGTTAATTCCATACAAGCGATCCAGACAGTAGAAGCAGACAGAGGTTCTTTACTGTCATTTGTCACTTCATAAGTCAATGCTAATTGTGGTTTTTCTCTATAAAGAGCTGTATCAGCAGGTAACACTTCTGTAGAAAGAATTTTCACTGTAGCCATATCGATTTTTAAAGTATCATCTTTAAAATACGCACTGCCTTCTTTTTTTTGAGATGTCGAAGAGTCTGCACTACTTTTTTTTGTTGTATTGTCGTTGCCGCTGCATGCAACCAAAGTCAATCCGCACAATGTCAATATGCCGAAACCCAGAATTTTTTTCACTACGTATATCCTCACTTTTCTCATTTTTAGACTAGCTGTCAATGATTATCCAGCATGAATCGATTAACTCTATACTACCTTGAAACAGAAGAAATAACAAGATAACTTTGAGATAAAAAAAAGAAAATGATCCTTCTGAAAATGAAAGAAGGACCACCTAAAATGCTAAAAAAATGATAAAAATATAAGTATTTATTTAATTAAAATCCTCGACTGCTACCGCCAAAAGTCCCTCGGCCTGTAGAGTGTGTGCTGCTGCCACCACCACCAGAGCCTCCGCCATTTGAATTGTTTCTAGGGATCCGCCGCGTGGTAACGAAAGAATTGATCAGCCGATCATTTTTACTTGTTAAATGCAGCGTTGCTTTTTCTCTGAAAGGATAAGAATAAGTACCAAATTTCAACTGGTATTTTGAAACGCTGATTGCAAAAAAGATGCCGCTTAAAATAACGGAGGCAATCAAAGCAATCAAAATTTCAGTGGTCGTTAGCACCTTATAACGTGTGATTTTACCTGTTTCTGTATCTACACGATAATGACCGCCAGGAACGCCTTGATCGAAGAATCTGCTAGTATCCTCAAGAAATGTTTGAGCAGCTTCCATATAATTTCTGTTCGTCAAACTAGCACCGATGTTATCCTGCATTTGGCTATTTCGTTTATCCGTCAAATAATCGATCATATTGCCAGAGGTAGAAATCACTGATTTTCGTTGTTTCATATCAATATAAAAAGTGACACCATTTTGATCCTTGCCAATTCGGTCAAGCATATAGTAATCTGCAAATCGAGTAGAATCGATCTCATTGTCGGTATTGGTAACAACAAAAATGCGTGCTTTCGTTTTTGCTTCGATCGGAGCAATCATTTCTTTTAATCGATCAACTTGTTCACTGGTAAAAAGCCCAGCTTGATCATCGATCGAATCTTCTGCAGCATAACTTTGTACGCTAAAACCAAAGAGAAGAACAAAGCATGTAAGAAACCATAAAGGCATTTTTTTCATCATATGAACCAGCCTCCGATCAAAAAAAGAGCCAATAAGAGAGAGAATAGACCGAAAGTGAAAAGTCCTAAACGTTTATAGCTGACAGGAAGGATCCCGCTCACTTTTCCTGTTTGACCATTCATTGCGAAGTAGTAGACTTTCTTTGATTGTTCATTGCTTCTATAGGTCACTAACCAAATAGGTAAAAGCATATAATGATTTTTTTCATCTGCTAGAGAAATATCCGTTCGCAATTTTGTTAAGGAAGTATAGCCAGCAGCTGTATCCCGTAGTAAGGATTCAGAATAATCTTTGAGCTCGTTTTGAATAGCCTGTTGAATTGCTTCATATTCTATATCTCGTTTCTCTGCTTGAAAGCCAGCTAAATACTGGCTTTTAAACGAGCGCGCTTTATCGATAGGAAAAGGTTGGACTGTTTCAACCATTTTTTGCTGAGTATTTTTAGATAACGCATTTTTGATCAGTTCTTTGAATGAAATTTTTCCTTGTCGTGTAACCTCGAATTGTTTTGTTTCTGTATATTCCAGATCTCCGACTCGCCAAACCCGTAAAGTGGTCCCCATAGCATTCAGTTGACCATTGATATCGGCATCAACTACCCAATAAGGAAAATAGACACCGGTCAATTTATCGATTTGCTCTTTATTGAAAAAATCTTTAGGAATAAACCATTTTTTCTTGGTCCAGGCTAAAAACGTTTCGACAGCTTCTTCTTTTTCGATCGCAAAAGGTAAGACTTTTTCCGGCAAAAAGGTCCCGCTTAAACGACCAGATAAAACAACTGGGTTATGACAATAATAGCAATAGGTGGCAGCTGTCGTTGCTTCTGTGACGATTTGGGCACCGCAGCTCGGACAGTTGAATAATTCCATATCGTCTTTGTTACTATCGGAAGTATCGTCAAACGCAGCTGTTTCATCAGAATTCATTCGATCAGCCTTTGCGTCTGCGGTATAAGTCAACTCCTCTTCAATGGTGGGATCTTCTAAATGAGCGTCACGCTGAGACTGTTCATATGCTGTGACTTCTGTCTCAGTATAAACATTCAAGCAGTATTCACAATGAAACTTTTGATCTTTAGGATCAAACAATAAAGGACCGTCGCAATTGGGGCATTTATGTGTAAAAGTGTCCGTCATAATGTTTCCTTTCTTATTTGGCAATCTGATTTAGTTTAGACCGCTAAATAGGCTTGTTTAGTTTTAGAGTGCGAAACAAAACTGTTTTTTAGCTTTGTTCCGCACTCGGATTTTCTGTGTTGCTATTTATAATGGAATTCCTTGAAATGGTTTGCCGCAATGCGGGCAGAATTTAGGAATACCGTTAGATAGGTCAACGACTTCACTACATTCACTGCATTTCATTTCTAATTTTGGTTTCTCATTGGTTGGCTTCGGTGTGCCGCAGTTAGAGCAGAATTTCCCTGAATTTTCTGTTCCACATTGAGGACAAGTCCAAGTATCAGCTGAGCCTTGGGCATTTTGCTGATTTTGTTTTTCCTGCATTTGCTGCTGATTGGTTTGAGAAGCTTGAGCAAAATAATTTCCGCTAGTATTCATGCCCATACCAACGCCCATAAACCCGTTCATTGCGCCTCCTTCATTGCTTCCAGCTGCTTCCATTCCACGGGCCAATGATCCTTGAACATAGCCTTCACGGACGCTTGGATCACTCAACATCGCTCCTTGATTACGCATATTGATCAATTTCGTTGAATCATCCGTGTATGAAATGCTAGCAACTGCAACAGAAACGATTTCCATTCCACGAAGTTCACGCCATTCGTCATCTAAGGCTTGTGCCATATATTTGCTTAATTCTAAACTTTTTGATGGTACATAAGAAATACGCTCACCGTCTGCAGACATTTTATTGATCGCAGATTGAAGAGCTGTTAAGAATTCTGCTAAATATTGTTCGTTGATATCATTAATATCTACTTGGCTTTTATTTCGAGGAATCGCATTTGAGAAAAATAGTAATGGGTCTGTGATCTTGATCGAATAATTCCCATGCGCTCGTAAAAACAATTCTGCATTATAAAAATTATCAAAGTAATTAAGGGGAGAAGAAGTCCCGAATTTGATCCCTTTGATTTCTTGTAAATTGATGTAGAAGACTTGTTGTTTTTGAGGAGTCACACCGCCAAATTTAAAACGGTCAAAACTTTCTGAAATTGCTGCTTTTAATGAACCATTGAACGCCGAAGGAGCGGAGTCATTTTTCACTGTGTAATAACCTTCTTCAGCAGTATAATCAATGATTTTACCGCCATCGACTAAAATCATCATCGTATTTGGGTACACATGTATAACAGAACCATCCGTCAAAACATCCTCTGTTCCTTTACGGTTAGAGCCGCGCTTATCATTTTTACGAACAAAAATTCCCTTGGTCATAACGGTCGTATCACCCATATCAGCAGGTTCAATGACTTCGATCCATTGATCCGCTAAGCCTCCGCCTATCGCACTTGTTGCTGCTTTAATAATTCCCATTCCAAATTCCTCCTTGATAAAAGTTGTACGTGAAAATAGTATACCATAAACGAAGAAGGTAAAAATACAGCTAAGGTCTAATAAGCTTATTGATTTTTTGCTAAGCTTCCTCTTTTTATAACGAATAAATGACAAGATTGAGGTATAATAAAGAAGACATTTTAAAATGGAAGAGATGGGGGAATCGCTAGTGGAAAGAAGAACACAAAAGAAGTCAAAAAAACCGATAATTTTAGTAATTAGCGGGATAATAGTTGTTGCTGCTTTGGGTGGTGGTGTTTTTGCTTATAGTGCATGGCAAACTAAGCAAGAAATAAAGCAAGCGGAGAAAACAGCGCAAACTTTTTTAAAACATTTATCTAAGCAAGAGTTTGATCAGCTTCCTACTGTGTTGAGTGAAGAGTCGATCAAAGACAATGGATATGATAAGAATCAATTAGTTGAAAAATATGAAGCGATCTTCACTGGGATACAGGCACAAGGAATCAAGAGTAAACAGGTAAAAGTTGAAAAAGAAGCTAGTGACAAGTTCACATTTAGCTATCAACTAGAGATGACGACACCGTTAGGTAACTTAAAGGGTTTATCCTATAAAACGACGATCAATAAAGAAAAAGACAACTACAAAATCAACTGGCAACCTAGCTTGATTTTTCCGAAGATGTCTGGTCAGGATAAAGTCTCTATTGGCGTAGATACTGCGGCGCGTGGAGAAATCGTTGATCGTAACGGAGAGGGGCTTGCTGTAAATCAAGCTTTTGATCAGGTTGGTATTGTTCCAGGAAAACTTGGAGAGGGAGACGCAAAAACGGCAAACATCAAAGCTTTCAGTGATCAGTTCAATGTTCCTGTAGATGAAATTGAACAACATTTGAAGCAAGCTTGGGTCCAAGATGATTCATTCGTGCCGATCAAAATATCCTTTGATCCGATCACTGATTTGCCACAAGGTGCGGCTTCACAAGACAAAATTGTCCGATACTATCCACTAAAAGAAGCAGCTGCACAATTGATCGGCTACGTTGGAACAGTGACAGCAGAAGATATTGAAAAAGATCCTTCTCTAAGCAGCACTGGTGTCGTTGGGAAAGTTGGACTGGAACAAGCCTTTGATAAAGAATTACGTGGACAAGACGGTGGAAGTATCACTATTACTGATGAAAATGGACAGGAAAAAAGTGTTCTTCAAAAAGTAGAGAAAAAAGATGGTCAGAAAATTCAATTGACGATCGATAAAAATGCACAGTCACAAGCCTATGCTATTTTTGCAAATCGTCCAGGCAGTGCCGTTGTGATGGATCCGCGGCAAGGGGATTTATTAGCGACTGTCAGTTCACCATCTTTTGATCCGAATAAGCTTGCGAATGGTATTTCTCAAACAGAATACGATGCGTATGCTAATAATGAAAATTTACCATTTACAGCAAGGTTTGCTACAGGCTACGCACCAGGCTCGACCTTTAAGACGATCACAGGTGGTATTGGTTTAGATGCCGGGACACTTAAGCCGGAAGAAGAACTTGCGATCAATGGATTGAAATGGCAGAAGGATGCTTCTTGGGGTGACTATTTTGTGACGCGGGTAAAAGAAGCAAGTCCTGTCAACTTGCGAACAGCTTTGGTCAACTCTGACAATATCTATTTTGCAGAACAGACGCTGCGTATGGGGGAAGAAACTTTTAGAAAAGGGTTGGATAAATTTATTTTTGGTGAAAAACTAGACTTGGCCATTCCGATGAATCCAGCTCAAATTTCAAATGAAGACTCGTTCAGATCAGAGATTCTATTGGCAGATACAGGTTATGGTCAAGGTCAGCTTTTGATTACACCGATCCAGCAAGCGGCGATGTATACAGTTTTCCAAAATGAAGGTAAGCTGGTCTACCCGAAAATCGAGTTGTCTAAAGAGACAAAGACGAAAGAAAATGTAATTAGTTCAAATGCGGCTAATACGATCGTGACGGATCTTCTTGGCAGTGTGGAAGATGCAGATGGTTACGTGCATAATATGTACAATCCTGAATTCTCATTGGCTGCTAAAACAGGAACAGCTGAAATCAAAGAGAAACAAGATACCGTTGGCAAGGAAAATAGCTTCCTTCTGGCTATGGATCGCAGCAATAATAAGTTCTCTGCGATGATCATGGTAGAAGACTCTAGAAAAAATGATACAGCGACAGATATCAGTAAACCGTTGATTGATTATTTAGAAGCAACCTATAAATAAATGTAGAGATAAAACAAGCTATTTTTGAGTTAGCTGTCAATTTATTAAAATTTAGGAAACCTTAAGAGAGCGGGACAAAACTAAAAATCAGTTTTGTTTCGCTCTCTAAACGTGAATAAACGGCGAAAAAAAAGCAGCTCCTTCGGAAATAAGCAGAAATTCACTAAAATTTGAAAAGCAATTTTCGTAAATTCTTTCTTATTTCTCGGAGCTAAACGCTTTTGTCTCAGCCTCATTAATTTCGAATAAACGGAGAAAAAAAAGCAACTTCTTCTTAATTTTTTTGGAGCTAAATGTTTTTGCCTCAGTCTACGTTTTCTTGTGCTTTTTATATTTATTTAGAAGAACACTTGGACTTTTTTACTGCTTCGAAAAAATATGCTACAATGAAACAACTACCTAATGAAAGAAAGGGATTTTTTTGTGCGTATTTTAGCAATAGATACCTCGAATCAGACATTATCTATCGCAGTTTGTGATGAGGAAAAAATTTTAGGACAATATACTATAACCGTGAAACGCAATCATAGTTTGACATTGATGTCGGCAATCACACAATTGATGAAAGATATTGGTTTGAAACCTAAAGAGCTTGATCGAATTGTCGTTGCGCAAGGTCCAGGTTCATATACGGGGTTGAGAATAGGTGTAACAACTGCCAAAACATTAGCATACACGCTGAATAAAGAATTAGTTGGAATTTCTAGTTTGAAAACGGTAGCGGCGAACTGTATTTCGATCAAAGGTGTGATCGTTCCGTTGTTCGATGCTAGAAGAAATAATGTTTATACAGGGGCCTATGAATACATAAATGGTGAATTACAGACGATCATTGCAGATCAACATATTTCTTTAGAAGAGTGGTTGAAGCAATTGAAGGAGTTTGAACATGTCTATTTTGTCGGTGAGGATGCTGTGAAATTTCAAGAACAAATAAAAGAAATCTTGCCGGATGCTGTGATCAATACGATTCCTCAATGGCAGATCCCAAATGCTTCCGTACTTGCTGGACTTGGAAGAAAAGCTGAATCATCAATGGATATTCATCATTTTTTACCGGATTATCTGAAACGAGTAGAAGCGGAAGAAAATTGGCTAAAAGAACATAAACCTGAAGGAGAAACATATGTTGAAAAGATTTAATCCTTTCAATAAGCTTGCAGGCTTACTTTTTAAAAATCGGCCTTATGAAGCAAAAACGATTCAGCTTTCTAATGAAGATTATTTCGTGCGGGCAATCAAATTTGAGGATATCAAGGATTTATTATCTATCGAAAGGGAAGTCTATGCCGGTGAAATGCCATGGACGAAAACAGCCTTTTTAATGGAGCTGCAGGCAACAGACCCTCATTTGTATTTGTTGATTCAAAAAGAAGGAAAAACGATCGGTTTTATTGGTTGTCGATTGTTTGGGAAAGATGCGCACATTACAAATGTCGCAGTTTCTACTGCCTATCAAGGAAAAGGGATCGGTAGTTTTTTGATCAAAGAAATTCAGCAGTTTTCTGTTTTGAATAAATGCGAAACAATTTCATTAGAAGTGAGGATCAGTAATAAGAATGCTCAAAGAGTCTATAGAAAATTAGGGTTTACATCAAGTACGATCAAGCCGGAGTACTATACTGAAAACAAAGAAGACGCCCTTGAGATGGTGTTGTCTTTAAAAGAAGAGTGATCAAATGTATTGTTTAAAAGAAGAGCTGCCGATCGAGTCTGCTGCTGAAAAGTTATGGCAATTATGTGAAAACGCGTATGAGCATGGTTCTCCGTGGTCATTGGAGCAATTCAGTGTTGATCTGCAGCAAGAAGTAACGGATTACCTTGTAAAGATCGAAGAAGACGAATGGCAGGGATTTATCAGTTACCAGCAAATTTTAGATGAGGTCGATATATCTCATATCGTTGTCCAAAAGAAGTTACAGGGAATGGGCGTAGGCAGTCAATTGTTGGATCAGGCTATTCAGCTTTTTAAAGAGCAGGGAATCAAGACTGTTTTTTTAGAAGTCCGAGCATCCAATTATTCGGCTCAGCAGTTATATCTGAAAAAAAAATTCGAGACGCTTAGTCGCCGAAAAAAATATTACACACGTCCAGTAGAAGATGGAATTGTAATGTGTTTAAAAATTAAGGAAGTGGAACAATGACTTTTTTTTATAAAGAAAGAAAACTGATCTTGGCGATCGAAAGCAGCTGTGATGAAACGAGTGTCGCAGTAATTGAGAATGGCGATCAAATTTTATCCAACATAGTTGCTTCTCAAGTAAAAAGTCATCGTCGATTTGGCGGTGTCGTGCCGGAAGTCGCGAGTCGTCATCATGTGGAGGAAATCACGCTGTGTATCGAAGACGCATTGATGGAAGCTGAGGTAGGACCGGCTGATTTAAGTGGAGTGGCAGTAACTTACGGACCTGGCCTTGTCGGCGCATTATTGATTGGAATTTCCGCTGCAAAGGCTTTTGCATGGGCTAATGATCTGCCGTTGATTCCAGTCAACCACATGGCTGGCCATATTTATGCGGCTCACTTTGTAGAGCCGTTACAATTTCCTTTGATGGCGTTACTCGTCAGCGGAGGGCACACAGAGTTAGTGTATATGAAAGAAACAGGTTCCTTTGAAATAATCGGTGAAACAAGAGATGATGCTGCTGGTGAAGCGTACGATAAAGTTGGACGGGTGTTAGGATTAAGTTATCCGAGCGGTAAGGAAATTGATACACTGGCTCATTTAGGGCAAGATACGTATCATTTTCCACGAGCGATGATGAAAGAGGATAATTATGACTTTAGTTTTAGCGGGTTAAAAAGCTCGTTTATCAACACTGTTCATAATGCACAACAACGGGAGGAAGCACTTAGTATCGAAAATCTGGCGGCTAGCTTTCAAGCGAGTGTGATCGACGTATTAGTCGACA
Organism: Enterococcus sp. S22(2020); assembly: GCF_020295385.1. Lineage (NCBI taxonomy): Bacteria > Bacillati > Bacillota > Bacilli > Lactobacillales > Enterococcaceae > Enterococcus > Enterococcus sp. S22(2020). The sequence continues at coordinate 96,160 of NZ_JACFUD010000003.1, forward strand.
AAACAATACGTGCTTGTAAAGAATATCCTGTGAAACAATTAGTTATGGCCGGCGGAGTTGCTGCAAATCAAGGATTAAGAGAACGATTAAGTCAGGAGATCGCTGACGAATTACCAGAAACAACTTTTATTGTGCCTCCGTTAAGACTATGTGGAGATAACGCTGCGATGATTGGTGCGGCAGCATTCGTCGAAGCAGAAAAAGGCCATTTAGCTGATGCTCATCTAAATGCAGAACCTAGTTTGAGCTTTAAAACGATCGGTCAATAATTAAGGACTAGGCATATTCGTAAAATTTTGCTATAATAAATCCAGTTTCATATTGATTCGTTGAAAAAGAGAGTACTTTATCTAAGGTCATCACAAGCGATTTCGGGACGGTGTAAGCCGAAAATGACAAGTAAAGGAAGCGCACTTTAGAGGATCTGCACAAGCAGACGGCTATCTACCGTTATTAGATTAAGTGGGTCTATCGTAGAATGGACAATTAGAGTGGTACCGCGGGAAATTCTCGTCTCTGGTGTTTTTAAACACCAGGGACTTTTTGCTTTGAAACACTGCGATTGGCAAAGCCAGAGCAGATGTTGAAAAGTAGTTGGCGACGGATGGAGCGAAGTATCAAAGCGAAGGAAACACTGCGACTGGCAAAGCCAGAGCAGATGTTGAAAAGTAGTTGGCGACGGACGAAGTGAAGTACCAAAAGCGAAGGAAACACCGCAATTGATGAAACTTGCATATCTGTTGAGAAGTTTTCAGTAGTCAAAGAAAGCCATATTCTTAAGTAAAAAGTAACGATGAGTAAGAATAAAGGAAACATTAACTGTGAGAGCGCAAATGAACTAAAAATGAATAACCTAATATATAGGAGGAGAAAGATGAATAACAAAGAAATCGTAGCAAAAGCTATTTATGCAGTAGTGAAAGATGATTTATCTTTAGAGACAGTCACACAATTATTAGAAAATCCTAAGTCAGTTGACCATGGTGATGTGGCTTTTCCAGCTTTTTCATTAGCAAAGGTCTACCGTAAAGCGCCACAACAAATTGCCGCAGAATTAGCCGAAAAAATCGAAGGTTCAGATTTTGAAAAAATTGAAGTGGTTGGCCCTTATTTAAACTTTTTCATGAATAAAAAGATGGTCAGTCATGCAGTGATCACTCAGATTGCCAAAGAAAAAGGTCATTATGGGGATAGTTCTATTGGCGGAAAGGGCAGTGTACCGATCGATATGTCATCGCCGAACATTGCAAAACCAATTTCAATGGGGCATTTACGTTCAACGGTCATTGGTAACTCAATTGCCTTTATTCTTGAAAAAATCGGTTATTCGCCTGTTCGTATCAATCATTTGGGCGATTGGGGCACTCAATTTGGAAAGCTGATCGTTGCTTATAAAAAATGGGGATCAGAAGAAGGCGTCAAAAATGCGCCAATTACAGAATTACTACGCCTATATGTGCAATTTCATGAAGAGGCGGAAACACAACCTGAATTGGAAGAAGAAGCACGTGCGTGGTTTAAAAAACTTGAAGAAGGGGACCAAGAAGCTACTGATTTATGGCAATGGTTCCGTACAGAGTCATTAAAAGAGTTTGATAAAATCTATGGTATGCTTGAAGTGTCGTTTGATTCTTATAATGGGGAAGCTTTTTATAATGATAAGATGGCTGAAATCGTTACAATGCTGGAAGAAAAGCATCTACTGCAAGAAAATCAAGGTGCTGAAATCGTTGACCTATCTGCGTATGATTTAAACCCTGCGTTGATCAAAAAATCAGACGGGGCAACACTATATATCACCCGTGATTTAGCTGCAGCAGTTTATCGTAAACGGACGTATGATTTTGCTAAAGCAATATATGTCGTTGGTAACGAGCAGTCGAATCACTTCAAACAGCTAAAAGCTGTGTTGAAAGAATTAGGTTTTGAGTGGTCGGACGATATGCATCACGTACCATTTGGATTGATTACACAAGGCGGTAAGAAGCTATCTACCCGTAAAGGGAAAATCGTTCTTCTAGAAGAAGTCTTGAATGAAGCAGTTTCGCTAGCGAATAAGCAAATCATGGAAAAAAATCCTGACTTGCCAAATCGCGAAGAAGTAGCAAGACAAGTAGGGATCGGTTCAGTGATTTTCCATGATTTGAAAAATGATCGTTTGAACAATTTTGATTTCGTACTAGAAGAAGTTGTGCGTTTCGAAGGTGAGACAGGACCGTATGTTCAATACACTCACGCTCGCGCAATGAGTATTTTAAGAAAAGCGGATTTCACGATCGATGAAACAAAAGAATACGCTTTGAACGATAAAGAAAGCTGGGAAGTAGTAAAATTACTTCAAAAATTCCCAGATGTCGTTTTGCAAGCTGCTGACAAATATGAGCCTTCAGTGATTGCAAAACATGCGATCCAAGTTGCTCAAGCGTTCAATAAGTATTATGCCCATGTGAAAATTTTAGCTGATGATCCTGAGAGAGAATCACGTTTGGCTTTAGTTTATGCAATGGCTATGATCATCAAGGAAGATTTACGTTTATTAGGTCTTCATGCACCAAATGAAATGTAATAATTAAAAAGAAAAAAGCAGTTAGTCCCTGTTTATTTAGGGTCAACTGCTTTTTTGATTTTTACACTATTTTTGATTATTTTTGCCATTCTTGCTGCATTTGATCTAATACATCGATCACGTCTTTTGTCAAAAATAGAGAACGATTTGACAAGGTTCCTTCGATCATTTGGATCATATTGTCGATTTCATAATTCAGTGCTTGAGAACTATCACCAGAGACGACCGTTTCAACTGTGCCATCGTTGAAGAAAATTTTTGCTTCATCCGCTCGAGGATAGTCGTTGATCACCAAATAGGCATTTTCAAAAGCCACAACTCCTTGTTTGGGCATCTTTGCCTGAAAACTTAGTGAAACAGTGGCTATTTCTTGTGCATCGTTTTGTAAAATAGTAGCCGATTGTTCATCTACTCCTGTAGAGAAAGGCTGCATCACAGAAGCGACTACTTTAGGCTGTGCACTCAAGAACCAACGGGCGAAAGAAACAGCATACGTTCCAATATCCAAAAGAGCACCGCCAGCTAATTCGGGATTAAAAAAGCGGTTGGTTGGATCGGGCTCTTTGTAGCTGCCAAAAGGCGCCTGGATCATTTTTAGCTTGCCGAAACGACCAGAATCGATTTGGCTTTTTAGCTCATGATATAAAGGCATATTAAAAATCGTCATAGCTTCAGCTAAAATTAGATTCTTTTCTTCAGCTAGTTTCATCGCTTCAGTTAGTTCAGCGCTATTCATAGTGATCGCTTTTTCGCAAAGAACATGCTTCCCTGCGTGCAGAGCTTTCAAGATGTGGTCGATATGTTGTCTGTTTGGTACTGCAACGTAGATGATATCGATAGAATCATCTGACAATAGTTCCTCGTATGAGCCATATGCAGTAGGGATATTATGCTGTTTAGCAAATTCCTCTGCCTTACTCAATGTACGTGAAGCAACTGCATGGATGCTGCTGTGTTCATGCTGAAATGTTTCTGTAAAGCTTGTTGCAATATCACCAAGTCCGATGATGCCCCAATTATAATTTGCCATTGTTTGTTCCTCCTAATTAAAAGATCACTTCTATTATACATGAGAAGTATGAAATCGTGGTTAAATTTAAGCAAATGGAAGTTAACGTAAAAATTATTAGAGAAAAAGGTGAATGTTTCTTAAAAAAACGAAAATAAGTGGAGCAAAGAGATGCTTTTTTTTGATATTTTCAGTAAAATAAAGAAAGGAGGCGAAAGTCATGCACCAAATGTATATAGATATTCTTATCGATGCAATTATAGAAGAGTTTGAAACAGAAGAGACGTTTTATACCGACTATCTCCAAACGTCGAAAGAAAACTGGGAGAACTGGAAAAAAGGTCATACTAGCTTGACTAACGAAGAAATGCAAAAGGTGAAAAATCTTTTTACTGATTATGAGTGGATGCTGACACAAAAAGTGCTGCGCCAAACCATTCTTTTTCCAGAAAAAAGAAATGTTGCTGTGTCTGAATATAAGCGATTAAAAACCTTGATCGCCAAAAAATGGCTGCAGTCTGGAGCAGGAGTGGCTGAATTGATCCCTTCAAAAAACAAGGCCGAACATGTAGAGCAAGCATATATCGATTTGAAAGTTACCGTTTCGTATGGTGAATGGGGCTTTGATGATATCGTTACGTTTCGTTTGCCGGCCACTTTACAAGGTCAGCTGGAAGGATCGAAAGTAGAGCTATTAGATTGGGTAAATGAAAATTTAATGGGAACTTACGTTGGTGAATAAGTAAGTGAGGAGTTTTTTTGTGAAACAAATTTTAGGCATATTATCCGTCATTATAATGTTAGGTGCTGTGATCTATGTATTTTTTGGACATGATACAGCAAAAGACAAGACAAAAAACACAACTGAAACAACAACAGAAGTAAGCCAAACGACCATGACGACAACATCTAAGGAACCAACGAAAACTTCGACAACCATGACTACGACAGCTGTAGATTGATTGTAATGAAAAAAACTGATATAATCAGTCAGCCATTGTCCGTTTTTTTAACGGAATGAATACACGATAAAGTAGGGAATGTATGAATAGTCAAAGGTATAAAAAGAAAAGAAGACAATCAAACTTACCGGCATTATTTGCGGGACTATTGATTGTTGGGGTTGCATTTATCTTTTCCATCAATGTGTTATCAGATAGTTCTAAAACTGAAGAAAATACGGCACAGAAAAATGAACAGGTGTCAAAAGAAGAGTTTATCGATAGAATCAGCCCGCACGCACAAGAGTTGCAGTCTTCTTATGGCGTTTTACCTAGTATTATTATTGGACAAGGAATCTTAGAGTCAAACTGGGGGCAAAGCACGCTTGCCTCTAAATATAATAATTTATTTGGAATCAAAGCGTATGGTGATCAGAAAAAAGTGAATCTTGAAACGAAGGAATACATCAATGAAGAGTGGATCGTGATTCAAGGTGATTTCAGAGTTTATGATACTTGGGAAGAATCAATGGATGACCATACTCGATTGTTTGTCAATGGTGTCACTTGGAATCCTCGTCTATATGAAAATGTGTTGTTGGCGAAAAATTATAAAGAGGCTGCACAAGCTTTACAGGATGCAGGCTATGCAACAGATCCAACCTATGCTGAAAAAGTTATTCATGTGATCGAAAGCTATGATTTAAACAAATACGATCATTAAGAAAAAGGAGGAGTTAGATGGAAGAAAAATGGGTACCGGAAATCGTCACACCGCTGAAGCAGGATATTGTACAAGTGCCGAAGGTGATTGCACAGGCAAGCGGGATCAGAATTTTTGGAAAGAAAATCAAGTCGATCATTTTTACTACGGATATTGCGATCATTCGGAATACGGATGCAAATGCAGTCATTGCTGTTTATCCATTTACCCCGCATCCAGCAATCACTAAAAGTATTATAGAAGCAGCAGATATTCCTGTATTTTCAGGAGTGGGCGGAGGTTTGACGCAAGGACAACGTTCTGCGTATATGAGCCTTTTTGCAGAAGCTCAGGGATCGATCGGGGTTGTATTAAATGGGCCGACACCAGTTGAAACAGTTGAGATGGTTTGTGAGGTTGTCGATATTCCTGTCGTTAGTACGGTGACATCGATCCATACGCCAATCGATGAAAAAATAGCTGCTGGAGTGACGATGATTAACATTAGCGCTGGAAAAAATACTGCAGAAACCGTTCGCTATTTCAGAAAGAAATACCCTACGTTGCCGATCATTGCAACAGGAGGACCGACAGATGAATCGATCACTGAAACGATCGCAGCTGGTGCAAATGCCATTACCTATACTCCGCCTAGCAATGGTGAGCTTTTTAGTCATAAAATGGATAAGTATAGAAATTTAGAAAAAGAAAACGATCAGTAGGATCGATGAACAACATACTAAGTGATTAATGAGGGTAAAAATTTCCTTATGATCACTTTTTTTGATGATTACAAAAATCAGGTTATATTACAAAACGATGAAAAATTAAATAAGCTAGCTTTACTAGTCTATAATTATTTTATTTTTATGTTATCATTAAATTAAATCGAATGAGAGAGTAGGAGTTGGGAAAATAATGAAAAAGTATTGTTACATAGTTGGGGCTGCTCTGATGCTCTTTGCGCTTGGATCGACCCAGTCGGCGGAAGCGACAGAGGTGTTTGGAGATGAAAGCTATCAGGAAGCGCTTGATGCTGGATATACAGCTGAACAAATCCAGAAAATTCAGGAGATGCCTGATTTTTCGTTAGAAACGATCGAAGAACAACCAGCAGCCAGAAGTGCGGTTACATTTGCAGCAGCTTCACAGAAAACACAAATTGTAAACGAAGCCAGAAGACATCTAGGGAAACCTTATGCTTGGGGCGGAAAAGGTCCGAATGTGTTTGACTGTTCTGGATTGACTCGTTATGTATACTTACAAGTGACAGGGAAAAACATTGGTGATTACACAGTGCCACAAGAAAAATCAGGCGAGCAAATCAGTGCTGCTCAAGCAGAACCTGGGGATCTTTATTTTTGGGGTGCTAAAGGAAACACTTATCATGTAGCGATTGCAATAGGAAATAACCAATATATCCACGCACCAAATGTGAATGAAGTGGTCAAAATCAATTCGACTACCTATTTTAAACCGGATTTCGCTGTACGAGTGATTAAAAATAGTGCACCTGCGATTCCTAATCTAGTGAGCTATCGTACGCATGTCCAAGATTTTGGTTGGGGCGGTTATGTAGCAGCAGGCCAATCAAGTGGAAGTACTGGACAAAAGAAACGATTAGAAGGTATTCAAATCAAGCTTGACTCATCTGTTAACGGAGGAATCCAATACAAAACACATATTCAAGATATTGGCTGGCAAGGTTGGAAAGCAAATAATGCGTTGAGTGGAACCACAGGACAAAAGAAACGGTTAGAAGCGATTCAAATCCAATTGACCGGAACTGCAGCCACACAATATGATGTGCAATACCGAGTCCACTCCCAAGATTATGGCTGGCAAGCGTGGACTAAAAATGGACAATCTTCGGGAACACAAGGATTGTCTAAACGTCTGGAAGCAATCGAAATCAGAGTGGTACCTAAAAATACTGCATTACCTACAGGCGGAAAAGCCGCATTCATCAAAAAATGAGGAACAAATAAATAATAGTTGTAAATAAAGCTCTGTAAGATTTCAATGAAAATTTATTCTTTTCATTGAAATTTTCAGAGTTTTGTACTATTGTATAGTAATACAAGAGCTTATATATGGTCATAATATGGATGACTGTCTCTACCCGACACCGTAAATGTCGGTCTATAAGCGAAAAAGAGTCTGAGGGCCTTTTTTGCTTTTTGCAGGGGAAGGCTTTTTTTGTTTTTATAAAAAATAGGATGAAGGAGTCGGAAGTAATGGAAGAACTAGTAAACCGAATCAAAGAAGACGGGAGAGTTTTGGGGGATGGCGTATTAAAAGTAGACAGCTTTGTTACCCATCAGGTCGATCCTATCTTGATGGAAGCGATCGGTTATCGTTTTGCAGAGGTATTTGCAAATGCGGGAATTACAAAAGTTGTTACGATCGAGGCTTCGGGGATTGCTCCAGCTCTTTTTGCAGCCAAAAAATTGAACGTACCAATGATTTTTGCTCGTAAAGCAAAAAGCTTAACAATGGACGAAGAGTTATTGACCTCTTCTGTATACTCTTTTACGAAACAAGTAACGAGTCAGATTTCAATTTCTAGAAAATTTTTATCCAGTGAAGATAAAGTATTGATCATTGATGACTTCTTAGCAAATGGTCAAGCAGCAAAAGGACTGATCGAATTATGTCAACAGGCTGGTGCTGACGTGGATGGCATTGGCATCGTGATCGAAAAGTCGTTTCAAGATGGTCGCTCGCTGTTAGAGGAAATGGGGATGAAAGTCGTATCTTTAGCTCGAATTGCTTCTCTGCAAAATGGTGAAGTCGAATTTCTTGAGGGGGATGCATAAAGTTGGCAAATGAAGAAAATCAAAACAAAGAATTGAATCAACAAAATCCTGAAAACGGCAAAGCAGCTGTTTTAGGGTTGCAGCATTTATTAGCAATGTATGCTGGTGCGGTAGCTGTTCCATTATTGATCGGTACAGGACTGAATTTTAATTCAGAACAGATGACTTATTTGATTTCTATTGATATTTTTATGTGCGGAATAGCTACTTTACTACAATTGACGGTCAATCGATTTTTCGGCATAGGGTTGCCTGTTGTATTAGGATGTGCGATTCAAGCCGTTGCTCCATTGATCATGATTGGAAACGATAAGGGGATCGGCGCGATCTACGGTTCGATCATTGCTTCTGGGATTTTTGTTGTGTTAGTTTCAGGAATATTTTCGAAAATCAAAAAATTGTTTCCTCCATTGGTCACAGGAACGGTGATCACGGTGATTGGATTGACCTTGATTCCAGTAGCTGTTGAAAAAATGGGCGGAGGAATGGCTTCTGCAAAAGATTTCGGTAATGGCACGAATTTATTATTAGCATTTATAACGATCGCTTTGATTATTGTTGTTCAAGTTTGGGGTCGAGGCTTTATCAAATCGATTGCGGTTCTTGTTGGATTAGTCGGTGGAACGACTTTAGCGGCAGTCTTAGGTCAAGTCGATCTAGCTCCCGTCGGTGAGGCTACTTGGTTCCATTTCCCGCAACCTTTTTATTTTGGCGCACCGACATTTGATCTTTCATCTATCGTCTTGATGGTGATCATTTCAATTGTCAGTATGGTCGAATCGACAGGTGTCTATTTTGCTTTAGGGGATATTACAGGAAAACATATCGGAGAAGAAGAGCTTAAAAAAGGATATAGGGCAGAAGGATTGGCAGTTATTCTAGGTGGAATCTTCAATACGTTCCCTTATACTGGCTTTTCTCAAAATGTCGGTTTGGTCCAGCTTTCAGGAATCAAAACCCGCCGCCCGATCTACTACTCAGCATTTTTCTTGATCGCTTTAGGACTATTGCCGAAAGTTGGTGCTATAGCTCAAATTATTCCTGAACCTGTTTTAGGTGGGGGAATGCTGGTTATGTTTGGTATGGTAGCTGTTCAAGGAATGCGGATGTTATCTAAAGTCGATTATACGAACGATAAGAATTTGTTGATCATTGCGATATCAATTGGTTTTGGCCTTGGATTCAATATGATGCCGACTTTATTCCAGCAAATGCCTGAAACTTTACGTATGTTTACTGGAAACGGAATTGTAATGAGCAGTCTGACTGCTATCATTTTGAATCTACTTTTCAATGGTTTGAAATCAGAGGAATAATTGAATAAACAAAATAAAGAAAAACTGAATGTTCGTTTGGTTTTTCTTTATTTTATCTGTATATACGAACAATAAGATTAAAAATCACTATAATATTCGATTTTATTTTGACACCTTGCTTGAGCCTTGCTAAAATGAAGGGGAATAGAGAAAGGGGAATCTTATGTCTGTCGTGGTTTCAGTAGTAATGGGAAGTACATCGGATTGGCCGACAATGAAAGAAGCGTGTGATCGTTTAGAAGCTTTTGGTGTTCCTTATGAAAAAAAAGTCGTATCTGCTCATCGAACGCCGGACTATATGTTTAATTTTGCTGAAGAAGCAAGAGCCCGTGGCATTAAAGTGATTATCGCAGGAGCTGGCGGTGCTGCCCACTTACCAGGGATGATAGCTGCTAAAACGACATTACCGGTGATAGGAGTGCCTGTTCAGTCGAAGGCATTAAATGGATTGGATTCATTGTTATCGATCGTTCAAATGCCAGGAGGCGTCCCTGTAGCAACGACTGCGATCGGTCGTGCAGGAGCAGTCAATGCAGGATTGCTTGCAGTTCAGATGCTTTCCATGTATGATGTAGAGTTAGCAGGGAAATTAGACGCTGAGCGTAAATTTCTTGAACAAACAGTGATGGAAAGTAGTGATGAACTTGAATAAACCATTATTGCCGGGTCAAATGATCGGGATCATTGGTGGCGGACAATTAGGCAGAATGATGGCGCTTAGCGCTAGGGAGATGGGCTTTCGTATAGGCGTTTTAGATCCGACTGTTGACTGTCCGGCAGCACAGGTGGCTGATTGGCATTTACTGGCTGAATATGATGATGTTGAAGCGCTAAAAGAATTAGCTAGTCGTTCCCAAGTGTTGACTTACGAATTTGAAAATGTCGATGTTGAGGCGTTGATGCAGGTACAAGAGTTGACAGAGATCCCTCAAGGTTCCGATCTTTTAGCGATAACTCAAGACCGCTTATTAGAGAAGTCGTTCCTTGAAGAAAATAATATCGTGATTGCGCCATATGCAACGATCGTTAGCCCAACAGATATTCAAGATGCGATCGACGGTATCGGTTACCCATGTGTGCTGAAGACAACTAGAGGCGGTTATGATGGCAAAGGGCAATTTGTCTTATACAGTACTTCCGATGTTTCTTCTGCGATGCATCTATTAAGAGAGGGAACCTGTGTCTTAGAAGCTTGGATTCCTTATGAAAAAGAGATATCCGTCCTAGTGAGCGGAAATGGGCAGGGACAATATACTGTTTTCCCTGTCGTAGAAAATATTCATCGTAACAATATTTTGCATGAAACGATTGCGCCAGCTAGAGTCAATGATGACGTTGTTGCTGAGGCGCAACGCATCGCTCGTGTCATTGCCGAATCGGTCGATTTAGCTGGAACACTAGCTGTTGAAATGTTTTTGACCAATGATGGTGGTATTTATGTAAATGAGTTGGCACCAAGACCGCACAATTCAGGACATTATTCGATCGAAGCGTGCTCGATGAGTCAATTTGATGCCCACATTCGGGGGATTTGCGGCTGGCCGTTGGCCGAAGTTGAACTATTATCAGAAGCGGTGATGGTCAATATTTTAGGTGATGAAATGTATGAAACGATGGATGTGATTGCTGAAAAACCAGAGTGGCATTTTCATTATTATGGTAAAGCAGAAGCAAAGAAAGGCCGCAAAATGGGGCATATCACGATTTTGACAGAGGATATATACGAAACCTTAGAAGAAATTTATCAAACAACTATTTGGGATTAAAAAGGAGCAGATAAACGAATGATTGATCGTTATACACGACCAGAGATGGGTGCTATTTGGACAGATGAGAATCGCTATAAAGCTTGGTTGGAAGTTGAGATTTTAGCTGATGAAGCTTGGGCAGAACTAGGTGAAATACCAAAAGAAGATGTGCAGAAAATTCGTGACAATGCTTCATTTGATGTTGCTCGAATTTTAGAGATTGAAGAAGAAACGCGTCATGATGTTGTGGCATTTACCAGAGCTGTATCTGAAACGTTAGGTGAAGAACGTAAATGGGTACATTATGGTTTGACGAGTACAGATGTCGTTGATACAGCTTATGGCTATCAATTGAAGCAGGCCAATGATATTTTAAGAGCAGATCTCGCACGTTTTACAGAAATCGTTGGTGAAAAAGCTAAAGAACATAAAGATACAGTCATGATGGGTCGTACACATGGTGTTCATGCTGAACCAACTACTTTTGGGTTGAAGCTAGCTTTATGGTATTCAGAAATGAAACGAAATATTGAGCGTTTTGATCATGCAGCTAAAGGCGTAGAGGCTGGGAAGATCAGTGGTGCGGTTGGAACATTCGCGAATATTCCTCCTTTTGTTGAAGAATATGTTTGTGAGCATTTAGGCATCAGAGCGCAGGAAATTTCTACTCAAGTTTTACCGCGGGATCTGCATGCTGAATACGTTTCTGCAATGGCGCTGATTGCAACAAGTATCGAAAAATTTGCAACAGAGATTCGCGGACTGCAAAAATCTGAAACACGAGAAGTGGAAGAGTTTTTTGCAAAAGGTCAAAAAGGTTCATCTGCGATGCCGCATAAACGAAACCCAATTGGTTCGGAAAATATGACGGGGCTTGCTCGTGTGATTCGCGGACATATGGTGACAGCCTATGAAAATGTCACTTTATGGCATGAAAGAGATATTTCCCACTCATCAGCAGAACGAATCATTATTCCAGATACAACGATTTTATTGAATTATATGTTGAATCGCTTCTCGACGATCGTGAAAAATCTAACTGTTTTTCCAGAGAATATGAAACGCAATATGGAGGCAACCTTTGGACTGATATATAGCCAGCGAGTATTATTAAAATTGATCGATCACGGTATGACAAGAGAGGCAGCTTACGATTTAGTTCAGCCGAAAACGGCTTATGCTTGGGATCATCAAACGGCGTTCAGACCATTACTTGAAGCTGACGAAAAGATCACCTCGGTGTTATCTAAAGAAGAGCTTGATGATGCATTTGATTATAATTATCATTTAAAAAATGTTGACATTATTTTTGAGCGTGTCGGACTAGCGTAATAGAAAAAAGAGAGTATCAACCAAAAGAAATCGTTACTTTTGGTTGATACTCTCTTCTTATCTAAAGAAGTTCAATATGACTATCAAAGTGTTGTTCAATAAAATAAGTTTGTTTTGTGATTTCATCCACTGAGATCGTTGAACCTTCTGGTATAACGATCCACTTCGTTTCGATATCGTCATTTCGATGGATCACGGCTGTGACGATGCCAATAAATGTATCTAACTTTTTTGCTGGTACATTTAAAATATATGCATCTTGTTCTTCGCCGTCTCCGCCTATCACTCCTTCGATGTAACCATAATTTACTGGGTAACGATTATTAAAGGAATCTAGATAACCAACAGGACGATCGACTGTTACTTTAACTTTTAGTTTTTCCATAATCTCTCCTCAAGTGACCAAAAAAACTCTTAGCTGTATCTCTAAGAGTTTCTGTCTTTTAAATGGCTATTTCTCTTAAGTTTCTTAATGGTGAAGTAGAAGGCGCTTTTAGCGCAGTAAGTAGTTGATCGATAAACAAATAATTGCACTCTTTTGAATTAAAGTAAATCTGAATACAATATTTATTTTTACAGAAATGTTGTTCGTGAATCTGATGGATCAACAGTTCGTTGTTATGGCTATTTATATAACGAAACGTACGCTTTCTTCGTTCAGAATGTCGTTGAAAAATACGCTTCAAATTTCTAAATGTGTAGTAAGAGCTGTGCTGATTCAACTTATGAACTTCTTCTAAGGCTAATAAGTCATTATACAATTTCGTTCGTTCTTCAAGCACTAATCCTGCCAAAAATTCCTGAGTCAAATGGTCATAATCGCTAGTCATTCTTGAGGTCCCTCCTAAAAATCATCACTAAAGAATAGTGAACACGTTAAGCAAGTTATTTTTTATTAGCATACCATTTTTACTATCTATTGTAAATGCTTACAGCTGTTTTTCTGTTGTTTGAGGAATGAAGAAAAAGTATCATTTTGATAAACACGAACGATTATGATAAATGTTTTATTATCGTTAATGATTTTGTTGACGCCCAGAATAATGCTTGTTAAAATGTAAACAAAGATATTATACGAATGATATTCGTTTCTATAATAAAAAACGTACGGAAAGAGAGTGCTGGACTGCGATGGAAGATATGTTGTTATATGAAGGGAAAGCAAAAAAACTATTTAAAACAGATGATCCTGAGCAATTGCGAGTGGAATACTTAGATCAGGCAACTGCTTTGAATGGAGCTAGGAAAGATATCGTTCAGGGGAAAGGAATGCTCAACAATCAAATAACTGCATTGATTTTTGAGCAGCTCGCACAAAAAGGAATGTCGAGCCATTTTATCAAAAAAATATCAAAACACGAACAATTAGTGCGTCCTTTAGCGATCATACCTTTAGAAGTTGTGATCAGAAACATTTCTGCTGGCAGTTTTGCTAAGCGATTAGCTTTTGAAGAAGGAGTAGAATTAGCACAGCCGATTTTGGAATTTTACTTTAAAGAAGATTCATTGGATGATCCATTGATCAATGATGACCATGTCAAGGTTCTTGGAATTGCAAATGAAGAGGAAATCAAAAAAATCAAAGACGAAGCGCATAAAATAAATCAACTGTTGATTGAGATTTTCAGAGAAATCGATCTACGATTAGTTGATTTTAAAATCGAATTTGGCAGATGCTCTGACGGAACGATTTTATTAGCTGATGAAATTACCCCTGATACGTGCCGTTTATGGGATTTTAAAACGAATCAACCTCTAGATAAAGATGTCTATCGTAAAAATTTAGGTGAAATCGTACCTGTGTATCAAGAAGTATTAACTCGTTTGGAAAAAAGATTCAATTAACGATAAAAAAGGAGAATAGTCAATGAATTACTTAGCAAAAGTCTATGTTACGTACAAAGATTCTGTATTAGATCCTCAAGGAGAAGCGGTCAAAGGAGCGGTTCATCGCTTAGGATTCAATGAAATCGAAGAAATTCGGATAGGAAAATACTTTGAAATCAAAGTGGCACAAAGTGATCGGACTGTTGAAACTGTGATCGAAGAAATTTGTGATAAATTACTAGCAAATGTCAATATGGAAACCTATCGTTATGAAATCACGGAGGAGCTCTAAAATGAAATTTGCGGTCATTGTTTTTCCCGGATCGAATTGTGATATGGATCTTTTATGGGCTGTTAGAGACATTTTAGGTGAAGAGGCAGAATACGTTCGCCATGATGCAGAGAGTTTAGAAGGATTTGATGGGATATTGATACCTGGCGGCTTTTCATATGGTGATTACCTTAGATGCGGGGCGATTGCCCGTTTTTCTAAAATCATTGATGAAGTTGTTCGGTTTGCGGATGAAGGAAAACCAGTTTTTGGCACCTGTAATGGCTTTCAGATTTTGACAGAAGCTGGGTTGTTGCCGGGAGCGTTGATTCGCAATGAATCGCTTCATTTTGTTTGTAAAACTGTGTCGTTGAAAGTGGTGAATAATCAAACGAATTTCACTTCCGAGTACAAAGCTGGAGAATGCATTCGAATACCGGTAGCACACGGCGAGGGAAATTATTATTGTGATGAAGAAACGCTCGAAACACTGAAAAAAAACCAGCAAATCGTTTTTACGTATGCAGATGAAAATCCTAATGGAAGTATTGAAAATATTGCTGGGATCATCAATGAAAAAGGGAATGTTTTAGGTATGATGCCGCATCCGGAACGAGCTGTAGAAAGTCTTTTAGGCTCTGATGATGGTCTGCGCTTTTTTAAATCGATTGTTAAAAACTATGAAAAGGAACGGATAAACGTATGATGAAAGTAACGGAACCAACGCCAGAAGACATCAAAAACCAACGAATCTATTCTGACTGGGGCTTAACAGATGAAGAGTATCGAATGATCGAAGAGGATATTTTAGGCCGGATGCCGAATTACACAGAAACAGGTTTATTCTCAGTGATGTGGAGCGAGCATTGTTCGTATAAAAATTCGAAGCCAGTTTTACGAAAATTTCCTACCTCAGGACCGCAAGTATTACAAGGACCAGGTGAAGGTGCGGGGATCGTCGATATCGGTGATGGTCAAGCAGTGGTATTCAAAGCGGAAAGTCATAATCATCCCTCAGCGGTTGAACCATATGAAGGTGCAGCAACCGGTGTTGGTGGGATCATTAGAGATATTTTCAGTATGGGAGCAAGACCAATTGCATTGTTGGATTCTTTACGGTTTGGTGAGCTGACAAATGATCGGACAAAATATCTTTTAGAAGAAGTGGTTGCTGGTATTAGCGGCTACGGAAATTGTATTGGAATCCCAACTGTCGGCGGTGAAGTTGCTTTTGATCCTTGCTACGAAGGCAATCCTTTAGTAAATGCGATGTGTGTCGGTTTGATCGATCATAAAGATATTCAAAAAGGACAAGCCAAAGGAGTCGGGAATGCCATCATGTATGTCGGAGCGAAAACAGGACGCGACGGCATTCATGGTGCGACATTTGCTTCTGAAGAATTTGTTGAGGGTGAAGAACAGCAGCGTTCTGCTGTTCAGGTTGGTGATCCTTTTATGGAAAAACTTTTACTGGAAGCTTGTTTAGAATTGATCTTGAACCACTCAGATATTTTGGTGGGCATTCAAGATATGGGAGCAGCTGGTTTGGTTTCTTCTAGTGCTGAAATGGCTTCAAAAGCTGGTTCTGGTTTGATTTTAGATCTAGATGATGTACCGCAGCGTGAAATAGGCATGACACCTTATGAGATGATGTTATCTGAATCGCAGGAACGTATGTTGATCTGTGTTGAAAAAGGACATGAACAAACAGTGATTGACTTGTTTCAAAAATATGATTTGGACGCTGTGACGATTGGGAAAGTGACAGATGATGGGCTTTATCGTTTGAATCATAACGGCATAGAAGTTGCTAATTTACCTGTGGATGCATTGGCAGAAGATGCACCAGTGTATCAAAAGGAAAAACAAGAGCCAGCTAGAATCAGTGCTTTTGCTTCAATGGATGATTTCTATCCGGAAGTAATCGACGGAACTCAAACATTGCTTGCTTTGCTGCAACAGCCGACTATCGCTTCTAAGAAAGTCATTTATGAAACCTACGACGCCCAAGTGCGAACGAATACGGTCGTATTACCTGGTAGTGATGCAGCTGTTTTACGCGTTCGGGGAACGAATAAAGCGCTAGCGATGACGACAGATTGTAATGCGCGTTATCTTTATTTGGATCCGGAAGTTGGCGGACAAATAGCAGTGGCAGAAGCTGCAAGAAATATTGTTGCCAGCGGCGGTCAGCCTTTAGCGATCACTGACTGCTTAAATTATGGCTCACCGGATAAACCGGAAGGATTTTGGGAGCTGTGGACATCTGCTGATGGAATAGCAAGAGCATGTGAAGTTTTAGAGACGCCAGTAATTTCCGGAAATGTTTCTTTATATAACGAGACTGATGGTAAAGCAATCTATCCTACACCTGTTATTGGTATGGTTGGATTGATCAGTGATTTGAAGAATATAACGACACAAGACTTTAAAGCAGCAAACGATTTGATTTATGTTATAGGGGAAACAAATGCAGATTTTAATGGTACTGAAATCCAAAAAATGCACTTAGGTCGAATCGAAGGAAAATTGATGGACTTTGATTTAATGATTGAAAAAGAACATCAACAGTTAGTTTCGAAAGCGATTGAAGCAGGCTTGGTTGCAAGTGCTCATGATTGTTCAGAAGGCGGTTTAGCAATCGCCTTAGCAGAATCTGCATTTAAACAGAATGTTGGTATAGATGTGGATACAGCAATGGATACTGCGCTATTGTTTTCTGAAACACAATCCCGTTTTGTTGTCTCAGTGAAACCTGAAAATCAATTTGCTTTTGAACAACTAGTAAAAGATTCGGCTAAAAAAATCGGTGTAGTTACTAATAATGGATTGCTCAAGATTAAAACTGCTGATCAAAAAATCGAAGTGATGACACAAAAGGCGAGAGAAGTCTGGGAGGAAGCTATTCCATGTCTTATGAAGTAAAAAGTCTAAATGAAGAATGCGGAGTTTTTGGGATTTGGGGACATCCAGATGCTGCTCGAGTAACGTATTTTGGTCTTCATAGTTTGCAGCATCGCGGACAAGAAGGTGCAGGCATCGTTTCTAATCATGAGGGGAAATTAAATGGTTATCGCGGGTTGGGGCTATTATCTGAAGTGTTCAAAGATGACCGCTCGCTAACTGCATTGAGTGGCGAATCTGCGATTGGTCATGTCCGCTATGCAACTGCTGGAAATGGCAGTGTAGATAATATTCAGCCATTTTTATTCAAATTTTACGATAGCTCGTGTGGTCTTGCTCATAATGGAAATCTAACCAACGCCAAGAGTTTGCGAAAAGAATTAGAAAAAGATGGTGCGATTTTTCATTCTAACTCAGATACTGAAATTTTGATGCATCTGATTCGTCGTAGTAAAAAAGAAACGTTTATCGAACAGCTAAAAGAAGGTCTGAGAACAGTCAAAGGTGGTTTTGCTTACTTACTGATGACTGAAACGGCAATGATTGCAGCACTTGATCCAAATGCGTTTCGACCATTATCGATCGGTCAAATGAAAAACGGTGCATATGTGATCGCCAGTGAGACCTGTGCATTAGAAGTGATTGGTGCTGCTTTTATCAGAGATGTTGGTCCAGGAGAAGTGATCATCATTGATGACAACGGGTATAAAGTTGAGACATATACAGATGACACTCAATATTCGATTTGTTCAATGGAGTATATTTACTTTGCCCGACCGGATTCTAATATTGCCGGTGTGAACGTTCATACAGCGAGAAAAAATATGGGAAAACGTTTAGCGATCGAAGCACCAGTTGCAGCAGATATGGTCGTCGGTGTTCCTAATTCATCGCTTTCTGCAGCGAGCGGCTATGCAGAAGCCAGCGGGATTCCTTATGAAATGGGTTTAGTCAAAAATCAATATATTGCACGAACATTTATTCAACCGACTCAGGAATTAAGAGAACAGGGTGTTCGGATGAAGCTTTCGGCTGTAAGAGGCGTGGTCGAAGGAAAGCGGGTAGTGATGGTCGATGATTCGATCGTGAGAGGAACGACGAGCCGCCGTATCGTTCAACTATTAAAAGATGCAGGGGCAAAAGAAGTTCATGTTCGAATTGCATCACCGCCGTTAAAATTCCCTTGTTTTTATGGGATAGATATACAAACAAGAAAAGAATTGATTGCAGCCAATCATTCAGTCTCTGAAATCGAACAATTGATCACTGCAGATTCTTTGAGTTTTTTGAGTGAACAGGGCTTGATCGATGCAATCGGTTTAAACTATGATGCACCGTATTCAGGACTGTGCATGGCTTATTTCAATGGTGATTATCCAACGCCTTTATATGATTATGAAACGACTTATCGAAAATCTTTAAAGGACAAAATTAGTTTTGTTTAAAGCAACTGTAACTCAAATGACAGGAGGAACACAGATGGCAAATGCCTATGCAAAAGCTGGTGTAGATGTTGAGGCTGGTTATGAAGTAGTTGAAAGAATAAAAAAACATGTGAAACGAACCGAACGCGCTGGTGTGATGGGTGCTCTTGGAGGCTTTGGCGGATGTTTTGACTTGAGTATGGTGGATGTGAAGGAGCCTGTCTTGATTTCGGGAACAGACGGGGTAGGAACAAAGTTGATGGTCGCACTTGAGGCGGATCGACATGATACGATCGGGATCGATTGTGTGGCAATGTGCGTGAATGATATTGTCGCACAGGGAGCGGAGCCGCTATATTTTCTTGACTATATAGCGACTGGAAAAAATGTTCCGGAACGTTTAGAAAAAGTTGTTGCTGGAGTTGCCGACGGGTGTCTTCAAGCAGGAGCTGCGTTGATTGGCGGTGAAACTGCTGAGATGCCGGGGATGTACGACGAGTCAGAATATGATTTAGCAGGTTTTGCAGTCGGTGTTGCAGAAAAAAGTCAAGTAATAACCGGCGATTCAGTAAAGACAGGAGATATTTTGATTGGTTTACCGGCAAGCGGTATCCATTCGAATGGCTATTCCCTTGTTCGTAAAATCTTTTTTGAAAAACACGCGCTTACAGGCACGTCGATCATTCCGGAGTTGAATGAAACGCAATTGTCAGATGAGTTATTGAAACCAACTAAAATCTATGTCAAAGCCATGCTGCCTTTAATTAAACAAGGCTTGCTAAATGGTGCAGCACATATTACAGGAGGCGGCTTTGTGGAGAATATCCCACGTATGCTGCCAAAAGAACTGTGTGCAGAGATTCATTTAGGTTCATGGCCCAAGCTACCAATATTTACAGTGCTTGAAAAGTATGGACAAATTCCTGAATTGGAAATGTTCGAGATCTTCAATATGGGGATTGGGATGGTTTTAGCTGTTTCGCCGCAAAAGGTTGACGATGTTCAAACCATTTTAAGTGAGGTAGGCGAAACGGGCTATGTCATTGGAAAAGTGTTGCGAAGAGAAAACCAGCCGATTCTATTTAAAGAGGTGTGAAAATGAAATTAGCTGTATTTGCTTCAGGAAATGGCAGTAATTTTCAAGTGATTGCAGAAGCAGTTGAAGCAGGAACGATCCCAGGAGAAATCAGTTTGCTATTTTGTGATAAAAAGGATGCCTATGTGATTCAGCGGGCACGAAATTTATCGATTCCTGTTATTTCTTTTTCACCTAAGGATTTTGAATCAAAAGAGATTTATGAGGCGGAGTTGCTTCATCTACTTGAAGAAGAACAAATCGATTTGATTATTTTGGCAGGTTATATGAGAATTATTGGAGCGACATTATTGGAAGTTTTTGCAAATAGAATTATCAATATTCATCCGTCGCTGCTGCCTGATTTTCCCGGTTTAACAGGCATCAAAGATGCTTTTGAAAGTGGCGTGAAAAAAACGGGAGTGACGATTCATTTTGTTGATGCTGGCGTGGATACAGGTCCGATCATTGCTCAAGAATCTGTGGCTATTGAAGCTGATGATACATTGAGCGATCTGGAGAAAAAAATCCATGCTATTGAGCATCGTTTGTATCCAACTGTTTTAGCGCAAGTAATTAAATCACAGCAAGGAGAGAGTTTTTAATGATGAAAAGAAGAGCATTGGTCAGTGTTTCAGATAAAACAGGGATCGTTTCTTTTGTAGAGGGATTGATTGCACAGGGGATCGAAATTATTTCTACTGGAGGGACGAAAGCAACTCTTGATCAAGCTGGTCTTCCAACTCTCTCGATCGATGAAGTAACTGGTTTTCCAGAAATGATGGACGGACGTGTCAAAACACTGCACCCTAACATTCACGGCGGATTATTAGGACGTCGCGACATGCCTTCTCATATGGAAGCGATGGAGCAGCATGATATTCGACCGATCGATTTTGTTTGTGTGAATTTATATCCGTTTAAAGAAACGATTCTAAAGGAAAATGTTACAGAAGAAGAAG
Organism: Enterococcus sp. S22(2020); assembly: GCF_020295385.1. NCBI lineage: Bacteria > Bacillati > Bacillota > Bacilli > Lactobacillales > Enterococcaceae > Enterococcus > Enterococcus sp. S22(2020). The sequence goes on from NZ_JACFUD010000003.1 coordinate 117,057, forward strand.
CAATCGAAAATATTGATATTGGTGGTCCTAGTATGTTACGAAGCGCTGCTAAAAATCATCAGGCAGTCACTGTTGTTGTTGATCCCGCAGATTACCCATTGATTTTGTCTGAGCTGAAAGAAAATGGACAGACAGCTCTTTCTACCAGAAAAAAATTGGCGGCCAAGGTTTTTCGTCATACGGCTGCATATGATGCATTGATTGCGGAATATCTGACAGAATTAGTCGGTGAGGTAGAACCCGAATCACTTACGTTGACTTATGAATTAAAGCAGTCATTACGCTATGGTGAAAACAGTCATCAACAAGCAATCTTTTATCAAGATGCTTTGCCAACGGCTTTTTCGATCGCCAGCGCAAAACAGCTGCATGGAAAAGAATTATCCTATAATAATATTCGGGATGCGGATGCAGCGATTCGAATTTCTAGAGAATATTCTGAGCCAGCAGTTGTAGCGGTGAAACATATGAACCCTTGCGGTATAGGGATCGGTCAAACGATCGATGAAGCATACCAATATGCATATGAAGCTGATCCTGTGTCGATTTTTGGTGGGATCATCGTGTTGAATCGTGAGGTAGATACACCAGTAGCTGAAAAGATGCATCAGCTGTTTCTTGAGATCATCATTGCACCTAGTTTCTCTGAGGAAGCGCTGGAACTGTTATCAAAGAAAAAAAATCTACGCTTGATGACATTAGACTTTTCTAAAAAAGATCAAGCGCTAAAAGATGAAAAAATCTCTGTTTTAGGTGGTCTGCTGATTCAAAATCAAGACGTTATTAGTGAAACAAAGGACGATTGGCAAGTTGTAACAAAAAGAGCACCTAGTGAAAAAGAATTAGCTGCTCTTGAATTTGCTTGGAAAGCTGTAAAACATGTAAAAAGCAATGCTATCGTTGTGGCAAATAATCATCAAACACTTGGGATTGGCGCAGGTCAGATGAATCGCGTTGGTTCTGTTCAGATTGCGATCGAGCAGGCAGGCACAGCAATCGAGGAAGCAGTTTTAGCCAGTGATGCGTTTTTCCCGATGGGAGATAGCGTTGCTTATGCTGGAGATCATGGCATCAAAGCAATCATTCAACCTGGTGGAAGCATCAAAGATCAAGAGTCGATCGACATGGCTGATAAATATGGAATTGCAATGGTCTTTACAGATGTTAGACACTTTAGACATTAAAAGGAGAGTAACATGGGATTAAATATTTTAGTGATCGGAAGCGGCGGTAGAGAGCATACGATTGCTCAAAAATTGTATCAAAGTCCAAAGGTTGATTCTGTTTTCTGTGCTAAAGGGAATGCAGGGATGAAAAAAGATGGGATTCAACTTGTTGATATTGCTGAAGATGATCATGTCAGCTTAATCGAATTTGCGAAAGAACAAAAAATCGATTGGACGTTTGTTGGTCCTGAGATCCCTCTTTTAAATGGGATCGTTGATGATTTTACCGAGGAGGGTCTATTGATTTTTGGCCCGACAAAAGCAGCAGCATTGATTGAAGGGTCTAAGGATTTCGCAAAAGAGCTAATGAATCGATATAACATTCCGACAGCAGAGCATCAGACATTTTCTGACTTCGAACGAGCAAAAGCGTATGTTCTTGAAAAAGGGGCGCCGATCGTAATAAAAGCAGATGGATTAGCTGCTGGAAAAGGAGTCGTTGTTGCAGAAACAACTGCTGAAGCAATTGAGGCACTTGAAGATATGCTTAAGGAAAATAAGTTTGGACAAAGTGGCGCCAAAGTTGTTGTAGAGGAATTTCTTGAAGGAGAAGAATTTTCGCTATTGGCTTTTGTTCGTGATCAAGAGGTTTATCCAATGGTGATCGCTCAGGATCACAAGCGTGCATATGATGGCGATTTAGGCCCAAATACTGGCGGAATGGGTGCGTATGCTCCCGTACCGCAAATTCCTCGATCGCTCATAGAAAAAGCAGTGTCAACGATTGTACAACCAGCAGCACTTGGAATGATTGAAGAGGGAAAACCTTTTACGGGTATTTTATATACTGGTTTGATTGCTACTTCCGCAGGGCCTAAAGTGATTGAATTTAATGCGCGTTTTGGCGATCCGGAAACTCAGGTGGTTTTACAACGCTTGAATAGCGATCTAGCTCAAATCATTGATGATCTATTACATGGAAAAACACCAGAAATTGAATGGAAGCAAACAGGATATAGCTTGGGTGTGGTCGTTGCAGCCAAGGGATATCCGGGAGAGTATCAAAAAGATCACACAGTTCCAGCTGCTTTTGATGCTTCGGATGAACATATCTATTATGCAGGAGTAAAAGAGACATCAGGTCAGCTTCTTTCGAATGGCGGGCGTGTGTATCTAGTTGAAGCAAGTAGAGATACGTTAAAAGAAGCGCAGGAAGCAGTTTATGAACGTCTGGAAAAAATGGATACGACTGGCTTGTTTTACCGTAAAGATATCGGCTTTAAAGCAATTGATTCAATCTAAAAAAGACACGATCGACATTTTTCATTCGTACAAGCAATTCATAAAAAGCTCTTCACACAGTTTTTCTGTATGATATAATCGTCTAGGAAGGGAAGTTGACGAATGAAAAGTGAAAAAGAAATTTCTGTCTCGATTACAGATGTGAAGCAATCGCCGATGACCGTTTTTGCTACTGCCAAGAAAGAACAAACAGGCGTCTATATCTATAATAGAAATAGAGTTGCAGGGGTCATGCTGACAGTGGAGCAGTATGAAGATTTATTAGAAAAACAGTCTGCTCAACAAGATCCAAAGGTGAAAATCGCTCAATTGAACCAGACGATTCGCAAAAAAATTGCTTTTGGGTCATTGATATCAGCCAAAAATTTAGATGAACAGCTGGTTGGTCTAGGCTTCATTACGAAAAAAACAGAATCTGATAACTACAATGAAATGATGAATGAGCTGAACGAGACAGGAAAAATTGATTATCAGCTTCAGAAAAAAGAAGATCGCACTAATATCTTTGCTGAAGTTATTGGGGAACAAAGCAATCAATCACAGTTACCAGATAAGTTGATCGTGAAAAAGATCCATCTTAGAATCGATTGAAATAGAATAGAAAAAGGGACTGGAGCGTAACTCTTGAAGTTATGATCCAGTCCCTTTTTAAAACGAATAAACGGTGGAAGCAGAAGTAACTCCTTTTATTCTCTAAAATCAACCATATTTCCGCGAAAACGTTTAGGGAGGTGAGATAATTGGACTTGTTCATTTTTACGTTCTTCGATCGTCACGGCTCGAAGAAACGTTCGCCAATTGTCTTGAACTTCTTGTTCGCAAGACTGAGCGTGAAATACTGGAGGATCTGTATTTTCGATAAATCGAATCTGAGCTTGTTCGATGATTCCCAGTAAACGGTGTGTTTCATCGTAGATCATGAGCGTTTCATTTGGGTATCTTTGAGCAAAGTGCGGACATAAGTAGGGTAAAGAAAAATGTTTAGGTGCGATTTGACTGTACAAGAATGCTCCCACATATTCAAAACGAACAAATCCTGTAAATAAGTGGACTTCACTAAACAAAGCTTTTAAGGATTTTTGTAAAGCGAGGATCGATGGATGCCCCAAATGGTTGGTCAGCGAATCTTTTGTTGATAATGCGATTTGGATCGCATCCAATAAGTAGCGTTCCTTTTCTTTTAACGAACAATAAAAGCCATCAATAATAAACTGAAGATTTTCTTTTTTTAGACGCTGTTCTAGTCGTTGATAGATTTTTTTTGCCAGTTCTTCATCTGTTTCGAACCATTCACTGATAAAGAGTGTTTCCACTGAATTTTCAGGGGTCAAAATCATTTCTGGAAAACATTTTTTTTTGAATGCATGATAAACAATGGTCAAAAAGCCATAGTAACTGCCGTCATATTCCCAAACTTCATTTGTTTCTTCAATTGACATAACGCATCTCCTTGTGTTTGGTCGCTTCAAAGCGTTCCACATCAAATAAAGACAACTGTTCATGCCTGGATTGCGTATTTACTTTTTTCAATGTGTCATACTGTTTAGAGGAGATCAAAGAAGTGATTATCCATTCAGGTTCTTGAATCAAACCTGCTTGAACGGCTCCGTTACAGCTGATAAAATACTGTGCTCGTTTGACAGCGACTCCTAATTTTTTTAGATCAGACAAGTGTAATTTGTAGTATTTTCTTGCTTTTAAGATATTTTGGGCACTCTTTGGTCCGATCCCTGGTATTCGTAATAAACGCTCATATGAGGCTGTTTGAACATCAACGGGAAATTGCTCGTAATTTTGAACAGCCCAGTTTGCTTTAGGGTCTAAATATAAATTAAAATTAGGTTTTTCTGGCGATAAAATTTCATCTGCAGAAAAGCGATAAAAGCGTAAAAGCCAGTCTGCTTGATATAAACGGTGTTCTCGTAACAAAGGCGGATCAGTTGTGACGGCGGGTAATAACGAATCTTGATTTACTGGTATATAAGCAGAGTAATAAACGCGCTTCAAGTCATACTTTTGATAAAGATTTTCTGCAATTTTAACGATGGAATGATCGCTTTCCGGAGAAGCACCAATGATCATTTGGGTAGACTGTCCAGCGGGCACAAAAGAACTTGCTCTCTTTAAAGCTGGAACCAAGGATAGCTCTTTTTTCTTATGGGTAATTTGCTTCATAGGTTTGTATAAAGCGAATGGGTCTTTATCCGGTGCTAAAAGCTTGAGACTTTCGCGTGAAGGCAATTCAACGTTCACACTCATTCGATCGGCAAGAAAACCAAGTTCTTCGATCAATCGTTCATCGGCTCCTGGAATTGCTTTCACATGGATATACCCTTTAAATCCTTTTTCATGACGTAAGATCTTTAACGTTTTGATCAAAAGCTCACTTGTGTAATCAACATTTTTTATAATAGCAGAGCTTAAAAATAGGCCTTCGATATAATTTCTCATATAAAAATCCATTGTTAGATCGGCGACTTCTTGAGGTGTAAAAGTCGCCCGCGGGATCGCGTTGGATTTTCTGTTGATGCAATAGTGACAATCAAAAATACAAGCATTTGTAAATAATAGTTTTAGTAAGGAAACACAGCGTCCGTCGCTTGTGAATGAGTGACAAATCCCAGCTTTGGCTGTGCTGCCAACGCTGCCTGTCCGCTGATTATCAGCAACACCACTGCTGGAGCAAGAGACGTCATACTTGGCTGATTCAGCAAGAATCTCAATTTTTCTAGATAAATCCATAGTTATTCCTCTTTTCTAAAATTAACGAGAACGTATGTTCTTATTTTATCAAGAAGAATAAGAATTGTAAAGATAAAAAAGATGACTGCACACATTTGGATTCTGCAGTCATCTTATAAAATTTGTAGTTAGCCGATCGATACAGAAAAAGTCATTTTAATGATCGTTCAGGTCCAAATACTGAGTTAAATAATCAGCTAAACCATCTTCATCATTCGTCTTTTCTGTGATATCATTTGCGACCGATTTGATTTTATCTGTCGCGTTTTTCATTGCAACGCCCCAGCCAACGTAATCAAGCATTTCTTCATCGTTATGTTCGTCACCGAATGCTAAAATATCAGCGCGTTTAACATTAAGGAAACTAGCAACCTGTTCAACGCCTTTCGCTTTTTGGATGCCTTTTGAAACGATTTCCAAGATCGGCGTTGGGCCTCCCCAGGTTCTGACATCGACGTATTCACCGTATTGTTTCATTAAAGAATCCGAAACATTTTTTGCTTGATCGTGTGTTGTACGAACCATCATAGATGTCGGATCAGTTACTAAATTTTTCGTCGTAAGCAAATTGCTTGGTGTTGCCTCGGATGCGAAGAAAGCTGGGTCGAAATAATCTAATGTGTCGATGTAGAATGTTTCTTTATTTTCAGCTGCAACAAAGTCAAGGTTCAGCGCTTGTTTCTGCGCTAAAATATCAAATACTAAATCTCTTTTGATGCCTGTTTCTTTTTCATTCGCCCATTTCTTTTCAGGTAAATGAACGAGTGCGCCATTAAAATTGACCATTGGAGTCGTTAAGCCTAATTGGCGGTAAAATTGACTACTCATACGGTATGGGCGTCCTGTTACGATACTCACATAGTGCCCATGATCGATCGCTTTTTTCAATGCTTTTTCTGTTGTCGGACTGATAAGGGATTGATTATTTAAAGTAGTGCCATCCAAATCGATTGCAATTAATTTTTTCAAGTTGATTCCTCCATGATATTTTCTTAAAGATAGTCTAGCATAAAATAGGAGAATAACAAGTTTTCAAGAAAATTTTCTATAAATTTACGAGTATGATACACTTGATGAGAAAAGGTGGGTGAAGTAGTTGAGTCAAAAACTTCGTTGGACGATTCGAATTGGGACGGTCTTTTATTGCGTATATATGCTGTTAGTTGCAAATAGCTATCAGTTTATGGCACTCAATGTATTTCTTGCATATATCCCGATTGAAATTAGTTTTTATTTTGAGCGGGTCAATCGAAAGTCGTTTTATTTTATTGCAGCTTTCTGGCTGATTTTTTATCCGAACGCGCCATATTTATTTACTGATTTCTTTCATCTAGCAGAGCTGACGATCTATCAAGGACAGAACCGGATTTTTCTTCAGTCGATCCATGATTGGAGTAGATTTGTTCTTTTAGCTACGGGCATTTTGGTATATGGTATTTTGGGGATGAGTACATTATTTACGCTAAATTATGAAGCAAGAAAAAAGGGGCTCATGACTAAAAACTGGCAATTTGGACTAGTCACAGTCCTTATCTCTGGTTTATCAAGTCTAGCGATTTTCGTCGGACGTTTTGATCGTTTACATAGTGCATATCTATTTACCAAGCCAGTTAACACGTTACAGATAATTTTTTTTCAATGGTCACAAGAAAAATGGTTGTTTATTTTCCTGCTTACAGTATTCCAACTGATTTTATTGGGAATGATTTTTACCATAAAACAGCAAAAATAGAATTGATAGAAGTCATTGACAGCGTGTTTGGAACTTGTTACTCTTTAATTAAGTAATTAATTAGGGAATAAAAGCGAAGGAGTATACGGAATGAAAAAGTGGCATAATTCTTTAGTAACAATTTTCTTTGTTATTGGAGGGATCAGCAGCGCAATTGTGTGGGGCAATGGAACAGCGCAAGCAGAAACAACAAACGAACGGGCAAAAGCTGAACAGATAGAAGCATCTAATCAAGAAGAACTGATTCCTTTTCAATTGTTAGGAATCAATGATTTTCATGGTGCATTGAATACGACTGGATCATTTTATGACGATTTAGGAAATAAAGTTGAAAAAGCTGGAACTGCACCGTTATTAGCAGGGTATCTCAATCAAGCTCAGGAACAGTTTTCAAAAAATAATAAAGGTGGACAAACCTTACGTGTCCAAGCTGGTGACATGGTAGGAGCAAGTCCGGCGAGTTCAGGTTTACTTCAAGACGAACCAACGATCAAAGTCTTGAATCAAATGGACTTTTCAATAGGGACGCTTGGCAATCATGAATTTGATGAAGGTCTGGCAGAATTCAACCGAATCATGACGGGTACAAAACCAGTTGATGATCCGTATGGTATTTTGACGGCATACCCAAGAGAAGCCTCTAAAACGCAAATAGTCATTGGGAATGTGGTCAAAAAAGGTACCGAAGAAATTCCATTTGGCTGGCAGCCATATACGATCAGGGAAGTCGGTACTGGGGCTAATAAAGTCAAGGTTGGTTTTATCGGCGTGGTCACAACAGAAATTCCTAATTTGGTGTTGCGAGAGCATTACGAAGCCTATGATTTTTTAGATGAGGCACAAACGATAGCTTACTATTCTAGCCAACTGAAAAATCAAGGAGTAAACGCGATCGTTGTTTTAGCTCATATTCCAGCAACAAGTAAAGCAGGAAAAGTGGAAGGCGAAGCAGCAGAAATTCTAAATGAAGTCAATAAGATCTATCCGGAAAATAGTGTCGATGCTTTTTTTGCTGCACATAATCATCAATATACTAATGGTGTAGTCAATAATACGAGAGTCGTTCAATCAACGTCGCAAGGGAAGGGCTATATCGATCTTCAAGGAACATTAGATCCAAAGACCAACGATTTTGTAAAAACGCCGGATGCAACTGTCTCAGCGGTTGACCCTGCAGGGAAAACAACCCCGAAAGTGGATGAAGCTGTCGATAAAACAGTAAAAGACGCGCAAGATCGAGTTTCTACTGTGACAAACAAGAAAATCGGAACAGCTAAGGGAAGTCAGTCGATTACTCGGGAAGTCAATGAATGTAAAGAATCACCGTTAGGTAATTTGATCACAGACGGACAAGTGGCAATGGCTAAAGCACAAGGGATCGATGCTGACTTTGCGATGACAAACAATGGCGGTATTCGTGCAGATTTGATCGTAGGTGCCGATGGTGAAATCACGTGGGGAGCTGCACAGGCAGTTCAGCCATTCGGAAATATCCTGCAAGTCGTAGAAATGACTGGTGCGCAGATCCGACAAGTGCTCAACGAGCAATATGACGAAGAAGAACGCTACTTTTTACAAATTTCAGGGTTAAAATATACTTTTGCTGAAACGGGGGATGCGAATCAGCCCTATGCAGTGAAAGAGATGTTTAAAAGTGATGGAACACCGATTCAAGCAGAGCAGCCTTATTTGGTTGTGATCAATGATTTTTTATTTGGCGGAGGAGATGGCTTTTCAAGTTTTACTGAGAGCCGGCTAGTCAACGCGATTCAGCCAGATACAGAAACGTTTATTAGTTATATCGAAAGTAAAGAAGCGGCAGGAGAATTGATCGAGGCGTCGATCGAAGGACGTAAAACATTGGCTGATCCAGTTGAACCAGTCGAACCAACACCTGAGCCGACAGACAAAGATCGATTGACAAAGGCAACGATTTTTGATCCTTTGTACGAAGACGATGAGCTTTTAAGAGGAGTAACATTACCGAATGCTACGATTGTCATTTTTACTGGCGATCTACCTCAAACTGTAACAAGGACATCGGAGATTCCGACAGGTGATCTTCAAGGCCAAGCAGATGGTGAAGGGATCATCAAACTGAATGTGGCGTCATTGAAGCTTGCTGGTAAAGAAAAGCTAACAGCTTTAGTGATTGACAATGAAAATAACCAAGCAGTTTTTACGATCCCTATCTTACCGAAAAAGACTATTTCCGACTCGTCTACAGAAATTTCTACTAAATCTTCTGAGGCCAGTGGAAAAGGTGAGTTGCCAAAAACAGGTGAACGATCAACTTCATTTATTGCTGTTGTAGGTTGGTTATCAGTCAGCTCAGGCTTTGTTGTTTTCTTAAAAAAGAGAATGTAACTTATTATAAATAGAAAAAAGGTACGTGGTAGTAAAAGATACCATGTGCCTTTTTTGTGATTTCCTAAAAACACGAACATTAAAAATAAAAACAGGGTTTAAAGTTAATAATTTGTTGAAAAACGAAATTTTCTAGCTTATACTTTATAAGTATTCATCAGGAAACAAGAACGAGCACTTATTATATTGATCAGCTTTATCGTCTGATTTAATCATTTTCCTGAGATATATTGAGTAAAGAGAAAAGCCTTGACTGAAAAGTGAAGAACTTGGATCGAGAAAAGGGAGAGACATAAGTAAATGGAAAAGTTTTTCAAATTGAAGGAAAACAAGACAAACGTTTCAACTGAAATGATGGCTGGGGTAACGACATTTTTTGCAATGAGCTATATCTTATTTGTAAATCCATCCATTTTATCACAAACAGGAATGCCGTTTCAGGCAGTCTTTTTAGCCACGATCATTGCATCGATCATTGGTACTTTGATCATGGGGCTTTTTGCAAATGTTCCATATGCACAAGCACCGGGAATGGGTTTAAATGCGTTTTTTACATTTACAGTTGTTTTTGGATTAGGCTATACATGGCAGCAAGCATTAGCAATGGTCTTTATTTGCGGGCTGATCAATATTTTGATCACAGTGACCAAGATCCGCAAATTGATCATCAAAGCAATTCCAGAAAGTATGCAGCATGCAATCGGTGGCGGGATCGGTATTTTTGTGGCTTATGTGGGAATCAAAAATGCGAAATTATTGGATTTTACTGTACAAGCTGAGCCGAAAAATGGTGCAGTGAATGGCGATAGTATTGTTCCTGCGTTAGGAAACTTCAACAATCCTGAAATTATCTTAGCCGTTATTGGTTTGGTTTTAACAACTGTTTTAGTTGTGTTGAATGTTCGCGGTTCTATTTTGATCGGAATTGTTGCAACAACGATCATTGCAATTCCGTTAGGTGTGGTTGATTTATCTGCTATCAACTGGCAGCAAAATTCTTTAGGCAACTCAATAGGAGAATTGAAGACAACATTTGGTGCCGCATTTGGCGCAGAAGGAATGCAGTCTTTGTTTAGTGATGCCTCAAAAATTCCTCAAGTATTGATGACGGTGATCGCGTTTAGCCTATCTGATACTTTTGACACGATCGGAACTTTTATTGGTACTGGACGCCGCACGGGAATTTTCTCAAAAGAAGACGAACTGGCTTTAGAAGACAGCAAAGGATTCTCAACGAAAATGGATAAAGCATTGTTTGCGGATGCTGTTGCCACATCGATCGGTGCAGTTTTCGGGACATCAAATACGACGACTTACGTGGAAAGTGCAGCTGGGATCGGTGCTGGCGGACGGACTGGCTTGACATCAGTAGTAGTTGCTGCAATGTTTGCTTTGAGCAGTTTGTTTTCACCACTGATTGCGATCGTTCCTGCCCAAGCAACAGCGCCAGCATTGATACTTGTTGGGGTAATGATGTTAGCTTCCTTCAAAGATATTGAATGGACTAACTTAGAAGAAGCAATTCCTGCATTTTTCGCTTCGATCTTCATGGGTTTATGCTATAGCATTTCATATGGTATTGCAGCTGGTTTTATCTTTTATGTGGTCGTAAAAGTAGCAAAAGGAAAGATAGCAGAAATCTCACCGATTCTTTGGATCGTAAATGCATTATTTATTTTGAACTTTATTATTTTAGCGATTTTGTAGACTTGATTTAGAGGCTAAGACAAAAGTCTTTAGTTCCAAGAAATAAGAAGGAGCTGCTTTTTTCTTACCGTTTGTATGGATTTAGAGAGCGAAACAAAACTGATTTTTTAGTTTTGTTTCGCTCTTTTATTTTTTATTTGCTGAAATTTTTTTGAGAGATTACACTTTTTGGAGTATAGTTAATAGTGAAGAACTTGTGAGGTGTAAACGGATATGAAAATTGATTGGAAAAAGAACTTGATGGTTGCTTGGTTGGGGTGTTTCTTTACGGGTTCCAGTATTAGTTTGGTCATGCCTTTTATTCCTGTTTATGTGGAACAACTTGGCACTCCAAAAAGTCAGATAGAATTATTTTCGGGACTTGCGATTTCGGTTACAGCTTTTGCTGCTGCGATCGTGGCGCCGATTTGGGGGAATTTAGCAGATCGTAAAGGACGGAAGTTGATGATGATCCGGGCTGCGGCTGGTATGACGATCACAATGGGGGCGTTAGCTTTTGTACCAAATGTTTATTGGCTATTGATTTTGCGTTTTTTTAATGGGATTTTATCAGGGTATATCCCAAACGCGACAGCAATGATCGCCTCACAGGCGCCTAGAGAAAAAAGTGGCTGGGCTTTAGGAACGTTGTCGACTGGTGCCGTAGCTGGAACATTGATCGGTCCTTCGTTTGGCGGCGCATTAGCTCAATGGTTCGGTATGGAAAATGTCTTTATCATTACAGGAGTTGTCTTGCTGATCACTACGTTGTTGACTGTTTTTATGGTAAAAGAAGATTTCAAGCCAGTAGAGAAGAAAGATCTATTGAGCACAAAGGAGATTTTTGCTCAAATGGATCATGTATCTGTGTTGATTGGCTTATTTATTACAACACTGATTTTGCAAATTGGCGTAACTAGTATCAGCCCTATTTTAACGCTGTACATTCGTTCGTTGAGCAGCAATACAGGGAACATTTTGTTTGTCAGTGGTTTGATCGTTTCAGTAGCAGGAGTGTCTGCTGTGATTTCATCACCGATCTTAGGGAAGCTAGGAGATAAGATCGGTAATCATAAAGTTTTATTAGCAGGTCTGGTTTTGTCACTGCTTTGCTACATCCCAATGGCCTTTGTTAAAACACCTTTTCAATTAGGACTGCTACGTTTCATTTTAGGATTTTCAACAGGTGCTTTAATGCCGTCGATCAATACACTGATCAGTAAGCTTACACCGTCTGAGGGTGTGAGCCGGATTTATAGCTACAATCAAATGTTTAGTAATTTTGGTCAAGTATTAGGTCCGATGATTGGATCGACTGTGGCGCACGGGATGGGCTATAGTTCTGTTTTCATTGTGACCGCCTGCTTTGTCTTTGGAAATATTTGTCTATCTTTGTTTAATTTTCGAAAAATTTTAACGAAGAAATTATAACTATCAAGAAGTGGTTTTTGAAGAAAAATGCATAGATGAAAAAAAGATGAATCAAAACAGTGTAGATAGTTGATTAAGTAGTCTGATTGGTTAGGCTGCTTATTTTTATCACAACGAAAAATTAAGTAAAAAACCATTCCGTTAGCCACTAGATCATTGAGAATGAGGATACAAAAAATAGACGACAGAGCCAATCAAACAGTGTATAATCGAGAGTATACTTTACTATTTGGTTGGATCGATCGTCTATTATCGATTGATATCAAAAGAATAAAAAATAATTTATTGCACTTGTTTTGTCGTCTCTTTTTTCGGTAGTGCAAATTGGCCGATCAACAGAATAACAAAACCGCAAATCAATGATATAATAGTTGTTAACATGAAATCATAGGTTCCGTTTGTTAAGGCACCGCCGATATAACCCACGACTTGACCTAGTATAAAGGACCACAACAATACAAGAATGTAACGCATGGCTCACACCTCTTTTCTAGCTTTTAGTTTAGCACAATTTTTCTAAATGTAAAGAATTTGAAAGTGACAATGTTGATTTAAAATGACAATATGAAAAGGAGATGTCTTATGCGCTTTCCACAGTTAAATACGATTACTTCTTATTCCTTGCTTTCTAGTACCATACGTATCCCGGAACTTGTTCGACAAGCTAAAAAGCTAGGGTACAAGACCTTAGGGATCGCAGACATCAATGTGCTGCACGGAGCCATTGAGTTTTATGAAGCGTGTAAAAAAGAATCCATCAAACCGATCATCGGTTTAACTTTAGAATATACTCCCCAAAAAGCAGAACAAGCAGCTAGACTTCTTTTGTATGCAAAAGATATTCAAGGATATCAAAATCTAATGCAAATTTCAACGGCCAAAATGACAGGCGAAAAAATTTTTTATATAGAATCAGTCAGCGACTATTTATCTCATTTGTATGTGGTGATGCCTTCAGATACTGGTGAAGTCACTGCAGCTTTTAAAAGAGGTGAACAAGAAGGGGCGGAAACGCTGGCTCAATTAGTGCAATTATTTGATGATGATTCTTTTTATATAGGAGCATCATTTACCAGCAATCCAGAATCAGATCCTGAACTGTTCGACTTCTATACAAATCAAAAACAACCGCTGATCGCTTTACAAGAAACGCGCTATTTACATCGTGAAGACGGCTTTGCTCTAAATGTTTTAACACATATCGATGAAGGTCAACAGATGTCGTTGAATGTGGAAGAAACAAAGATCGATGGTCCATATTTCTTAAGAAACCAAGAAGACGCGGCAAAACAGCTTGAGGTGAAAATTGGTAGAACTGCTCTTGAAAATGCAGAATATATAGCTGCCTCATGTTCTTTAGAAATCCCTTTACATCAACGATTGTTACCACACTATCCAATTCCTGATGGACAAGATGCTGGGGTGTTTTTAAAAGAATTGTGTTTAAAAAAGCTTCCGGAGAGAGTACCAGGATTTTCTTCTGTTTATGAAGCACGTTTAGAAAAAGAGCTGGACATTATTCATACAATGGGCTTTGATGACTATTTCCTGATCGTTTGGGATGTTATGGCATTTGCCCACGAAAGAAAAATCGTTACGGGAGCTGGCCGTGGATCGGCTGCTGGCTCGCTTGTTTCATATGTATTGTCGATCACAGACGTTGATCCAATCAAATATGATTTGCTTTTTGAGCGTTTTTTAAATCCTGAAAGACATTCGATGCCCGATATCGATTTAGATATTCCAGATAATCGCCGGGAAGAAGTACTGCTTTATGTTCGGGAAAAATATGGACATTATCACATGGCACAAATCGCGACCTTCGGTACAATGGCAGCAAAAATGGTCTTAAGAGATGTTGCCAGAGTCTTTGGGCTTTCGCAAAGTGAATCGAACCGTTGGTCAAGTGCAGTGCCAAATGCATTGAAAATGACGTTGAATACTGCCTATGAAGAATCGAAAAAATTAGTCGAGCTGGTCAATTCATCTGAAACGAACCGCCTATTATTCGATACAGCTAAACGATTGGAAGGACTTCCGCGTCACGTATCGACTCATGCGGCCGGAGTAGTCATCAGCGATTTGAATTTACTTGAATTAGTTCCGTTACAACCTGGAACAAACGATATTTTGCTTACCCAATTTACGATGAATGATGTTGAAAAAATTGGTTTGTTGAAGATGGATTTTCTTGGATTGAGAAATTTGTCCATTCTGGATGATACGATCAAAACAGTTAAGCGAGTCTATCAAAAAGAGATCATACTGAATCAAATTCCTTTGGATGATGAACAGACATTAGCACTTTTCAGACGTGGAGAAACGAGTGGTGTTTTTCAATTTGAATCAGCAGGAATTAGAAATGTATTAAGAAAATTAGGACCGACAAGTATTGAAGATATTGCTGCCGTCAATGCATTGTATCGACCTGGCCCCATGCAGAATATTGATCTGTTTATTCGCAGAAAGAAAGGGTTGGAACCATTAACTTATCCTGATGCAAGCTTAGAACCGATTTTAAAGAATACCTATGGAATCATTGTTTATCAAGAACAAATCATTCAAGTAGCTTCCCAAATGGCTGGTTTTAGTTTAGGGCAAGCGGATATTTTACGTCGAGCTGTTAGTAAAAAGAAGAAAGATGTGTTGGATGAAGAAAGAAAACATTTTGTAGATGGCGCTATCGATCAAGGACACGATGAAAAAACGGCAAATATGATCTATGACTATATTGAACGCTTTGCAAATTATGGGTTCAACCGGTCTCATGCCTTTGCTTATTCTTTTATTGGGTTTCAAATGGCTTATTTAAAAGTTCATTATCCTGGAGCTTTCTATACTGCGATCTTGCATTCTGTTCGGCACAATCCCAATAAAATCAAAGAATATATTGGAGAAGCAAGAAAGAATAAAGTAACGATACTACAGCCGTCGATCAATACGAGCCAATATAGTTTTTATTTGACCAAAGACGATCAGATCATGTTTGGTTTCAGCTCTCTAAAAGGCATACGAAGAGATTTCATTCAAAATATTTTACAGGAACGCAAAGAACGAGGTGTCTTTCAATCATTCGATCAGTTCTTATTACGTATCGACCGTAAGTGGCTGAAGGCAGAAAATATTCAACCTTTGATCGCAATTGGCGCCTTTGACGAACTGCAGCCAAATAGAAGGCAGCTAGCGGTCAGCTTAGATAGTGAAATTCAAAATATTATTTATAGCGGCGGGAGCATGAATCTTTTAGAAGAAACACTAAAATTGAAAGAAGTAGAAGTAGCCGACTATACACTTGAAGAAAAATTAGAGCAGGAAGAACAATATTTAGGTGTTTATTTGTCAGGACATCCAACAGAAGAATTCAAAAAGACTCGAATTGCTAAACAAACAATGCAAATCAGTGATGTCGTGGAAAATCAAGCTGCCCGTTTGCTGATTTATGTCAAGGATGTTCGTGTGATTCGCACGAAAAAGGGTGAGCAGATGGCTTTTGTTGAAGGAGATGATCTGACGGGGTCATTGTCTCTGACCTTGTTTCCAACTGTTTTTAGATCGTTAAGGCAAAATGTGGAGCAGAATCAGGTTTATTTTGTTGAAGGAAAAGTAGAAAAGAGTAACTATAATCAAGAACTGCAGTTGCTAGTCAATAGGATCGAAAAAGCCAGTGAGATCGAACAAAGTATCAGTGCAACAACCTGTTATCTGAAAATAACAAAAGAAAAAGATCAAAAAGACATCTTGTTCAATGTGAACCAGCTGCTCAAACAAAATAAAGGAAACGTACCTGTAATTATTTATTTTGAAAAAGATGGGAAAAAATTAGTTCTAGGAGAAGAAAATTGGTTGACTGAGACGATTGAGGTAAAAGAACAGCTGATAGAGATTTTAGGAGCTGAAAATGTCGTTTTCAAATGATTTACGGTAAATAATACTAATTGTTTTCATCTTTTTTCAATTTTTTCTTCTTAAATCAAGACATTTTGCACTATTAATGGTAAAATGAGTGACGTAATATTTTTGAGTATTAATAACTGTGACAAAACCTGTTGCAGCTTAAAAGTATATTATTATGAGGTGAAAGAACGAATGAAACGTATCGGTATTTTAACCAGTGGGGGAGACGCCCCAGGAATGAACGCTGCAATTCGTGCAGTGGTACGTAAAGGGATTTATGACGGAATCGAAGTTTATGGGATCAACTACGGTTTTGCAGGCTTGGTGGCTGGTGATATCCGCCGTTTGGATATTGCAGATGTTGGCGATAAAATTCAACGTGGGGGAACATTTCTTTACTCTGCCCGCTATCCAGAATTTGCAACAGAAGAAGGCCAGCTAAAAGGGATCGAACAATTGAAAAAATTCGGCATTGAAGGTTTGGTCGTTATCGGTGGTGACGGTTCTTATCATGGTGCAATGGCGCTGACAAAACGCGGATTCCCTGCTGTTGGAATTCCAGGTACGATCGATAATGATATTCCTGGGACTGATTTTACGATTGGATTTGATACAGCGATCAATACTGTATTGGAATCAATCGACCGCATTCGTGATACTGCTACCTCTCACGTACGTACATTCGTGATCGAAGTAATGGGTCGTGGAGCAGGAGATATCGCGCTATGGTCTGGAGTTGCCGGTGGTGCAGACGAAATCATCATTCCAGAGCATGACTTTGACATGGTGAATGTAGCTAAACGAATCAGAGAAGGTCGTGATCGCGGGAAGAAACATTGCTTGATCATTTTAGCAGAAGGCGTAATGGGCGGTAATGAATTTGCCGAAAAACTTTCTGAACATGGTGATTTCCATACTCGTGTGTCTATTTTAGGACATGTGGTCCGCGGTGGTTCTCCAAGTGCGCGTGATCGTGTATTGGCAAGTAAGTTTGGTTCATATGCAGTGGAATTATTGAAAGCCGGCAAGGGCGGTCAATGTATCGGTATGCTGGATAACCAAGTCGTTTCAGCTGATATCGTTGATACACTTGAAAACCACAAACATAAACCTGACTTATCACTTTATGATTTAAATCAAGAGATTTCTTTCTAATCAATATTTTAAAGAAACCTTGAGGAAAATAGATAAATCTTCATAATGTATAAACAAAATTGGAATAGGAGCGTTTGGTAATGAAAAAAACGAAAATCGTATGTACGATCGGACCAGCTAGTGAATCCGTTGATATGCTAGTAAACTTAATGAATGCAGGGATGAATGTTTGCCGTTTGAACTTCTCACATGGTGACTTTGAAGAACATGGCAACCGCATCAAAAACATTCGTGAGGCTGCTAAGATCACTGGCAAACGTGTTGCGATCTTACTTGACACAAAAGGTCCTGAGATTCGTACGAACGAAATGGAAAATGGCGCAATCACTCTAAAAACAGGTGATACTGTCCGTCTTTCTATGACAGAAGTTTTAGGAACAAACGAAAAATTTTCAATTACTTATCCAGAATTAATCGATGATGTAAACGTCGGCTCACATATTCTTTTAGATGACGGCTTGATCGATTTGGAAGTAACAGATATCGACCGCTCAGCAAACGAAATCGTTACATTAGTTAAAAACGAAGGCGTACTAAAAAATAAAAAAGGTGTTAACGTACCTGGTGTTTCTGTAAATCTTCCAGGAATCACTGATAAAGATGCCGCTGATATCCGTTTTGGTATCGAACAAGGCGTTGACTTTATCGCTGCAAGTTTCGTTCGCCGTGCAACAGACGTTCTAGAAATCACAAAAATTTTAGAAGAAGAAAATGCAACGCATATCCAAATCATTCCTAAAATCGAAAACCAAGAAGGGATCGACAACATCGATGAGATCCTAAAAGTTTCTGATGGTTTAATGGTTGCCCGTGGAGATATGGGTGTTGAAATCCCAACAGAAGATGTTCCTGTTGTTCAAAAAGAATTGATCAAAAAATGCAATGCTTTAGGTAAACCAGTTATTACTGCAACACAAATGTTGGATTCTATGCAACGTAACCCTCGTCCGACTCGTGCAGAAGCAAACGACGTTGCTAACGCTATTTATGACGGAACAGATGCAGTAATGCTTTCTGGTGAAACAGCAGCTGGGGATTATCCTTTAGAAGCAGTTCAAACAATGGCTCGCATCGCAGTTCGTACGGAAGAAGCATTGATCAACCAAGATTCATTTGCATTAAAACTATACAGCAAAACAGATATGACAGAAGCAATCGGCCAATCTGTTGGACATACTGCGCGTAACTTAGGTATCCAAACGATCGTTGCAGCGACAGAATCAGGACATACAGCACGTATGATTTCTAAATACCGTCCGAAAGCACACATCGTTGCAATCACATTTACTGAACAAAAAGCACGCAGTTTATCATTATCTTGGGGTGTTTATGCAACAGTTGCAGAAAAACCAGCAAGTACTGATGAAATGTTCAGCTTAGCAACACACGTTTCTCAAGACGAAGGCTTTGCAAGTGAAGGCGATCTAATCATCATCACTGCAGGTGTTCCAGTCGGTGAAAAAGGTACAACAAACCTAATGAAGATCCAAATGATCGGATCAAAATTAGTTCAAGGTCAAGGAATCGGCGAAGATTCAGTTATTGCTAAAGCAGTAGTTGCAAATACTGCTGAAGAAGCAGTGGCGAACGCTGTTGAAGGTTCTATATTAGTTGTGAAAACAACAGATAAGGACTACATGCCTGCAATCGATAAAGCTATTGCTTTAGTGGTTGAAGAAGGTGGATTGACTTCTCATGCAGCAGTAGTTGCTATTGCCAAAGATATTCCTGTTATCGTTGGTGCAGCTGATGCAACAAACCTTATTGAAAATGGTGAATTGATCACAGTTGACCCTCGTCGTGGAATCGTATATCGCGGTGCAACAACAGCAATCTAAAAATTAAAGTATACAATTACAAAAAGGAAAATGAATCGTGCAAAATGATTCATTTTCC
Source organism: Enterococcus sp. S22(2020) (assembly GCF_020295385.1). Lineage (NCBI taxonomy): Bacteria > Bacillati > Bacillota > Bacilli > Lactobacillales > Enterococcaceae > Enterococcus > Enterococcus sp. S22(2020). The sequence continues at coordinate 136,428 of NZ_JACFUD010000003.1, forward strand.
TTTTTTATTATGTGGTTTGAACAAAATTTCAAAAATGATGAACAATTTTATCATTTGACTTTTAAATCGATTTCGTACATGGTAAAATGTAAATATTACTATTAATAATAAATGTAGGAGTGATCGTGTGAAAGCAGCTGTTGTAACAAAAGAAAGTAATGGAAAAGTAGAAATCAAAGAAGTAGAATTAAGACCGCTTGAAGCAGGAGAAGCTTTGGTGGATGTTGAATATTGTGGTGTCTGCCATACAGACTTACATGTTGCTCATGGTGATTTTGGCGAAGTGCCAGGACGTGTCATAGGACATGAAGGGATCGGGATCGTTAAAGAAGTTGCTTCTGATGTAGATAATCTAAAAGTCGGCGATCGTGTCAGTATCGCATGGTTCTTTGAAGGATGCGGCACGTGTGAGTATTGTATAACCGGTCGTGAAACATTTTGCCGTCAAGTAAAAAATGCAGGTTTTTCAGTTGACGGAGCGATGGCAGAACAGTGTATCGTTAAAGCAAATTATGCAGTAAAAGTGCCTGAGGGATTGGATCCTGCTCAAGCAAGTAGTATTTCTTGTGCGGGCGTTACTTGTTATAAAGCAATCAAGGTGTCGGAAGTAAAACCTGGACAATGGGTCGCTATTTATGGTATCGGCGGTTTAGGAAATCTGGCTATTCAGTATGCAAAGAATGTCTTTAACGCTAAAGTAATTGCAATCGATATCAACGATGACAAATTAGAATTTGCAAAAGAACTGGGTGCAGATCTAGTGTGTAATCCGCTAAAAGACGGAGACGCTGGTGAGTGGATCCAAGCTAAAATCGGTGGCGCACATGCAGCAGTTGTGACAGCTGTTTCCAAAGTTGCATTCAATCAAGCTGTGAACTCCGTTCGGGCGGCAGGGAAAGTAGTTGCAGTTGGGCTTCCACCGGAAACAATGGATTTAGAAATCGTGAAAACAGTCTTAGATGGCATTCAAATCGTAGGATCACTAGTTGGAACTCGTAAAGACTTAGAAGAAGCTTTCCAATTTGGTGCGGAAGGAAAAGTTGTTCCTGTTGTAGAAACACGCTGTTTACATGAAGTGAATGATATCTTTGAAGAAATGGAGCAAGGTAAGATCAAAGGTAGAATGGTTGTTGACATGAAAAAATAGAGAGTGATATACTAAGCTCTTTAAATATCGATAAACGGTGGAATCAGAAGCAGCACTACGCTATGCCTCGATCATATCAATTTCTAAGTATCAAAGATACTAAGAATTGAAGGACTTGGTTTCCGAAGCTTGACGCTTCTGTTCCATCCACATGTTATATTAGAGATTCTCAAAAAGTTAGAGCGAATGCTTCTAACTTATGAGAATCTCTTTGTATAAGCTTTTAAATGAATAAAATGGGACAGTGTCTTTGATGGATTCTTAAAATAGATTCTGTTACTATAAGTAGAAAGAATTTAAATACATAACGATTTGAAGGAGGCGATGAGATGTTTATTCGTTTGAAGGAAGAACGAGATGTTGATAAGATCGATCGATTCATCAAAGCGGCCTTCGAAACGGCAAAAGTTAAAGATGGTGATGAGCATCATTTTGTACAACGTCTGCGACAAAGTTTGGATTATTTACCTCAATTTGAATACGTTGCTGAGTGTAATGACGAAATCGTAGGACATATCATGCTTACAAGACTTCATTTCGAAAATGAACAAGAGGAAAGCAAATTGCTGCTATTAGCTACTTTGGCAGTGAGATTAGACCAAAGGAATAAAGGAGTGGGAGCCAGACTTATGGAAACCGCCGAGGCAGCGGCTAAAGATGCGAAAGAGAAAGCGATCATTTTGGTAGGTGATCCTGCTTATTATAACCGCTATGGTTATCAGCAAGCGAGTGAATTTGGTTTGTTATCGGAACCAAAGATTCCAAGAGAATATCTTCTGATCAAAAAAATCGATGTAAGTGATTGGTTAAAATCAGATGGAAAGATTCTTATTCCATCGTAATAAATGAATGGACTAGGAGGAATCAATATGAAAGATGGTGCAAAAGCTGGGATATCTTTTGGCTGTGCTTTGGCGATGGTCATTTCTTATGTGAATTGGCATAGTATCATTTGGGCGGTGTTTCATGGGCTTTTAAGCTGGGTTTATGTAATATATTATGTAATCGTTTATGGATTGAACTAAAATTCTAGAAGAAACTCATTGATTATTTGAGCAAGCTTGATATGTTTGCTGATCTTAGAAAAACAAAGAGAAAAATGAGATTTTTTTCATTCGAATTTGCTAAAAATTAAAAAAAGAGTTAAACAAGTGATTTTCAGAAAATTTCTGTTAATAATCAGCTAAATTATGCTATAATTACATAATTAAGATGGGAGGTTTAGTGCACATGGAATCCATTTCAAAAGAGTTCGCGATTCAGCTGTTAAATGATGACGCACAAAGGATCATGATGCTGATCCGTAATCAAAAAAATAGTTTATGTATTTCCCAATGTAAGGCTTTTGAAGAAGTCGTTGATACGCAAATGTATGGTTTTTCTCGTCAGGTGACTTATGCGATTCGTCTTGGCATTTTGAGTTCGACCCAAGGACACCAATTATTAAGTGATTTAGAGAAAGAACTTAATCAATTATATAGTGATGTTTATGAGGAAACACAAGAAAAAAAAGAGATTGGCAAGGAGGTCTAAACTTTGCCAAACAAGATAAAAAAGCGGCACCTGTTAGATTATAGCATTTTGATTCCATATTTGGTTCTTAGTGCAGTAGGCCTGATCATGGTCTATAGTTCGACTTCTTCACTGTTAGTTACAAAAGGGGAACCGCCGACTAGTATGGTCGTTTCTCAACTGCAGTTTTGGGTTTTAAGCTTAGTGGCAATGTTTTTTATTTACAAAATGAAAACCGCTGTTTTTCAAAATAAAGGCTTCATTATGCTAGCCATTACTGTGATTTCTGTTTTGCTATTGGCAGTTAAGTTTACGCCATTAGGGAAAACGATCAATGGTGCATCCGGTTGGCTATATTTAGGCGGATTTTCTATGCAGCCTGCTGAATACTTGAAAATCATGATCATTTGGTATTTAGCTTACATTTTAGGTAGAAGACAGAAGTATATCGACAAAGAGTTTAAAAAAGCTGTGTTCAGACCAATGCTTTTAGTTGGTTTTTTGATTGCCCTTGTAGCGATCCAGCCCGATCTTGGTAATGCAGCGATTTTGACGTTGATTGCGATCATTATGATTTTAGCTTGCGGTGTGAATTACATGTATACCTATGTGGTTGGAGGAGCAGGGATATTAGGAAGTATTTTTATTATTGAAGCGTTGATTTTAAGTAAAGGTGCGTTTATTCCTGCGAAATACCAGTATGTTTACAAACGTTTTGCGATTTTTTTAAATCCATTTACGGATGAACGTAATGCGGGACATCAATTAGCGAATTCATACTATGCCATCAACAATGGCGGCTGGTTCGGTAAAGGACTAGGAAATAGTATACAGAAAAAAGGCTTTTTGCCAGAAGCACATTCAGACTTTATATTTGCGATCACAATCGAAGAGTTAGGCTTGCTTGTATCGCTGATCATTTTAGCGCTTTTGATGTTCATGATAGCGCGAATTATTTTAGTTGGTGTTCGTTCGAAAAAACCATTCAATTCTTTAATGTGTATTGGTATTGGTTCGATGTTATTATTACAAGTTTTCATCAACCTAGGCGGAATTACAGGTGTGATTCCACTAACTGGGATTACTTTTCCATTTCTCAGTCATGGAGGAAATAGTCTATTGATCATCTCCATTGCGGTTGCTTTTGTGCTGAACATCAGTGCGGATGAGAAAAAACAAAAAATGACCCAAGAATACCAATTATTTGGGAATCAATAAAAATGAAGGCAGTTAAATAGAATCTAATTTTTATAAATGATGTTTAGCTGAATAAAAAGGTAGGAGTGAAGGAATGAAAAAAGTTTTAGTAGCAAATCGTGGAGAAATTGCAATCAGAATTTTTAGAGCCTGTACGGAGATGCACATCGGGACAGTGGCAATCTATGCAGCGGAAGATGAATATTCAGTACATCGTTTTAAAGCTGACGAAGCTTATTTGGTTGGTAAAGGGAAAAAACCAATTGAAGCCTACCTTGATATGGAAGATATCATTCGCATTGCCAAGAAATCTGGAGCAGATGCGATCCATCCAGGCTATGGTTTTCTTTCAGAAAATCTAGAATTTGCTCGTCGTTGTGAAGAGGAAGGATTGATTTTCGTAGGTCCTTCTTTACATCACTTAGACATATTTGGTGACAAGATCAAAGCGAAAGAAGCCGCAGTTGCAGCAGGTATTGCTTCGATTCCGGGTTCGGATGGTCCTGTTCAAACTGTTGATGCAGTGTTAGAGTTTGGTCGGACACATGGCTTTCCGATCATGATCAAAGCAGCATTAGGCGGCGGCGGTCGTGGAATGCGTGTTGCTCATGATGAAAAAGAAGCGAGAGAAGGTTATGATCGGGCTAAAAGTGAAGCTAAAGCAGCTTTCGGTTCAGATGAGGTTTACGTTGAAAAATATATCTCTAATCCTAAACATATAGAAGTCCAAATTCTAGGCGACAGCCATGGTAACGTTATTCACTTATTTGAGCGCGATTGTTCTGTTCAGCGCCGTCATCAAAAAGTAGTCGAAGTTGCACCGTGTATCTCGATGAACGAAGAACAACGATTGAAAATCTGTGATGCTGCTGTCCAATTGATGCAGCATGTTGGCTATATCAATGCAGGTACGGTTGAATTCCTAGTTGAAGGGGATCAATTTTACTTTATCGAAGTCAATCCTCGTGTTCAGGTGGAACATACGATTACAGAAATGATCACGGATATTGATATCGTAGTTTCTCAACTGCAAATTGCACAAGGGCTTGATTTGCATAAGGATATGAAAATTCCACAACAAAAAGATATTTCATTGAACGGCGCAGCGATTCAATGTCGAATCACTACAGAAGATCCGTTGAATCAATTTATGCCTGATACAGGTAAAATCGATACGTATCGTTCGCCAGGCGGATTTGGTGTGCGTCTAGATGTAGGGAATGCATACTCTGGTGCGGTGGTAACACCTTACTTTGATTCACTTTTAGTAAAAGTTTGTACGCATGGTTTTACCTTTGATAAAGCGATTCAAAAAATGGAGCGTTGCTTACGTGAATTCAGAATTCGCGGAGTCAAAACAAATATCCCGTTCCTTCATAAAGTTATTGGTCATCCTGAATTTCAATCGGGGGAAGCAAAGACGACTTTTATTGATAACACACCGCAATTATTCGAATTTCCTAAGTTGAGAGACCGTGGAAATAAAACGATGAAATATATTGGAGAAGTAACAGTCAATGGTTTCCCAGGTGTAGAAAAATCGACAAAGAAATACTTTGATGCACCGCGGATTCCAACTGACTTAGAATTACGTGAAAACTACGTCACAGCTAAAAATATTTTAGATGCAAAAGGCGCTTCTGGTGTGATCGATTGGATCAAGGCACAGGAAAATGTACTATTAACAGATACGACCTTCCGTGATGCCCATCAAAGCTTACTGGCGACTCGTGTGAGAACACAGGACTTTAAAGAAATTGCTCGTCTGACAGGAGAAGGTCTACCTGAATTATTCTCAAGTGAGATGTGGGGGGGCGCTACCTTTGATGTTGCTTATCGTTTCTTAAATGAAGATCCGTGGCAGAGACTTCGCAAGATTCGTAAATTGATGCCAAACACATTACTGCAAATGCTCTTTAGAGGTTCGAATGCAGTAGGATATCAAAACTATCCAGATAATGTGATCGAAGAGTTTATCAAAGAATCAGCAAGACAAGGAATCGATGTTTTTAGAATTTTTGACAGCTTGAACTGGCTTCCGCAAATGGAAAAAAGTATTCAAGCAGTTAGAGATACTGGAAAAATCGCTGAAGCCGCTATTTGCTATACCGGCGATATCAATGATCCTTCAAGAGCAAAATATAATGTTGAATACTATAAAAACATGACGAAAGAGCTTGAACAAATGGGCGCTCATATCATCGCAATCAAAGATATGGCTGGATTACTAAAACCACAAGCTGCTTACCGTTTGATCAGTGAATTGAAAGCAACAACGGATCTTCCTATACATTTGCATACCCATGATACTAGCGGGAATGGCATTATCACGTATTCTGCAGCAACAAAAGCTGGTGTTGATATTGTGGATGTTGCGACTAGTGCAATGAGTGGCGCAACAAGTCAACCAAGTATGAGCAGTCTGTATTATGCCTTAGTCAATGGTGAAAGAACACCTGATATCAATGTTGATAATGCTCAAAAAATCAATCATTACTGGGAAGATGTTCGTATGTATTACAAACCGTTTGAAAATGGATTGAATGCACCGCAAACAGAAGTATACATGCATGAAATGCCTGGTGGACAATACTCTAACTTACAACAACAGGCAAAAGCAGTTGGGTTAGGTCATGAATGGGATGACATCAAAAAAATGTATCATACAGTGAATCAAATGTTTGGCGATATCGTCAAAGTAACACCTTCTTCAAAAGTTGTTGGAGACATGGCGCTATTCATGGTACAAAATGATTTAACAGAAGAGGATATTTTCTCTAATGGAGAAAGCTTGAGCTTCCCTGAATCAGTAGTCACTTTTTTCCAAGGAGACTTAGGTCAACCCGTTGGTGGTTTTCCAAAAGAGCTTCAGAGTATCATTTTAAAAGGCCGTCCAGCGTTTACAGAAAGACCCGGAAGCTTAGCGGCACCTGTAAAATTTGATAAAGTTAAGGACGAGTTGGCTGAACTGATTGGCTATGAACCTAAATTGGAAGAGATTTTAAGCTATTTGATGTATCCGCAAGTATTTTTAGATTATCGTACATCTTATCAAAACTTTGGAGATGTGACGTTGTTGGATACGCCAACCTTCTTCCAAGGTATTCGTCAAGGTGAATCAGTAGAAGTCCAAATTGAAAAAGGAAAAACATTGATCATTCGTCTAGACGAAGTTGGTGAGCCTGATATTGAAGGAAATCGAGTGCTCTTCTTCAACTTGAACGGGCAACGTAGAGAAGTTGTCATAAAAGATACATCCGTTAAATCAGCGATTCAGGCAAAAAGAAAAGCTGAGCCGACGAACAAAGAACAGATTGGTGCAACGATGTCTGGCTCTGTACTTCAAGTGCTAGTCAAAAAAGGTGATAAGGTCAAAAAAGGTGATGCTTTACTGGTCACTGAAGCAATGAAAATGGAAACAACGATTGAAGCACGTTTCGATGGCGAGGTAGAACATATCTATGTTGTCGAAGGTGAAGCAATCAGTTCTGGAGATCTTTTAATAGAAGTCAGCGAAAAATAAGTGAAAAGTGGGGAAAAAGATGAGACGATTTTTAGCTTTCTTGGGCGTATTTTTAGTAGTCCTAACGATTGGCTATTTAGAGCCTGTCTTTTTTCCTGCTGAAAAACCGAAGCAAGTAGCAGATGATTTTGGGAGACAGAACGTCTCCCATACTGCTTTGCCATATGAAGAGCTTCCTGCTTCTGGATATGCGGAGTATGTTGGTAAGCCGATATCGGAATTTGTTGCTAAATTCGGCGAACCTCTTGAAAAACAACCATCAGGTATGCCTTATGAACTATGGACTTACGGAGAAAAAGATGCAGACTATCTAGAAGTGAATGTCCAAAATGAAAAAATTTCGATGATCAAAGCGTTCAACGATTCAAAAGAATTAGTGCCATTTTCGATTGGAATGAATTTATCAGATGTTTCAGAACGGATGACGATCTATTCAGATTTTGCTTTTACATATAAAGAAACAAACTATAACATAGAGTTGATGGAAGAAGATATGAATTATCGTCCGCTGATTGCTTTCGATAATCAATCGTTCGCTATTTTGTTTTTCGATCAAGGAGATAGCGAACTTGCTGCAGTGGTTTATCTTGATAAGGAATCGTTATTGACGTTGATGCCCTATCAATTGATTGAAGGGGAAGCACTTCCTTTAATACCTGAAAATCAATTGACCGGATTTGATCCAATCAAAAGTAATCAGGTCATTCGTACGATCAATTTATTGAGAATGAAAGAAAACCTTGAAACATACGCTATTTCAACTGAAAGTCAAAAGAATGCTCAAAAACTTTTTGAGCTTTTGCCTAAGCAGCAAAAGAATATCTTTTCCGCTGAACGATTGGAAAACTGGCAGTTCAGTAAAGAACAATTGAGCGCAACTGAGACATTTGTCTTGTCTAATGATGAATACCAAAAATTGCTGAAATTAGGACAGATGGACAAAAAAAATACGACTGGTATGTACACAGAACCGATTTACGATCCATCCTTTACTGTTCTTTCATGGTTTTCTGATTCGCTCTATCATTCTCGTTTTGCCCATGAAGGAAATGAAAACATTGGCGTTGCATTCTCTAAAGCAAGTATGTTAGTCTTAATACAAGAGACTGAAAAAGAAATATCTCAGACAGAGGATAGTGAATAAGTATGATCATTACAGAAAAACTTTTTGAAATAGAGGATCAGGTAGAGAATCTTGTTAGTGCAATTTTGGCAAGTGACAGTATTACTTTATATAAGAAAAATCGAGAAGCAATGTATACTTCACAGGATATCATGGAGAAACAAAAGGCTTTTTTGAGTGCTAAGGAGTCATTTGAACGAATTGAACCTTATGGAAATCATGCACCGGATTTTAGAACAAAGCAGCGTGCTGTGCGACAAGCAAAGAGAGCACTGGATATGAGTGAAGAAGTAGCGGAGTTCCGTTTTTCCGAGACAGAAGTGCAAACGATTTTGGATGTAATCGGACTTTCAGTTGCTAAAACGATTTCTGAAGACATCAAAGTGGACGCTGGGAATCCATTCTTCGAAAAAGGAAAACACTCAGGTTGTGGAGGTAGTTGTCATGCAAGTTAACGAGGAAAAAGAACTGAATATTCAAAAACGTCGTTGTTTAGTTGTATGGGTATATAGCTTAAAGCAACTAAGGACATTAAAACGTTTTGGTTTGATACACTATGTTTCACGACGTATGAAGTATGTAGTTATCTATATGAATGAAGAAGATATCGAAGCATCAGAAGCAAAAATCAACGGACTTCATTTTGTACGTAAAGTTGAACGGTCATACAGACCAGACGTGGAAATGAACTTCGCAGAAAAAATCGGGACAAAAGCAGCCTATCAATATAAAGAAGAAGAGGGATTTGAAGTTGAGGAACTAAATACCCAAATTCGTTTAGCTGAAAATGTCTAAAAATCAAGATGAAAAATGTGCACGAACGTCAAACATTTTTCATCTTTTTTCTGTATATTTGGTATACTATTAAGGAAATAGTGAAATAAGTAAAGGAGCGTTAAATGACATGCGCGTGATTTCTGGAGAGTACGGTGGACGCCGTTTGAAAGCATTGGATGGCGACCACACACGTCCAACAACAGATAAAGTCAAAGAATCAATATTCAATATGATTGGCCCTTATTTTGATGGAGGTGTGGTGTTAGATCTATATGCTGGAAGTGGTGGACTGGCAATAGAAGCAGTCTCTAGGGGAATGGATCTGGGAATCTGTATTGAAAAAAATTTTGCGGCAATCAAAATTATTCAAGAAAATATTGCGATCACTAAAGAACCAGAAAAATTTATCATAAAAAAAATGGACGCAAATAAAGCAATCGATTTTCTCAAAGAAGAGCAACGTGTATTTGATTTAGTTTTACTAGATCCGCCTTATGCAAAACAAGAAATAGAAAAGCAAATCGAGAAGATGATATCCTATCGATTATTGAGTGAACAGTCAGTCATCGTCTGTGAAACAGATAAATCAGTAACACTTCCCGAAAATATTGGTCCTTTAGCCAAGACACGAGAAGTGATCTATGGTATTACTCAAATCACGATTTATAAATAGGAGGGAAATGATGGGTAGAGTTGCACTTTTTCCAGGAAGTTTTGATCCGCTGACAAATGGTCATTTAGATTTGATCGAGCGCAGTACGAAGATTTTTGATAAAGTCATTGTCGGTGTTTTTGTGAATACAAATAAAAAGGCATTATTTACTTTAGAAGAAAAGCTCTTATTGATCAAGCAATCGACAGCGCATTTAGAAAATGTAGAAGTTGTTACACAAGAAAGCAAGTTGACTGTAGAAAGTGCTGCTGAGCTGGGAGCAAACTTTTTGATCCGTGGAATTAGAAATGTGAAAGATTACGAGTATGAAAAAGATATTGCTATGATGAATCATCATTTGGCTGCCGGCATAGAAACAGTATTTTTACTGGCAGATGAAACATATGGACACATTAGCTCCAGTTTGTTAAAAGAAGTGCTGACATTTGGAGGCGATGTTTCTGCTTATTTGCCAAAGCCAGTTAATGAAGCGCTAAATCAAAAGAATCGTGAGTTGAAGATGAATGAATAATGAACAGGAAGAAAGAATATCTATAAAATCTATGCTGCCATTTGTGCTTGTCATAGTATTGATCATTGCCATGATTTTTCCGATCCCTTATTATATTGAAGGACCTGGAACGACAGAAAATTTGAAAGACTTTGTGTCTGTTGATAATAAACAAGATACAGAACCAGGAGCATTTTATTTAACCACTGTAGGTGTCCGTAAAGCTACTCTAGCTTCTTTGATAACTGCTTCATTTTCTGATTTTCAAGAAATAGTGAGTAAGAAAGACCTGATGGGATCAAGTACCAACAGTGAATATGAGCGAATTCAGCAATATTATATGGACTCGTCGAAAAATGCAGCAATCGAACAAGCATTAAAGTTAGCAAATATACCATATGATATGCAATTCAAAGGTGTTTATGTACTAGCTATTGAAGATAATTCAAGTTTCAAAGGAAAAATTTCTGTTGGTGATACTGTAACAGGAATCGATGGGAAAACATTTAAAAGTAGCGAAGAATTTGTTACATATGTCAAAAAACAAAAGGTTGGTCAAGAAGTTACTGTTAGTTATTTACAAGATGGAAAAGCTAAAGAAGCAACAGGTAAGCTGATTGAACTATCGACCGATAAAAAAGCAGGGATTGGTATCGGCTTGACCGATCATACAGAAATCGATTCGTCGATTCCCGTTGAAATCGATTCTGGTGATATCGGTGGTCCTTCTGCCGGTTTAATGTTTACACTGGAAACGTATGAACAGTTAACACAAAAAGGTATACGTAAGGGCTATAAAATCGCTGGAACAGGGACGATCAATACAGACGGCATCGTTGGAAGAATTGGCGGAATTGATAAAAAAGTAGTGACCGCAAGTAAAAATAAGGCAGATATTTTCTTTGCTCCTGATGATGAAATCACAAAAGAAATGAAAGAAGCAGAGCCGAAAATCAAAACAAATTACGAAGAAGCGAAAGCTACTGCTAAAAAAATAGGAACATCAATGAAGATCGTTCCTGTAAAAAATGTGCAAGACGCTTTAGACTACCTTGAAACATTGAAAGAAAAATAAAAAAATAGAGACTAAATCAACCTCGAATTTGATTTAGTCTCTATTTTTTTAATGAACAACAACTGAAGGATGAAGCATTGAAGAGGAACCGAAATCAAATAGGTATTTTGCTGGTCCAAGATGAAAAATACCTCCTAAAGCTAAAAAGAATAGAAATAAAACAGCGGCTCCGATAGAAAAATAGAGAATAAAACGATAGGCAAGTACAGGGTTATTAACGACTTGGTCAAAACGTTTTTTACGATAAACATTTTCTGTCACGAGAATCGTTTTCAGTAATGGAATTTCTGTTAACTGTCGTTTCAAAATATCTGCATCCCGTTCACTTAATAACTCTGAGAAAATATGGTTTTCTGACTCAAAGTCAAATGTATAAGTTGAAAGAAAAGAACGTGTAGGTTTGAGACCATTCCAATTGAAGTATGAGACTCTATTTTGCTTTAGAGTGATTGCTTTAATCGTATCATAAGGATAGCTGAATAAAGGTTGATGATCGAGAAATTCAATGATAGTGGTGTAAATCATCCGCTGATTGGTGAAAATCAGAACACGATTCCCGCGAAGATCGTTGAACTCTTTTAAATATGCTTTGGCTGCCTCAGTTCTAGGATGATACATCCCTAGTAAGCCACTACCGACAGCAGAAACATTCTCTCCGTCAGAAGTTAGTGGTAAGTAAGCACTGATTTCTTCACCTTCATTCAATTGTTCTTTTAGCTGATCAATAAAGCTTTGCAGAAAAATATACATTTTAGTTTGATTATATAAGTCTCTTTTTTGTTGCTTGTTCAGTTCAGTGTTGACTTGGTTCACGGCAGATTTAAATAGATTTACCATGATGACTCCTCCTAATGTATTTAGTATGATCATTGTTGGATAGATTGTTTAAGTTTTTGTCTCCCGCGAGATAAACGATTGTATATTTGAGAAGTATCCATTGCCAAATCCTTCGCAATTTCTTTAGGTGAATCTTGATAATAGTAATATCTTAAGAAGATCAATTGATCTTCTCCATTTAAACAGTTCAGTAGATCTAAAAACTGTTCTTTCTCAAAATAGTCTTCTTCTAACAAAGTCTCTGGCAGCTGTTCAGTTGGAATTATTTGTTGTTCGCGAATGATCTGGCGCTTTTTATCAAGGCAAATATTTCGGGTGATCGTCATTGCCCAAGTTTTCAAGCTGCTCTTTTTCGCATCGTAAGTAGCGATCTTCTGCCAAATACGATAAAAAACTTCATTTTCCGTTTCCTTATGATATATTTTTTCTTTCGGATGATTCAAAATGGAGCGAATACATTTTATGATATCGGTTCCAAATGCATCGATGAATTTTTCCAACCCTAAAAAATCCCTCTCGATCAATAGTGTAATAATGTCCTTTTCCACGTTTTATCACCTTCTTACTTTATTATACGATGGACTTTTTGTTTTTCTATCATGAAAATGAAAAATAATGCGTATTTTATAGATGAAGGAGGGAAAAAATGAATTACCAGGAGATCATCAGTAAATACAAGTATTACTTGATTGCAGGAGGAGTTGGGCTGCTTTTATGTTGTAGTGTTCTTTTATTTTTGATAAAAAAGCCGATTGAAGCAATAGACGAAGATTTTCAGACGGATGTTTCCTCAACTCAACAAATAATGTCATCTGAATCAGCTCATGATCAAAGGCAGTTATATGTCGATATAAAAGGCGCAGTTAAGCAACCAGGAATGTATGAAGTGAAAATGAACATGAGAGTCTGGGATGCAGTCATGCTGGCCGGCGGTTTCAAGGAAGGGGCAGATACCAAGCAGGTCAACTTTGCTGAACAGCTTACGGATCAAATGGTGATCTATGTACCGCTCGAAGGAGAAGACCCTCCGATCAAAAAAAATATGACCGGTGAAGAAGATGTGGCTGCAGCATCCAAGGTCAACCTCAATTTAGCGGATGAGTCACAGCTTCAAACCTTATCAGGCATTGGACTAAAAAAGGCACAGGAAATCATTCGCTATCGGGAAGAAAATGGCGGTTTCAAATCAATAGAGGAAATAAAGAATATTTCTGGATTTGGTGAAAAAACATTTGAACGATTAAAAGAGGCCATTACAATATAGCGCTTAATTAAAAGTACACGATTATGCGAAGTATTTTTAGAATATATCGCTTAGATTCTTGACGGGAGTTTTTCTATAATTTACTATTTGTATTAGACTATTATTTTTAAACAACAGCAAATTATTTTGAAAATGAGATAGACATTAGTATATAAAGAAGGAGCACAAAAATGACATTAGAACGGATTCCATGGGATCAATATTTTATGGCGCAAAGCGTATTATTATCTTTAAGAAGTACATGTACTCGACTAGAAGTCGGGGCGACGATCGTCAGAGACAAACGAATTATTGCTGGAGGGTACAACGGTTCTGTTAGTGGAGATGTTCATTGTATAGATGACGGTTGTTACGTTGTAGATGGGCATTGTGTCCGAACGATCCATGCAGAGATGAATGCTATTTTGCAATGTGCAAAATTTGGTATTCCTACAGAAGGCGCAGAAATTTACGTGACCCATTTTCCTTGCCTGCAATGTACGAAAATGATTTTACAAGCTGGAATCAAAAAAATTCATTATTTAAAGGATTATCGCAATGATCCTTATGCACTGGATTTGATCAAACAGGTTGGTGCAAGTGTGGATCAAGTCACTCTCTCAAAGAAATATTTTGCCGAATTACAGTTAGGAGAAGAGCTTGCTTCAATGGACGAAGCACCTCAAGCAGATCAATAATCACTGGATATTTCCAGTACTTTTAGTAATAGGATCTGTATTTCTCATTATAGAATTTAACTGGCCGTCAGGTTTGATGTGTCTATATTTATGTTGGCGTATTGCTGCAACTCGAAATCGGGTGATCATCGCTGTTAGTTTTTTATGTACGGTTATTGCGATCATCTCCTGTTTTTGGGTATTGAACAATGAAAAACAGCAAAAATTTGCAGAAGAAACCGAACTTTCTGGTACACTTAGTGTTTTGTCTGATAAAATGAACATTGATGGAGACCGTCTTCAATTAGAAGGAAAATTTTATTCTAAAACGCTTAGCAGAAAAATCGTTGCTTTTTATCAATTCTCCTCAAAACTGGAAAAAGAAAGTTGGATGGAGCATACACAACCATTACAGTTGCATATGACAGGAACAGTTCAAACGCCTATAGCGCAAACCAATTTGCATGGCTTTGATTATCAGAACTATTTGAGGACAAAGGGCATTTACCAAACAGTGACAATCAAAAGTATCCAGAGTATTTCAGAGCAACCTGTTCGATGGTATGACTTCAGGTCGTGGATCAGCAGCAATAGAAAAAAAGCGATTGATCATTGCTCGAAGATTTTCATGAAAGAAACTGCTTTACACGTAAAAATACTATTATTTGGGTATCGATCTAGTGATTTTTCCCAAAAAGAAGCTGTTTTGGCAAATTTAGGAATTCTTCATTTGTTTAGTTTGTCAGGAATGCATGTCGCATTTTTTATCGGTAGTTTTAGGTATTTATTTTTAAGGTCTGGACTTACTATAGAAAAATTATTTTGGTTACAACTGTTTTTTGCATTGATCTATGCAGGATTTACTGGTTTTTCTGTCAGTGTAGTACGTGCATTGGTCCAAAGTTCGATTGTCTTGGCTAACCAGCACTTTCGCTGGCAATTATCCAGATTAGATTGCTGGAGTTTAACGCTGATGATAGGCTTGATTGTTCGTCCATATTTATTGTTTACGATCGGTGGGCAACTGAGTTATGGTTTGTCTTTTTTGATTCTCTTTGTACAGCCGATTGTTGAATTTATCAAGCATAGTCTTTTGAAAAGTTATTGTTTTTCATTACTTTTGAATATTGCGATTGTTCCATTATTGGGGCTTTCGTTTTTTGAGTGGCAGTTGACAGGGAGTGTGTTTACATTTGTGATGTTGCCAGTTTTTGAACACATGATTTTACCTATCCTGACCATTAGTTTTATTAGTTCTTATTTTATCAAGATCGATTTTTTGATTGTTGGATTAGAATCCTATTTTCTTTTACAACAAAAAGTTTTTGAGTGGTTGAGCCATACAAGTACATTTACGATCATTATAGGTCACTTTTCATTTTGGTTATTGATAGCAGTCTTTCTTTCATTAGGGATTTTGCTGGACCGTTTACCTATAGATCCAAAAAAAGCTTGTTGGTCTGGTGTTTTGTTGTTGTTATTACTTCAAAGTAAATACATTTTCCCCAAGGGAACAGTCGCTTTTATTGATGTTGGTCAGGGAGATAGTATTTTTATCCAAACCCCTTTTCATCAAGAAAATATTTTGCTCGATACTGGTGGTAAACTGATGTTTGAAAAAGAGGAATGGGTAATAAGAAATAAAGAAAAATCTAATGCTGACTATTCAGTTGTCCCTTTTCTAAAAAGTAAAGGGGTAAAGTATTTAGATAAAGTGTTGATCAGTCATGGTGATTTGGATCACTGCGGGGATCTTTTAGAAATCCACAAAAAAATCCCGATTCGAGCTCTTTATTATCCAGCAGGTACGGAAAATAAGCAATTGTTTCAAAGGATGTTGAATACTTTAAAACAGTCGGGTGTTAAGTGTTATCCTGTTTTAGCAGGTCAGACGATCGGTCGCTCAATAGCGCTAAAAGTTCTAGCACCAACGACTAAAGGCAATGGAGAAAATCAAGATTCTTTAGTCATCTATTCAAAAATAGCTGATCGACGTTTTCTGTTTACTGGAGATTTGGAAAAGGAAGGTGAGAGGCAGTTGCTTGCAAACTATCCTAATCTAAAAATAGACAGCTTAAAAGTCGGACATCATGGAAGTAAAACATCAACGGATGATTCATTTATCAAACAAATTTCGCCTAGTGAAGCAATCATTTCATGTGGGCGGAACAACCGTTTTAAGCATCCTCATGGTGAAACTGAAGAAACATTAAAACAAGAAAATATAAGGATTTTTCGAACAGATCAGGAAGGTATGGCATACTATGAATGGACGCCCTGGTCAAAAATGTCACCAGTGCAAACAATGATCAAACAAGACTAGCATTTCTTGAATTGTCATGATAGGATGGAAAAGAGAAATGAGGGGAATTATGAACTTACAAGAAGCGTTGCAGCAGGTTCGCCAACAACAGTTTGCCTCTGTGTATCTAGTTCAGGGGACAGAAGGCTATTTGAGTGAACTATTTAAAACAGAACTAATGAATCAATTGATCAAAACAGAAGATGATCAATTTAACTTTTCTTCTTTTGATATGGAAGAGGTTCCTTTATCAGTAGCGATCGAAGAAGCTGAAACGATTCCATTCTTTGGTGATTACCGTTTAGTGTTTATCGAAAACCCTTATTTTTTAACAGCTGAAAGAAAAACAACGGGTCTTGATCATGACATCGATAGTTTATTGAAATATCTGGAAGAACCGTCTCCTACGACTATTTTAGTATTCAATGCAAGCGTTGAAAAATTAGATGAACGAAAAAAAATTACAAAATCATTGAAGAAACAAGCGACATTCATCGATGTCAACCCAATGGGCGAACGTGAGGTCCGCCAATATATCGAACAAACCATTCAAAGTGAAGGTTATGACATTCGCCCAGAAGCTTTTGATTTATTATTGCAGCTGACAGATTTGAATTTGTCCAAAGTAATGGGGGAGCTGCAGAAACTATTTCTTTTTTCTTCAGAAGATAAAGTTATTTCTCTTCACGCTGTAAAAGAACTAGTACCAAAATCGTTGGAGCATAATGTCTTTGATTTAACGAATGAGGTCTTGTCAGGAAATGGAGAAAAAGCAATACAGCTCTATGAAGATCTTTTGCTTCAAGGCGAGGAAACGATCAAGCTGAATGCGATTTTACTAAATCAAATTCGTTTATTTTTGCAAACAAAAATCCTAGCTAAACTTGGATATCAACAAGCCAATATTGCAGATACACTAAAAATCCATCCTTATCGTGTAAAATTGGCATTGCAGCAAGTGAGACATTTTGAATTGGAACGACTGGAAGAGATCTATGATGAGCTAGTAGAAAATGATGTTAAAATGAAAACTGGCAAGATGGATAAAGAGCTGCTTTTTGAATTATTTATTCTGAAATTGTCCGCTCAAGGCGTAAGGTAATAGATAGGAAAGGAGCCAGATTGCATGAAGAAGCCAAAAGAGATCGTTGCAGATTTTTTTAGAAATGTCCGCTCAGGGAAAGATGTTGATGCTGCATCTATTTATATGCACGAGTGCGTGATTGCCCATCAAATCCAATCTGAGAATGAATATGCAATCGAACGATCTCCACAAGATTATATCGAACACGTAAAGGAAATGCAGGATATCTATGGTCAGTTTCACTTAGAAATCCAAGAGTTGTTAGAAGATGGGAATAAGGTATATGTTCGTTGGAAACAGACTGGAACGATGTCAGACAGTAAAGAAATTATTCAAATTGCCAGTGCAGTTTATTTGGTTGAAGATGAGAAAATTTCTGAATATTGGATTCAAATCGATCGTAAAGGGCTGGAGCTTCAAAACAACTAGAATCAATGCATGAAGTATAAATGAGATATAGAATTTTGAATCCGATCTTCGATGTTGAAATGTTTTTCTTTGATCCAAATTGATATCTATCTAAGCAAAGACAAAAGTCGATTAGGCTTCAATTGGTATGAAAATAGTACAATATACTTTTATTTTTAGAGAATTGTAGAAGAATCTGATTTTTACCCTATCCATCATTTATTACGTTTTAGAGTGCGAGACAAAATGGATTTCTTCGTTTTGTTTCGCACTCTTTTGGTGCAAAAAAAGAAGCTGACCATATGGCAGCTTCTGCAAATTCATTATTTTGCTAATTTTTTGCTTAGACGAGATTTGTCGCGGCTCGCTTTGTTTTTATGGATCAATCCTTTTGATTCAGCCATGTCCACAGCTCTAGCAGCTTCTTTATATAGCTCATCCGCGTTATCAGCACCTGTAGCTACAGCATCTTCAAATTTCTTGATTGCTGTACGCATAGAATTCTTTTGAGATGAATTTTGAGCATTCGCGTTTGCGTTAGTACGTACACGTTTAATTGCAGATTCAATATTTGGCATTTCTTTCACCTCCGATAAAATAAGGTCTTACACAGGAATATCCATATGTAATTCAACACTAATCATTATACCTAATCCAAACTGTCATTGCAATAAAAGATGACAAGTTTTTTTCCTTAACAGTAAATTTAATGTATTTGTAGGAATAAAATAGGGCATATATGAAAAAATGGATACTTTTAACAAATTATATGATATTATTACAGATGAAAAATGAAATGGTGGGGTGTCATAGTGAATATTGCTTTAGTGATAACGGTTACGTTAGTGATGGGAGTTATCTTTGTTAATGGTTGGACAGATGCACCGAATGCAATTGCAACCGCTGTCTCGACCCGTGTGTTGAAGCCAAATGTAGCAATTTGGATGGCAGTAGTAATGAATTTTTTAGGTGCATTAGTTATGACGTATTTCAACGCTCAGGTAGCGGAGACAATTAGTAATATCGTCAGTTTTGATGCACAGGGAAATGCTTCTCAGGTAGCACTAGCAGCCTCTTTGTTTTCAATCGTTGTTTGGTCGGTTGCGGCTTGGTATTTTGGTATACCAACAAGTGAAAGCCATGCTTTGATCGCGGGCTTGACTGGTTCTGCAATGGCTTTAGGCGGTATTGGAGCGGTTAATGGGTCTGAATGGACAAAAGTATTGATTGGATTAGTCGTTTCAACTGTTATGGGCTTTGGTGGCGGTTTTATCGTAACGAAGTTGATTGTAATCCTTTTCAGAGGTGTTGCCAGAAGAACAGCGGATAAAGTTTTCACCTATGGTCAGGCATTTGGAGCTGGAGCTAATGCTTTTTTGCATGGTGCTCAAGATGGTCAAAAATTTATGGGGGTTTTTATGCTTGGATTATATTACAATAATCTTGCTGAAAAATCTGGAGCGGGTTTCATTATTCCTATTTGGGTCATGGTCTTATGTTCTGTAACGATGGGGATCGGAACTTCAGTTGGTGGTATGCGGATCATCAAGTCCGTTGGGATGGATATGGTAAAATTAGAACGTTACCAAGGCTTTGCAGCTGATTTAAGTACGGCAGTCTGCTTATTTGCTGCTTCAATTGCTGGTATTCCAGTTTCTACGACACATACAAAAACGACTGCGATCATGGGGGTAGGTGCTTCAAAACGCGTGTCAAGTGTAGATTGGCGAATTGTAAAAGAAATGCTGATTGCCTGGGTTTTAACATTTCCGGGTTGTGGTCTGATCGCTTTTATCATGGCTAAGTTGTTTGTAGCCCTATTTTGATCGAGCATAAAAATAGAAAAAAACAATAACGATAGAGAGTTAAGCTAAGGGAGAGAGTAAAATGGCAAGAAAGAAACAATTTGACTATTTTGGAGAGTTGGAGCATCTGGCGAGAAATGCCCATCAGGCAGCAGAGATCTTAGAAATGATCGCGATTAATTATTCTTTGGATTATTTAGAAAAAGAAGCAATAAAAATCCATGATCTGGAGCGTGAAGGCGATCAAATCGTTAAACAAATTTTAAGTGAATTATATGTTTCTTTCATCACACCTATCGATCGGGAAGACATTGTTGAAATCACAGAACGACTAGATGATGTGTTGGATACAATCAATAGTATTGCTTATTTATTGAGCAGTTTAGTCGTTAAGGAACTGAAAGAAAATGCAATGGTATTTATTACCTATGCTTTAGAAGCTACAGCAGGAGTTTTAACGGCGACAAAAGAGTTTGCAAAGTTCAAAAATTCTAAAATATTACGGACGATGATGGATGAAGTCAGTGAGATCGAAGGCAAAGCTGATAAGCTTTACAGTGAATCTCTGAAAGACTTATTTACAAATGAAGAAAATCCGATTGAAGTGATTCGCTGGAAAAACGTTTATGATCAATTGGAAGAATTACTGAATGCAAGTGAATCAGTCGTAGATGTTATTGGCGGGTTAGTCATAAAGAATAGTTAAATGAAATACAGTGTTAGGTTGGGATAAATCGAATTTGTTTCAGCCTTTTTTCGAGCGATTAGGAGGATTTTAGATGGATATGCAGACAATAGATGTGATCAAAGCGTTTGTTCGATCAAAATTGAAAGAGGATCAAAGTGGTCATGGCATGGACCATATAGAGCGTGTCGTCCGAAATGCACAAAAAATCATACAAACACAAGCGTGTGATGAATTTGTCGTAGTAGCTGCAGCATATCTTCATGATGTTGCTGATGAAAAGCTTGTTGAGGATCAGGAAAAAGCATATCAAGAGATTAAAGAAGTTTTACAAGTGAATAGTGTTCCTGTTGAGAAGATCGAGCATATCCTTTATATCATTAAAAACCTTTCATTCAGCCAGGAACTTGAAGGAAAGAAAAAGGAATTAAGTATAGAAGGACAAATCGTTCAAGATGCTGATCGGCTGGATGCAATGGGAGCGATCGGGATCATCCGAACCATTTATTATGGTGGGCACAAAGGAAATAAAATTTATGACCCTGCTATTAAACCAAGATTATTGCAAAATAAATCAGAGTACAGGGAAGAAAGTACAGTAATCAATCATTTTTATGAGAAAATTCTACTATTGAACGATCGTTTAAATACGCCCTATGCTAAAAAAATAGGAAAGCAGCGACAAGAATTTTTGGAAAACTTTCTTAAAGAATTTCTTGAAGAATGGGAGTAAGGAGTTATTAGAGGTAGATAAAAAAGGAGATACTCATCCAGCAATGAGCGTCTCCTTTTTTGTCTATTTTAAATACTTGATTCACTACGATTATATGAATTTAGTGGTTTTAGTGGTGTTTGTGTTTTGGTCTTTACGTGCTCGATCGGAATCGTCTTAAGTAATCTCAAACCATTTAAAATTACCAAAATCGTGCTTCCTTCATGGCCGATCACTCCTAAAGGAAGGCTGATGATTTGGAAAAAATTTGAAAGAACTAAAAGACAAATGACAAAGGCTGAAAATAATATATTTTGCATGACGATTCGTTTTAATTTTTTTGAAAGCAAATGACTCATCTGTAGTTTTTCTAAATCGTTTTGCATCAAAACGACATCTGCGACATCCATTGCAATATCCGTTCCGCCGCCCATTGCAACACCGATCGCTGCATTAGCTAAAGCGGGAGCATCGTTGATGCCATCTCCAACCATTGCATTAACACCGTAACGTTCTTTTTGTTGTTTGATAAGAATCGTTTTATCTTCTGGCAAACAGTTTGCATGAATTTCATCGATTTTTAGTTCATTTGCAACTGCAGCAGCAGTTCTTTCTTGATCTCCAGTGATCATCGTCGTATGAACACCGACTTGTTTAAAATAAGTAATGATCGATTTTGCTTCTGGTTTTGGAACATCTAATAATCCAAGGTAGGCAACGATCGTTTCTCCTTCAAAGAGATAGATGACTGTTTTGCCATCTGCTTGTAGTTGTTCAATTTGCTCTAAAATACCTGATGTGATTGAAGAAGTATCCGCAAAAGAAATTTTCCCTAATCGCCAGACTGTAGAATTGATTGTAGTTTCCATTCCGAAACCTACAACGTTTTTGACATCAAGTTGTTCATAATGAGTGGTGCTTTCTTCATCGAAACGGTCGATCACTGCTTGTGCAAGCGGATGAGTAGAGTGACGCTCCATTGCGACTAAAATATCGACTGCTTTTTGTTTGTCACTCAGAAATATAGCATCTGTTACAATAGGTTTTCCTTTTGTCAGAGTTCCAGTTTTATCAAAAGCAACTGCTTTTAATGCTGCTAAGTTCTCTAAATAGACACCGCCCTTGAATAGGACGCCATTTCTAGCACCATTTGAGATGGCAGCCAAAGTGGCAGGGGTTGCCGAAGCGACCAATGCACAAGGCGAAGCGACAACGAGTAATACCATTCCACGATAAAAGCTTTCGTTCCAAGACCAGCCCAAAAAGAAATAAGGAATCAAAATCATTAGAGGAATAGTGATCAACACAATTTTTACATAAGTGTTTTCTAATTTTTCAATAAAGCTTGCTGTTTGTGAAGGGGTATTTTGTGCTTCATCGACCAATCGAATGATTTTGGCAAATAGAGTATCTTCACTATTTTTTGTAACCGTCATTGTGAAAGCTTCACCAAGGTTGATCGTTCCTCCAAATAATAAATCTGAGGCACTTTTTTCAACAGGTACAGATTCTCCTGTGATCGCCGCTTCGTCAATGGTCGATGTTCCGGCAGCTAATTGACCATCGATCGGAATACTTGAACCTTTTGGAACGAGTAAAGTATCTCCGATTTCTAATGTATCGACAGGTACTTCTGTTGTTTTTCCATTCTCAAATAGTAAAGCAGTCTCTGGCTGTAAATTCATCAGGCTGGCAATCTCTTTTTTACTTTTGTTTGTCGTGTATTCTTCAAGGGCACCGCTCAGACAAAAGATAAACGTCAACATTGCTCCTTCAAACCAATTTCCAATGATACAAGCGCCAATAGCAGCCAAGGCCATCAATAAATCTACATTCAAATGTTTGTCTTCAAAAGTGCTGATCAAGCCCTCTTTTGTTTGTTTAAAACCACCGAAAACAATAGCTAAAATAAAAATGATCGGATAAAAAGTAGCACCTGATTTTTCTAACATAAAACCTGCAATCATAAAAATAAGACATAAAATAGTAGATAGAATTGCTTTTTTTTCTTTTGAAAGTTTCATTTTCATCACTCCTCAATAAGAGCATAACATAAACTGACTCTAATTGATAATAAAATATTCTAAATGAGAATGATAGTGATTATCATTTAATAAAAACCTATTTTTATTAGGGTTTTATCTTATTTTTTAAATATAGTAATTCTAATTAAGAGTGATAATCATTATCATTTTAAGTAACAAAAAATAGGACTAAGAAATAACTCTAAGAGTTACAACTTAGTCCCTTTAAAAGCAAATAGATATTGGAAGCAAAAGTAGCTATTATGCTGTACTTCAATTACGTTAGCTAGCTGTACAGTATGAATAATCAAGAAAATAGCCAATAGCTAATTAGTAGAACACCTAAAATAATTCGGTACCAACCAAAAACGGTAAAGTCATTACGTTTCAAGTAGTTCAATAAGAACTTGATCACGATGATCGAAACGACAAAAGCAACGATAGAACCTGTTAATAAAACAACAGTCTCATTAAAACTGAATGAGTTGCCTTTTGCAATAAATTTGATGATTTTCAAGAAACTAGCACCAAACATGACAGGGATTCCCATGAAAAATGAAAACTCGGTTGCAACGAATCGCGAAGCGCCAATTAGAATCGCACCTAAGATAGTTGCACCTGAGCGTGAAGTTCCAGGAATTAATGATAAAACTTGGAAAAAACCAACGATTGCGGCAGCTTTGTAAGTGAAACTGTTCAGATCGCTGCATTTTGGTTCGCGTGTTTTGTTTCTTTTCTCTATAATGATGAAAGCAACACCATAAATGATCAACATAAGAGAAACAGTAAAGAAATTGTGAAATTTCGCTTCCAGCCAATCATCTAGCAAAATACCAATGATTCCAGCTGGTACAGTAGCCACAAGGACTTTTGTCCATAAGAGCCAAGTATCTCGCTTTTCATTCTCATCTTTTTGAGGAGAGAAGGGGTTTAACTTATGAAAATAAAGAACGACAACGGCCATGATCGCTCCTAGTTGGATCACGACATTGAACATTTCCATAAAATCAGCGCTAAGATTCATCTTAATAAATTCATCAACTAGGATCAGGTGACCGGTACTACTGATCGGCAGCCACTCGGTAACTCCTTCAATAATCCCTAAAATAATTGCTTTCCATAAATTTGATAAAAGCATAGGTTCAATCCTTTCAATGTAAAAATAATAAAATCACTAATAGTATACCTTTTTGAATGAAAAAAACCAACTAACAATTATGTGACGTTAGAAAAAATTAGAATCCAGCGATTGATGGTTGTATTTACTTTAAGAATTTTCTATACTATTACTATTCATAAAATTGGAGGAAAATAAATAATGTTTGGATTTTTAAAAAAGAAAGAACCATCACAAGTAAATGAAACACTATATGCAGTAGCAACAGGGAAAGTAATTCCTATCACTGAAGTAAATGATCCTGTATTTTCACAAAAAATGATGGGTGATGGCTTTGCAGTTCTTCCGGAAACTGGGGAAATTTATGCACCGATCGAAGGGAAAATTTTGAGCGTATTTCAGACAAAACATGCAGTTGGGATGAAAATGGCTAATGGACTGGAAGTTTTACTGCATATGGGGATCGATACAGTAGAATTAAATGGTGCACCATTTTCTATCAAGGTGACGGAAGGAACAAAGGTTGTACCAGGAACATTGATTGCGACGGTCGATCTAGAAAAAATCATTTCAGCTGGTAAAGCAACCGATATGGTGGTCGTTATTACCAATATGGATGCTGTGAAAGAATTTGATCTAACAAAGACAGGACAGGTCACTGCTGGAGAGATAGTAGGTAGTGCAAAGGCATAAAGAGTGAAATATTATTTCATCAAGTAGAACAGACAATCCACTGTTGTTTGTTCTATTTTTTTATGCGTTTTTTGAAAAAAAATTCCGTTTTTGAAACAAAATGAATATTTAACTTGAAATTTTATTTCAAAAGAATTATAATGAAAGCGTGTTAGAGAGGAGCAGATGGATATGTATGGGATATCAGTTTTTCTTGGGGAAGACCTAACAAAAGAGACGCAAACTTATATACAAGAAATGAGCTGCATTGGAGTAAAAGGAATATTTACTTCTTTGCATATTCCTGAAGACAATAGTGAATTGTACGCACAACGACTAAGAGTATTAGGTGAGATTGCTTCTAAAAATGGAATGAAGCTGATGGTCGATATCTCTGGTGAAGCCTTAAGCCGCGCTGGTTTTTCTTTTGAACGTTTGGAGGAAATTATTGCCATCGGTGTGACTGGATTACGTATGGATTATGCGATTTCTAATCAAAAAATCGCTCAAGTATCACATGTTATGGATGTCGGCTTAAATGCCAGCACGATTACATCAAAAGATGTTGCTGAGCTCAAACGATATGAAGCCGATTTTTCAAATTTTGAAGCGTGGCATAATTATTATCCGAGACCAGAAACTGGCTTAGGTAATTCTTTTTTCTCTGAAAAAAATGAATGGTTGAAGGCATCAGGCTTTAAAGTCTTTGCTTTTGCACCAGGGGATGCTCAATTACGTGGGCCTTTGTTCATGGGGTTGCCAACTTTAGAAAAACATCGTCATGAACATCCTTTAGCGACTATGATCGAATTGAAAGAGCGATTCGCAGTTGACGGTGTCTATATTGGCGATCCAATGATTTCTAAACGTACGATGCGGCAATTGGAGCTATATTTGAGCCAAGGCGAACTGGTTTTGGAAGTTATTGATATGGGCAGCCGCTACTATTCATTGATTTTAGGAGAGCATGTGAATCGTCAAGATGACGCGAGAGATGTGATTCGCAGTGCAGATGCTCGCTTTAAGAAAATAGACACGATCGTACCAGAAGAATCGATTGTACGGTCATTGGGCAGTGTGACCATCGATAATTCAGAATACGGCCGCTATATGGGTGAAATTCAATTGACAAAAAAAACATTGCCTGTAGATAAAAAAGTCAATGTGGTGGCACAAGTAGTTACTGAAGATCAAGCGCTAATAAAAAGGATCGCCGCAGGTCGTAAATTTAAACTGATAGATAAGGGGACATTATAAGATGAATTTAGAAAAACTGACAACAGAACGCAGAAATCAAGAAACAATGAATTTAGATGAAATGACTGTAGAAGAAGCGTTGATAAAAATGAATCAAGAGGATCAAAAGGTAGCTATTGCAGTTGGTGAAGCACTGTCGCAAATCGAACCAGCTGTTCACGTGATTATTGATGCTTTCAAAAAAGATGGACGTTTGATATATATGGGGGCGGGCACAAGCGGCCGCTTGGGTGTATTGGATGCGGCAGAGTGTGTGCCGACATTTGGTGTAGATCCTGAAATGGTGCAAGGTTTGATCGCTGGTGGGCAAAAGGCGATGACGATTGCCGTGGAAGGTGCGGAAGATTCTAAGGAATTTGGACAGGAAGATTTAATCGATATTCAATTAACTGATAAAGATGTCGTTGTTGGAATTGCAGCTAGCGGCCGTACTCCTTATGTAATTGGAGGATTGGAGTATGCGGCTTCTATTGGTGCAAAAACAGTTTCGGTTTCTTGCAACAAACATGCTGAAATCAGCCGTTATGCTGACTTTCCTATTGAAGTTGATGCAGGGCCTGAATTTTTAACAGGTTCCACACGTCTAAAATCTGGAACAGCACAAAAATTGATTTTAAATATGTTATCGACGGTTTCAATGATTGGAATTGGTAAAGTGTATAACAACTTAATGGTGGATGTGAAACCAACAAATGAAAAATTAGTGGAACGTGCTAAGCGTATCATTATGGAAGCGACAACTTGCGACTATCAAACAGCCGCTGACTATTTCATCAAAGCGGATGAAAATGTCAAACTGGCTATCGTGATGTTATTGACAAACTCCTCAAAAGAAGAGGCTGAAACAAAATTGATTCAGGGCAATCATTTTATCAAAAATACAATTTAAGGGAAAACTAAGGGGGAAATGACTGTGTCAGAAGAGAAAGTAAAACGTTTGGCAAGGGAAATTTATGAAGAAGTTGGCGGACAGGAAAATGTGTTGAAATTGCGTCATTGTATGACAAGAGTTCGAATGGATATACGGGATTATGATAAAGTGAAGCTTGACGAGTTGAAGAAGATCGATGGTGTAATGGGCGTTGTAGAAGACGATACCTTACAAGTCGTGATCGGACCAGGGACGGTAAATAAAGTTGCTCAAGAAATGGTGGACATGGCTGGTGTTAAGCTTGGTGAGCCATTTCCAAATAAGCTGTCAGGCAAACAATTAGTGGAAGAAAAAGCGGCTGAAGTAAAGGCTGCCCAAAAAGAGAAAAATAAAAGCACTTCAGGCTTTAAAAAAGTATTGAAATCGATCTCTAATATTTTTGTTCCGCTGATTCCTGCATTTGTTGGTGCCGGAATCATTGGAGGAATAGCCGCTGTTATGTCTAATTTACTGGTTGCAGGAACGATCGGTGACTCTTGGCAGCAGTATATCGATGTATTGAATATCATCAAAAACGGGATTTTTGCTTATTTAGCTTTATATACAGGCATCAACAGTGCGAGCGAATTTGGAGCAACACCAGCGCTTGGTGGAGTAATTGGTGCTGTAACGATGTTAACTGGGATGAATCCAGAGGCGCCGCTGCCGAATATTTTAAACGGTGGTACGTTATCTGCTGGACAAGGTGGTATTATTGGGGTTATTTTTGCAGTTTGGTTACTTTCATTAGTAGAAAAGCAATTGCATAAAATCATTCCTGATTCTATCGACATTATTGTCACACCAACGATTTCTTTATTGGTCATTGGATTGATAACGATTTTCTTGATTATGCCGATCGCAGGCTTGATTTCCAATAGCTTAGTAGGTGTGATCAATGTAGTCTTGGAAAAAGGCGGAATTTTAGCAGGGTTTACCCTAGGAGCGACATTCTTGCCGATGGTTATGTTTGGATTACATCAAATCTTGACCCCGATCCATATTGAAATGATCAATCAAACAGGAATGACATTACTATTACCGATATTAGCTATGGCAGGAGCAGGTCAAGTAGGAGCAGCTTTAGCCTTATGGATTCGTTGCAAAAAAGATGCACAGTTAGTTGAGATGATCAAAGGAGCGTTACCAGTTGGGATTTTAGGAATCGGTGAGCCGTTGATTTATGGGGTTACTTTACCTTTAGGTCGTCCGTTTATCACTGCCTGTGTTGGCGGAGGAATCGGTGGTGCGGTAATCGGAGCTTTCGGCAATGTTGGGGCAATTGCGATCGGTCCAAGTGGTGCAGCTTTGATCCCGCTGATCGCTAATAACCAATGGCTTGCTTATGTGTTAGGATTATTGGCTGCATATGCTGGCGGCTTTGTTGCAACATTCTTCTTTGGTATTCCCAAAGATCTTCAAGAAAATAAATAAAACAGTCGATTAGATCGTTCGATTGTATAGAAATCAGCTGTTTTTTTGGATAGCATTTGTTGCTAACTATAATAAAACAGTTGATTTTTTGTTTGAAAAATTTGTTCATCAGGCTTGCTTTTTTAGATTCTTATTCAACATAGGCAAGTCTTTTCTGTTATACTATTCCTTGTAGAAATGTATTATCAAGTGCATCTTGAAAAAAGTTTGAGTAGGAAGAAGGGTATGAATATCATGCAGCAAAACATTATTTTAACGATTCAGGATCATTTGAAAACACTCCCAGGATCTGAACAAAAAGTTGCTGAATATATTTTAACTAACACAAATGAAGTAATTACTTTAAGTGCACAAGAGTTGGCGAAAAAATCCGGGTCAAGTCCGGCAGCGATCATTCGTTTTTGCCGTTCGATCGAAGTCAACGGCTTTACCGATTTAAAGCTGCAGTTATCAGCTAACCTTGGCGCGGTCGATACACAGATGTATACAGAGGTCGAAAATGGAGAAACGACAGCTGCGATAAAAGAGAAGTTGCAGCATCGATTGGTTCATGTTCTAGAACGAACGAATGAACATTTAGAAGTTGAAGCAATCGATCGGGCAGTTAGTGAAGTAGAAGAATCAGAGATCGTCTTTGTCTATGGATTAGGTGCTTCATCGCTTGTAGCACAAGATATTTATCAAAAATTTACCCGACTAGGTTTAAGTGTTTTCTTTACGATGGATCTTCATTTGTTCGCTTCTGCTTTAGGAACGAATCAATTGAAAGGCTTATTTATTGGTATTTCAAATTCTGGAAAAAATCCTGAAACCAATGCATTGGCAGAATTAGCGATTGAAAAAGGACTGCCTGTCGTTGCTTTGACAGCAGATAGAGAATCTGATTTAGCTCAAAAAAGTAAAATTTTATTATTGACGCCCAAAGGGGAGGAAGCGCCTTTAAGAAGTGCTGCTACAGTTTCTTTGACTGCACAGCTTTATGTCGTAGATGTGCTGTTCTTTGCTTATGGAGCAAAAAATTATGATAAAACACTAGAAAAAATCCAGCACTCTAGGGGAGCCGTTGAGATTTTAAAAAGGTACAAAGTTTGATTAGTAAAAGGTTTGGCGGAAGAGTTATGTTCCGCCAAACCTTTTTAGTTGTTCGATGATTGTTTTTGGCCATCTTCGATATAATGGATGTCATTGACTGTATCGATCGTAAATCGACCATTTTCATAAATCAATTTAGTTACACTGCCATTTTCCAGACCGATCTGCATTGGCAAGCTTGAATCGATTAAAGACAGCAAGAATGAAATCGTCAAGCCGTGAGAAACGATCATAACATTTCCACCGCCATCTTTTTCTCTTCTATGGGCAATATCTTCAAATCCACTCCAAACACGTTCTTTGATTTTATCATAGGGTTCTGCCCAATCGGCTGTATCTGCTGCGATGATTGCCTTCGCTAAGTCTTTGTAGCTGATCCGATTGGTCATCATGTCTTCATAATTTTTAAAAGCTAATATTCGTGGAACGACCCCCCATAATTCACCATCATAGCCGCCATCTAGAGAACCAAAACACCATTCCCGAATACGGCTGTCTGTAGCATAAGGAATTGCGGCTCCTTTTGAATGCTCTTGTAAAATAATACGGGCAGTCTGCATTGCACGGCCGCTGTCACTAGAATAGGCTTCTTTAAAAGGGATGTCTTTTAATCCGATACCTAAAGCGTGGATGACTTTTTCACCTTCTTTTGTCAAAGGTGTGTCCGACCATCCTTGTGTTCGACCGATTGTATTGAACATAGTTTTCCCGTGGCGGATAATGTATAGCACCGTTGGTTTGTTCATGGTACGTCCTCCTAGTAGATTATTTTAATTGAAAAAGGGATTGGTTTTCTTCTCATGCTCGATCGTTGTCGCATCGCCATGTCCTGGGTAAGCTGGGAATTCATCAGGCAAAGTAAAAAGATAGGTTCTAATGCTGTGAAGCAGCTGTTCCATATCGCCTGTATGCAAATCAGTTCGGCCGATACTTCCTTTGAATAAAGCATCTCCGGTTACGACAAAATCATCAAAAATCAAACTAACACTTCCAATGGAATGACCAGGGGTTGGCACAACAGAAAATTTGATTCCGCCAAGTTCATAGTCAGTCATTTCAAATTCCATTTCCGCAGGTTGAACCACGATATCTGCAATATCATCATGTCTACCTAATCCAGATAGATTCAAAACAGGGTTCGATAACCATTCTTGTTCAAGCGGGCTTACATATACGGGGATATGATAATGATGGCGCAACTCCTCAACAGCTCCGATATGATCATAATGTGTATGTGTAAGTAAAATAGCGATCGGTTTTTTCTCTGTTTTTTTGATCAAGGAAATGATTCGTTCTGCTTCTGCACCTGGATCGATGATCAAAAGATTTTCTTCGTTATAGATCAAATAGCAATTTTCCTGAATGACACCTGTCAGGATACGTTCGATAGTTAACATAGTTTGTAGCCTCCTAATTCACAATTTCTCTCATTTAAGTATAACGCAATTTCATAAAGAATCAAAAGTCGGAAGTATTTTTTTGAAGGACTTTATATTTTGACATGAGGCATAGTATAGGATTGAAGAAAATATTTATTTAGATATAAAGAATGGTATAAAGCGAAAATATTCGATAAATACTACTTTTACTTTTTGTTCACTGGAATAAAGTTCGTGTTTTGTTAGTTATCAACTTAATTCGTATTTTTTTATAAAAAAATATGGAATAAAGACGAATAATAATATATAATGTGTTGGTATTGTTATGGAAGGAGTAGCTGATTTGTTTAAATTTGTTGTAAAAGGAACGGCGTTCACTAGTCGTGACCAAAAAAATGTAGAGGTTTTACAAGATTCGTTATTTTGTATTTCAGAAGATGGGCTGATTGCAAAGATCATTCAGCCGGATGATGCAGGCTACAAAGAGACGATCCAGGAATATTCAGCAAAAGGACAATTGCAGGAGTTGGCATCGGATCAATATATTTTACCAGGCTTCGTCGATCTCCATATTCATGCGCCTCAATGGACACAAGCAGGAACAGCATTAGATCTTCCTTTGTATGAATGGCTGAATACTTATACGTTTCCGCTAGAGGCGAAGTTTTCTGATCAGGCATTTGCGGACCGAGTGTATTCAGATTTAGTCTCACAATTATTGAAAAATGGTACGACGACAGCTTTATATTTTGCTACGGTTCATCAAAAAGCAAGTCTTCGTTTAGCAGAAATCTGCAGTGAAAAAGGGCAAAGAGGTCTAGTTGGAAAGGTTGTCATGGATGATCCTGAACAAAATCCGGACTATTATCGCGACGATGATGCTAAAGTGGCGATTGCCGAGACAGAAGCGTTTATTCAGGAAGTGTTGGAACTTAACAAGCATACACCGCAAGGAGTCTATCCAGTTGTTACGCCAAGGTTCATTCCTAGTTGTACAGATAAGTCGTTAGAAGGATTAGGCGCTTTAGCTGCAAAATATGATGTCCATATTCAATCCCACTGCAGTGAAAGTGATTGGGCTCATGAGTATGTTAAGGAACGCTTTGGTAAAAATGATGCAGTTGCACTAAACGAATTTGGTTTACTTAGTGAAAAAGCGGTTATGGCTCATTGCGGCTTTCTTTCTGATGAAGACATGCAGTTGTTTGCTGAAAAAGGGACAGCAGTTGCTCATTGTCCTATCTCTAATGCTTACTTTGGTAACGCGGTGACACCAGTTGCCAAATTGCTCAATGAATATCAGGTAGAGGTAGGGTTAGGGAGTGACATATCTGGCGGTTTCTCTCCAAGCTTATTTGACAATATCAAACAGGCAGTTATTTCTTCTCGAATGTTAGAAGATGGAGTAGATAAAGATTGCTGCAGTGATAAACGTGGCGTGAAAGGCTCTAGTTTAACGTTAAATGAGGCGTTCTATTTAGCTACTGCAGGTGGCGGTGAATCATTGAGTCTTCCGATTGGCAAGTTGGCCGTTGATTATGCTTGGGATGTTCAATTTGTTACAACGAAAGGGCTGCCGATTTTTTCTGAAACAGAACCTTTATTGGATGTATTCCAAAAGATTATATATTTGTCTCGTCCTGAATGTATTCAAGAAGTGTGGGTCCAAGCTAGAAAAGTTTACGACAAAACAGTTGAACAACGAAAGGAAGAAAAATAAGATGTCAGAATCACACTCTAAAAAATCAGCATTGACAGTTGGTCCGAATGATGAACTTTCTATAGGGCAGTCTTTGCTTTTGGGCATTCAGCATGTGTTAGCGATGGATGTTTATGTCGTTCCATTTATTATTGCTTCAATTATTGGTTTAACTACAAAAGAATCATCAGCATTGATTCAGTCTACCTTTATTGCAGCAGGACTGGCAACGATCATTCAATCTTATTTTTGTATGAAATTACCTGTAGCGCAAGGGCCGTCTTTTATCCCAATCGGTGCGGTAGCCGGCATTTACTTTGCAAATAGTCAAAATGGTCAAGGCTGGGGAACTGTTTTGGGAGCTGGTCTGATCGGTGCAATACTTGTGATCATTTTAGGACTTACAGGCATTTTCAATCGTTTGATCAAAGCTTTCGTGCCGCCGATCGTGGGAGGAACGATCATTTTTATCGTAGGCTTATCTTTGATGCCTGTGGCTTTAAATGACAATGTTTTCAACGCGTCTGGTGATTTAGGGCAAAATATATTATTGGCTATCATTGCAGCAGCTTCTCTTATTTTGTTTGCTATGATTGGGTCACGTTTTCCTGGTAAAGGCAGGATTTTTCGAATCTCATCTGTGATATTAGCATTGATCATTGGCTCTTTCGCAGCTGAAATGATGGGTGTATTAGATTTATCAGCAGTTTCAAAAGCATCATTGATCAGCGTTCCCAGTTTGCCTTTTGTTGATTTCAGTTTTTCATTTGATTTATCTTCGATTTTAACAATGGTCATTATTTATGTTGTGTTGATGGCTGAAACGACAGGTACGTGGTTTGCGGTCAGTAATGTCTGTGAAGAACCATTGACAGATGAAAATATCAATCGAGGAGTTGTTGGTGAGGGGATCGGTTGTTTGATTGCTTCGTTACTGGGAACGACCCCCGTTACTGGATATTCAACAAATGCTGGAATTATTTCAATTACTGGCGTAGCTAGTAAAAAAGTGTTTGTAGCTGCTGGTGCTTGGTTTGTTGTTTTTGGTTTATCTGGAAAGCTATCTACATTGATTTCGTCTATTCCGTCTCCTGTCATTGGTGGAGTATTTGTTATTGTGTGCGGGATTATTTCAATCAGTGGTATCAAAGTGATCAAGGAAGTGGAGATCAATGAAAAAGAAATGTATGTGATCGCGATTCCGATGATTTTAACGTTAGCATTGACCTTGATTCCTGAAGAGTTTATTCAATCATTACCGCAATTTTTACAATATTTATTCGGTTCATCTGTTGCAACGGCTTCGATCGCAGCGATTCTCCTGAATCGGTTACTGCCTTCTGAAAAATCAGCAAAGTCGGAAGAGATAACACAAATGGGTTCTGGTGAGGCAGCACAGCTTAATTGATTAGATAATTGAATAAAACACGAACATTCGATGAGTTGTTTTGTATTTTTCGTCTTTTACCTTTGACTTTCAAATGGTTATAGTGTAAATTAGCATAGGCGCTTGTGAAATACGAACGATAAGGATTCTAATGTTCGTGTTTTTGCGTATTTTTAATTGAACTTGCTAGGAGGCAGTAAAGTATGAAAGTTTTTGATTACGAAGATGTCCAGTTGATCCCGAATAAATGTATCGTGGATAGTCGCTCAGAATGTGATACAACAGTGAAGCTAGGAGACCATAGCTTTAAAATGCCCGTTGTACCGGCGAATATGCAAACGATCGTGGATGACAAAATCGCAGAATTTTTAGCTGAAAATAACTATTTTTATATCATGCACCGTTTTGATGAAAGTGCACGAATTCCTTTTATTGAGAGAATGCAAGCTAAAGGGTTGATCACTTCGATCAGTGTTGGCGTGAAAGAAGGAGAATACCAGTTTGTTGAAGAATTAGCTCAACGTAACTTAGTTCCGGATTATGTAACGATTGATATTGCTCATGGTCATTCAAATACGGTGATCAATATGATTCAACATTTAAAAAAGCACTTACCAAAGACCTTTGTAATTGCAGGTAACGTAGGGACACCTGAAGCAGTCCGTGAGTTGGAAAATGCTGGAGCAGATGCGACAAAAGTCGGAATCGGACCAGGAAAAGTCTGTATTACTAAAATCAAAACAGGCTTTGGGACTGGCGGCTGGCAATTAGCAGCATTACGTTGGTGTGCCAAAGCAGCTAGAAAACCGATCATTGCGGATGGCGGGATCAGAACGCCGGGAGATATTGCAAAATCAGTTCGTTTTGGTGCGACAATGGTCATGATCGGTTCATTATTTGCTGGACATGAAGAATCTCCGGGAGAAACAAAAGTGGAGAATGGTGTCGTTTATAAGGAATATTTTGGCAGTGCATCAGAGTTCCAAAAAGGCGAGAAAAAGAATGTCGAAGGGAAAAAAATCTGGATTCAACATAAAGGAAGCTTAGTTGATACGTTAGTTGAAATGCAGCAAGATTTACAATCTTCGATTTCATATGCAGGCGGTCGAGATCTTGAAGCGATTCGTAAAGTCGATTATGTTATTGTGAAGAATTCGATTTTTAATGGAGATACTATTTAGAAACAGAATAGAGCTATCTACTCGTAAGAACTTTGCGTTTTTAAAGAGCAGATGCTAGATAAAAATACTGAGAAAAAGCGAATATGCTCTTTCTCAGTATTTTTTTACATATTTTACTTTACCTGTCGTAGTAATAGTGATATGATAATTACAACGACAGACGTAGTACGTTAGATGAAGTAATTTGGAGGTGATTGAATGATCGGCAGCGACGCAATTAGAGGATACAACGATACGTTCATTTTATCTGTTTTACAAGAAGGCGATTCTTACGGATACGCTATCTCTAAGCGAATCACTGAAATTTCCGATAACAACTATTCGATTAAAGAAACAACATTGTATTCAGCATTCAATCGGCTGGAAAAAAATGGATTCATCACATCATTTCCTGGACAGGTAACTCACGGGAAAAAGAGAACTTACTATAAAATCACCCAAGCTGGAAAAGAATATTTAGCAGAAAAAATAGCGGAATGGCAGCTGACTAAGAAAGTTGTCGAACGTTTTATCGACTAAGCGAGATGACCTAAGGAGGAAAAATAATGAAAACAATCAAAGACTATATCGACAGCTTATTTCTTGGAGTAGTTGAAACAAGCCAAACGAAACAATTGAAAGAGGATTTGTTGGCGAATGCTGAGGATCGCTATGAAGATTTAAAAAGTCAGGGGAAATCTGAAAACGAAGCCATTGGCAGTGTGATTGCCGGATTTGGTTCAATTGATGAGTTGCTGGATGAAATGAATATCAAGCAAGAATACATTGATGAAAAAGGCTATGAAATCGATGAAATCACTCTTGAAGAAGCGAATGATTTCTTGAGCGTCAGACACAGAGGAGCGACGTTGATCGGCATAGGTGTTATGTTGATCATGCTGGGAGCGGCACTTTGTTTTGCTTCGGCTGGAATAACAGAAAGTACAGAAAGTATGGGATTTGGTCTGTTGTTTCTATTCGTTGGGGCAGCCATTGGTGTACCGTTATTTATTATCGCAGGAACAAGTATGACGAATTCAAATAAGAAGCTGGATGATCGATTTATTTCTTTACAAGTTAAAAATGCAGTGAAGAAACGAAAAGAGCAGTTTCAGCGTTCATTTGTTTTTTGTATTGTGATTGGTGTTTCCTTGTGTATTTTATCGATCATTCCGATTGTCTTTCTGTCTTTGACTGATTTTTCAGAGGCAAATGAATTTATCGGTGTCGGCGGTATGTTCGCGATTGCTTCCTTTGGTGTTTTCTTTCTTATTTTTGGCGGTGTGATCATGGGCAGTTTTACTAAGATGATCGATCAGACCTATTTTGTTTCTGATGAGGATAAACCAGGACCTAAAGCCACTGCGGAACGAAACAAAAAAATGCCAAGTTGGCTGCAAACCATAGAGAAAATTTATTGGCCTATCGTAACAGGAATTTTCTTTTTCCAAGGATTTTTCTTAGGAAATTGGGGAACTGCTTGGACAATTTTCCCAGTAGCGGGGATACTCTTTTGGATTTTGGAGAGTATTTTCGGTGAGGAATAAAAAGTTAAAGGGACGGTGTCATAACTTTATGAGTTATGACACCGTCCCTTTTTTCTCGAAATTGAATACTACTGTTCAACTTCTTTTAAATAGCTAAAATGATTGCTTTGAAAAAATAGCCGACATGGCTTTTTTTAATGGAAAGTAAACAAGCGTTACGATAATGATTGTTGTTGCGACATTTACTAAAGTAGCTGGCAGTTTGGACAGAGCACTGGCAAAAGCTACATTAAAGTTTGCTCCTGCCATCAGACCCATCACTGTATTTTTTAGTTGGGTCATAATGATTTTAGCAAGACCAGTCACGCTAGCAATTACGATGATTTTACTGATCGTATCTACGTTTTGCTTGAAAAAAAGAATCATCAATGCAGCTGCTCCTCCAACGATGAAGCTTTCTAAGATAAAATAGGGAGCTTCGGCAGCAAAGCCATTCAGTAAATCAAAAATAGCAAAGCCTAAGCCGCCAGCTAAAGCACCTTTTTTATAGCCGATCAACAGAACGGCCAATAGTAAGACAGTGTTGCCTAAATGAACGAATGCCCCTGTAGGCAAGGGAATTTTCAGCATCGTACCTAAGACAGTTAGAGCGGTAAATAAACCTATCAAAACGATAGAGGTCGTTGAATGTTGTTTTGTCATCACAAGTCTCCCTTTGCTACTTTTCATTCATCCGGTCTTCTGCATGGTTATAAGCACCGTGCCAAACATGACCAAGGAAAGGATTGATTTTTTGTCCATTTTTAATAGCAGCCGCTACAAATTTTTTCGCTAAAGCAACTGATTTTTCTACAGAATAACCTTTTGCAAGACCAGCTGTAACAGCCGCAGCAAATGTACAGCCTGCGCCGTGGTTAAAATCAGTGGCAAAAAGTTCTTCTTCAAATATTGTGAACTCAGAGCCATCGTAAAACAAATCGATCGCTTTATCTATATTCAAACGGTGTCCGCCTTTGATAACAACATTTTTAGGTCCTAAGTTTAGAATCTTTTTTGCTGCTTCTTTCATTTGTTCAACAGAAGTCAGATCTCCCATTTCGGAAAGAATCCCAGCTTCTACTAAATTAGGTGTAGTGATAGTTGCTTTAGGCAAAAGTAAACGAGCCATAGCAGCTACATTTTCCGGCTGTAGCAACTCGCTTGTTCCTTTACAAGCCATTACTGGATCGATAACGATATTTTCCATTGAAAAATTATCAATATACTTTCGAGTAATTTCGATTGCTTCGATCGTTCCCAGCATTCCGGTTTTCATTGCATCAAGTGGTGCCCCTGCAAAAATCGTTTTAAGCTGTCTTTCAACTAAATCAGGTTCTATAGGTGTAACTAAATGACTCCAACCCTCATCAGGATCCATTGTCACAATACTTGTCAAAGCAGAAAAACCAAATGTGCCATACTCTTCAAATGTTTTTAAATCCGCCTGAATCCCAGCACCACCGCTAGAATCAGAACCGGCAACAGTCAATACTTTTTTTATCATCTTCTAACCTCTATTCACTTTTTGATTTAACATCTGTATTGTAAAACAAATCAAAGTTGACAAAAACAGCCAATTGGGTTATTTTCAGGTCATCCAATTACTGTGAAACACAAAGAACGAAGAGAATTGATGTTGAACAGTACAAGGCGACCGAAGGGAGAGTTGTGACCTTCGTAAGAAACACAAAGAACGAAGAGAATTGATGTTGAACAGTACAAGGCGACCGAAGGGAGAGTTGTGACCTTCGTAAGAAACACAAAGAACGAAGAGAATTGATGTTGAGCAGTACAAGGTGACCAAAGGAAGAGTTGTAACTTTGGTAAAAAACACAAAAAACGAAATGAATTGATTTTTGAGAAGTACACTCCAACTAAAGAGAGCCACGACCTTTTCAAACACCAAAAATCATGGAATGATCAAATACCGGGTAATATAAATGAGAAAGACGAGAAGTATGATAACTAAATATTTACAGATAAAAGAAATGTTATCTGGTCTTCAGCGGTAAAAGACAAAAAAATTCAAATAGTGATCGTCAAAAAAGGAGAGAATAAGCATGTGGACGTTAAGAAAAGAAAAGAATGTTCCTATTTATATCAGCATTATCGATCTGATTCTATCATACATAAAAAATGGTGACCTCCTTCCAGGGGAACGTTTACCTTCGGAAAGAAAATTGGCTGATTTATTCAACGTGAATCGTTCAACAGTCGTTCATGCATTAGATGAGCTAGTAGCTTTAGGCTGGATCATAAGAAAACAAGGAAGCGGGACGATCGTCAATGAAGGGAAATGGGGAATCACTACTGCTCCAAGAACGAATTGGCGTAATTATCTGGAACAAAATGCTTTTGCAAAAGTTGATCCCTTTGTCGAGCAGATCGAAGAGCTTATTCGATCTTCAAAAGAAAATATACTGGATCTTTATACAGGTGAGTTGCCGTTGGATTTGATTCCCAGCTTTGCTTTTCCTCCGCTTACATGGAAGCATTTTTTAGAAGAGGAGCAGCAGGATGATTTAGGCTATTTGCCATTAAGAACATCATTAAGTCGAGAGATGGAGAAGGAATATCGTTTTAGCTTGCCGGCTGAAAGTATTTTGATTACCTCTGGTGCACAGCAAGCACTATTTTTGATTTTGCAGGTTTTATTATCGCCAGGAGACAGCGTAGCCATTGAAGATCCCTCTTTTTTTTATGCACTGCCTATTTTCCAGGCCGCTGGAATTCGTTTATATGGAGTGAAAATGAATCAGGAAGGGATCTGTTTAGATGAATTGGAAAGAGCGATTCGTCAGCATCGAATCAAAATGGTCATGGTCAATCCATCATTCCAAAATCCTACAGGCAAAACAATGTCAATGAAACGACGTGAGGGCTTAGTCAAGCTTTGTCAAGAATATCAGATCCCGATTTTAGAAGATGATGTTTTCGCAAAATTAAATTTTATTCCAAGTGAGGAAATTCCACCGCTAAAAAAACTAGATCCTGAAAATGTGCTCTATATTGGTTCCTTGTCCAAAATTTTAGGGTCAACGACCAAAATTGGGTGGCTAAGTGCTCCAGCCTCTGTTAATCAACAAATAGCAGAAGCAAGGAAGATGATGGATTTTTCGTTGAGTATCTTCCCACAGGTCTTAGCAAATTTAGCATTGACAGATGAAGACTATTCAAGAAAAATCGCTACGTTGACACACGAGGTTGAAGCAAGAGGTCAAGCTGTTTATGACATTGTCACTCAAATGTCTGATTGGGAAGCTGAAAAGCCAAAAGGTGGTTATTATCTCTGGGCTAAATGGCGGCATGGAGAATTACGTCAAAAAGACTGGGCTATATTTTTGCAAGAAGGATTGCTGATTGCGCCTAGCTTTTTTTACAGTGAGAAGCGTGATAGTATTCGTATCAACTTTTCTAGAGTCAGTCAACAAAATGTTACAGCGTTTCAAGAAAAGCTTGCTCGTATTACCGAAAAAATTAGATTAGATTTCCCAAGACTATGATAAAATGAAGAAAACGGAGGGATTTACTATGAATGAAACGTTAGAATTATTGAAAAATCGTCGTAGTTTTCGGGACTTTGATGAAGAGTATGTACTGCCTAAAAAAGAGCTGCAGGAAATTTTGGATGCGGCACGTCAAGCGCCGAGTTGGATGAATGGTCAATTTTACAGCATTATCGTCCTTCAAGATAAAAAAATAAGAAAGCAGCTGGTTGAATGGAATCCGGGGAATCCTCAGATACTAAAAAGTTCTGTATTTTTGATTTTTGTTGCAGATCTTTATCGGACGAAAATGGTTAGCGCTGCGTATGAATCTGCGTATCAAATAGAAGAGAGTGTTGAATCTTTGTTAGTCGCAACAACGGATGCGGCTTTGGCATTGGAAAATGCCGTCATTGCGGCCGAAAGCTTGGACTTAGGTTCTGTCGTTGTTGGTAGTATTCGTAAGCATGGAAAAGAAATCAGTCGATTATTAAACCTTCCTGAAATGACTGTACCGTTGTTTGGTCTTAGTATTGGAAAGCCGATCGTCGAAATGAAGGTAAAGCCTCGACTACCGCAAGCAGCAGTTATACATTTTGAACATTACCAACCATACACTTATGAACTGATCGAGCAATATGATCAAACCATGGAACTGTTTGGTGAAGCGAGAGAAACGAAACGCTGGAGTCAAAAATTTGCGGATTACTTTGCAGCTGATGCAACGATGGTTACGGATCAACTGTTAAAGATGCAAGGTTTACTGAAATAAGAGCAGTTGTTCTTTTTGCGAGCCATTACTTTCTTATAGCGCAATGGAATGGTATACTTACTAATGGGTAAGATCACAAATGATAAAAGAGGTGCTAAACATGTCTTGGGAACAAGTCTATGAAAAGTGGATAAATGAAGAAAATATACCAGAAAATTTAAAAAAAGAGCTAAAAGATTTAAAAGAAGACCCTGAAAAGTGTGAAGATGCTTTTTACGCGCCGTTAGAGTTTGGAACGGCAGGTATGCGTGGAATTTTAGGTGCGGGAATCAACCGTATGAACATTTTTACGATTCGTCAAGCGACAGAAGGTTTGGCTCGTTTTATGGATGCTCAAGATGCAGAGACGAAGCGACGTGGTGTTGCAATTGCGTATGATTCACGTCACATGTCACCAGAATTTGCGATGGAAGCTGCTAAAACATTGGCGAAGCATGATATTCCAGCATTTGTCTTTGAAAGTTTGCGTCCAACACCAGAATTGTCTTTTGCTGTTCGACACTTGAATGCTTTTACAGGAATCATGATCACAGCGTCTCATAATCCAGCTGCGTATAATGGATACAAAGTTTACGGAGCAGACGGTGGACAAATGCCTCCGGCAGATGCAGACGCTCTGACAAGATATGTTCGTGAAGTTGAAAATCCCTTAAAAGTGGAAGTCTTGTCTGAGAACGAAGCGAAGGCAAGTGACTTGATCACGATCATTGGTGATGAAGTAGACAATGCCTATTTGAAAGAAATCAAAGCCGTAACGATCGATCAAGCATTGATCGACGAGATGGGCAAAGAACTGAAGCTTGTTTATACACCGCTTCATGGAACAGGTACGATGCTAGGTGAGAAGGCATTGAGACAAGCAGGGTTCGAAAAATTTATATTAGTTCCTGAACAAGCTATTGCTGATCCAGATTTTACAACAGTTAAATCTCCTAATCCAGAGGAGCATTCAGCATTTGAGTATGCTATTCGCTTGGGAGAAAAAGAAGATGCTGATCTGCTGATTGCAACAGATCCTGATGCTGATCGTTTAGGAGCAGCTGTTCGCTTACCGGATGGTTCTTATCAAGTCTTGACTGGAAACCAATTAGGCGCGATCATGATCCAGTATATTTTGGATGCACATCAAAAAGCAGGGACGCTTCCTGAAAATGCGGTCGTCTTGAAATCGATCGTATCCAGTGAATTAGCAACAGCAGTCGCAGAAAAATACAATACAAAAATGGTCGATGTTCTGACTGGATTCAAGTTTATTGCGGAAAAAATCGAGCAATATGAGGAAGATCATTCCCAAACCTTCATGTTTGGTTTTGAAGAAAGTTATGGCTATTTGATCAAGTCATTCGTACGCGACAAAGATGCGATTCAAGCACTCGTTTTACTGGCAGAAGTTGCAGCTTTTTATAAGAAGCAAGGAAAAACACTTTATGACGGCTTGCAGGATATTTTTGCAGAATACGGCTATTTTGAAGAAAAAACTATTTCTGTGACCTTGAGCGGGATTGAAGGTAGTGCTAAAATCCAGGCCTTGATGAAAAAATTCCGTGATGAAGCGCCATCATCTTTTGCTGGGATCAATGTTGTTCAAACAGAAGACTTCAAAGCGTTGACCCGGACATTTGTAGATGGAAGACAAGAAAAACTTTCAACACCACCGTCAGATGTGCTCAAGTATTTCTTGGAGGATGGCAGTTGGATCGCTATTCGACCGTCTGGAACAGAACCGAAAATCAAATTCTACTTGGCGACAAAAGCCTTGTCTAAAGCAGAAGCAGATCAAAAGATTTTGGATTTTGAAGCGGCAGTTAATGCATTAACTGAATAAAATGATCAGGACTGAAAAAACTAGAGATAAAGGTTGATTCAGTCCTTTTTTCGAAAAGAATAGGAGTGAAAGAGATGAATATTGGATTTATCGGAGCTGGACATATGGGAAGTGCGATGATCGAAGGATTATTGAAAGCTCAGATAGTAGCACCAGAACATTTATATGTTAAAGGCGGTTCAAGCGGTACAGCTGAAGTTCTTCAGCAAAAATTAGGTTTTAACCTAATCAAAGATTATTCAGCATTCAAAGAATGCCAAGTGATTTTTATTGCTACAGGAGCGAAGATCGTTTTGGATATATTGAAGGAAGCTGCTTCATTCATGTCAGAAAATACCATTTTGATTTCTGTTGCAACAGGTCATACAGTTGCAGACGCAAAGGAAATACTAGGAAATGAAATCTATGTGGTTCATGCGATTCCTAATACACCAGTCAGTGTGAATGAAGGAATGATCGGTGCCGCTTTTGATCCTGAAATGCCGAATGCAGTCAAAGATGAGGCGCTTCGTGTCTTAAGTTCTTTAGGAAAAGTAGAAGAAGTCAATGAATCGATTCTTGGAACCTTTGGTACAGTGGCTGGTTGCAGTCCAGCTTTTGTAGATATCTTTATGGAAGCTTTGGCTGATGGAGCTGTCATGGAAGGAATGTCTCGCAATTTGGCCTATGAAGTCGTCGCTCAAATGATGCTAGGATCAGCCAAGCTAGCGATCGAAAC
Organism: Enterococcus sp. S22(2020); assembly: GCF_020295385.1. Taxonomy (NCBI): domain Bacteria; kingdom Bacillati; phylum Bacillota; class Bacilli; order Lactobacillales; family Enterococcaceae; genus Enterococcus; species Enterococcus sp. S22(2020). Next base: position 180,155 of record NZ_JACFUD010000003.1, read on the forward strand.
GAAAAAGCATCCTGGAGAGCTGAAAGATGGTGTGACCTCACCAGGCGGCAGCACGATCAAGGGAGTAGCCGCTTTAGAGAAAAATGGGTTCAGATACGCAGTTATTGATGCGATCAAGCAAGCAAATCAGTAAGAAAACGGCAACTGGAATTCTCAAAGGATTTCAGTTGTTTTTTCATATTATTAAAGAAAAACGTTCCTCTTTTGAAAAGATATTTGTTATAATAAACGAGACTGAATCACGAAAGGAGACACAACAGTGACTGAAGAAGAAATAAAAAAAGTTAGCCAGCTCTATAAAGTATTGAGTGACCCGACAAGATTACGTATTTTATTACTGTTGAAGCAGGGAGAATTAAATGTGACTTCAATTGGAGAAGAACTCTCAATGGAACAATCTGCCGTGTCTCATCAATTAAGACTTTTACGCGATACACATGTTGTGAGATCGAGAAGACAAGGGAAAACAATTTATTATACCTTGGATGATCATCATGTCATCGATATTTTGAATCAAACATTTGAACATATCAAACACCAATAACTTACCTTTTCTTGGATCCTTAAGGGAAATTCAAAGAAAAGGGTAGTTTTTTTTGTGGCAGTTCGTTATACTAGAAACATGATTTATTAGAAGAAAATGAAATATTTCTAATTTTACAGTTGGAGGAAGAAAAATGAAGGAAAAATTGAACATCGGTTTACTCGGGTTAGGGACAGTTGGCTCTGGTGTACCAACGATTTTAAAAGAACATCAAGAAAAGATTTCTCAAGTGACTGGGATGGAGATCGCCATTTCTAAAGCACTTGTGCGTGACGAGGAAGAAAAAAGACGTCAAGCAGAGAAGTTTGATATTCAACTGACCACAAACATCGACGATATTCTTAATGATGATGACATCCAGATCGTTATTGAATTGATCGGAAAAGTAGAACCGGCTAAAACCTTCATTACTCAAGCTCTTGAAAAAGGGAAACATATTGTTACAGCTAATAAGGATCTACTTGCACAGCACGGCAGTGAATTGGTGGCTTTAGCCCAAAAGAATCATTGTGACTTGTATTATGAAGCAAGTGTTGCAGGCGGCATTCCTATTTTACGTACGATCGCTAATAGCTTAGCAGCGGATAATATTCAAAAGGTTTTAGGGATCGTCAATGGGACAACGAATTATATGCTGACCCAGATGGTTTCAGAGAAAAAATCATATGAACAGGCTTTAAAAGAGGCGCAAGAATTAGGTTTTGCTGAATCGGACCCAACAAATGATGTAGATGGGATCGATGCAGCGTATAAGATGGTTATTTTAAGTCAATTTGCATTTGGCATGAATGTACGTTTAGATCAAGTAGATACACGTGGCATTAGGGGATTATCTTTAGATGATGTTGAAATGGCTGCTCAATTAGGGTATGAAGTAAAACTAATTGGTTCTTCAGAAAATCAGTCTGGTCGTATTGCGGTCGAAGTTGGACCGATGTTAGTGGCTAAAGCTCATCCAATTGCTTCTGTGAGAAATGAGTTTAATGCTGTTTTTATTGAAAGTTCAGGCGTAGGCGAGTCGATGTATTATGGACCAGGAGCAGGTGCCAAACCGACTGCAACTAGTGTTGTCAGTGATATCATCACCATTGCTAAAAACATTCGTTTAGGGACAACAGGCCATATGTTCAATGCCTATCAACATGACACAAAATTAGCAGATGATCAGGATACTTCAGGAAAATACTATTTTTCTATAGGAGTGCCGGACAGACATGGTCAAATTTTGAAGTTGACTCAAATCATGACCAATGCCAATGTTAGTTTTGATCAGTTGGTACAGCAAAAATCAGACGGTACAAGAGCTAGAATCGTTGCAATTACCCATACGATCACTAAGGCGCAAATGAAAGCAGTCATCAAAGAAATCGAATCAACGAATGATTTTGAACTTTTAAACACATTTAAAGTATTGGAGGACTAGAAACATGTATGAAGGATTATTAAAACAATATAAGGAATATTTACCTATTACAGATAAAACACCTATGATTTCATTAGCAGAAGGGAATACTCCGTTGATTCCTTTACACAATTTATCAAAGGAATTAGGAATCAATTTATATGGCAAGTATGAAGGATTGAATCCGACTGGTTCATTTAAGGATCGCGGAATGGTCATGGCAGTTGCTAAGGCAGTTGAAGAAGGCGCAAAAGCAATTGTTTGCGCCTCAACAGGAAATACTAGTGCGGCAGCAGCAGCTTATGCTACAAGAGCAGGAGTGAAAGCCTATGTTGTGATCCCAGATGGAAAAATCGCGATGGGGAAATTAGCACAAGCGATTATTTACGGTGCAGACATCATTTCTATTCCTGGAAATTTTGATGAAGCACTTAAAGCAGTTCGTGATATTGCTAAAACTGAAGCAGTCGCATTAGTGAATTCAGTCAATCCATACCGTTTGGAAGGACAAAAGACTGCTGCCTTTGAAGTCTGTGAACAGCTTGGTAAAGCACCGGATGTTTTAGCGATTCCTGTTGGAAACGCCGGAAATATTTCTGCTTACTGGAAAGGTTTTAAAGAATGGCATGATGTAAAAGGAACACTTTTACCGCGTATGCATGGCTTTGAAGCAGAAGGGGCAGCGGCGATCGTAAAAGGTGAGCCGATCGATCAGCCGGAAACAATTGCTACAGCGATTCGAATCGGTAATCCTGCTAGCTGGAAGTTGGCAGAAGCTGCCAGAGATGAGTCGAATGGACATATTGATGCAGTCACAGATGAAGAGATTTTGAATGCATATCGTAAGGTTGCTGCACAAGACGGTGTTTTTGTTGAACCAGGTTCTGCAGCATCCCTTGCTGGCGTTATTCAACATGTAAAAAATGGAAAAATCAAAGCAGGTGAAACAGTGGTTGCTGTTTTCACAGGGAATGGACTTAAAGATCCTGATACTGCAATCAATGCGACAGATGTGAAAATTTCTAAAATGAGTGATTTAGAAGAGATGCGGATGCATCTACGTAATGGAGTGTCTGAACTATGAAAATAAGAGTTCCTGCTACGAGTGCAAATTTGGGTCCAGGTTTTGACTCATGTGGTATTGCATTGTCACAATATCTGAGTATTGAAGTCTTGGAAAATGCGGATGAGTGGCAGATTATTCATTCTTTAGGAGCTGATATTCCATCAGATAAAACAAATTTACTACTTCAAACGGCACTGAAATTAGCACCGAAACTCGCGCCGAAAGTTTTAAAAATGACCTCGGACATTCCTTTGGCTCGAGGATTAGGCAGTAGTTCAAGTGTGATCGTTGCCGGTATTGAACTTGCAAATCGCTTAGGTAATTTGAACTTATCTCAAAAAGACAAACTACAGATTGCAACAGAGATCGAAGGACATCCCGATAACGTTGCTCCTGCGATTTGCGGGGATTTTGTGGTTGCAAGCTATGTGGACGGAGATGTTCATTATGTTAAGCATCATTTTCCGTTGTGCGACGTTATTGCATATGTCCCCGATGTTCATTTATTGACATCTGAAAGCCGTAGTGTGCTTCCTGATAGTATGCCTTATAAAGAAGCAGTCAAGGCGAGCTCAATCGCCAACGTTATGATCGCAGCAATTTTAAATGGTAATTTACCATTGGCAGGAGTGATGATGGAGGAAGACCGGTGGCATGAAGCTTATCGTCGTAAATTAGTTCCTCATTTGGATAAAATACGTGCATTGGGCCAAGAGGTCGGTGTTTATGGGGCTTTTTTAAGTGGAGCTGGGCCAACCGTATTAATTTTATCTCCAGAAGAAAAGACCAGTCAAATGGTCAGAGAACTGGAAAAACTACCAATATCAGCATCGATCAATGTCTTATCGATCGATCAAGAAGGCATTCAAGTATTTTAAGAATAAAAAAGACGACGGAGCATTACGATCCGTGCGTCTTTTTTTGTTATTCTGGTGATTCCGTTGCGTAATAGCTATGGTCTTCTAAGTTCAATGCATTTAAAATCATGGAAGCTGTTTCCTCAATCGATAAAGAAGCTACATTGATTACTTCGCAACCAATTTTTTTGTAAAGATCGTTGGCGAATGTCAACTCTTTTTTGATTTTTTCGATATCTGAATAAGAAGTATCTGCCGGCAAGCCATAGGTTCTCATCCGTTCTTTCCGAATTCCATTTAAAATATCTGGATCATTCGTTAGACCGACAATTTTTTTAGGGTTCGTTTCCCAAAGCTGTTTCGGTAAATGTGCTTCAGGGATCAATGGTAAATTTGCCACTTTCAGATTCTTATTCGCTAAGAAAAGGCTAAGTGGTGTTTTCGAGGTTCTTGAGACGCCTAACAAAAGAACATCAGCCTCCAAAAATCCGCGAGGGTCTTTGCCATCATCGTATTTTACCGCAAATTCCATTGCTTCGATCCGCTTGAAATAATTCTCATTTAAATGGTGTAAAGCACCTGGCTCACGTGTTGGAGCAATTCCAGTCAAGCGCTCGATCTCAGCGACAGGAGGAGTCAATATATCAAAGTGGTACATATTGTGTTCTTCAAAAAAATCATTTGCAATTTTTACAAGACGATCATTAACAATAGTATGAAGAACCATTGCGTTTTCACGCTTGGCATCTTCTAAGGCTTTTTTCAATTTTTCCTCTTCTTTTGCAAAAGTTCGTCTAAATAATGAAAAGTCTACAGTAGGATATTGCGCCATTGATGCAGCTGCCAATTTGGAAGCAGTCTCACCTGCAGAATCAGAAATTACAAAGATCGTTACGCATTTTTTTTGTTCGTCATTTGTCATAGTAGCATTCCTCTCTTGCTTTTTTGATAATTTTATTATACCATACCTTCATAAATCTTATTCGTAATGATTCTGATTTATTGATTGGAGGAAAAGTTATGTCACAGTCAAATTCAAAAGTCGAGCAATCGTTAATGGTCATGAAGGAAAATGGTTTAAAATATACAAAAAAGAGAGAAGCGATCATCACCTACCTGATCCGACGCAACCGATATATAACAGCAAAAGAAGTCTATGAATTCATGAACAAAGAATATAAGGGGGTAAGTTATGATACGATCTATCGTAACTTACATGACTTTGAAATGATGAATCTATTAGAAGCAACTGATTTGAATGGAGAAAAAAAATTCCGTTTCCATTGTTGTCAAGAAGTTGGTCATCATCATCATTTTATTTGTACAGTTTGCGGAAAAACGAAAGAGATCCATATGTGTCCAATGGACTTCTTCAAAGAGCAATTGAGCGGCTGTGAAATTGAAGGACATCGCTTTGAAATTTTCGGTCGTTGTGAAGAATGTCGATGAGATGTTTCAAGAATTAGGCGTTCGATTCTGCAAGTGTTTAAAAAAATAATCATTTTGCTACTTTTTCCTATATTTTTTACGAGTAAAGGTTGACGTTAAAATAACCTTTCGATATAATATAGAAAGAACGGTATTTTGTTTATGACTAAATATTCATAAATATAAAAAACGGTTACTTTTTAAGCTCGGAGGGAGGGAATTAACATGTCAAAAACTGTCGTTCGTAAAAACGAATCTCTTGACGATGCTCTTCGTCGCTTCAAACGTTCCGTTTCAAAAGCGGGTACTTTACAAGAATCTCGTAAACGTGAATTCTACGAAAAACCAAGTGTAAAGCGTAAGAAAAAATCTGAAGCAGCTAGAAAACGTAAAAAATTCTAGTTTCGATGAATTGGAGTTGGTTGTATGTCATTACTAACAACATTGAATGACGATATCAAAACAGCGATGAAGTCTAAAGATAAAGAAACGTTATCTGTACTTCGCATGTTAAAAGCAGCCATTCAAAACGAGCAGATTAAAGCCAACCGTGATTTGGACGGAGAAGAAGAGTTGACAGTTTTATCTCGTGAGATGAAACAACGTAGAGACTCTCTATCAGAGTTTGAAAAAGCGGGACGTGATGATCTTGCTGACAAAGTAAAAATCGAAATCACAATTGTTGAAAAATATATGCCGAAGCAACTTTCTGAAGAAGAAATTCGTCAGATCGTTCAGACGGCAATTGATCAGACTGGAGCTTCTTCACCAAAAGAATTTGGTAAAGTCATGTCAGCTGTGATGCCCGCAGTTAAAGGGAAAGCAGACGGCAATCAAGTCAATGCAATTGTAAAAGAATTACTACAAGAGAAATAACCGAGATAAAAAAACCAGCGGATATCCGTTGGTTTTTTTGTCCTAATGTACATAAGAAAGTGATGACTTCTTTTTAATAAATAAATTGTGTGGTATGATTGTAGAGAACGAAAAAATAAAGGAGCTGGGCGTTTTTTGACAGAAAATCAGTCAATATCGTTGGAATTAAAATTAACAGATTCTGATGATGTGAGTATGCTTTTAGGAACCCACGATAAACATATAAAATTTTTAGAAGAAAATTCAGCGATAACGATCAATACTAGAGGAGAAACGATACAATTGATCGGGGAAGAAACCGAAGTCCAATTGATTGCATCAGTAATCCGTACATTAAAAGTGTTGATTCAGCGTGGAATCAAAATCAGTACGCCAGATGTCGTATCAGCCCTAAAAATGGCTAGAGCGGGAGATCTTGATTCATTTGTTGCAATGTATGAAGAAGAGATCATTAAAGATCATCACGGGCGTGCGATCCGTATTAAAAATATTGGCCAGAAAAAGTATGTGGATGCAATAAGAAAGCATGATGTTATTTTTGGAATTGGTCCTGCTGGGACAGGTAAAACGTTTCTAGCAGTTGTTATGGCAGTGTCAGCCTTAAAAAAAGGTGAGGTACAAAAAATCATTTTAACTAGACCAGCTGTTGAAGCGGGTGAAAGTTTAGGTTTTTTACCTGGCGACTTGAAAGAGAAGGTCGATCCATATTTACGCCCAGTTTATGACGCGTTATACCAGATTTTTGGGATGGACCATACAAATCGTTTGATGGAGCGCGGCGTGATCGAAATTGCGCCTTTAGCTTATATGCGTGGACGTACGTTGGATGATGCGTTTGTTATATTAGATGAGGCGCAAAACACAACAGTTGCCCAAATGAAGATGTTTTTGACGAGATTGGGCTTTAATTCAAGAATGATCGTCAATGGAGATGCAAGCCAGATAGATTTACCAAAAGGTGTAACAAGCGGACTGATCAATGCTGAGAAAACATTGCGTTCGATCGAAAAAATCTCGTTTGTTCATTTTGATGCAGGGGATGTTGTTAGACACCCAGTAGTAGCTCAGATCATTCGAGCGTACGAAAAGGAAAATCAACAGTAAAGATCGTCCACGGAAAGGAGTGAGAATTCCGTTGAAGTATTCATTAATAAAATTACGTGATAAGTTAGGAAAAGCGTTTATTCCAATTTTATTATTGGTTTTTTCCTGTTTCTTATTTGTGATTATGCTTGGCAGTGTTCATCAGAAAAAAGTTGAAATCAAAGAAGGACAACTAGCTGAAAACACAATTCGCGCCAATAAAAACGTTGAAAATACCTATGAGACAGAGCAAAAGAAAAAATTAGCAGCAGAAGCAGTCACTCCAGAATATATTTATCAGGAAGAGACTGCTGGTATTCAGCATAAACGAATTGAAAAGCTCTTTAAGCTGATCACTACTGCAAATGAAAAAACAGATAAGGATTATGAAGAGAAAAAGGCAAAAGCTAAAAAAGATGAAACCATTCCGAAACCAACCATTGAGGAAAGGGTAGCCAACTTAAAATCTCAATTTGAACAGCTAGATCAAGATGAAGTGGCTTTCTATCAAAAATTTCCAAATGTCTTTTATCAAAATATCTTTTCTTTAGATGCGACTCAAATTCAACAAGTAAAAACAGAAAGCTTGAAAATCATTGATGATAAAATGAAAGATCATGTTCGTGAAGCTGATTTGGAGAGTATTCGCCAAAGTGCGATCGAAAAAATCCAGTTTCTTGATGTGACCAGTGTGATGCAGCAGGAAATTCGTTATCTTGTCAATGAAGGAATTGTTGCAAATGATTTTGCAAATGATAAAAAAACAAAAGAAATGCGTCAAAATGCAATGGATGCCGTTCCGCCTGCAATGATCTATCAAGGAGAGATCATTGTTCGTGAAGGAACGCAGATCGACAGTAAGGCGATGGAGAAACTTGAACTTTTGGGGATGACAAATCAAAGTACTTCAGTATTTCCAATGGTCGCTCTGGGCTTAGCGATCGTTTTGCAAGTACTTGTTTTGATTTTCTTTACAAAGCAAGTAACAGAAGAAGGCAAACGCCGTCACTTTATTTTGTTTTATGTAGCAGCTATGTCGCTAAGTGTATTGCTTATGAAGTTCTTCCAAATTTTTCAGACAGAACAAATGGCTTACGTATCATTATTTTTCCCAGCGGCCTTCACGCCATTGGTGTTGAATTACTTTGTTAACCGTAGAGCAGGGATTCTTGCTGCTATTTTTCAAGTAATCTTTGCATTGTTTGTTTTCTATAATTCTATTGGGACCAATTCTCTGACGATCATCATTGTCAGCTATCTATTTTCTGGTCTGCTTGCAACGGTCGTTAAACGCACACGGATCAGTGAACAAGGTATGGTAGCTGTATTTTGGGTGATTATTTTTCCTATTTGCTTAGACTTTGTCTTGATCGTTTATCAAGGAATGAGTTTGTTTGATGGAAAATCTTGGACAATGATGATTTGTGCATTAGCTGGAACGGTATTATCTTTCCTTGCTACTATGGGTCTTCATCCATATATCGAGTTGCTTGTGACTGATGATAGTATGATCATCTTGAATGAGTTGAGTAATCCAAATCATCCGTTGTTGAAACGATTGCTTGAAGAGGCGCCAGGAACGTATCATCATAGTATGATGGTTGCTAGTTTGAGTGCTAATGCGGTCGCTGAAATCGGCGGGCGATCATTATTGACGCGTGTTGCTTGCTATTATCATGATATTGGAAAGATCAAACATGCTAATTTCTTTGTTGAAAATTTACCTGCCGGAGCTGAAAACCCGCATAATTTTCTACTACCGGAAGACAGCAAGCAGATTATTTTTGGTCATGTCATTGATGGTGCAAAAATTTTAGAAGAATATCATATGCCTGAAATGGTGATCGATATTTGCCGTCAGCATCATGGGACTACATTGATGAAATTTTTCTATGTAAAAGCTAAAGAACGAAATCCGGAAATTGCTGAAGAAGATTTCCGTTATCCAGGTCCTAAGCCGCAAACAAGAGAAGCTGGGATCGTCAGCATCGCAGATACTTGTGAAGCTGCAGTACGTGCAATGGATCATCCGACAAATGAGAAAATCCAAGCGTTTGTGCACAATGTGATTCAAGACAGGATCTCAGATGGCCAGTTGGATGATTGCGGATTGACGATGAAAGAAATCAGAATCGTCGAGAAGTCATTAGTCAGTGGCTTATGCAGCACATTCCATTCAAGGATCAAATATCCGAAAATGAAATCAGAGGCGGAAAAAATGAAAGATGAACAAGAAAAGAGAGATGACTAATGGATATAACGTTCATTGATGAAACAAAAAGCGTGTCAGAACTACATTTAAAAGAAGTTGAGGATTTGCTACAGTTTGCAGCTGATTTTCTTGAAATTTCGGATGATACTGAGATTTCCGTAACTTTTATGGATAATGCGGGCATTCAAGTGATCAACAGAGATTATAGAGGAAAAGATGTACCAACGGATGTGATCAGTTTTGCTTTGGAAGAAGCGGGAGAAGATGAACTGCAGATCATCTTTGAAGACGAAGACGATATTTTCCCTAGGAATCTAGGCGATCTGATGATTTCTACTGAAAGAGCAGCAGAACAAGCAGCAGAATATGGACATACTTTTGAACGGGAGCTAGGTTTTTTAGCGGTGCATGGTTTTCTTCATTTGAATGGGTATGATCACATGGAGCCAGAAGACGAGAAGGAAATGTTTGGTTTACAGAAAGAGATTTTAGATGCCTATGGACTCAAAAGATAAACAAACAGAGAAAAATAAACATTTTATTGCTTCGCTGGAGTTTGCTCTTCAAGGGATCAAAACGGTTTTTAAAGAAGAAAGAAATATGCGCACTCATGTATTGATGGGAATCATAGCTGTTGTTATCGGATTTGTTTTTGGACTGTCGATAGCAGAATGGTTATGGCTACTTCTGGTAATTTTTCTTGTACTAGTGGTTGAAATCATCAATACGGTCTTTGAAAATGTTGTCGATATGTTTACGGATTTTCATTTTCATCCAATCGGGAAAAAGATCAAAGATATGGCTGCTGGAGCGGTCTTGTTAACTAGCGGCTTTGCTGTTATCGTAGGATTACTTTTGTTTGTTCCAAAAATATGGCAAATAATTAAAGACTTTTTATAGAGGAGAGAAATAATGACAGAAGCACATAAATCTGGATTTGTGGCTATTGTAGGAAGACCAAATGTCGGGAAATCTACTTTATTGAATCGTATCGTCGGACAAAAAATTGCGATCATGAGTGATAAGGCACAAACAACGAGAAATAAAATTCAAGGAATCTATACGGTTCCTGAAGCGCAAATCGTTTTTATTGATACACCAGGAATTCATAAACCCAAACATCGTTTGGGGGATTTTATGGTAGAGACTGCCTACAGTGCATTACGTGAAGTAGATGCAACTTTGTTTATGATCAGTGCAGATCAAAAAAGAGGTAAAGGTGATGATTTTATCATCGAGCGTCTGAAAACGATGAACAGTCCTGTTTATTTGGTCATCAATAAAATCGATACGGTTCATCCAGATCAATTGCTGGGAATCATCGAAGATTATACAAGTCAAATGACATTTACTGAAGTTGTGCCAATTTCTGCCACAGAAGGAAATAATGTCGATCGTTTGATGGATGTTTTAGTTTCTCAAATGCCCGAAGGTCCGCAATATTTCCCAGACGATCAAGTGACAGATCACCCGGAATATTTTATTGTTTCTGAATTAGTTCGTGAAAAAGTTTTGCTTTTGACTCGAGATGAAATTCCTCATTCAGTTGCAGTAGTTGTTGATTCGATGAAACGCGATGAGAACGATAAAGTCCATATCCAAGCGACGATCATTGTTGAACGAGATAGTCAAAAAGGCATCATCATAGGTAAAGGTGGTAAAATGCTGAAGCAAATCGGTACAAAAGCGCGGCAAGATATCGAACACTTACTGGATGATAAGGTCTATTTAGAGCTTTGGGTAAAAGTGCAAAAAGATTGGCGCGATAAAAAAGTTCATTTGCAGGATTTTGGGTACCGTAAAGACGATTATTAATGAAGGAAAGAGGAGGAGAGAAAAGGATTTATTTCTGAAAGAGATGCTTTTTTCTCAACTTTTATTCAGGTTTAGAGATCGAAACAAAACTGTTTTTTGGTTTTGTCCCGGTCTCTTTTCTTAAGATATGCGAGAACGGAGGTTTGAAGATGACATTAGGTGAAACAAAAGGAATTATTCTTTTTACGAAGGATTACAAAGAAAAAGATAAATTAGTCAAGATTTTCACAGAGTCATTTGGCAAATTGATGTTCTTTGTAAAAGGAGCACATCGGAAGAACAATCCGATCACTCCTGCTATTTTACCATTTACAGAAGCTGTTTATATTGGGGATTTTAGAGAAGAAGGACTATCTTTTCTAAATGGCAGTAAAGAAGTTGCACCATTTCGGAAAATTCAGGAAGATATTTTTATCAATGCCTATGCAACGTACATCTTAAATTTAGTAGATGCGGCTATCGAAGATCGCGTATATGATCCTAACTTGTATCATTTCACTGTTCAGGCGCTAACTTTGCTAAATGATGGGAAAGATGCAGAAATCATCACCAACATTTTTGAGATCCAGTTGCTCCATCGTTTTGGTATCACTCCTGAGTGGTCACATTGTGCAGTTTGCCAGGAAACAAGAGGGAAATTTGATTATTCATCAAAGTATAGTGGTGTTCTTTGTGAACGTCATTGGCAGTTAGACGAGCATCGTTATCATGCAGATCCTAGAGCGGTTCACTTTGTTCGTTTGTTTTCCGCAATTTCCTATGATAAAGTCCAAGATATCAATGTAAAAGCTGAAACAAAAACAGCGATTCGACAAATGATCGATGAATTGTACGATGAATATGTAGGAATTCATTTAAAGAGCAAGAAATTTATTGATCAAATGAAAAACTGGGAAGATACTTTACGTATCCCAAAAAGAAAAGACAACGATAAATTAGATGAACAGTTAAACGATTGATCGTTGAGAATTTTTCGGTTTATTCTTTGATACTATAACAAAATCATTTGACAACTTACGCCGTAAAGATTATGATAAAGAAGAATTAAATACGTACATTGATAAAGAGGAGTAAAAAGATTTGCTTGTTTAGCGAGTCTGGGAGAGTGTGAGCCAGATACTAGCAGCTTTTGAAGGGCGCTTTTGAGTATGATAAATAAAGCTGTCGGCAAATGCCGGAAGTAGGGTGGAACCGCGATTATTCGTCCCTATGTCTCTTAGAGACATAGGGACTTTTTTGATTTACTGAGAAACACAGTGAATGAAATGAACTGATGTTGAAGATTACAAGACTCTCGAAGAAAGTGTTGATCATTATTGTTATCTAGCTACATGAGCCAGTCTCTCGAGAAAAAGATAAAACCTGAATGAGGCAAAAAACGCCTCAGTCATGTTTTCCTATTTTCTTGTCGAGACTAAACAGGCTCATTCCGCTTTTAAATGTTATCTAGCTGCACAAGCCAGTTTTTCGGAAAAAAGATAAAAATAAATTGTGGCAAAAAGCACTACATTTTATTTTTCCTATTTTTTTGTCAAAACTGAACGGCTTGTTCCGCTTTTGCTGAGAAACACAGTGAATGAAATGAACTGATGTAGAACAGTACAAGACTTTCGAAGAAAGTGTTGATCATTATAGTTATCCAGCTGCACAAATCAATCCTTAGGAAAATAGATAAATTGTCAGTGAGGTAAAAAGCACCTCAAAGTCAATTTCCTAATTTTCTACAGGATTAAACGATTTGTTCCGCTTTTATAGTTATCCAGCTGCACAGGCTAGCTCTTCGGGAAAAAGATAACTATTGAGTGAGATAAAGAGCATCTCAATCAATAGTTCCTATTTTTCTGTCAGAGCTGGGCAAGCCTGTTCCGCTTTTATATTAAGGAGGATCTCAATGGAGAAGAAACTTACTGTGCAAGATATGATTTTAACGTTACAAAAATTTTGGTCGTCAAATGGCTGTATGCTCATGCAGTCCTATGATACGGAAAAAGGAGCGGGAACGATGAGTCCGTATACTTTTTTACGAGCGATCGGACCTGAACCTTGGAATGCGGCTTATGTTGAACCGTCACGTCGTCCTGCTGACGGTCGTTATGGAGAGAATCCTAATAGACTTTATCAACATCATCAGTTTCAAGTGGTGATGAAACCTTCACCAGAAAATATCCAGGAACTGTATCTAGAAAGTTTAGAATTGCTCGGAATCGATCCGTTAGCTCACGATATTCGTTTTGTGGAAGACAACTGGGAAAACCCTTCAATGGGCTGTGCTGGTCTGGGCTGGGAAGTTTGGCTTGACGGTATGGAGATCACTCAGTTTACCTATTTCCAACAAGTGGGCGGGTTAGCTTGTCATCCGGTGACATCTGAGATCACTTATGGGATCGAACGACTAGCTTCTTATATTCAGGAAGTTGAAAGTGTGTATGATCTAGAGTGGACCAATGGCGTAAAATATGGTGAAATTTTCAATCAGCCTGAATACGAGCATTCAAAATACTCATTTGAAATCAGTGACCAAGAGATGCTGTTAGAAAACTTTGATAAATTTGAAAAAGAAGCTAAACGCTGTATCGATGAAAATTTAGTACATCCAGCATATGATTATATTTTAAAATGCAGTCATACCTTTAATTTACTGGATGCTCGCGGGGCGGTGTCCGTGACTGAACGTGCAGGATATCTTGCACGTATTAGAAATATGGCACGTGCAGTAGCGAAGATTTTTGTTGCAGAGCGTGAGAAATTAGGATTCCCATTATTGAATAAAGAAGAACAAGTTACGAAGGAGGCAAACTAATATGGCGAAAGATCTATTACTCGAAATTGGATTGGAAGAAATCCCAGCACATATTGTCACTCCAAGCCGTTTACAATTAGAACAAAAAGTAGTGAAATTTTTAGAAGAAAATAATTTAGCGTATGAAACAGTTCAAAGTTTCTCAACGCCTCGTCGTTTAGCTGTTCGTGTCACTCAATTACCTGAACAACAAGAAGACACACAGGAAGAAGTCAAAGGACCAGCAAGAAAAATTGCTCAAGATGATCAGGGAAATTGGAGTAAGGCTGCCGAAGGTTTCGTTAGAGGGCAAGGACTAACAACAGACGCGATTACGTTCAAGGAATTGAATGGAGTAGAATACGTATATGTCACAAAGCATAATCATGGCCAAAAAACGATTGATGTATTAAGTGGATTAAAAGATGTGATCACAAGTCTGACATTTCCTGTAACGATGCATTGGGCAAACTATGATTTTGAATATATTCGTCCGATCCATTGGTTGGTTGCACTCTTAGGAGACGAGATCATTCCTTTTTCTGTTTTGGATGTGGAGACAAGTAATCAATCGCGTGGCCATCGCTTTTTAGGTGATGATGTGACAATAATGCACTCTAAAGAATATGAAGCGAAACTGAAAGAGCAGTATGTGATCGTCGATCCAGCAGAAAGAAAAGCGATGATTGTTGCCCAAGCTGAACAATTAGCAGAAAAAAATCATTGGACCTTAGATTTAGATGGAAAATTACTAGAAGAGGTAACCAATCTAGTTGAGTATCCAACAGCTTTTGTTGGTGGTTTTGATGAAAAGTATTTGTCTGTACCAGATGAAGTTTTAGTGACATCAATGAAAGAGCATCAACGATATTTTGAGGTACGTAACGATCAAGGGATGTTATTGCCGCATTTTATTTCAGTTCGAAATGGAAATGATGTACACCTTGAAAACGTCATCAAAGGGAATGAAAAAGTGTTGATTGCTCGCTTGGAGGATGCTGAATTTTTCTATAGCGAAGACAAGAAATTAACGATCGAAGAGTGTGTCGATAAATTGAAACACGTGACCTTCCACGAGAAAATTGGAACGATTTATGAAAAAATGCAGCGTGTGGGTCTTATCGGACAAGTGATCGGTAAAGAAGTTGGTCTTTCTGAAAATGAATTGACAGAGTTGAAACGTGCTTCTGAGATCTATAAATTTGATTTAGTCACTAACATGGTGGGTGAATTCCCTGAACTACAAGGAATCATGGGAGAAAAATATGCCTTACTTCAAGGAGAAACTCCTGCAGTGGCCCAAGCGATCAAAGAGCATTATATGCCGACTTCAAGTGAAGGTGACTTGCCTGTTTCTGATATTGGTGCAGTCTTAGCGATTGCAGACAAGTTAGATAGCGTCTTTTCATTCTTTGCTGTGGGAATGATCCCTAGCGGTTCGAATGATCCGTATGCGCTACGTCGTCAAACGTATGGTGTGATCCGCATTATTGAAAACAAGAACTGGAGATTTCCGCTTGATCAATTACAAAGAGAGATCGATGCTGCGATCAATGCAGATGACAGAAAATATGGTATTCAATTGAACAGTGGACAAGCAGAAGTTATCGACTTCGTCAAAGCTCGTTTGCGTCAATTATTATTGACGAAAGATGTACGTCATGATGTGATCGATGCTGTGATTTCAGCAGAACAAAAAGACTTAACGAAACTTTTTTCATCAGCAGCGATCATCAAAAATCATTTGTTGGATAAAGAATTTAGACCATCGATCGAAGCGTTGACTCGTGTCATCAATTTAGCCAAAAAAGGACAAGATCAATCAGCAGAAGTAGATGTGACCTTGTTTGAAAATGATGCTGAAAAAGAGCTGAACAAGGCGGTCAATGCTGTTGAAGCTGGCTTTAAAGACAAGACGATGGCCGAAAATTATCAAGCGTTAGTTGATCTACGTCCATTGATCGAGCGTTATTTTGATGAAACCATGGTAATGGTCGAAGATGAGCGTGTAAAAACAAATCGTTTGAATGAACTGAATCGTATTGCTAAAATGGCTTTATCTTTAGCAAGTTTAGATTTATTGATCGTAAAATAATATAAAAAGTGAAAAAGACTTCCCTATTAGTGCCTGTTCTTCTTTCATGAGCAAAATAGTTTTCTAATTTTTTTAAGCATGATACGATTACCTTATCAATTGATAAGGTAATCGTATCATTTTTTATTTTAGGAGGGAACATACATGAATTTTTCATTTAAACTTTTTGGTACCACCGCTTTAGTTTTTTTGATTCTTGATTTTATCTGGCTATTTTTGATTTCTAAGAAAATGTATCAAAATTATTTAGGCGATCTAATGGGACAGACTAAAATTTTACCAGCTGTACTATTTTATCTCATTTATGTTATTGCTGTACTATTTTTTGTCATCCAACCAGCGATCGAAAAGGAAAGTTTGCTTTTTGCGATTGGAGCTGGTGCCTTATTTGGCTTAGTTTGTTACGGAACGTATGATTTAACAAATCTAGCAACGTTGAAGAACTGGCCAGGCATTATAACCATCATTGATCTAATTTGGGGAATGTTTGTAACAGCGACAACTTGTGGTATCACTGTTTATCTTGCCGAACATTTCAACTGGAGGTAATATACCCATGGAAAAGGAAACGGTTAATCAAATGATCGATCATCAAGAATTATTATTTGCCTTTCAACAAGGGGCAATTCAATTGATTAACGAGAAAAAGGAGTTAAATCAAATCAATGTTTTTCCAGTATCAGATGGAGATACCGGCAGTAATTTAGCATCATTGATGCAATCGATACTAGAAGTAACTCATGAAGAATCACAATCAGTTCTTGATGTTTTTGAAAAAGTTGCTGATGCTGCTTTGGTTGGAGCTAGAGGAAATTCCGGTATTATTTTTGCACAATATTTTAATGGGATCTACACCCATTTATTGGATTCAGAGGAAAAAAATTCGGTGAAAAGTCTTGTGAGTAGTATGAAATCTGCTATTAGTGAGGCGTACCAAGCAATTGAAAATCCTGTAGAGGGAACGATCATTACAGTAATGCGTTCATGGGCAGAAGCATTAAACGAAGGTGAGCAAAGATCGACGCTTGAAATGAAATTATCTAAAGCACTTACTGCTGCAAAAGAAGCGTTGGAGAATACGACAGAGCAGCTAAAGGTGCTAAAAAAGAACCAAGTCGTAGATGCTGGTGCACAAGGATTTTACGTCTTTATCAAAGGATTCACGCAAGCCTTTATCGATAAAAAAAATGGAAGTCAGCATGTAGTAAGTGTTGAAACGCCATCTAATCCAGCATTTCAAACTATGACACACCCTGACACGGAAGAACCAGCCTATCGTTATTGTACCGAAATCCTTTTAGATCAAGTTGCTTTAACAAAGCAAGAAATCCAAGATAAAATCAAACATCTGGGAGATTCATTGATCGTGGCGGTCAATCGTAGCAAGGCAAGAATTCATATTCATTCGAATCAACCTGCTAAGGTTTTGGAAATAGTCGGTGAAATTGGAGATGTGCGACAACAAAAGGCAGATGATATGCTATTACAGTATCAAATCAGTCAGGATAAAAAAGCTTCTATTGCTCTAGTCACTGATTCGATTGCAGATTTGCCTGCGGATTATTTGTTGGAAGAACAAATCCATGTTTTACCCATGAATATTTTATTAGGTGAAACGAGCTATATCGATAAAGTGACGATTCAAAATCAACATCTTTTCACTTTGATGAAAAAGCAGCACCAACGTGCAACAAGTGCACAGCCCGCGGTAAGAACTGTTGAAAACCTCTTTTCGTTTTTAGAAAATAAGTACGATTCGATCATTGTCATTACTGTAGCGGACAAATTGAGTGGAACTTATCAAGCGGTGAAACAGGCGGTAAAAAGAACGACATCACAAGCTCGTATCGAAGTGATCGATTCTAGACTCAATTCAGGTGCCGAAGGACTTTTGGTGATGAAAGCAAATGAGTGGATCAAAGAGGGATTGGCTTTTGAAACGATCGTTGAACGAATCAAGGCGAAGCGGGCGCATATAAACATTTTAGTGAGTGTTGATGACTTGAATCCGATGATTGATTCGGGAAGAATTCCGCAAATCGCAGGGAGAGCAGCGAAAAAAATAAATGTAAAGCCAATCGTTAGTTTAAGTAAAGAAGGCGAAGGGAAGCTCAGTGACTTTTCGTTTAGTTTAGAAGGAAATGAACGAAAAATTTTCAAAAAGCTAAAAATGATGCATAAGTCTCAAGGGATAAAAAGCTATTCCGTCCTTCATGCCGATTCTTTTGAAAAAGCTGAGGTTTGGGGCAAAAAATTAGAGACAGAATTTAGTTTGCCAGCAAGTTATATCATGGATATTTCTTCAGTTGTTGCGTTAAGTGCAGGACAAGGTTGTGTTGCAGTAGCAGTTGAATTAGCAGATAAAGGAGGAAATTAGAATGACGATTTGGATCATAAGTGGGGTACTATTTGTTTACTTCACGGCATTGTTCTTTTGGGCACAATATTTGAAAAATAATTCGATTGTGGATTTAGCATGGGGAATCGGTTTTGTCATCGTTGCACTAACAGGTTATTTGATCATGCCGAATAAAACAAAAGTAAGTACGATCATCGTAAGTTTAGTTGCAGTTTGGGGGATTCGCTTGTTTCTTCACCTAGCGAAAAGAAATATTGGTAAGCCGGAAGATTATCGCTATGTAAATATGCGTAAACGTTGGGGCACACATTTTGCCAAATTGAAAGCTTACTTGAATGTTTTTGTATTACAAGGTGTGTTGCTGATGGTCGTATCATTACCGATTTTATTGGTCGTTACAGGATCTTCCAATTCATTTTACTGGTGGAACGGAGCTGGAATCGTTATTTGGTTACTTGGCTTTGGTTTTGAGGTGATCGGTGATTATGAATTAGCAAAATTTAAACAGGATAAAACGAATCATGGAAAGTTATTGACAACTGGTTTATGGTCGTTGACTCGACACCCAAATTATTTTGGTGAAGCACTTAGCTGGTGGGGCATCTTTTTGATCAGTTTGAATGAAGTGCGAAATGTTTGGGGGATCATTGGGCCTTTGACGATCACCTTATTATTATTATTTGTTTCGGGTGTACCTTTGCTTGAAAAAAAATATAAAGAACGTCCTGACTTTTTAGCATATGCAGCAAAAACACCAAAGTTTGTCCCTTTTATTGGAAAGAAAGGATTATAAAGAAGGAGGAGTTAACATGAACCAGATGAAAAAAGAGTTGTATCAGTGGCTAGTACCGATCATCTATGTTGTAATGATCGGCGTGAATGCTGCTGCGGTCTTATTGCCGATGAATGGAATGACGACACAGGAAGTCTCAGATAGTTATTCAAATTTGTTTGCTCCAGCAGGACTTACGTTTTCGATTTGGTCAGTTATTTACTTACTACTGGGTGCCTTTGTTGTATATCAATGGATAAAACCAAAAAATGGGTCGATTTTAGCCGATAGACAGATAGCGCAAAAAATACGTATAGTCTTTATTATTTCTTCAGTTTTGAATAGTCTTTGGTTAGTTGCTTGGCAATATTTATATATCAATATCACTATTTTTATTATGTTGGGATTATTGATCACCTTGATTTATTGCAACAGAATGCTAGCGATGATGTCTTTGACTAAGGGCGATTACTTTTTTATACGTTTGCCATTTAGCGTGTACTTTGGCTGGATCACGATTGCAACGATTGCGAATATCACTGCCTTTTTAGTTGATAAAAATATTGCTTTTTTACAAGACTATCAGCAAGTGTGGACAATAGTCATTTTACTTGTTGGTGTGGTGATCATTGGCGCAACAGTTATCAAGAATAGAGATATCGCTTATGGAATAGCTACACTTTGGGCGTATTACGGTATATTAGTGAAGCATCGTTCAGCAGATGGCTGGAATGGTGCCTACCCAATGATCATTACGACCGTTATGATTTGTTTATTGCTGATTTCACTCTTTTGTTTGTATGATTTATTTCTTTTATCTAAAAAGAAAGCTAGCTGATATGTTTTTCTTCAATTATTTCTGTTAAAATAAGAGTCATATCAATTATAGGTGGCAATGTAAATGGAAAAAGAAATAGTAAACACGAGAGATCGAATCATTCAAGTAGCAACTAGATTGTTCATGGATAATGGTTATTTAGGGACATCTACAAGACAAATTGCGCAGTTGGCCGAAGTGACGCAACCTAATTTGTATCATCATTTTAAAAATAAAGAAGAAGTCTATATCGGTGTCATTGAGACCTTATTAAGTGATGTAAATGAAGAATTAGTTGTGATAGTGGAGGACCAGAAACTGGATACGGTTAGCAAATTAAAAAGATTTGCTGAGTGCTTAAAAACAAAACATCCATTTGATTTTGATTTGATGATGCATGATTTTAATACAAAATTGATGGAAGAAACCCAATATAAATTATTTATGCTTTGGAATCAATCCTATAAAGAGCCGTTGCTCCGTCTGTTTAAAACAAGTGATTTTCCGATACGTTCCGGAGTATCTCCTGAAATAGCAACAACTCATTTCTTGAATACATTATCACCATACATCAAAGCAGAGCAGCGAACAACAACATTGACGATTGATCAAGTTGTGGATTTATTTTTAAATGGTATCACAAGTAACGAATAAAGTGGAAGTTGAAGCGGATCCTCAAAAGAGTATTTCTGCTTTTGCTGTCTATTTGTTTTAAAAAGGACTGAGACCTAACTCTAAAAGTTAGGTCTCAGTCCTTTTCTTATTTTCTATTTTGTTTACCAGCGTTTCGACCTTTAGGTGAGCTAGTTGTTTTCGTAGGTGTTTTTTCTGCTGGTTTCAAATCAGCTGGAGTAACATCTTTTCTAGGTGTTACCACTTGTTTAGGCGGATTCTTTTTCAATTCCTCCGCAACCTGCGCTTTGATTCTTGGTTTTAATAATATGTTTGTAATAAATGTTTGGATACAAGTGAAAATACCGCCGACTACCCAATATAGCGTAACGCCTGCTGGCGAGCTGATAGACATAAAGACGATCATCAAAGGTGAAACGATCAACATAGATTTCATCGTTTTCTTTTGTTCTTCCGGAATACCGATCGTTGAAAGATAACCTTGTAGTAAGTAAGCAACTCCGGCTAAAATAACGAAGATCATACTTGGTTGACCAAGATTGACACCAAGGAAGCTAGCTTCACTGATACCTTTCGTATAACGAGCTGCAAAGAATAAGGCAGAGAAAATCGGCATTTGGATCAATAATGGTAGACAGCCGATACCGCCCATCATACTCATGTTGTTTTCTTTATAGACAGATTGTAATTCTGCTTGGGCCTGCATTTGTTCTTCTCGAGTGGTCGCTTCTTTTAATTTTGCTTGTGCAGCATCAAGTTGAGGCTTGATCGCTTGCATTTTTTCTGTTTGGATCATACTTTTTTTCGATTGGCTCAAGCCTAAAGGCATGATGACCAGTCGTACTATGATCGTGATGAAGATAATGGCCCAGCCGTAGTTCCAGTTGAAATTATCAACAAGATATGTAATGGCGCTGCTCATTGGTTTTACTAGGAAGTTATAAATGATTCCTTCGCCTGTTGGTTGACCATCAGATCCAGTTTTTACACAGCCTGATAAAAACAATACCAAGGTGAATAGGCCGGAACCCAGTAGCCACTTATTTAATTTTTGCATTTCACTCTGTCCTTTTCTAAAAAATTTGCACATGTCTAACTATACTTGAAAAAGCGTTTTTTTTCAATAAAAAATAGAAGAATCCGCCTCAAGTCTGAGTAGGATCCTTCATAATTGCTTTCGACTAGTTAGTGACTTTAAAAGAAGAATATTCTTCGAGTAATGGGTCGTCTTGTAGATCAACATAAGTTACTCGCCCAGCAGGACTAGGTGAGTCTTTGACTCTTTGTATGAATTCAGCCATTTTTTCATCTGTGCCGAATGCTTCTATTGAAACAGAACCATCGTCTTCATTTCGGACGGTTCCTGCTATACCAAGCTCATCTGCAGCAAGCTTAGTCATATAGCGAAAACCTACACCCTGGACTCTGCCTTGAACATTCATGCGTACTTTTCTCATAAGTGTGCACCTCGCTTTTAACTTACTATCAATGATAGCGTTTTTTTGATTATCTGACAAGTAAAGTAGTGATTGTTTGAGGTGAAATAGTCATGGTATAATAAATGCTGGTGAGGTGTAAAAATGAAAGAAATTTTGTCCAGCAAAAATACAATGATAAAAGAATTAAAAAAATTAAGAATAAAAAAACATCGTGAAGCGCAACAACGCTATTTGATCGAAGGTTTTCATCTGGTCGAAGAAGCAATCAAGGTACATGCTGAAGTCGAGTGGATTTTGATCAATCAGCGTGGTTTGGAGGAATGGGCTGAGTGGATTGCTTTACATGAAGATGAACGCTTTATTTTCGTGACAGAAGAAATTTTAAGTTCTCTTTCTGAAGTACCGACACCTCAAGGGATGGTAGCAGTTGTTAAGATGCCGGATCAGGAACAAGGGATGTCTCATCATGGGCGTTGGCTATTGTTAGATAATGTTCAAGATCCTGGAAATGTGGGTACGATGATCCGCACAGCAGATGCTGCTGGGCTGACTGGCGTTGTCCTAGGCTCTGGTTGTGCAGATATTTATAATACAAAAGTTCTTCGGGCGATGCAGGGCAGTAATTATCATTTGCCGCTCTTTCGTTTGCCGCTTGCAGAAGTAATCGAAGGATTTCAAAAAAACGGAATTTCTGTCTATGGCACTGAATTAAATAAAGAAGCAGTTGCTTATCAGACATTACCTAAACAAGAAAATTATGCTTTGATCATGGGAAATGAAGGACAAGGGGTCTCAAGAGAATTATTGGAAATGGTCGATCAGTCTGTTTATATTCCGATTGTCGGAAAAGCAGAATCATTGAATGTTGCGATTGCTGCTGGGATTTTGATGTATCATTTCTTGTGAAAAAAATTTTAAACAAAAAGATAAAATAACAAGGAGAAATTCTTGTTATTTTTGTTTGAAATATTGGCGCAGAAGCAGTATAATACTTTAGCCGGCAAGCGATGAAAAGAGCATAGCTATGTTTTATAATGATGATAAATAGAAGTAAGTTTGCTAAATTTGAAAGAAGGAAACAAATATGAAAAGAACGTTGCTTATGTCGATGGTATTACCGTCGTTGTTATTGGTAACAGCTTGCAGTCAACAAACTGCAACAAAAACAAGCGAAAGCTCTTCACACACACAAGAAAATACAACAAAAAAAGAAGCTGGTCATTTTGACTATGATGCACAGGAGGAGTGGGAGCAGGTTGCTGGGAAAATGCAGTCGCCGATCGATATTCCGGCTTCTTCATCAGTAGAAATGACTGATAAAGGCGGAATCACACTTGACTATAGTGCTAAAATCACAAAAGCTGAAAATAATGGTCACAGCATTCAATTGACTGATTCAGGTACAGCTGTGATCAATGGACGAAATTTTGAATTGACTCAATTCCATTTCCATGCTGAAAGTGAGCATACTGTAGATGGCAAGCATTATCCAATGGAAGCTCACTTTGTCAATCAAGCACAAGATGGAAGACTTGCGGTGATCGGTGTTTTCTTTGAAAAAGGTCAGGAAAACAAAGGATTCCAAGAAGTATTAGATGACGTGAAGAACCAAAAAGATAGTGAGATCACAGATATCGAAACAATGTTCCCTGAGAATAAAAGTTACTATCATTACCTAGGTTCACTTACGACACCGCCACTTTCTGAAAACGTGGAGTGGTATGTGCTTAAAAATCCTGTCGAAGTTTCTGCTGAACAAATCAAAGATTTCCAAGAATTCTATGATCATAATAATCGCGAGATCCAACCGTTGAATGATCGTGTAGTATTGTCTCATAATGAATAGTCTACTATAGTAATGCTCGTCTGACTTTAAAAAATAGGATGAACAAAGAGACTGCACTAAAGTTCAAATATGAAGTGATTGAAATATAGCAGATATGTTATATCTCAGTCACTTCTTTTTAATGGAGTTGTAGTCAACGCAAGTGAGAGGCAGTCTTTACATAAATTCAGAAAAACCTTTTTTTATTGTTGAAATATCTATAAGAGTAAGTTATACTAGTTAACGGTGTGAAAACACTAAATCCACATCCTTGTTTGATTTATAAGGCGGTGCTGCGTTTAGTAGTTCCTTATAAAGCTGAGAACAGGAGAGGGAACAAATAAAAACCAATTGGAGGAAACAAATCATGGCAGTAATTTCTATGAAACAATTACTAGAAGCCGGCGTACACTTTGGTCACCAAACTCGTCGCTGGAACCCAAAAATGAAGAAATATATCTTCACAGAAAGAAACGGAATCTACATCATTGACTTACAAAAAACAGTTAAATTAGTAGATGCTGCTTACGATTACATGAAAAACGTTGCTGAAGACGGCGGTGTTGCATTATTCGTAGGAACAAAAAAACAAGCACAAGAAGCAATCAAAGACGAAGCGATTCGTTCAGGTCAGTTCTATGTTAACCACCGTTGGTTAGGTGGAACTCTAACTAACTGGGATACAATCCAAAAACGTATCAAACGTTTGAAAGACATCAACAAAATGGAAGAAGATGGAACATTTGATGTACTTCCTAAAAAAGAAGTTGTTGGCTTAAACAAACAACGCGAACGTTTAGAAAAATTCTTAGGCGGTATCGCTGATATGCCTAGAATTCCAGATGTAATGTACATCGTTGATCCTCGTAAAGAACGTATTGCTGTTCAAGAAGCACAAAAATTGAACATCCCGATCGTTGCTATGGTTGATACAAACTGTGATCCTGATGAGATCGATGTAGTAATCCCATCAAATGATGATGCGATTCGTGCGGTTAAATTGATCACTGCTAAAATGGCTGATGCTTTCATCGAAGGAAACCAAGGTGAAGATCAAGTCGTTGAAGAAACATTCGTTGAAGAAGCACCAGAAGCTGCAACTTCTATCGAAGAAATCGTTGATGTTGTTGAAGGCAGCAACGAATCAGCAGAATAATATAAAATTACAGAGCTGTCTTGAAGGCTAGGCGAACAAAAGCCTGATTTTACCTTTGAGATAGCTTTTTTTAAACAAAGATGGGCTAGCGCTTTGGAAAATGGATAAAAATGGAGTGAGACAAAAAGCGTCTCAATCAATTTTTCCTATTTTTCAGTCAAGGATAAACGAGCCTGTTACGCTTTTAAAACTATCTAGCTTCATGAGCTAGACTCTCAGAAAAAAGATGAAATCTGCCTGTGATTAAAAGCATCACATTCATATTTCTCTATTTTTCAGTCGAGTCTTATCGAGCTCATTCAGCTTTCAAAACTTAGGAGGAACAAGAAAATGGCAGATATTTCAGCAAAATTAGTTAAAGAACTACGCGACATGACTGGTGTCGGTATGATGGACGCAAAAAGAGCGTTAGTAGAAGTAGAAGGAAACATGGATGCAGCTGTAGATTATCTACGTGAAAAAGGTATGGCAAAAGCTGCTAAGAAGAATGACCGTGTAGCAGCAGAAGGTTTAGCTAACGTTGCAACAGATGGAAACTTCGCAGCAATCGTTGAAGTAAACTCTGAAACAGATTTCGTTTCTAAAAATGAAATGTTCCAAGACCTAGTTAAAAAAATCGCTACTGAAATCGCGAAAAACAAACCAGCTTCTATGGAAGAAGCTTTAGCACTTAAAACAGATAAAGGCACAATCGAGTCTGAATTAGTAGAAGCAACAACTGTTATCGGTGAAAAAATCAGCTTCCGTCGTTTTGAGCTAGTTGAAAAAGCTGATAATGCTGCTTTCGGCGCTTACTTACACATGGGTGGACGTATCGCTGTATTGACAGTCTTAGATGGCACAACTGACGAAGAAGTTGCGAAAGACGTTGCGATGCATGTTGCAGCTATCAACCCTCGTTATGTGAACGAATCACAAATTCCTCAAGAAGAATTAGATCATGAAAAAGCAATTCTTTCTGAGCAAGCATTAAATGAAGGCAAACCAGCGAACATCGTTGAAAAAATGGTTATCGGCCGTTTGAACAAATTTAAAGCTGAAATTTCATTAGTAGATCAACCATTCGTTAAAGATCCTGATATGACAGTTGAAAAATATGTAGCATCTAAAGGCGCTACTGTTAAATCTTTCACTCGTTTTGAAGTAGGTGAAGGAATCGAAAAACGTGAAGATAACTTTGCGGACGAAGTTATGAGCCAAATCAAAAAATAATTCTGTTTCTGCTTTTGAGACAGTCGGGAACGCATGAAGATGCGCTCCCTTTTTTTAGGAATTAAAAGAAATAATAGTCGAAATATGTTAAACTATTGATAGATAAATGGTGGAGGGAAATCAAAATGGTAAAACCTAAGTATCAACGAGTTGTATTGAAGTTAAGCGGCGAAGCGTTAGCCGGAGAAGATGGGTTTGGAATTAAGCCTCCTGTAATCAAAGAAATTGTAGAAGAGATCAAGGAAGTACATGAATTAGGGATCGAAATGGCGATCGTTGTCGGCGGTGGAAATATCTGGCGTGGACAAATTGGTGCGCAAATGGGTATGGAACGCGCGCAAGCCGATTACATGGGGATGCTTGCAACAGTCATGAATGCGTTGGCGCTGCAAGATACATTGGAGAATCTAGGCGTTCCTACACGTGTTCAAACATCGATCGAAATGCGTCAAATTGCAGAACCGTATATCCGCCGTCGGGCAGAGCGTCATCTAGAAAAAGGTCGTATCGTGATTTTTGCCGGTGGTACAGGAAATCCGTATTTCTCAACAGATACAACAGCGGCTTTACGTGCAGCAGAAGTTGATGCTGATGTGATTTTGATGGCAAAAAATAATGTTGATGGTGTCTACTCAGCAGATCCTAAAGTAGATGCAAATGCAGTTAAATTTGAAGAATTAACACACTTGGATGTTATTTCAAAAGGACTACAAGTGATGGACTCAACAGCAAGTTCATTGAGCATGGACAATGATATTCCATTAGTTGTTTTCAATCTAAATGAAACAGGAAATATTCGTCGTGCATGTTTAGGCGAAAATATCGGAACAACGGTAAGGGGGAAATAAGGAATGAGCGGAACAATTTTAGCGACAGCAAAAGAAAAAATGGGTAAAGCAGAACAAAGCTTACAACGTGAACTAGGACAAATTCGTGCCGGTCGTGCGAATGCCAGTCTTTTAGATCGTATCCAAGTTGATTACTACGGTGCACCAACACCTGTCAATCAGCTTGCAGGAATCAATATTCCAGAAGCACGTGTTTTGATGATCACACCATTTGATAAAAATTCACTGGAAGATATTGAAAAAGCGATTCAAGCGAGCGATATCGGTATCAGTCCGACAAATGATGGAACGGTTATCCGATTAGTTATTCCACAATTGACTGAAGAAAGACGTAAAGAATTAGCAAAAGATGTAAAAAAAGCTGCTGAAAACGCGAAAATCGCTGTTCGTAACATCCGTCGTGATGCGATCGATGACTTGAAAAAACAACAAAAAAATAACGAAATCACTGAAGACGAATTACGTAATTTAGAAAAAGAAGCGCAAAAGCTGACAGATGATAGTGTGAAAAATATCGATACGATCACAGCTGAAAAAGAAAAAGAATTGTTAGAAGTTTAAATTTTTTCCTAAATCGAAAAAATAGAAAACAGCAAAGATGCCTGATGTTAAAAGGATATCTTTGCTGTTTATTTATTTTTATTTTGAACATTTGTTATTTAATTAAAAAAAACTCAAAAATATAACTTTATAATTTATTAAAAATCAAAGATTAATAGTGGTACGTAAAAATTAACTTGTTAATCAATCGGTGTTATGAAATAATGTAATCAGCTATATTTTTTTGAAGGAGATGAAAAAATGAATTTTATTAAGCGTGCATTATGCAGTGTGACAAGAAAAAAGGGAAAATCACTTATTTTATTTGCTGTAATTTTTGTATTAGGGAATGTTATCGCTGGTGCTATTGCAATTCAGCAGTCTACGCAAAATGTTGAAAAAAGTGTAAAAAAAGAACTTGGTGGTATGGCAACGATTCAACTTGATTATGAAAACAATCAAGAAGAATTTATGAAAGAAGATGTTGAGATTGAACCACTCAAGGTAGACTTGATTAAGAAAATTGGAGAATCTCCCTATGTAAAATATTATGATTATAGCGCAATGACTATGGTTCAAACAAAAGATCTGAAAAGTGTATCTTCAGAGTCAGAAGAATTTGGTATGATGGAAGGCTTTACCTTAAAAGGTGTGAACTATAATAAAGTTTTAGATATAGAAGAAAAGAAAATCAAGCTGATCGAAGGAAACATATTTACACAAGAAGATATCGAAAATGGTAAAAATGTCGGCTTGATTTCATCAAAAGTTGCTGAGGAAAACGGACTTTCTGTTGGAGACCAAATGGTTGCCGACTCAAGAGGCTACGACTATGCCGAAAATGGTGAAGAAAAAGAATTATTCAAGCAGGACATACCGATCCAAATCATTGGTATTTTTGAACCAACGACTGTTGAAATGAAAGAAAAAGAGAAAGAAAAAAATTCTGAACAAAATATGAATCAGCAATTTATGTCTTTACAACAGATCAATACAGTTTATTTACCGAATAAAACAGTGTTGGAAATCAATAAAAACTACATGGATAAGTTGAAAGAAACTTCCTCAAATAGTGAGATGTTCGATGGTGAAAATGAAGAAGAATACTATACACCAATATATGTATTGAAAAGTCCGGAAGATGTAGATGCTTTTAAAGAAGAAGCTCAACCGCTGTTGCCTAATCTTTATACAGTGAAAGCATCTGCTGATCAGTATGAACAAATCGGCGGGAGCATGAAAAAAATGTCACAAATTTCAGGTTATGTTGTTTGGATTGCTGTAATTGCGACATTATTGATTATTTCACTGGTTGTTCTCTTATTTATGAGAGATCGTAAGCATGAATTGGGCATTTACCTGTCACTTGGAGACAAACGCAGTCATGTTATGGGGCAAATAATCATTGAAATGCTGTTGATCAGCGGAATCGCATTGGTTTTATCATTGATTACAGGAAACTTCTTAGGAAAAATGGTTTCTGATTCTTTATTGAATAGTGATATTTTAAACAATACGAATAATCAAATGAATACTTTTATGGTTATGGATGGACTTGGCACTGCTGATTTAACCGCAGATGACATCATGAATGCCTATGAAGTGAAATTCTCGCTTGGCTATATCGTGACCTATTTAGTTGTTGGTTTAGGAACGGTCCTACTATCAGCAATTTTACCATTACTATATATCGTACGATTAAATCCAAAGAAAATAATGATGTAGGAGGTCAGGAGAATGGCGATTTTAGAAACAAAAAAGCTTAGTTATTTTTACCAAGATGGTGATCAGCGCCGCTTCATTTTGAAAGATACCAGCGTGTCTTTTGAACAGGGAAAATTCTATACGATTTTAGGTCAGTCAGGATCTGGAAAAACGACCTTTCTTTCATTGATCAGTGCATTAGATACACCAAAGGAAGGACAAATTTTGCTGAATGGAAAAGATATCAAAACAATCGGCTATGAAAAATACCGCCGTGATGATATCAGTATTATTTTCCAAAGTTATAATCTCGTTCCGTATTTGACTGCATTAGAAAATGTGTTAGTTGCCATGTCGATCACAGATAATGAGTTACCGCCAAATCAAAAAGAAGTTGCCTATAATCTACTGGATTACATTGGGATCACGCACGAAAAAGCGGATCGCTTAGTCAATCAATTATCAGGTGGTGAACAGCAGCGTGTGGCGATTGCCAGAGCACTATCGACGAATGTGGATGTTATCTTAGCAGATGAGCCAACCGGAAATTTAGATGAAGGAATGGAGCAAGAGATCGTTGACATTTTCAAAAATCTTGCGAAAGTTCATAATAAATGTGTGATCGTAGTTACTCACTCGAATGAGATTGCTGCCCAGTCGGATGAGACGTACTACCTGAAAAAAGGTGTGTTAAAAAAATATGAGTGATTTTCTATCAAATTTCAGCGGTGAGAATTATGAAAAGACCCGCGAAAATAAAAATAAGCAAAAAGAACAGAAAAAAACTAAAGCAATCAAAAATGACGAAGAACAATCATCTGCAAAAAAGGAGCCAACACCTGCTTTTGTTGGGCCTAAAAATACAGTAGATTCTACTTCAAAAAATATTCAGCAAACCGCAAATGAAAAAGAAGAACCTAAACAAGTAGAAAATACTGATGATGTGATCTACACCAAGAAGCGTACAAAAAAGAAAAAATATGAACCAAAAAAAGAAGCAGAAATGCCAGTTGCTAAAGCGGAACCTGTGACTACGTCACAAAATCCGGATGAGTTTATCGAAACGGATCCAACGTACAAAAAGAAACGTAGAACAAAACTGATTTTAATCGGTATGGGAAGTTTGGCAGCTGTAATTTTATTGTATGTTGGTTACTATCAGTTGACACATGTAAAAGTCCCTGATTTTGAAGGGAAAGAATTATCAGAGGTTCGTGAATGGACAGCTGAAAATGGAGTGAAACTTCAAGTCGAACAGAAATATGATTTTGATAAAGCAGCGAATTTGATCATTGATCAAACGGTCAAAAACAAAAAGATCAAAAAAGGCAAAGAATTAGTTGTTGATGCTAGTTTGGGTGCTGATCCGGAAGAGCAGATCCAGTTACCTGAATTTAAAGAAATGAAAATCAGCGAAGCAAAGAAATGGATCACAGAGCAAAAAGCAGATAATTTAGCGATTATTGAAGAATACAGTGATAAAGTAGCACAAGGAGATTTCATTAAATTTGAGATCACGAATAAAGATGTAAAAGCAGAAGAATATAAACGTAAAGACAAAGCAAAAGTCTATTTCTCAAAAGGCAAAGAGGTTTTTGAAAAAAATATTGCCATGCTAGATTTTACAGGAAAAACAAAAGAAGAAGTCACGGAATGGACGAAGAAAAACGAAATCACATTAAAAGTAGAAGAAGCAGATTCTGATAAAATCGAAGCGGGCAAGGTGATCTCTCAAAGCATTGGTAAAGACACAAAAGTTGCCAAGAGAGATACACTGACAGTGACAGTCTCTACAGGAAAAGCGATGATCGTACCCGATTTTTCACAATTTACTGCAGAAGAAGCAGCGGATAAAGGGAATGGGCTGCAGGTACAAGTGAAACAATTGTATAACAACACGGTACCGTACGGGCATTTTATCAGTCAATCAGTAGAAATCGGAAGTAAGTTTACCGAAAAAGATGATAAGCCTGTCATTCAGGTTGTATACTCGATTGGTAAGCCTTATATCAAGGATCTACGTGATAATACAGTAGAAGGCGATCTTCAAAAGATATTCTTTGATGAGTATCAATCAAAGGGTGCAAACATAACCTATCAAGTGTATTATGTTGATTCAACTGTTACCAAAGGAACTGTTGTAAAAATGAGTAACTATAATGAGTTTGTTCCTATCGATTCAGTTATCCAAATTGGTATAAGTAAAGGGAATCTTAAACCGGAAGCAACGAAAGAGTCAGAAGAATAAAAGTTAACAAGCGTGTACGGAAAACGATCTTGCCGTTTTCTTTGCACGCTTTTTGTAATGGAATAGGAGGGTGAATCGGGGATTTTCTTTGTAAATTAAGTGAATTTGTTAAATAATCTCGAAAAATTTTTCATTTGCATAGGCTTTTCTGAAAGATATTGCTATAATAGTCTAGACAGATTTTTGGATTGGAGGGAAAAATATGTTACGTTTTTTTCCACAAAAGAATAAATATATACAGCAGGAAAGTGACTTTACTTTCAATAATGAGGGAGCGATCCCTAAACATGTAGCTGTGATTATGGATGGGAATGGCCGTTGGGCACAAAATCGTCGTTTACCTAGAATTGCTGGACACAAAGAAGGGATGAACACCGTCAAAAAGATCACAAAGCATGCGAGTAAATTAGGGGTCAAGGTTCTCACGTTATATGCCTTTTCTACTGAGAATTGGAAGCGCCCGACAGATGAAGTAAGCTTTCTTATGCAGCTGCCGGTTGACTTTTTTGATACATTCGTACCGGAGCTGATCAAAGAAAATGTAAAAGTTCATGTGATGGGCTATAAAGAATTTCTACCAGAACACACACAAGACGCTATTACGCGTGCTGTCGATCAAACAAAAGAGAATACGGGCATGGTCTTGAATTTTGCGCTAAATTACGGCTCAAGAGCTGAGATCGTTACTGCGGTAAAAGAAATAGCTGGACAAGCAGCTAGTGGAGAGCTTCAGGTAGATGCTATTACAGAAGAATCTATAGCGCAACATTTGATGACAGGTTTTTTGACTGAGGAGTTAAGAGATCCTGAATTGTTGATTCGTACAAGCGGCGAAGAAAGGATCAGTAACTTTTTACTTTGGCAGATCGCTTATAGTGAATTGTTTTTTACGGATGCTTTATGGCCTGATTTTAATGAAGAACTATTGGAAATGGCTTTAGCTTCATTCCAGAATAGA
Organism: Enterococcus sp. S22(2020); assembly: GCF_020295385.1. Lineage (NCBI taxonomy): Bacteria > Bacillati > Bacillota > Bacilli > Lactobacillales > Enterococcaceae > Enterococcus > Enterococcus sp. S22(2020). Next base: position 212,823 of record NZ_JACFUD010000003.1, read on the forward strand.
AACCGTCGTTTTGGCGGTCTGAAAGAAACAGAGGAGGAAAATAAATGAGACAGCGTGTTATTACGGCTGCCGTAGCTTTAGTTGTGTTTATTCCAATTATTTGGTACGGAGGTTTTGTGATCGAATTGGCTGCTGCTGTGCTTGCAGTGGTTGGTGTTTACGAGTTATTTAGAATGAAGGGGTTAGAAATCGTTAGTTTCGAAGGGATCCTTTCTGCTTTGGGTGCAGTATTGCTAGTGTTGCCGAAAGAGCGTTGGTTTTTCTTTTTATCTGAAAAAGCTGACAATTTTATTTTGTTTTATGTTACAGTGATGATTTTACTAGGCGGCCTTGTGGCGTCAAAAAATATGTATACTATTTCTCAGGCTGGTTTTCCAGTGATCACTAGCTTGTATGTTGGTGTTGGTTTTCAAAACTTCGTCAATGCAAGAGCTACGGGCTTTGTTGTACTGCTTTATGCATTATTTGTGGTTTGGGCAACAGATATCGGCGCTTATTTCATTGGGAAACGCTTCGGTCAAAGAAAATTATGGCCGGAAGTTTCACCTAATAAGACGATCGAGGGTTCTTTGGGCGGCATTCTTAGTGCCGCAGTTGTCGCGTTATTATTCTTGACGTTAACACCAAACAAAGAATTATTTACGTATAATTTACCCATCATGTTAGCAATGACTGTGGTCTTTTCGATCGTTGGTCAATTTGGTGATTTAGTCGAGTCATCGATCAAGCGGCATTATGATGTAAAAGATTCTGGAACGATTCTACCTGGGCATGGCGGGATTTTGGATCGTTTTGATAGTTTGCTTTTTGTTTTTCCAATCATGCATTTATTCGGATTATTTTAATTTCTAAGCAAGAAGGGAAGGTGAAAAACTCTGATTGGTCAGAGTTTTTCTTTTTACTATGAAGAAAATAGCATTACTAGGAGCAACAGGTTCGATCGGTTCAAATACAGTTGATGTAGTCAAAGCTTATCCTGAATTATTTCAAATCGATTCCCTTACATTTCATTCAAATGTGGAGGCGGGCGCAGATTTGATTGAGCAGCTGAATCCTCGATATGTCGGGGTTGGCTCAGAAGATATCAAAGAAATTCTTGCTTCTCGTTTTCCGGCAGTTGAATTTGGTGTAGGAGAAATAGGCTTGGTTCAAGCTGCTACGTTAGATTCTGTAGATGTTGTCTTGACTGCTGTCACAGGAAGCGTCGGGCTTGCGCCGACGATGGCCGCAATAGAAGCAGGAAAAGATATTGCACTGGCAAATAAAGAAACTCTGGTCATGGCAGGCCAATGGGTCATGGAGGCAGCAGCTAAACACAAGGTGCAAATATTACCTGTAGATAGTGAACATTCAGCCATTTATCAGTGTTTAGAAGGACAACCAAAAGAAAATTTGAAGGAATTGATGATCACAGCTTCTGGCGGCAGTTTTAGGGATCTATCACGAGAAGGTCTAAAAAATGTTACTTTAGAACAAGCGTTAAAGCACCCAAACTGGTCGATGGGGAAAAAAATCACGATCGACTCTTCCACGATGATGAATAAAGGGTTAGAAGTTATTGAAGCCCATTGGTTATTTGGTGTAGATTATGATAAAATAAAAGTTGTTTTACATAAAGAAAGTATTGTCCACTCAATGATCGTTCTAACTGATGGTGCTTACTTAGCTCAATTAGGACCAAGTGACATGCGTGAACCGATCCAATATGCATTGACGTATCCCAAACGCTTACCGATAAAAAATGAAAAAGCATTTGATTTGACTCAGATCAGTCAGTTGAATTTTGAAGTAATGGATTTTGAGCGTTTTCCTATGTTGAGATTAGCATTTGAAGTAGGGAGAAAAGGCGGCGCTTATCCAACTGTTTATAATGCAGCAAATGAAATCGCTGCGACGGCTTTCATTGAAGGCAAAATTTCATACTTGCAGATTGAACACTTTGTTCAGCGAGCAGTGAACGAGTACAATGAAACAACCGAAGTCACTTTAGAAGAAGTGATTGCGATCGATAAAAAAACAAGAACTATCATAGAAAGATGGATCAAGGAAGAAGGTCATTTATGAAAACGATCATTACATTTATAATTGTCTTTGGTATTCTCGTCCTTGTGCACGAATTTGGCCACTTTTTCTTTGCAAAACGCTCAGGAATTTTAGTGCGGGAATTTGCGATAGGTATGGGACCAAAGATTTTTGCTCATCAAGGCAAAGACGGCACAGCTTATACGATTCGTATTCTGCCGATCGGCGGGTATGTTCGAATGGCTGGAATGGGGGAAGATGAAACTGAGCTAGCCCCCGGGATGACTCTTTCTGTTGAACTGAATGAACAGGAAGAAGTCGTAAAGATCAATACAAGTAAAAAAGTTCAGCTGACAAACAGTATCCCGATGGAAATGTTAGAAGCAGATCTAGAGGAAGAATTATTCATCAAAGGTTACGTGAACGGTGACGAAACAAATGAAATCACTTATAAAGTAAATCATGATGCAACGATCATTGAGCAAGATGGTACTGAAGTACGGATCGCACCTGTCGATGTCCAGTTTCAATCAGCTAAATTATGGCAGCGAATGTTGACGAATTTTGCCGGACCGATGAATAATTTCATTTTAGCTTTTGTTTTGTTTACGTTATACGTCTTCATGCAGGGCGGTGTAACATATACAAATACAAATCAGATTGGCGATGTTCAGGCAGATAGCCCAGCACAAAAAGCAGATTTGAAAGCAAATGACAAAATTTTAGCAATCGATGGCAAAGAAGTTTCGACGTGGGAGGATTTTACAAAAATCATCCAAGCTAGTCCTGAAAAAAAATTAACACTAGACGTAGAATCTGATGGAAAGACAAAAGAAGTAGCAATCACACCTAAAAGTCAAAAGTCAGGAGAACAGGAAATTGGTATGATCGGCATTACACCGCCGAAGAAAACTAGTTTCACAGACAAACTGGCTGGAGGCTTCCAGACGACTTTAGAGAGTTCTATGCAGATTTTTAAAGCGCTAAAATCACTGTTTACCGGTTTTAGTTTGGATAAATTGGGCGGCCCGGTCATGATGTTCCAAATGTCTTCAGAAGCTTCTAAAGCTGGATTGAATACAGTTATCTGGCTGATGGCAATGTTGTCGGTCAATCTAGGAATCATCAATTTATTGCCGATCCCAGCTTTGGACGGCGGTAAAATTGTCTTGAACATTATCGAAGGACTTAGAGGGAAACCTTTGAGTCAAGAAAAAGAAGGGATACTAACACTTATTGGGTTTGGTTTTATCATGGTATTGATGGTGTTAGTGACCTGGAATGATATTCAACGTTTTTTCTTTTAATTAAATAAACTGCAATTTATAACGGACTACTTGAGGAGTTTTGTGGTATTCGTTTAAACAAAGGAGAGTTCTGATGAAACAGTCAAAAATGCTAATCCCAACATTACGAGAGGTACCAAATGATGCTGAAGTGTTAAGTCATCAAATGCTGCTTAGAGCGGGCTATATCCGCCAAGTATCAGCAGGAATTTATTCTTATCTGCCTTTAGCTAATCGTGTCCTCGAAAAATTGAAGAAAATCATGCGTGAAGAATTTGATAAGATCGATGCAGTCGAAATGTTGATGCCGGCATTACTACCAGCTGAATTATGGAAAGAATCTGGTCGTTATGAAACTTACGGTCCCAACTTGTATCGATTAAAGGATCGTAATGATCGTGACTTGATTCTTGGTCCTACACATGAAGAAACATTTACTGAGCTGATCCGTAACGAAATCAATTCATATAAGCGTTTACCATTAAATCTGTATCAAATCCAAACAAAATATCGTGATGAAAAACGTCCACGTTTCGGTCTATTGAGAGGCCGTGAATTTATTATGAAGGACGGCTATTCATTCCATTCGAGCGAAGAAAGTTTGGATCAATCTTACCGCGATTATGAGAAAGCTTACTCAGCTATTTTTGAGCGCTGTGGTCTGAATTTCCGGGCGATCATCGGTGACGGTGGTGCAATGGGCGGAAAAGATTCAAAAGAGTTTATGGCCATATCTGACATCGGTGAAGATACGATTTGTTTTTCAACTGAAGGTGATTACGCGGCAAACTTAGAAATGGCAACTAGCCTTTATACACCAAAAAAATCGCATGAGACACAATTAGAAATTGAGAAAACAGCAACACCAAACGTCTCTTCGATCGAAGAAGTTGCAGCATTTTTCAATGTTGAAGCGCAAAAAATAATCAAGTCAGTTCTATTCATGGCTGATGAAGAACCTGTGTTAGTTTTAGTTCGTGGTGACCATGAAGTCAATGACGTCAAATTGAAAAACTTTTTAGGCGTTGATTTCTTAGATGAAGCAACAGAGGAAGATGCGCGTAAATATTTAGGTGCTGATTTTGGTTCAGTTGGACCAGTTGAGTTATCTGAAGAAGTTAAGTTATACGCTGATCGACATGTTCAGGATTTGGCCAATGCAATTGCTGGAGCAAATGAAACTGGCTACCATCTAACTAATGTGAATCCAGGGCGTGATTTCACACCGATCAGTTATGAAGATTTACGCTTTGTTCAAGAAGGGGACCCTTCACCTGATGGAAATGGACTATTAGAATTTACAAAGGGGATTGAAATAGGTCATATATTCAAATTAGGTACACGTTACAGTGAGTCGATGGGTGCAACGGTCTTAGATGAAAATGGTCGTGAAAAACCTGTGATCATGGGTTGTTATGGTATTGGCGTCAGCCGACTGTTATCAGCGATCGTTGAACAAAATATCGATGAAAATGGTATCAATTGGCCAACCGGAATTTCACCATTTGACTTGCATGTCGTTCAAATGAATGTCAAAGATGAATACCAATCGAAACTGGCTCAAGAAGTGGAAGAAATGATGTCTGCTTCTGGCTATGAAGTTCTTGTGGATGACCGCAATGAACGTGCAGGAGTGAAATTTGCTGATGCTGATTTGATTGGCTGTCCGATCCGAATCACTGTTGGGAAAAAAGCGGTCGATGGTGTTGTTGAAGTGAAGATCAAACGAACAGGTGAAATGGTAGAAGTACGTAAGGAAGAACTTGAAAGTACTTTGACTATCTTGCTTAATCCAGAAAAAGAATAATTTAAACGTCTATGAAATCAGTTTTTATATGGTTTCATAGACGTTATGTCTTTTCTAGCAATTGTATTTCACTTTGAAAAATAGTATACTAAACTGTGGCGAGGCACTTGGCAGAAATGTCTAAGGGCCTCTTTCTTATCAAATGTTTCTGGCGGATTTTTGCTCAGATCAATAAAATTCGAGAAGATATGTTTAACTTGGCAAGACTCTTACAAGAGAAAAGAGCCGAGTTTGTTTCGTTTTTAAATTAAAGGAGGTTCGTTTGGTGGCAGAAAAAGCACAAGACTTATTTGAAAAGTTGATCGATCAGATTCAATTAAGCGAACAAGAACGGCAACATCCGTTGATCCAACAAGGAAAAATCAATAAGGTAATTGTTCACCAGCAAAGCCGTCATTGGGAATTTCATTTGGGCTTTTCAGAAATTTTACCAGTAATGCTGTATCAATCATTTATGCAGCAATTACAATTAGCATTTCAACAAATTGCAGGTGTTTCAGTGAAAATCACGACTGAAAAGACCGAGTTTACCGCAGATCAGTTAACAGACTACTGGCAAGTAGCGTTACTGAACAGCCAGTGTGATACTCCTTTAGTACAGCGTGTGATCAAGAGTCAAACACCGATCATTGAAAATAAAAAAATTATTTTACCTGTTGATAATGATGCAGTCATTCCCTATCTAAAACAACAATATTTACCGATTATCGAAGATCTATTTCTTGACTACGGCTTTCCTAAATTCCATATTGAACCTAAAATGGATGAACAACAGGCGAAGCGTGTTTTAGCCTTATTTGAGGAACGAAAACAAGAACAAGACGCAGCTTTTCAACAGCAGGCAGCAGAGTCGTTGATCAAGCATGAACAAAAGAAAAAACAACAGCAACAACAAGGTCCAGCGTTGGAAGGTCCTATTCGTTTGGGTAGAAATATTCCCAATGATGAACCAATTATGCCGATGGGCAACATTTTAGAAGAAGAACGCCGTATTACGATCGAGGGCTTTATTTTTGATAAAGAAGTACGTGAATTGCGTTCAAAACGAAAAATCTTGATTTTAAAAATCACAGACTATACTTCTTCTTTCATTGTTAAAAAGTTCTCGAATGGTGAAAAGGATGAACAAATCTTTGATGCGATCCAGAAAAATAGTTGGGTTCGAGTTCGAGGAAGTATTCAAGAAGATACCTTTATGCGGGATCTAGTCATGAACTGTCAGGATTTGATGGAAGTCAAACATGCACCGCGTAAAGACTATGCACCAGAAGGAGATAAGCGGGTAGAACTTCATTTACACAGCAACATGAGTACGATGGACGCAACGAATAATGTAGGTGATTTAGTCGCTCAAGCAGGTAAATGGGGACATAAGGCCATCGCGATCACCGATCATGGTGGTGCTCAAGCTTTCCCGGATGCTCACAGTGCTGGTAAAAAAGCGGGCGTAAAAATTTTGTACGGTGTCGAAGCAAATGTTGTGGATGATGGGGTGCCGATCGCTTATAATGAAGCGCACATTGAATTAAGTGAAGCTACTTACGTTGTCTTTGACGTGGAAACGACTGGACTATCAGCAGTTTATGACACGATCATTGAATTGGCTGCGGTCAAAATGCACAAAGGAAATATCATTGATACATTCGAACAATTTATCGATCCGGGACATCCTTTGTCTCAGACGACCATCAATTTAACGGGTATTACGGATGAAATGGTTCGCGGGTCAAAATCAGAAGAAGAAGTATTACGTCTTTTTAGAGAATTTTCAGAAGGCACGATTTTAGTTGCCCACAATGCTTCGTTTGATATGGGCTTCTTAAATACGAGTTATGGTAAATATGACATACCAGAGGCTGAAAATCCAGTCATCGATACATTGGAATTATCTCGTTATTTGCACCCAACCTTCAAAAGTCACCGTTTAAATACCTTGTCTAAAAAATTCGGTGTCAATCTAGAGCAGCATCATCGGGCGATCTATGATTCTGAATCAACGGGTCACTTATGCTGGATCTTCTTAAAAGATGCGAAAGAAAATCATGGCATGAATTATCATGATGAACTGAATATGCATATTGGAGAAGGCGATTCGTATAAACGAGCACGTCCTTTCCATGCAACGATTTTAGCAACAACACAGGCTGGTTTAAAAAATCTCTTTAAGCTGATCTCAATGTCTAATGTGAATTACTTTTTCAGAATTCCGCGGATTCCTCGTTCTCAGCTGAATAAATTACGTGAAGGCTTGATCATTGGTTCGGCTTGTTCGAGCGGTGAAATTTTCGAAGCGATGATGCAAAAAGGAGTAGAAGAGGCTAAAAATCGGGCAAAATTCTATGATTATATCGAAGTGATGCCCAAAGCTGTCTATGCGCCTTTACTTGAACAGGAATTAGTCAAAAGTGAAGCTGACTTGGAAGAAATCATTGCGAATTTAGTCAAGATCGGCGACGAATTGGATAAACCGGTTGTTGCAACGGGGAATGTCCATTATTTGAATGAAGAAGATAGCATTTATCGTAAAATTTTGATCGGTTCGATGGGGGGAGCAAATCCTCTGAATCGCCATAGTTTGCCGGATGTTCATTTTAGAACAACGGATGAAATGCTGACGGCTTTCCAATTTTTAGGAGAAGAAACAGCTCATAAGCTGGTTGTAGAAAATCCTAATATGATTGCAGACATGTGTGATGAAATCACTCCCGTTAAGGATGATTTGTATACACCTAAGATTCCAGGTTCTGAAGATGAGATCAGAAACTTGAGCTATACACGTGCCAAAGAATTATATGGCGATCCACTACCGGATATCGTTGAAAAACGATTGAAAAAGGAATTGGATAGTATCATCGGAAATGGCTTCTCAGTTATTTATCTGATTTCGCAAAAGTTAGTGCACAAGAGTATGGAAGATGGCTATTTGGTTGGTTCCCGTGGGTCAGTGGGGTCGAGTTTTGTCGCGACGATGACTGGGATCACAGAAGTTAACCCATTAGCACCTCATTATCACTGCACGAACTGTCAATATTCTGAATTCTTTGAAGATGGTTCTTATGGTTCTGGGTTCGATATGCCGGAGAAAAATTGTCCGAACTGTGGGCAGCGTTTGTTTAAAGATGGTCATGATATTCCTTTTGAAACATTCTTAGGTTTCCACGGAGATAAAGTACCCGATATCGATTTGAACTTTTCAGGTGATTATCAGGCTGAAGCTCATAACTATACGAAGGTGCTGTTTGGTGAGGAATATGTGTATCGTGCCGGAACGATTGGTACCGTTGCAGACAAAACGGCCTACGGTTTCGTTAAGGGCTATGAGCGTGATCACAATCTTCATTTCAGAGGAGCCGAAGTGGATCGTTTAGCAAAAGGTTCAACTGGGGTGAAACGGACGACAGGACAGCATCCGGGCGGGATCATTGTTATTCCGGATTATATGGATGTCTATGACTTTACACCGATTCAATTTCCTGCGGATGATCAAAATGCGGAATGGAAAACGACTCACTTCGACTTTCACTCGATCCACGATAATATTTTGAAACTTGATATACTAGGACACGATGATCCAACAGTTATTCGGATGCTACAGGATTTATCCGGAATCGATCCGAAAACGATACCAACAGACGATTCGGAAATGATGCGGATTTTTGCAGGACCAGAAGTTTTAGGTGTTACTCCGGAACAGATCTATTCTAAAACGGGTACGTTAGGGATTCCGGAATTTGGGACAAGATTTGTACGAGGAATGTTGGAAGAAACACACCCGTCGACTTTTGCAGAGCTATTACAAATTTCTGGTCTATCTCATGGTACAGATGTTTGGCTGGGGAATGCGGAAGAATTGATCAAACGTGGAGAAGCGAACCTGGCAGAAGTAATTGGTTGTCGTGACGATATCATGGTTTATTTGATCCATGCAGGACTGGACAGTGGGATGGCCTTCAAAATTATGGAAACGGTACGTAAAGGTTTATGGAATAAGATTCCTGATGAGCTGCGTGAAGAATACTTGAAAGCAATGAAGGAAAATAATGTACCCGACTGGTATATTGATTCTTGTTCAAAAATCAAGTACATGTTTCCGAAAGCCCATGCGGCAGCATACGTATTGATGGCTTTGCGGGTAGCGTATTTTAAAGTGTATTTTCCTATTCTTTATTACTGTGCTTATTTTTCTGTTCGTGCAGATGACTTTGATTTGGTGGCAATGTCTCAAGGTAAAGAAGCAGTCAAAGCTCGAATGAAAGAGATTCAGGATAAAGGACTGGAAGCCTCTACGAAAGAAAAGAATTTATTGACTGTTTTAGAATTAGCGAATGAAATGTTAGAGCGCGGATTCAAATTTGGAATGATCGATCTGTATAAGTCAGATGCTGAAAATTTTGTCATCGATGGAGATACTTTGATTGCCCCGTTTAGGGCAGTTCCAAGTTTAGGTCTAAACGTGGCTCGCTCTATCGTAGAAGCAAGGTCTGAACCGTTTTTATCAAAAGAGGACTTAGCAACACGAGGAAAAGTTTCTAAAACATTGATAGAATATATGAACGAAAATGGCGTATTGAAAGATTTGCCTGATGAAAATCAGTTATCCTTGTTTGATATGCTTTAAACAATGGGACTAGGTTTCTAGGAAATTCTACTTAAAAAGGATCTGGGATATTTCCCAGATCCTTTTTAAACGTCTTATAATTGGATCAAAGCATCGCTAGAACCAGTTGTATATAGAGTAAATAAGCTGTTTAAAGAACTTTCCATCAAAATTTTTGAGGCTTGTAATGTATAAAAAGCAATGTGCGGGCTAACAACAACATTGTCTAATGCCAGTAGTTCTTCAATATAAGGATTTTGCTTTTCTTGTTCAGCTTTTGTTTTGTTGACGAACATCATTTCGTCTTCTAAAGTATCTAAACCAGCACCAGCAATTTGTCCATTTTTAAGTGCTTGGATCAATGCATAAGTATCAACTAGAGGTCCTCTAGCTGTATTGATCAAAAGAGCATCAGGTTTCATTTGCTTCAATAAAGCCGCATTGATAAAATGATGATTCTCTGGAAAATAGGGAGTATGGAGTGTCAGAATGTCTGCTTCTTGAGCAACTGCTTCTAAAGAGCTGCGGTAAGTCAAAATAGAATCCACATCATCTTTAGGGTATTTATCATAAGCAATGACAGTTGCACCTAAGGCAGTGAATAATTCTGCGGTAACTAAACCGATATGACCGGTTCCGACTACACCGACTGTCAGATCGTGGATTTCTCTCCCAATCAAACCTTCCAATGTAAAATCTTGTTGTTGCTCTCTTTGTAGAAGTCTTGGAATTTGACGCAGCAGCATCATTGTCAAAGTTAAGGCATGCTCTGCAATTGCTCGCGGACTATATACCGGCACGTTGCAGGCAGCGATCTGATATTTTTTTAGAAAATCTTTATTTAACCCGTCAATTCCTGCAGAACGTGTAGAAAGTAAACGAATATTATTTTCTGCCATGATTTGATAGATTTTTTCATCATGGACAGCGGCCATTTGTTGAAATGAGATTGCATCGTATCCCTTTGCTAAAATAACTGTTTGGGTGTTCAATTCTTGATCCGTAAATGCAATCTCAACGTTATGCTCTTTGGCCCATTTTTCTGCAACAGGCTGTTCCTTTTTTCCAATCCCGTAAATAAAAATTTTCATGATTATTTCTTCCTTTCGTATAAACAGATCAGTTATTAAACTAATATAAATAACTTTTCTCTTGCTATTGTATGAAAATTAGACAAAATTTCCTAGTAAGAAGTCGTTTAACGAAAAAAATCTAATGAAAAACGTAATAATGCACCTAGACCTTTAATTTTTCTGTTTAGTAGCATATAATAAAAAAGGGTTTATTTAAGAATACAATCGAATGATTTTCATGGTACAATAGCAGTTGATGGATCATTACAGGAGGGAACACGATCATGGTCAAAGAAAAAACAAGATATAAAGCAGTGATTGCTGATCATACGTATACAATAATCGGGCAAGAAAGCAAACAACATATGGATCTAGTCACAAAACTAGTGAATGAGCAGTTAGCTGAAATCAAGCACATCTCACCACAGACAGATAATGAGCAAGCATCCGTGTTACTTGCGATCAATGCAATTTCTGATCAACTAAAAAAACAAGAGAAAACGATCAATTTAGAAAAAGAAGTGGCAGAATACAAAAAACAAACAATCCGTTTAGCTGAATTGGAAAATCGAATCAAACGGATCGAAGCAATCGAAGAAGAGGCACGAGATGTTTTGAAAAAGAACGGTCAAGAAGGTGTTGAGATCCATAATCACATGGAAGCCCAACAAATACTCAATGAAAACCGAAAACAACAAATTCAAAACAAAAGTACAGAGCAATAGTCTGAAAGGATGACAGGATGTTAACATTACTCATTTTAGTAATACTAGCGATTGGATATTATACTGGTTCCAGACGTGGATTGGTTTTGCAGATTTTGTATACATTCGGTTATCTTTGTACGTATCTTATCGCAAAATCAAATTATAAAAGCTTAGCTTCTCATTTAGAATTGTATGTTCCTTATCCTTCGCCAACGGAAGAAACGAAATTGCTTTTTTTCAACCAAAAACTGACGTTGGATTTAGATCAGGCATTTTACGGTGCTGTTGCATTTTTGCTGATTATGGCAGCAGGCTGGTTAGTGGTTCGCTTTTTAGCGATTTTTGCTCATGGGCTGACTTTTTTACCTGTATTAAAACAAGCAAATGGATTAGCGGGAGGACTATTGAATTTTATTGTAGTGTATGTCGGGGTCTTTTTAGTACTGTACACCGTTTCGATGCTTCCTGTCGATGCCGTTCAAAATCAATTCAAAAATAGTGGACTTGCACAATTTATCGTTAAAGATACACCAATATTTTCCAAGCAGATCTATGATTTATGGGTCGAGCAAATGATTAAATAGAAAATAAAGAGAACATCTGGATAGCTAGAGAATGAAGGTAAACATAACTTGTTTCAATGCTGAATCAGTTACTGTTTGCCTAATTCACGTTACACAGTAAAAAAGAATAGAAGGTGAGAATCAATGAATACCCGTATTTTAACAACTTTAGGTTTTGATAAAGTCAAACAAATGCTTGCTCAATATATTGTTACAGCACAAGGGATGGAAGAAGTTGAGCATTTAGTTCCTGTCAATGATGAGCTGACGATCCAATCATGGTTGGAAGAAACCGAAGATAGCCTAAAAATACAACGATTACGCGGTGGAATACCTATTCCCAAGCTGGAAAATATTCGTCCGCATATGAAACGAATCGAGATCGGTGCCGATTTGAATGGCTTGGAATTAGCACAAATCGGTCGAGTACTATCTACGACATCTGAGATCATTCGTTTTTTCAAAGATCTACAGGATAGTGAAATCGACTTGTTACGTCTTTATTCATGGACAGAGCAATTAGTTGTATTATCTGAACTAAGTCGCCGTTTAAAAGAGTCCATCGATGAAGATGGACGCGTGACGGATGACGCCTCCCCAGAATTGAAGGGCATCCGTAATAATATTCGTAAAAGTGAGCAAACGATCCGTGAGCAATTAGATGGTATTGTAAGAGGAAAAAATGCGAAATATTTAAGTGACGCGATCGTTACAATGAGAAACGAACGCTACGTTATTCCAGTGAAACAAGAATATAAAAGTGTATTTGGCGGTGTTGTCCACGATCAAAGTTCTTCTGGACAAACCTTATTTATCGAACCAAAACAAATCGTGGAACTCAATAACCGCTTACGTCAGCATCAAATTGCGGAGCGAAATGAAATCGAGCGGATCTTATCAGAACTATCAGCTGAGTTAGTTCCTCATCGTAATGATATTCTGCACAATGCTTATGTGATCGGCAAATTTGATTTTGCCAATGCAAAGGCTCGTTTTGGTAAGGAACTCAAGGCAGTTGTTCCCGAAATCAGCGAAGAAAACCATATTTATTTCAAGCAGGCAAGACATCCTTTATTAAATCAGGAAAAAGCTGTACCGAATGATATTATGATTGGTGAGGATTATCAGGCAATTGTCATCACTGGACCAAATACCGGAGGAAAGACGATCACACTGAAAACCTTAGGACTGCTGCAGTTGATGGGACAATCAGGCTTGCCGATCCCAGTAGGCGAAGAAAGTCGTATGGGAATTTTTGACGAAGTCTTTGCAGATATCGGTGATGAACAATCGATCGAGCAAAGTTTAAGTACGTTTTCTTCGCACATGACGAATATCGTCAGTGTTTTAGAGAAAGTGGACAGTCATAGTTTAGTTCTCTTTGACGAGCTGGGTGCTGGTACCGATCCGCAGGAAGGTGCTGCATTGGCTATTTCGATTTTAGACGCATTAGGCAGTAAGAGTGCGTATGTCATGGCGACAACTCATTATCCTGAATTGAAAGTTTACGGCTATAATCGTGCAGGTACGATCAATGCCAGCATGGAATTTGATGTAGATACTTTGAGTCCAACGTATCGTTTGCTGATTGGGGTTCCAGGAAGAAGTAATGCGTTCGAAATTTCTAAACGTTTAGGTCTAGATCAAGCAATCATCGATGAAGCCAAACATATCATGGATGGAGAAAGTCAGGATTTAAATGAAATGATCGCTGACTTAGAAAATCGTCGCAAGATGGCTGAAACAGAATACTTGGAAGTTCGTCACTATGTGGATGAATCAGAGCGTTTATATAAAGAATTGAAAGATGCTTACGGTTACTTCTTTGATGAACGTGAGAAAGAGATGGCTAAAGCACGTAAGAAAGCCAATGAGCTAGTTTCTGAGGCACAAGAACAAGCAGAAGCTATTATTTCAGATATTCGTAAAATGCAGTTGACCAGCGGCAACCAAGGCGGTATCAAAGAACATCAGCTGATTGATGCAAAATCGAAGCTTTCTCAACTCCATCAAGAAGAAACACGCTTAGAAAAAAATAAAGTATTAAAAAAAGCGAAAGAACAGAAACAGCTAAAAACAGGTGATGAGGTCATTGTTAATACGTATGGCCAACGAGGAACCCTGATTCGCAAAACTGGCTCGCAAGAATGGCAAGTACAGCTTGGTATTTTGAAAATGGCTGTGAATGAAAACGACATGACACCGGTAGCACCTGAGAAAGAACCAAAACAGCGGGTAACTGCTGTGCGCTCAAGCCAAAGTAGTCATGTACCGAATCAGTTGGATCTACGAGGAAAACGCTATGAAGAAGCTTTGGCAGAAGTAGATCAATATTTGGATGCAGCAATTTTAGCCGGCTATCCGCAAGTCACGATCGTTCATGGAAAAGGGACTGGGGCATTACGGACAGGAATCACCGAATATCTTAAAAATCACCGCAGTGTGAGCGGATTCGAATTTGCACCGGGGAATCAGGGCGGTAATGGGGCAACAATTGTTAAATTCAAATAGTGTACTTACCTTTAGTAAGCAGAAAACTAGTCGGATAAAGGAACAAGTGCTATAATCACAATAGAAGTAAAAGTAGGAGGTAAATCAAATGACACAAGTAATTACAGATAAAGAATTTGCAGCAGAAACAGATAGCGGTCTTGTATTGATCGACTTTTGGGCAACATGGTGTGGACCTTGTCGGATGCAGGCACCAATTTTAGAACAACTAAGTGAAGAATATGATGAAAGCGAACTGAAAATCGCAAAAATGGATGTGGATGAAAATCCGGAAACACCAGCTTCATTTGGTATCATGAGTATTCCAACGCTTCTTTTGAAAAAAGATGGCGAAGTTGTAGAAAAAGCAGTTGGTGTCCATTCAAAAGAACAATTACGTACATTGATCGAAAAATATTTATAAAAAGCAAAAGGTTGAGACGAATGATTTTTTCGTCTCAGCTTTTTTGAATGAGCGTTTTTGGTGAATGAGATAAGACGGAAAGTTTTGTCTGACTCACCTTTTTTCTGTCTAACAGTCGAGAAAATGGTATAATAAACTTTATCAAAGAAAGAGAAAGGAAGTACTATGAACGAAAGAATCAAGAATAAATTAGCATTGCTTCCTGATCAGCCAGGCTGTTATTTGATGAAAGACAAAAATGGTACCATTATTTATGTCGGGAAAGCAAAAGTATTAAAAAATCGTGTTCGCTCTTATTTTACTGGCAGTCATGATACAAAAACAGAACGACTTGTCAGTGAAATCGAAGACTTTGAATATATTGTCACCGAGTCAAATATCGAAGCACTCTTATTGGAAATCAATTTGATTCATAAGAATGATCCTAAGTATAATATTATGTTGAAAGATGATAAAAGTTACCCTTTTATCAAAATCACGAATGAAGATTATCCGCGTCTATTGATCACACGTAAAGTTGTAAAAGATAAAGCTCTTTATTTTGGTCCCTATCCGGATGTTGGCGCAGCAAATGAAACGAAACGATTGCTTGATCGCTTATTTCCTTTAAGAAAATGCCGTGTACTTCCAAAGGAAGTTTGTTTATATTATCATATGGGGCAATGCTTGGCTCCTTGTGTATTTGACATCCCTAAATCAACATATAAAGAAATGGTGGGAGAGATCAAGAGCTTCTTGAATGGCGGACATCCTGCAATTCAAGAGGAGCTTCAACAGAAAATGGCTACTGCTGCTGAAAATATGGAATTTGAAAAAGCAGCAGAATACCGCGACCAGATCAAAGCGATCGAGACTGTAATGACCCGTCAGAAAATGACCAATGCAGATCTAGTCGATCGTGATGTTTTTGGCTATTCAGTGGACAAAGGCTGGATGTGCGTGCAAGTCTTTTTTGTTCGTCAAGGAAAGTTGATTGAACGAGATGTTTCGATTTTTCCATTCTATAACGAAGAAGAGGAAGACTTTTTGACGTTTATCGGACAGTTTTATCAAGAAAATGAACATTTTATTCCAAAAGAAGTGTTGATCCCGGACAATATCGATATTGAAAGTGTTGAAGCGATGCTTTCAACAAAAGTGCTGCAGCCCCAACGAGGAGAGAAGAAAAAACTGGTAAAACTTGCTGGGAAAAATGCTACAGTCGCATTACAGGAAAAATTTGATTTGATCGTCCGCAAACAAGAGCGGACGATCGGAGCAGTTGAAAAGTTAGGCAATGCAATGAATATTCCAGCTCCTGTACGAATCGAAGCGTTTGATAACTCGAATATTATGGGAACTGATCCGGTTTCTGCGATGGTCGTTTTTGTCGACGGCCGTCCTGATAAAAAAGAATATCGAAAATACAAGATCAAAACGGTAAAGGGACCAGATGACTATGCATCCATGCGAGAAGTTATCTATCGCAGATATTCCCGTGTTCTAAAAGAAGGATTGCCATTCCCTGACCTGATCGTCATCGATGGCGGGAAAGGTCAGGTAGATGCGGCAAGAGAAGTCCTAGATAATCAGCTTGGTTTGGATATCCCGATCGCTGGATTGGCTAAAAATGATAAGCATAAGACAAGTGAGTTACTTTTCGGTCCTGAACTAGAGATCGTTCCTTTAGAAAGAAATTCTCAAGAATTCTTTTTACTACAGCGAATTCAAGATGAGGTCCATCGATTTGCGATCACGTTCCATCGTCAATTGCGAAGTAAGAATAGTTTTGCTTCACGTTTAGACGGAGTTGAAGGTCTAGGTCCCAAACGAAAAAAAGAACTTTTAAAGCAATTCAAATCTTTAAAAAATATTACTGCAGCAAGTATCGAAGAATTAAATGCTTCTGGACTGCCAAAAAATGTGGCTAAAAATGTCTATGACCATTTACATGAAAAAGAAGAGACGTGATTAATTAGTGAAAGGGAACAAGATTACTTCTTAAACACTAATTTTCGGATTCAGAGAGCGGAACAAAACTGATTTTTAGTTTTGTTCCGCTCTCTCTTTTTATGATCAAAGAGGAAATTATGGATAAAAAAACAATTGACAGCAGAAACAACAAACGATACTATATCAGTATATGATATATCGCTTGACGATATAAAGGGGCGGAGCATCATGGAAGAAACATTGACAGACTCTACCTATTTGATTCTGTTAGCATTATTAAAACCACAGCATGGCTATGCTATCATGAAAGAAGTAAATCTTTTAACGAATGGTCAAGTTACGATTGGTCCAGCAAGCATGTACACTATCTTAAAAAAATTGCAAACAAGCAAATATATTTCATTAGAGGAAAGTAGTGATCGGAAAAAGATTTATTTGATCACTGATAAGGGACGAAGCATCTTAGAGCAAGATGTAGAACGACGGAAACTCCTGTATCAAGCTGGAAGTCGTCTGTTAGCAAAAAAAGGAGATTGAGTGAAGATGGTTAGGGGAAAAAAATACATTTTTTCTAGAGGCGTAGCATTTTATCCTGAGAAAGAAATGCAGATCTTAAAAATGATGGCTGAGGATGGCTGGCTTTTTAGAAAAATGAATCGGTTGGGATTTTTGGTTTTTGAAAAGGGAGAACCAGAACAGAAGAATTTTTCTGTTGATTTTTTTGAAGGGTCAAAAGAAGAATTGTCTGAATATTTGGTGATTTATGAGCAGGCAGGCTGGGAGAATATAACGAATTACAAAAATAAATATTTCTATTTTAAAGCTGATCTTGATACACCGACTATATACTCGGATCCAGAGAGT
Organism: Enterococcus sp. S22(2020); assembly: GCF_020295385.1. Classification (NCBI taxonomy): domain Bacteria; kingdom Bacillati; phylum Bacillota; class Bacilli; order Lactobacillales; family Enterococcaceae; genus Enterococcus; species Enterococcus sp. S22(2020). The sequence goes on from NZ_JACFUD010000003.1 coordinate 230,588, forward strand.
TATTGGCAGCGAATGAAGAAAGAATGGCTTTGGATGCTGCGGAGTTATTGGATCTATTTTCCTATAGGACTCATTCTTTTAGGAATACTTCTACATACAAAGGAGACGAATAATCTGATCCTTTCTAATTTAGCATTTCGAGTAGTTCTTATGTTTGTGGGTATGCTTTTTGTTGCACTGCCACCAGGAGTTGTGATCAGTGTGATATTTTCTCTAGTATTTTATCGAGACAGGAGCAAATACTATAATCATCCAGAACGTTTCGCAAAACGACAAAAGGTAATGAGAGATTCTTTATTTCTAGGGGCAATTGGTTTTGTTCTTGGTATCATGGTTAGTCTTATTTTAGGTGAAACATTTTATTGATACGTGAATTAGTTATTTATAAAATAAATCAAGTATGAAAATAGGGGGATGAAAATGTTAGAAGTGAATAATTTAGTCAAAACATTTGGGGACTACACAGCTGTGGATGATATTTCTTTTGAAATTCCGGATGGAAAAATCCTTGGATTGATCGGCCAAAATGGGGCGGGCAAGACCACAACATTTCGTTTGATTTTAGATTTTTTATCGCAAGACAGTGGAACAGTCCTGTGGAATGGTCACTCGTTAAGCGGGAAAGACTATAACGATATTGGTTATCTACCGGAAGAAAGAGGATTATATCCAAAGATCTCAATTCAAGATCAGTTGATTTATTTTGCAGAATTGAGGGGAAAAACAAAAAAAGAAATCGAACCTAAGATCGACGAATGGATGGAAAAATTCAAAGTTAAAGGAAAGAAAACAGATAAAGTAAAATCACTTTCCAAAGGTAATCAACAAAAAGTTCAATTGATCGCAACGCTGATCCATGAGCCGAAACTAGTTATTTTAGACGAACCTTTTAGTGGGTTGGATCCTGTGAACGCAGAGCTTTTAAAGGATGGGATTCTTGCATTGAAGGAAAAAGGTTCCTGTGTGATTTTCTCTAGTCATAATATGGATAATGTTGAGAAAATCTGTGACCATTTGGTGATGTTGCGTAGTGGAAAAATGGTGTTGAATGGGAAAGTCCATGACATTCGTGAAAGCTTTGGTCGTACTAAGGTTTTCTTGGAATCACCATTGGAACTAGCGGATGTCCTAGCAATCGATGGCGTTAAAGCCGCGGTCAAGCGTGGTGATGGAGTGGTCGAAGTAACCTTGGAAGATCCAAAAGCGGGTGAAGAAATATTTGCACGTGCGACTCAATTTGGGTATATCCCAATGTTCAATCAGCAGCCACCAACATTAGAAGAAATATTCAAAATGAAAGCAGGTGAACCAAATGAATAAATTTTGGATCATAGCAAGCGATGTATATAAAAAGAATGTGAAATCCGTTTCTTTTGTCATTATGATATTGGTGCCGTTTATAGTAATGGGGATCATCTATATTGCTGGTTCACTTGCTGGTGGTTTTTCTGAGGATACAAAAGTTGGACTTGTGTCAGATAACCAAGTATTGGCAGAACAGCTTGCAAAGTCTGAAAGTGATGAATATACATTTAAAGTTGTTACATCACAAAAAGATGCAGAGAAGCAATTGAAAAAGAAAGATATCAATGCTTTTCTTGTACTTGATACAAAAGAAGAACAGATTCAAGGAAAATTATACGTCGAATCTTCCTTAGGAACAACGACAGAATTGATGATGAGTCAAATGCTCAATGGATTACAATCTTCATTAAATGCAAGTAAGCTGAATCTAACTGCTGAACAAGTATCTAGTCTAAGTCAGCCCGCAAATTTCGAAAAAACAAAAGTTAGTTTTGATGAAAATGGTAAGATGACTACCGGTCAAGATAATACAGCGATTCAATCTGCTTTATCATTTGTCATAACGATTATTTTGTGGGTAATTATCATCACCTATGCATCGATCATTGCTCAGGAGATTGCTTCAGAAAAGGGCACGCGGATCATGGAAGTCATTTTGTCCAGTACAAAAGCTCAAACACACTTTTATGGCAAATTGACTGGGGTGATCTTGGTTGCATTAACGCAAATTGTGATATATGCTGCGGCAATCGGAATTGGTTATTCACAGTTAAAGAATTTAGAGATAGTCAAAACATTTTTAGATGGGATCTCATCCGCTAATATCTTTGGCAGCTTCTTATTCTTCACGTTAGTATTTTTTGTTCTAGGTGTCCTAGTCTATTCAGTTCTTGCAGCATTGTGCGGTTCATTGGTTTCTAAGCCAGAAGATACTGCAAAAGCAGTTCAACCAATTATCTATATCGCAATGATTGGGTACTTTATCGGTATTTCATTGGGACCGACCGATCCGCAAAATATTGTGATCAAAGTTACTTCTTATATCCCATTGATTTCATCGTTTATTATGCCGATTCGTTTAGCAAGTGAGACAGTAAGTACGACAGGCGCTGTGATTTCTGTTGTGATCTTGGTCGTTTTCGGTATATTATTGACACTATTTTCTGCTAAATTATACAAATCAAATGTATTAGTATATAGTGACGGTGGTGTATGGAAGTCATTGAAACAATCGATTTCTATTTTAAAAAATGAACGAAAAAAAGTAACTGATTAGGGGAAAAATCAATTTAACGAAAAAGGCCTGAACTAAAACTAGTTTTAGTTCAGGCTTTTTTCTGATTTATATTTTGGCACTGTATTTCTTTTGACTAACGTGACGTGAATTTCACGTTCAGGAAGCTGCGTTTTATTTAATTGATTATATAAATAAATGAAAGAATTCTCAGCCTGATGATTGATAGAATAATCGACCGTCGTAATATGCATTAAATCACTGATTTCACTGTTATCAAATCCAATAACTGCTACGTCTTCTGGGATAGAATAGCCTAATGTTTGCAATCTTGAAATAAATCCAGCGGCTACGAAGTCAGTATAAAAAGCCATTGCAGTTGGTTTTTCCATCATTTCATGCCACAAATCAGCAATAGACTGTCCATTGTTGCTGTTGCTTTCTTCATGAAAGGTCCAGTTTTTTCTAATAGGTAGTTGCTTTTCCTCATGAAAATCATCGATCGCTTTTAAGCGAGCTTTGGTATTTAGATTTTTTACGTTTCCTAAAACATGGCCGATAGAACGATACCCTTGATCGAAAAGATACTCTAATGACTTATAATAGCCTTTATAATGATCGATATAAGAAGAATAGATCCGTTCAGAATCTATTCGGTGCCAGGTTGCGATAGGACCATAAATGCTATAAGATTCTATGACATCCCATTCATTTGCTCTAGTTAAGATAAATACGCCATCAAGCTGTTTGTACTTCATTTGATTGAGTGCTTCGATTTCTTTTTTCTTATCGCCATCAGTGAAATAGACAGTGACATAATAATTATAGGTTTTTGCAATTGAAATAAAGCTTTCTAAAAAAACACCCAAAGGACCAAAAGAACCATGAGCTAAAAAACCAATTGTTTTGGTTTCACCACTTTGAAGGTTGCGTGCAATTAGATTAGGAGAATATGCGAGCGTTTCCATTGCTTCTAATACTTTTTTTCTGCTTTCTTGACTGACATAGCCATTTCCGGAGATGACCCTTGAAACAGTTGATTTTGATACATTCGCTTGTTTTGCTACATCAATGATAGTCGTCATGTGCGTACACCTCATAGTTTAAATTGAGTAAGGAGAAAAATTGCCTCGACACTTACTAAATAAGTATACCATAAAAAAATTATAAAAAGTCCTTGACATGGGAACATTCCCACAGATTATCCTATAAATGTAAACGATGTCAGAACGTATTCTGAACAAAAAATCAGGAGGGAAACACATGACAAGAGATGCATTGAAAATCGCTACAATTGGTGGAGGATCTAGCTACACACCAGAGTTGATCGAAGGATATATCAAAAGAAAAGATGAATTACCGATCAAAGAAATTTGGTTAGTTGATATTGAAGCAGGAAAAGAAAAATTGGAAATCGTTGGCGAGATGGCAAAACGTATGGTCAAAGCGGCTGGCTTAGACTGGGAAGTTCATTTGACTTTGGATCGTCGTGAAGCCTTGAAAGATGCCGACTTTGTTTCTACACAATTCCGTGTAGGTTTATTGGATGCTCGTATTAAAGATGAGAGAATTCCTTTATCCCATGGTGTTTTAGGTCAAGAAACAAATGGAGCAGGCGGTATGTTTAAAGCATTCCGTACAATTCCAGTGATCTTAGGCATCATTGAAGATATGAAAGAACTATGCCCGAATGCTTGGTTGGTAAACTTTACAAATCCTGCTGGAATGGTCACTGAAGCTGCAATCAAACACGGCGGCTGGAAAAAGACAGTTGGATTATGTAATGTACCGATCGGTCACCGCAAACAGGCTGCTGAAAAATTAGGTGTTCCGGAAGAAGACTTATTCTTCAAGTTTGCAGGAATCAATCATTTCCACTGGCACCGTGTATGGGATAAAGAAGGAAATGAGCGAACTCAAGAATTGATCGATTTGATTTATGGTCCGCAAAATGAACAAGAAAGTCATCTGAAAAATATTTGGGATGCACCATTCCATTATGAACAATTAAAAGACTTAGGTATGCTGCCTTGTGGCTATCACCGTTATTACTACATCGAAGATGAGATGCTGAAACATTCAGTTGAAGAATTTGAAAAAGGTGAAACAAGAGCACAAGTCGTAAAAGAAACGGAAGCACGCTTGTTTGAATTATATAAAGATCCAAAACTAGATTACAAGCCAAAAGAATTAGAGCAACGTGGCGGAACACACTACAGTGATGCTGCTTGTGAAATGATTGCTTCGATCTATAACGATAAACGTACAGACATGGTCGTTTCAACAGAAAACAATGGTACAATTACTGATTTGCCATATGATTGTGTTGTAGAAGTTTCTGGTCCGGTAACTTCTCATGGACATGAACCATATAATTGGGGTGCTTTCCCGCCAGCAGCTAGAGGGATCATCCAAAATATGAAAGGAATGGAAGAAACAGTGATCCGTGCTGCAATCGATGGAGATTACGGAGCTGCTTTACATGCCTTTACAGTGAATCCATTAGTTCCTGGAGGCACAATGGCTAAAACACTCTTAGATGAGCTATTGATCGCACATAAAGATCATTTACCAAACTTCTCAGAATCAATCGCTAAAATCGAGAAAGAACAACCAGATACAGTTGCTTATGTGACTGAATTGATGAAAAGTAATTAATGACTTAAAAAAAACTCCGATGAAATGATCGGAGTTTTTTTGCTTATATTTAAATCAAATAATTTTAGTTGTCATCGTGTTCTTCAAGAAAGAGCGAATGGGTTGCTCTGGTTCAACGCTAAATCGATAAGAACGGTAACGAAACAATTGGCTCAAGACTCCAAAAGAAATCATTTCAACGAAAAAGAAAATTTTCAAAGAATCAATGGAAAGGCTAATCAATGAAATAGCCAAAAATAATGTTATGAATAGAGCGAATAATTGCTGGATTTGGTTTGTATTTGTGATGGTTACTTCTTTAGTATCCGATGTGACTTTGATTTTTTGAGAAAAACGAAAAAGACCTTCTCTAAACTCTAACGTATCTCCTTCATTAACTTCTAATTCAGTTGAAAAATTATTGAATAGTTTCCCTTGGTAAGCGCCATTTTTATACACAGAGAAATGACGAACACATCCCCACGTTGTTTGTCTTTTTAGTACAATTTTCATTCATATCACCTCTTGTAACTATTTTCCCATGATTTAAATAAAAAAGAATCAATCAAAAGACTGATTCTTTTTATCACTTTTATCGTTCTTAAGTCTTAGAAGTTAAATATCTTCTAAAGGAAGGTAGGTATACTCGGCTATTTCAGCCGCATGAGTTCCTGCGACATGTCCTGTAACAAAAGCTGCAGTCACATTATAACCGCCAGTGTATCCATTGACATCCAATAATTCACCTGCAAAGAATAAGCCATTGATCAGTTTACTTTCCATTGTTTTAGGTTGGACCTCTTTTAAAGAAATTCCGCCTCCAGTAACAAAAGACTTTTCGATAGGCAAAGTTTTTTCAGCTGTTATTGAAAAAGACTTTAAGGTTTTTGTGAACTGTTCTAATTGTGTTTCAGAGACTTTTTTAGCTGTGGTGTCAGTCAGCTCAAGCTCTGTCAATAGATAATCCAAAAGACGCTCAGGAATCAGGTTTTTCAACGCATTTTTAAAAGACTTTTCAGGTTGCTCGGAAATCATCGACTGGACACTCTTATTTAATTCAGCTTGTGTGTTTTCCGGGAAAATATCTAAGCGTAATGAGACAGCAGCTTCGGGATTTTTAGCTAATTCTTGATTGACAAAACTAGAACATCTCAAAGCTGCAGGACCAGAAATGCCAAAATGAGTAAAAAGAAGGTCCATTTGGTGCGAAACAATGACTTTATTTTTTTGATTTAAGACAGAAAGCGAAACATCTTGTAAAGATAGACCTTGAAGTGTTTTTTTCTGAATAAATGAATCATTTGAGACAATGGGGGACTCAGTTGCATAAAGTGTGGTGATCGTGTGACCTACTTTTTTAGCTAGCTTGTATCCATCTCCAGTAGAACCAGTAGAAGGATACGTTCTTCCGCCAGTTGTTAGAATAACACAAGGCGCATATAGCTTTTGATCGGCTAACGCAACTCCGATCATTTGACCTTCTTTATGTAAAAGTTTTTCAACCTTTGCTTCTGTATAAATAGTGACCTCAAGTTGTTGCAGCTGATTAAAAAGAGTTTCTACAATCGTTTTTGAACGGTCAGTGACAGGGAACATTCTTCCGTGATCTTCCTCTTTTAAATGAGTACCGTTTGATTCGAAGAACGCCATAATATCATAGTTGTTGAATTGAGAGAAAGCACTGTACAAAAATTTCCCATTTCCAGGAATGTGGGAGATGATTTCTTCTGCTGGTCGATTATTGGTCACATTACACCGTCCACCGCCAGTCATCAATAATTTTTTTCCGACACGTTTATTTTTTTCTAGTAATAAGACTTTACTACCTGCTTGAGCTGCGGCGATTGCAGCCATCATACCGCTAGTGCCGGCACCAACGACAATAACATCAAAAAGTTTCATATATTTGCCTCCAATTCAATGGTAGTTTAACACAATTTTCAACTTTTTTCTCACTTTCTTGCAATTTACAATAAAAAATTGTGGAAATTTTCTGAATTTAGGTTAAAATAGGATTATAACTATGAGAGGGTGATTAAATGGAAGCAAAACAGTATGTGGAAGAGATTCAAAAGAAGATTCATGAAAATGATCGAGGACAAGTAGAATACTTGCAAGCAGTCGATGAATTTTTACCAACGGTAGAGGTATTTCTAAAAGAAAACCCAGCATTCATTGAAGCCAATATTTTAGGGGTCTTGATCGAGCCAGAAAGAATTTTACAATTCAGAGTACCGTGGCAAGATGATCAAGGCAACTGGAAAGTCAACCGTGGTTATCGTGTGCAGTATAATTCTGCAATCGGTCCATATAAAGGTGGCTTGCGTTTTCACCCTAGTGTAAATTTGAGTGTGATGAAATTTTTAGCATTTGAACAAATTTTTAAAAATAGCTTAACTGGGTTACCGATCGGCGGCGGTAAAGGTGGCAGTGATTTTGATCCTAAAGGAAAATCAGATGCCGAGGTCATGCGTTTTTGTCAAAGCTTTATGACGGAGTTACAAAAACATATCGGTCCAAGTACAGATGTGCCTGCAGGAGATATCGGTGTTGGAGCAAGAGAGATCGGCTACTTATATGGACAATACAAACGTTTGAGAAATTATGACGCGGGTGTTTTGACTGGGAAGCCATTAGGTTATTGGGGTAGTCAGGCTAGAACGGAAGCTACAGGTTACGGCTGTGTCTATTTTGTGAAACATCTATTGAACGATGCAAATGATTCTTTCCAAGGGAAAAAAGTTGTTGTTTCCGGTAGTGGAAATGTATCGATCTATGCGATGGAAAAAGCTAAAGAACTTGGTGCGACAGTTCTCACTTGTTCTGATTCAACTGGTTTTGTCTACGATCCAAATGGCATCGATGTGGAACTTGTCAAAGAATTGAAAGAAAAAAATCGTGAACGAATTTCTAAATATGTTGACACACATAAAGAGGCAGTCTATTATGATGGTCAATCTGTGTGGGATTTTGATGTGGCGTATGATATTGCTTTACCATGTGCAACACAAAACGAAATCAATGTAGAGCAAGCAAAACGCTTAGTTAAAAACGGCGGTAAAGTTGTAGCAGAAGGGGCAAACATGCCTTGTACGCTAGAAGCTGTGGATGTTTTAGCTGAAGCTGGTGTCTTATACTGCCCTGGTAAAGCAGCAAATGCTGGTGGTGTAGCAGTTTCTGCACTTGAAATGAGTCAAAACTCTGAGCGCTTATCTTGGTCATTCGAAAAAGTGGACGGCATGTTGGATGCTATCATGAAAAATATTTATGAGACTTGTCGTGACACTGCAGCAAAATATGATGCTAAAGATAACTTTGTTTTAGGTGCAAACATTGCAGGTTTTGAAAAAGTTGCAACGGCTATGCTGAGCCAAGGTTTAGTCTAAGAAAGAATCTAAACGTTAACGAGAGTAATGAAAGAACGATCGAATGCTTGGTCATGGTCGTTCTTTTTTCTTGCAATGAAGGCATTATTTTACGAGATAATTTCGTTATTTTAAATGAATTAACATAAAATTGGTACAGACGGTCATAATTTGCTTGAAAAATACAGGAAAAGAACGTAAAGTAGTTAATGTAGTAAGTTTAAATTCAAGGAGGAGAAGGAATGTCACACATTCAATTTGATTATTCCAATTTGACACCATTTATCGCTGATCATGAATTGGAATACATGCAGACACAAGTGACTGCAGTAGACAAAGCATTACGAGAAGGAACTGGAGCAGGCAGTGATTTTACTGGCTGGATCGATTTACCGGAAAATTATGATAAAGAAGAATTTGCCCGTATCAAAAAAGCAGCTGAAAAAATCCAGTCTGATTCTGAGGTTTTAGTTGTTATTGGGATCGGTGGTTCTTATTTAGGTGCTAGAGCAGCAATTGAATTTTTACATCATTCATTTAACAACTTATTACCAGCAGATGAAAGAAAAGCACCACAAATTTTCTTCGCTGGAAATAGCATCAGCTCAACTTATCTAGCAGATTTGATCAATGTTATTGGTGATCGTGACTTCTCAGTAAACGTGATCTCAAAATCTGGTACAACGACAGAACCTGCTATTGCGTTTAGAGTATTCAAAGAATTACTAGTTAAAAAATATGGTAAAGAAGAAGCAAACAAGCGTATCTACGCAACAACTGACCGCGCGAAAGGTGCTGTAAAAGTTGAAGCGGATGCTGAAGGTTGGGAAACATTTGTAATTCCTGATGATGTTGGCGGACGTTTTACTGTATTGACACCAGTAGGCTTATTACCGATCGCTGTTAGCGGAGCGGATATCGATAGTTTGATGAATGGGGCAAATGATGCTCGTAAAGAATACGCATCAACGACAGATTTAAGCAAAAATGAAGCATATCAATATGCAGCATTAAGAAATATCTTATACCGTAAAGGTAAAACAACAGAAATGCTGATCAACTACGAACCAGGAATGCACTATTTCTCAGAATGGTGGAAACAATTATTCGGTGAATCAGAAGGAAAAGATCAAAAAGGTATTTTTCCAGCTGCAGCTGACTTTTCTACTGACTTGCATTCAATGGGTCAATATGTACAAGATGGTATGCGTAACTTATTTGAGACAGTTGTTAAAGTTGAAACACCGCGCCATGTTGTTTCAATTCCTGAATTAGAAGAGGATTTAGATGGACTTGGCTACTTGCAAGGTAAAGAAATCGACTTTGTAAATACAAAAGCGTTCCAAGGAACGTTGCTTGCTCATACAGATGGCGGCGTGCCAAATATGGTAGTAAAAATTCCTGCAATGGATGCTTATTCATTAGGATACGTAATGTACTTCTTTGAAATCGCTGTTGGGATTTCAGGATACTTGAATGGTGTAAATCCATTTGACCAAGAAGGTGTGGAAGCTTACAAGAAAAATATGTTTGCTTTACTTGGTAAACCAGGCTTTGAAGAATTAGCGAAAGAATTGAACGATCGCTTATAATTTTGATTTTTATTTAGTTGAAAAAGGAACGCTCATGAGTTGAGTGTTCCTTTTTCTAAGTATAAATAAATTAGTTAACTGGAAAATCAGCTTTTCCATATTCTGTTCCTAATATGTCTTGTGCGATTAAAGTAACAGGTGTCTCAGTATCAGTCAATTCATAACCCATTGCACTTGCTACAGTTCCGCCAGGTTTGATTTCTGCCATTTGAGACTCTAAAAATTGAGCATCTGGTAAAGATGAGACATTTAACTTGTTCACTTTATTTGGATCATTATCTTGAACAGCTTTGAAACTCATAATCCATGCCATATTTGGATTGATCTCAGCTTCATCTTTGTAATCAGGTGAAACTAAAGTATCAAACCAAAAAGCTAGTACTGGTTTTTCCCCATATTCATTGCCAGGTTCACCCGGTTGAATCACTTTGTTGCTTGTGATTTTGATAGTGTATGAATTGCCTTTAAGTGTTGTACCATCAAAAGTTGAGTCTGCAGCTGAAGAAACGAAATCGCCCGTTGTTTCAGTCTTTTCCTCTTTTTTTGTAGTTGAGCTGGTTTCACTGCCTTTTGACTCTTTGCTTCCAGAATCAGTTGATCCGCAGCCCATAAGTGCAAATAAAAGTATACCACCCATAAACATAATACTTGTTTTTTTCATTTTCGAATTCCTCACTTTGTGATATAATATTTTTGCTAAGAGAAATTCTGTTTGGTTGCTCCGTTATGTGTCAGCATAACAGAGCTTTTTTTATTGATCGATTTTTAGCTAGTTGTTATTTATATTCATCATCTTTGGGATAAGGCAGGACGTGAAGATAGTCATCGTCTTCTACGGGGGCATCTACATTATCTACCTCGTGTTGTGAATAGGTATTTTGCTGAAAGTCGTGTTGTGTTTCTTTTGGAAGGTCACTAGTATTCATTGTTGAATGAAGAGTGTCTGTCTGCTCTGGATTATGTTGAGCTAGACGAGCCTTGGCTTCTTCTTCAGCTTTGATTTGATTGTCGTGTTTATTCGTTTGACCTTTTCCACTTGTAAAAGTTAAATAAATGATCAATAAAATCATGATGATCGTTGCTATGATCAAAGCAATAAACATACCGAATGAGATAAACATATTGATTCAACCTCCTTTATCCATTATTGACAAGTACTAGTGTATCAAATGTTAACGCTATCGTCATCTGTTTCTAGCGAACAATTGCGTTTTTCTTAAGAAGGATTAATATAATTTGCATAAAAAGGAAAGAATTGTGTAGGAATTTGCTCCTTTGTGGTAAACTATAGAAAGCAAGTTTTTGGAGGAATGAAATTGAAATCAAAAGAGCTATTACATACAGTATTATATTTTGCAGCTTTTGCGCTGATCCTATTTTTATTAAGACACTTTGTCTTCACCCCGGTGGTTGTCAAAGGGCATTCGATGGACCCGACATTAGCTGACGGTGAACGAGTGATCGCACTGAAAAATACTGAGATCAAACGGTATGACATTGTGACATTTCCAGCGCCGGATGAACCTAAAAAAAGCTATATCAAGCGAGTGATCGGACTTCCAGGAGATTCTATCGAGTATAAAGACGATGCGTTATATATCAATGGTAAAGAAACAAAAGAGCCTTATTTGGATGAATTTAAAGGTGAACTGACAGATGGAATGCCATTTACCTTTGATTTTACCTTGAAAGAAGTCACAGGTAAGGATAAAGTTCCAGCGGGCGAATATTTCGTGATGGGAGACAATCGAAGAAATTCTAAAGATGGAAGAATGATCGGTTTCATCAACGAAAAGGATATTTCTGGTGATGTTAAATTTGTGTTATGGCCGTTCAGTCGTTTTGGAACTCTTTCAAAAGTTGAGCAGTAGATACGTTGCACTTACTAAAAAAACAGAAAGCTCTCTTTTAATTAAGAGGCTTTTTTTGTTAGATATTGTCTATGATAGTCATAAAGATTATGTGCTACACTATAAAAAGAATCAACAGCTAAAAAGGATGTGACAAAATGAGTCTGCAATTTGTACGTGGAACAGCTGATATGGATTTGGAAGAAGAATTGATACAGGCTTCATTGGACTGGCTTTCAAAGGACAAAAGAAATGAAGTTTTTTATCTAGTACCCAATCATATGAAATTTGAACAAGAAATCAATACATTGAAACGACTCCAAACACTCAAAAACCAATCGAATGATTCGATTGCGACAATGCGTCTACAAGTGTTCAGTTTTTACCGCTTAGCTTGGTATTATCTTCAAAATACACAATATTATAGCTCAGAAGTGTTGTCAGAAGCTGGAGCTGCTATGGTGTTTAGGAAGATATTGTCTGAAAGTGAAGAAGAGCTGAGTGTTTTTCGTGGAGAAATCAACAAAGCTGGCTTTATTCAACAGTTATTTGAACTTTATCAAGAGATGAAAGAGGGGAATATTGAAATCCAGCAACTCTCTGATTTTCTAAAAGAAACTAAACTAGGCGGGAAAGAACAGGATCTACAATTAAAAATTCAAGATATTCAATTGATCTTTTCACGATTTGAGGAGACTATGAGTCATTATGGCATCAAGTCAGCTGAGATCATCAATTATTTGGCGGAATATCTGGAAACGAAAGAGCTTAAACATGTTTTATTTGTGATCACAGGGTATCATCATTTTTCTGCGAGAGAATTAAAACTGATCGAGGTTTTATTGCGACAAAGTGGAGAAGTAAAGATATCTATGGTCGTCGATAAAAAATATGCCGTAGAAATACCGTCATCAATGGATTTATTTTATGAAACGGGAACGACGTATCAGCAGCTATATCAATTGGCTAGAAAATCAAATATCGCTGTTTTGCCAGATATCGTCGAACATGATAAGCCATTGATCACAGAAGTAGATCTTCAAGCTCTTGGCGATTACTGGATCGATTCGCAAGAGAAAACAATCAAAAAAAGTAAAACAAGTATCAAAAATGACCATCTACAGATATGGCAGGCAGAAACGCCAAAAGAAGAAATCGATCATATTGCTAAAGAAATTAGAAGATTAGTTGTGGAAGAAGGCTATCGTTATAAAGATATTCAAGTATTGACTCGTGATCTGGATAGCTATGAGACACTTCTTGAACCACTTTTTTCACTCAACGATATTCCAATTTATTTGGATCGAGATATGGCGATGGAGCAGCATCCGTTGGTTGAATTTATTCAATCCTTATTCGCAATAAATGCTTATCGCTACAGATATCGTGATGTTTTACGATTCTTGCGAACAGAATTATTCTTTCCTATTGAAGATGAGATTTCCAGTGAAGAATGGCAACAACAACGAGATGAATGGCGCAGGAAAATCGATGTGACTGAGAATGTTGTGCTTGCTTATGGTTATGAAGGGTATCATTGGGAACAAAATAAAGACTGGCATTTTATCCGTTACGATTTTGAATCAGATCAACAAGATGATACTGAACAAATTGAACAGGATTCAAATGTCGTTCGTAAAATGATCCAGCAAACCATTCCTGCTTTTTTTAAAGCCATTCAAAAAGCAAAAACAGGGATTGAAGCTGCAGATTGCTTTTATCGTTTTTTAGTGCACAGCGGCGTTGAAAAGCAATTGATCATGTGGCGAAATCAAGCAGTTGCTAATGGAGAGCTTGAAGCAGCTAGAAACCATGAACAAACTTGGGAAGCTTTGATGACTTTGATGGATGAATACGTGACGATCTATGGTGGAGATTCGTTTGACCTATCCACATTTGAAACGATTTTTTCAAGCGGTCTAGAAGGATTACGTTATAATAAGGTACCTACAGCTATTGACCAAGTTCAGGTAAGAGCCATTGATTTAGCGCGTCCAGGTCAAGCAAAAGTTGTTTTTGTTATTGGCTTGACTGATCAAGTCTTACCGCAAAAAATCGAAAATAAAACATTGCTTTCAGATGAAGAACGACAATTTATGAGTGAACGTCTTGGTGAAGGTCAATATTTGCTAAACGATACAAGAAAAAGTATCGCTAAAGAGCCATTTATTGCTTATATCATGCTTAGTTCGGCTAGAGAACGTTTATATCTATCATATCCTAGTGTAAAAGATACAGTCAAAGACGTTAAAATGTCTCCTTATTTATTGAATATCCAAAAAGATTTAAATTTGTCTATCATAGAAAAAAGAGAACTGCTGATTTCAGATGATGAGCAGGAAAGCATAGCGCATATTGGGACTTATCGGACATTGATCAGTGATTTAACTAATCTAAAACGGCAGAAAAAGGAAACGCAAGCACCGTATTTAACATTTTGGGATCGTTTAGAAAAAGTGTTGATGAAAAAAGAGCAAAGTCTGTTGGCGCAGCATGTCTTTGAAAGTTTAGCCCACAAAAATGTTCCTGAAAATCTACAGGAACAGCTGGCGCAAGATTTATATAGTAAGCAGATCTACACTTCTGTTTCGAGAATGGAAAGCTTTTACCGTTGTCAGTATCAATATTTCTCTCGCTTTGGTTTAGGCTTAAAGGAACGGGACGTATTTGGACTATCTCCAGCAGCTACAGGTGATTTTTTCCATGAAGCACTTGATCAGTTTTTCAAATTATTGATCATGGAAAAGAAACAATTGACTGATTTGACAGACAAGGAAGTCAACGAGTTTACAGAGAAAATTTTGAATTCTGTTTTTGGAGAAATCAAATTTTCGATTTTAGATTCTTCAAGCCGAATGAATTATATTCGCTATCAGCTCGGTCAAACGATCAAAAAAGTCAGCTGGGCATTGAAGCGTCAAAGTGAACGGAGTGGAATGAGCACAGTCCAAACAGAAATTTTATTTGGGCAGCTAGCAAGTCAAAAAGGTATCAAGGGACTAGAACTACCTCTTAAAAATGGCGGAAATATCAGTGTACGCGGGAAAATCGACCGATTGGATCAATTAGTTACACCAGATGCTCTTTATTTAGGTGTTGTAGATTATAAATCCAGTCATAAAAAGTTCAACATCACAGAAGCGTATTATGGATTAGCTATGCAGATGCTGACGTATCTAGACGTTGCGTTGATGGATGCGGTAAGCTTGGTAGGTCAAACGGCTAAGCCGGCGGGATCTTTGTATCTTCATGTCCATAACCCGATTCTTCCATACGAGGTTGAAGATAAAAAAGAGCAGCAACTACTGAAGAAATTTCAATTTGATGGTTTATTACTAAATGATCCGGTTCTATTAGAAAATTTAGACAAAAGTTTGGAACCAAAAAAGAGTTCTTTACTTTATCCGATCGAAGAATCCACTAAAGGGCTGATCAAACCTGGCCGCCGTCAGGAAGATAAATTTGTAACGGAACCTGAGTTAGATGCATTATTGACCCATAACCGCAGTAAATTTATTGAGGCTGGAAATAAGATCACAAGTGGTGAAATCGAACTGAATCCTGCCTATCAAGGCAAAGAAAGAATTGCTTGTAAGTTCTGTCCATTTAGAAGCGTCTGTAATTTTGATGTGATGCTAAAAGAAAATAACTACAACCGAATTGAAACATTATCCAAAAAAGAAGTAATGGAACGATTGATACTTGATGAACAGGAAGGAGGACGAAGTGATGAGTAAGGAGATTCCTTTACGTCCAGAGAATGAGCTTTTTACGGACAATCAGTGGCAAGCAGTATTTGACGGGGATGAAAACATTTTGGTTTCTGCATCTGCGGGTTCTGGAAAAACGACCGTCCTTGTTCGCCGTGTGATCGAAAAACTAAAAAGTGGGACCGATATTGATCGATTACTGATCGTTACTTACACTGAAGCTGCCGCAAAAGAAATGAAAGAACGAATTCAAGTTGCCTTGCAAAAAGCAATTACCAATGAAAGTGATGCTGAAAAGAAACAACATTTTATTCGTCAATTGACATTGCTTCCTACTGCTAATATCAGTACGTTACATGCGTTTTGTTTGACGGTGATTCGTCGGTTTTACTATTTGATCGATATGGATCCTGTGTTTCGACTGTTAACGGATGAAACAGAAATGCTTTTGTTGAAAGAAGATGTTTGGGATGAGTTAAGAGAAACATTTTATGCAGAAAACCGCGAACCCTTCTACCAATTGACAGGGAATTTTTCTAACGATCGAAGCGACGAAGGGCTAACACGCTTGGTATTTTCACTTTATGAATTTGCTAAAGCAAATCCTGATCCTAAACAATGGCTTACTCATTTGGCGGATAGCTATCGAGCAGATGGTAAACTGGGAGATTCGATCTTATTCCAAGAGTTTATAAAGCCCCAAGTGATGGGAACTTTAATGCGCTGTGTGGAACGTTATGAGGAAATGATACAGTTGACTAAAGGGGAAGAAAAACTTGAAAAAATCGCTGTACTTGCTCGAAATGAAAAGGAGTTTGTAGAGACATTCAGCAGTCTGTTAGCAGATGATGATCTAGAAGCTGGTTTTGAAGTTTCAAAAACAGTGACGTTTGAACGATACCCAACAGTCAGAGTTGAGGAATTAAAAGAAAATGCCAGTCAAGCAAAGGGATTACGTGAGCAAAACAAAAAAGCGATCACTACAGTTATTGACGATTTGTTTACTTTATCTCCGCAGAAAATGAAAGAGATCATGGCTCAGGCCTTCCCTGTTGTTGAGGAAATGGCACGAGTCGGTCAAGCTTTTATCGAGGCGTATGGTAGACAAAAATTAGCCAAAGGCTTGGTTGATTTTAACGATCTGGAACATTTTACCTTAGCTATTTTGGCAAAAAAAGATGCGGATGGCTGGCATGCCACAGAAGCATCCACTTATTATCGGGATAAATTTGATGAAGTACTCGTCGACGAATATCAAGATATCAACCGGCTACAGGAAACGATTCTTTACTGGCTGAGACGACCAGATGCTTCAGAGGGGAATTTATTCATGGTGGGTGACGTGAAGCAGTCGATCTATTCCTTTCGTTTAGCAGATCCTACGTTGTTCATTGAGAAATATAACCAATATGGACAAAATAAAGACGGAAAAAGAATTGTTTTAGCAGAAAACTTCCGTTCGAGAAAGAATGTACTAGACTTTACGAACTTAGTTTTTGAACAGCTGATGGATGAACGAGTTGGCCAAATTGCCTATGATGAAGCAGCGCGATTGCTTCATGGATTTGATCAATTTGAAGAAGCTGAAAATTATGATACAGAACTATTGATTTATGAAAAAAAAGCTGCTAAAACTGAAGAAGTGTCAATAATAGATGAGAGCCAGCTGGTTTTAGAAGACAAAACAGAGGGCGAACTGCATATGACTGCTTTGAAAATCAGAGAATTAGTGGATCAAAAATTCATGATCTATGATAAAGCAAATAAAACCAATCGCCCTGTAACATACAAAGATATTGTGCTGCTGACGCCGACGAAGAAAAATAATTTGACGATCTTAGAGATTTTTAAAACAGCAGGAATTCCAATTCAAGTGAATGATGCACAGAATTATTTTCAAGCAACAGAAGTACAAACGATGGTTTCTCTTCTACAGATCATTGATAATCCATATCAAGACATCCCACTCGCTGCAGTATTACGTTCGCCGATTGTTGGTTTGAAGGAAAATGATTTAGTCGAAATTCGTCTGGCAGCGAAAAAAAGTATGTATTATGATGCTTTTTTAGCATTCAACCAAAAAGTAGAGTTGACTAAAGAGCAACAGGCAATACAACTGAAAACAATGGAATTTGCACAATTATTGACAAAATGGCGGGAAATGGCAAGACGTGATCAATTAGCTTCTTTGATTTGGATGATCTATCAAGATACTGCTTATTTAGATTATGTTGGCGGACTGCCTGCTGGCAAACAGCGTCAAGCAAACTTGTATGCGCTGGTCGATCGTGCTGCGGCATATGAACAAACAAGTTTTCGCGGGTTATTTCAATTTGTACGATTTATTGAAAAAATGCAGGAGAAGGACAAAGATTTAGCTGAACCTGTCATTTTGAGTGAGGAAAATGCTGTTCGCGTCATGACGATCCATGCTAGTAAAGGACTTGAGTTTCCGATCGTCTTTATTTTAGATATGACTAAAGAATTCAATTTAGGAGATTTAAATGAACGGTATGTCTTTGATGATCGGTTAGGTGTAGGAATTCGTTAT
Organism: Enterococcus sp. S22(2020); assembly: GCF_020295385.1. Classification (NCBI taxonomy): domain Bacteria; kingdom Bacillati; phylum Bacillota; class Bacilli; order Lactobacillales; family Enterococcaceae; genus Enterococcus; species Enterococcus sp. S22(2020). The sequence continues at coordinate 248,832 of NZ_JACFUD010000003.1, forward strand.
CTTGATCAGACAGAGCGGATGCTGTATGATACATTGCCGTTTTTAGCAATCAAGCAAGCAAAATTGAAAAAATTATTATCAGAAGAAATGCGTAAGCTTTATGTTGCATTGACCCGAGCTGAGCAAAAACTTTATTTGGTCGGTTCTTACAATGATCAGGCTGCACTTTGGAAAGAATGGCTGAAAGTCGGGGATGTTACAACAAAAGTGCTGCCTAGTGAAAATCGTCTTCAGGGAAAAAGCAGCTTGATGAATTGGGTAGGGATGAGTCTGATCCGTCATCAAAGTATGGCAAAGTTTCAAACCGAATTTGTGACCGAAAAAGTAGCGGGAATCACAACACATACGGCTGATTTTACTCTTTCATTTATGACTGAAAAAGAGATTCAAGAACAATTTGCTGCTCTTCAATTTACCAATACAGCTGTCGATAACGCTCAAATAGATCAAACCGTTGATCTAAATAGGATAAAGCAAGCACTTCTTCGGTTGGATTATCATTACCCATACCAATTATCAACAAAAACGACCAATTATCAATCTGTTTCGGAAATCAAGCGTGTCTTTGAAGATCCTGATAATAAAGAAATTGCCAAAATCGAAGTAAGTGATAAAAACACCTTTCAGCCGACACCATTGATCGTTCATCGAATGACTGAGGGAGAGCTAGGAAAACCGAGATTTATTGAAAAAATCCAGCGGGCTACTTCAATGGAAATCGGTACGGCAACACACTATTTATTGCAGCTTTTAGACTTGAAGCAAGAACCGACAACAGAAACAATTGAACGACTAAAGAATGAACTAGTAAAAACAAAGATTATTCAGGAAAATGTAGCAAAGGAAATCAATATTGAACAAATCCTGGCGTTTTATCAGACGAGTTTAGGAAAGCAATTGTTAGCTGAACCTGAAAACGTCGTTCGTGAACAACCATTTTCTATGTTGTTAAAAGCAGAAGTGCTGATCAAGGATTATCCACGAGAAACAGAAGATGATCTTTTGATTCACGGGATGATCGATGGGTATATCGAACAAGAAGAGTCCTGTATTTTGTACGATTATAAAACGGATTATGTAAACGATCATAAAAATCCCGCTGAAGTGTCAAAAATCATTCAACGCTATAAAGGACAATTGAATCTTTATAAAAAAGCATTGGTAGAAGCAACGAATAAACCAGTAAGACAAGTGCTTCTGGTCTTGTTGTCTGCCGGGATCATCATTGATCTAGACAAAGAAGAAATAATTGAAGAAATCAATAAGAATTGAAGCAGATGTACTTACAAATTGTAAGTTGTGTGCTATACTCAGTTCACGAGGTGAGGAAAATGGAGCAAGTAAAAACAACTGAATTTGCACTATGCCCCAAGTTTGAAAAGGCCTTTGCGATTCTAGGAAAGAAATGGAATGGTTTGATCATTGATGTGCTATTAGAAAATGGCCCTCAACGATTTGGTGAACTGCGCCAAAAAATTCCTGAATTAAGTGATCGCGTGTTAGTCGAAAGACTAAAAGAGCTTGAAGCAGAAAGCGTTATTGCAAAAGCTGTTCGTTGTGACGAAAGCAGTCGCTTAGAATATTTCCTTACAAATAAAGGTAAGGATCTGCAGCAAGCGATGGAACAAATTCAAGAATGGGCAGAAAAATGGGTCACTGCTGAAGAATGCAGTTGACCAAACACCAAACTTCTTGTAAACTATACTCAATTGAATAAAAAAATGTCGATGGAAAAGAGTAGTTTTCACTGGTACGTTCAAGGGAAAATCTGTCATAGACTGAAAGCAGATTACGTTATCGAAAAATGAAGTTCACTTCCGGAGTTTGTCTGCTCCATAAAAGCAGGCCGGTGAAAGCCGTTATTAAAATTGAGTGCATGACTATTTGTCATGAAGTAGGATGGTAACACGATAGCTCGTTCCTTATTAGGAGCGGGCTATCGTTTTTTGTTTTACCGATAGATGAAAATGTGAACATTAAACAAAAGAAAGGGATAGAAAAAAATGACATTGAAAGCTCAGTTAGAAGCATTAAGAGATGAAACATTGACTAAGATCCAGCAAGTGGATGACCTTAATGCACTAAATCAAATCAGAGTAGAAACATTAGGGAAAAAAGGGCCCATCACAGAAGTTTTGAGAGGCATGAAAGATTTATCTGCAGAAGAACGTCCAATCGTGGGGAGTTTTGCAAATGAAATCCGAGATTTATTGACAGAAGCACTGGAAAAACGTAAAGAAATTTTGGAACGATCAGCTTTGAATGCTGCATTAGAGCAAGAAACGATTGACGTTACACTTCCAGGAAAACAAATGACTCATGGCACACGCCATGTCTTATCTCAAGTAATGGAAGAAATCGAAGATATTTTTGTTGGCATGGGCTATCAAGTTGTTGAGGGATATGAAGTCGAGTCAGATCATTACAATTTTGAACGGATGAATTTACCGAAAGACCATCCGGCACGTGATATGCAGGATACGTTTTACATTACAGATGAAACATTGATCCGCACACATACTTCTCCAGTTCAAGCACGTACAATGGAAAAACACGATTTTTCTAAAGGTGCACTTCGCATGATCTCCCCTGGGAAGGTTTTCCGTAGAGATACAGATGATGCGACTCATAGTCATCAATTCCATCAAATTGAAGGTTTAGTGATCGATAAAAATGTTACAATGGGTGATCTTAAAGGAACGCTAGAGGTTGTGATGAAAAAAATGTTTGGTGAAGATCGCAGCATTCGTCTGCGTCCAAGCTATTTCCCGTTTACAGAACCGTCTGTTGAAGTGGATGTCAGCTGCTTCAAATGTGGCGGAGCAGGCTGTAATGTGTGTAAACATACTGGCTGGATCGAAATTTTAGGTGCAGGTATGGTCCATCCTGATGTACTGAAAATGTCCGGCATCGATCCAACTGAATATACAGGCTTTGCCTTTGGCTTAGGTCCTGATAGGGTTGCTATGCTGCGTTATGGTGTCAATGATATTCGGAATTTCTATCAAAATGATTTACGTTTCTTAAATCAGTTCAAGGTAAAGGAGTAATCGACAATGTTAGTTTCTTATAAATGGTTAAGTGAGTATTTAGATCTTTCTAAAATTTCTGCTAAAGAATTATCTGATAAAATGTCTGTGACAGGGATCGAAGTCGAAGGTGTGGAAGTACCTGAAGATGGATTGAAAAAAATTGTTGTGGGCGAGGTCAAAGAATGCATTCCTCATCCCAATTCAGATCATTTATCGATTTGCCAAGTGGACATCGGTGAAGAAGAATTATCTCAGATTGTCTGTGGTGCGCCAAATGTTAAAGCTGGGATCAAAGTGATCGTGGCTCTGCCTGGTTCTCGTATTACAGGAAATCAAAAAATCAAAAAAGGAAAAATGCGTGGAGAAGTATCAAATGGAATGATTTGTTCTCTTCAAGAATTGGGCTATTCAGATAATGTTATTCCTAAAGCTTATTCGGATGGAATTTATTATCTGCCTGATGAGGCTGTGAATGGGACAGATGTGTTTCCTTATTTAGATATGGATGATCATATCATCGAATTATCGATTACACCAAATCGTGCTGATGCGCTGAGTATGCGCGGTGTAGCTTATGAAGTTGGCGCGATTTATCGTCAGACACCTTCTTTCAATGACGAACCCTTGATGGAAGATATGAGCGAAACAGCCTCTGATTACATTGATGTTGAAGTAACAGATACAAAGGATGCACCAGCGTATCAAATCAGAATCATCAAAGATGTAAAAATTGCAGAAAGCCCACTCTGGCTGCAAAATCGTTTGATGAATGAAGGAATCCGTCCAATCAATAATGTCGTTGATGTAACGAACTATATTTTATTGCTTTTTGGTCAACCATTACATGCGTTTGATTATGATAAATTAAATAGCAAGAAGATCCTTGTTAGAAGAGCAAATAAAGGGGAAGAGCTAGTCACCTTAGACGGGGAAAAAAGAGAGCTATCAAGCGAGAATATCGTTATCACAAATGGTGACGTTCCAGTTGCCCTTGCTGGTGTTATGGGCGGAGCAGATTCAGAAATCACAGATGGGACAACAACTGTAGCGTTAGAGTCTGCCTTGTTTGATTCATTATCTATCCGCAGAACATCCAAAGAATTCAATTTACGCAGCGAATCTTCCAGTCGTTTTGAAAAAGGAATCAATCAAGCAACGGTTGGAGAAGCGGGAGATTTGGCTGCTGGAATGATTGCAAAACTTGCAGGCGGAACTGTTGTTTCAGGAAAGAGTGTAGGTTCAAAAGTCACTCTTGAGGAAGTGAACGTTAGCGTGACGATCGATCGTATCAATGAATATCTTGGAACGACTTTAGATGAAGCAATCATCAGCGAAATTTTTGAAGCATTAGGATTTAACTATTCATTCAATAATGGAGAATATACAGTGACTGTACCTCCAAGACGTTGGGATATTTCAATTGAAGCGGATTTGATCGAAGAAGTGGCTAGAATTTATGGCTATGACAATTTACCTTCGACATTACCAAAAGGAGAAACAGTTGCTGGAAGCTTAACTGATAGTCAACAGCTAGTCCGTAAAATAAAAGGGCTATTGGAAGGCAGCGGACTTAGTGAAGCGATTAGCTATGCATTGACAACAGAAGAAAAATCTAGTCAATTTATGATGAGAGCAAGCGAAGCAACAAAACTTCAATGGCCAATGAGTGAGGAGCGTTCTACGTTAAGAATGAATCTGATTTCAGGTTTATTGGATGACGTTCTTTATAACACGGCGCGTAAGAATTCAAATGTTGGCTTATATGAAATCGGACGAGTTTTTTATAAAAACGAAGATGAAGCTCAAGAATTACCCTATGAAGAAAATCATTTAGCAGTAGCTATTTCGGGAAATCAAACGATAAAAGATTGGCAAACGAAAGAAACACCTGTTGATTTTTATACAGTTAAAGGAATTTTAGAAGGTATGTTTGATTCGATCGGATTAAAAGATGTCGTGACGTATGAAGCGGTCAATGACTACGCTGAAATGCATCCAGGAAGAACAGCGTTAGTAAAAATCGATGAGAAGGTCATTGGCTTTGTCGGACAAGTTCATCCCACAATTGCAAAAGAATATGATATTCCAGAAACTTATGTTGCGGAATTGAACTTACAAGCGATCGTTGAAGTAAGCGGACATTCGTTTGTCTACCAACAAGTAACAAAATTCCCAGCGATTTCTAGGGATATTGCACTTTTAGTAGATGAAACTATCACTAATCAAGCATTAGTTGAAACAATTACAATGAATGCTGGAAAATACTTGCAATCTGTTCATTTGTTCGATGTATATCAAGGCGCGAACATTGCAGACGGGAAAAAATCAATGGCTTACAGCCTGACATTTGTTAACTCAGAAGCAACGTTAGTAGATGAAGAAATCAACCAATCGCTAACAAAAGTGGAAAAAGCATTAGTTGAACAATTTGATGTAAGCATTAGATAAGTTAAAAAGGAGCCTCATACAAAACTAAAAAAGTTTTGTATGAGGTTCCTTTTCTATAAAGATGCTAAAAAATTAGCTTCTTCGATAATTTTGCACCAACTAATTGAACTCAGATGATTTTTGTTTTAGACCCAGTTTCGAGACAACCATCTTGAAAACTGAGAAATAGAAAAGTTAATAACAAAATACATCAAGGCAACGAGACCGTATATCATAAAGACTTGCTCTGTCTGAGCATAGCGTCCCATCAAAATATAAGACTTGCCAAACAATTCTTGCAAAGCAATAACTGAATACAAGAAACTTGTATCTTTGATCACAGTAACGAACTGAGATACGATTGCCGGCAGGACATTTCGAATCGCCTGAGGTAAGACGATATACAAAATGATTTGAAAATTGCTGAATCCCTGCGAGCGTGCCGCTTCTTTTTGCCCTTTGTCAACACCATTTAAGCCACCGCGGATAATTTCAGCTAAAGCAGCTGTAGTGAAAACAGTGAAGCTGACGATTCCAGCTGGCGTTGATTTGATCTTGAAGATCAAAAATATTACATAAATCCATAGTAAATTAGGAATATTGCGGACGATCTCGATATAGAGACTGGCCAAAAACTTTAAAGGTCCTTTTTTCTGATTTCGAAGTACAGCTAAAATAGTACCAAAAATCGTACTTAAAACGATCGAAATAAAAGAAATATAAAGAGTGAGCTTCAATCCATCGAATAAAAAGCGCAAATTATTCCCCGTCAAAAGTTGACTCATTTGTTCTGAAAAAGACATTTATGCACTCTCCTATCTGGTATAAGCTTTCTTATTATTTTCTTCTAATCTTCGTGCTAGTTTAGCTAACGGGAAGCACAGAATGAAATATAAAAACCCTGCTAAAGCAAAAGCTGGAATATAATTCAAGTTGATAGAAGACCAACTATTTGCTGTGAACATGACATCTGCTCCCGAAATGATAGCGACCGTCGATGTATTTTTGATCAAGTTGACCACTTGATTTGTTAATGGCGGCAGCATGATTCGCCAAGCTTGCGGTAAAACAACGTAACGCATCGTTTCGCCATAGGAAAATCCTTGGGAATAAGCTGCTTCAAATTGTCCTTTCGGAACTGCACCGATCCCTGAGCGAACAACTTCAGAAATATAAGCGCCATGATATAAACCAACACATAGAATGGCAATAAATGTTGTCGGAAAGGTCAAAGCGGGGCTGATCAAAGGAAATCCATAATAAACAACGATAAATTGAATCAATAATGGTGTATTCTGAAAAAACTCAACATAAATTCTACTGATTATTTTTGGTAGTTTATTATGCATTGAAGATAAACTACCGAAAATAATGCCGAGAATCATTGCAACGATCAGAGAGCCGACAGCCAGAAGAATTGTATAAAGAAAGGCGTCGCCAAACAGTTTCCAGTCCTTAAGCAAAGCTTCCCAACGGAAAAGAGCAAAAGGGCTGGCATTTAATATAATCAACATCTAATTCCCTCCCAAGTCCAGAAAAACTAAATAAAATCGACTGGGATTTAGTTTAGATTCCATGTTTTGTAGATTTTATCTAATGTTCCGTCTTTTTCCCATTTTTCGATCGATTCATTCAAGAAGTCATTTAACTCAGTATTCGACTTTTTAGTCGCAATCCCATATTCTTGTGGTGAGAATCCATCCTTGAGAATTTCAGTATTATCATCCACATAGCCGGTCAAAATAGATTTGTCGACAGAAAAAGCGTCGATACGTTTTGACGTTAATGCAGTTTTTAATTCTGGATAAGAACCTAGCTCTTGATATTTAAATGTGACACCTAATTCTTTTGCTTGCTTCTCGATCGCATCTTTTGTTGTCGAAGATTGAACAACGCCGATCGTTTTTCCATCAAGACTCTTAGTATCTGTAAATTTATCTGCTTTTCTTACAAGGAAGCCTACTTCATCTTTATAGTAAGGGGTAGTGAAGTTATAAGTTTCTTTTCGCTCATCGGTAATCGTAAAGGTTGCGATGACCATATCTAACTCACCGTTATCCAAAAGAGGACCACGAGTTTTAGCTGTTACACCGACAAATTCAACATTATCTTCGCTGCCGGTCAACTCTTTTGCAAGCAAACGAGCAATATCTGGTTCCATTCCTTCGTTTTTATTCGTATCAGGATTCATATAACCGAAATTAGGTACATCTTCTTTTACACCGACTTTGATAACACCCGCATCTTTTATTTTCTGAAGATCTGTCGTTTTACCTGATGAATCAGCTGACTTTGTATCATCTCCACTGCTGCAGCCTACAACTAAACCAAGCAATAAAGTAAGGGAAAGGGCGCCTACAATTTTTTTCATCTTTTTCATATTTCAATTCCTCCTATTTTTATCATTAATTATGAATGATTTTGCTTAAAAATTCTTTTGCACGTTCGTTTTGTGTATTTGTAAAGAAATGTTCAGGAGTCCCAGTCTCAATAATTTGACCGTCATCCATAAAAATCACTTTATCGGCTACTTGACGGGCAAATCCCATTTCATGAGTAACGCAGATCATTGTAATATTTTGTTTAGACAAATCGATCATTACATCTAATACTTCTTGAATCATTTCAGGATCAAGCGCTGATGTCGGTTCGTCAAAAAGAATGATCTCCGGATGCATATTCAATGCCCGAGCAATGGCGACCCGTTGTTGCTGTCCACCTGAAAGTTGTGAAGGGTAAGCATTTGCTTTGTCTGCAAGTCCGACTCTTTCCAAATATTCCATACCAGTTTTGGTTGCTTCTTCTTTGCTGACACCTTTTACTTTGATAGGGGCTAGGGTCAAGTTTTGAATAATTGTCTTATGGGCGTAAAGATTGAAGTTCTGAAAGACCATCGCTACTTTTTGGCGAACTTCCTGCACAGGGGCTTTTGGTTCCGTTATATCGATCCCATCAACGAAAATATGTCCATCACTAACTTTTTCCAAACGGTTGATACAGCGAATCAAAGTGCTTTTCCCCGAACCAGAAGGTCCGATTATAACAATTTTTTCCCCTTCGTTGACATTTAAAGAAACATCTTTCAAAACGTGATGTTCTCCAAAAAACTTATTTACATGCTCCAACGAAATCATAGCAAATCTCCTTTATGTATAGATTTATCACATGAATATCAAAAGATTATGAGTGATTAGGGCAAAAGTATAGTGCAAGAAAAAAGAAAAAGTATCACCTTCGATGAAAAGAAACAAAATAGAATTTTGTAAAAAAACGTTTTATCATCTTTAGTTGACAGAGGTATCGTTTTTTACTGTGAAAGAATATTCTTTTTCTAAGCACATTTATCTTTTTAATCTAATCTAATAATCATAATTCTATTCGTTTGTTAATGTTAGAAATTATAACATATGAAAAAAGAGATTGCTAGTTTTTTTTGTTAATGGATAACAAACAATAAAAAAACATCAAGAAGAATGGTATAATAGAGGAGCTTTGATAATTAAACTTGAAATAAAACATTAAAAAGTAGAAAATAAAAGTGTTGAAATATACTGTAAAGGTTTGATCAATTTGAAAAATCATGGAGCGATAGGTTTTATGGATTCCGGAGTCGGAGGACTTACGGTTGTTAAAGAAGCGTTAAAGCAGCTTCCCAATGAGCAGTTGATTTATTTAGGTGATACAGCACGCTGCCCTTATGGCCCTAGACCAGCCGAACAAGTTATCCAGTTTTCCTGGGAAATGACTGATTTTCTATTAGATAAAAATATAAAAATGCTAGTGATAGCTTGTAATACTGCAACTGCTGTAGCATTGGAGTCTATCAAGGCACAATTAGATATTCCTGTAGTTGGCGTGATTCTTCCAGGTACTAGAGCGGCATTGAAAGCAACAAAAAATAATCGAGTTGGAGTGATCGGAACAGCTGGTACGATCAAAAGTGGTGCGTATGAATACGCATTGAAAGGAAAAGCGCCAAAAACATTTGTTAGTAGTTTAGCTTGTCCTAAGTTTGTTCCGATCGTTGAAAGTAATGAAACTCATTCTTCGGTTGCTAAGAAGGTAGTATCAGAAACATTGCATCCATTGTTGCTTAAAAAGCTGGATACATTGATTTTGGGGTGTACGCATTACCCGTTGTTGCGTCCGTTGATTCAAAATGTGATGGGCAATCAAGTAAAGCTGATTGACTCAGGTGCTGAGACAGTGGGAGAAGTTAGTATGCTTTTAGATTATTTTGACCTTGCTAATACACCATCATCAGAAAAGGCACCTCATGAATTTTATACGACAGGTTCCGCTAAAATGTTCAAAGAAATTGCGGATGAATGGTTAGGTTTAGAAGGTCTTACTGTAAAACAGATTCGATTAGGGGGAAAGTTAAAGAATGAATAGACATGATGGTAGACAAGCAAAAGAATTGAGAAAGATCATCATTGAGACGAATGTCTATAAACATCCGGAAGGTTCCGTAGTCATTTCATTTGGTGATACAAAAGTCATCTGCTCAGCAACGGTGGAAGAAAAGGTTCCACCATTTTTAAGAGATCAGGGAACGGGTTGGGTCACAGCGGAGTATAGTATGCTGCCGCGTGCAACCAACACCCGAAATATTCGTGAAAGCGCCAAAGGAAAATTGACGGGCAGAACAATGGAAATCCAAAGACTGATCGGCCGCTCTTTACGTGCGGTGGTCGATCTGGCTAAACTTGGAGAACGAAGTATCATCGTTGACTGTGATGTAATACAAGCAGATGGAGGGACACGTACGGCAAGTATTACAGGAGCATTTGTAGCAATGAAGTTAGCAGTAGACAAACTGATGAAAAATGGAGAATTAAAAGAAGATCCGATCAAAGAATACTTGGCAGCTGTCAGCGCGGGCATTTTGGAAGATGGTTATTGTGTCTTGGATCTAGATTATGAAGAAGACTCTGCAGCTGCTGTTGATATGAATCTAGTGATGACAGAATCAGGAAATTTCGTGGAGCTCCAAGGGACGGGAGAGGAATCCACTTTTTCGGGAGATGAGCTGAATGCCTTGCTTTTTTACGGAAAAACGGGAATCGAAGAACTGATTGCGTATCAAAAAGAAGCACTTTTAGCACCTGATCTACAGAACCATTCTGTAGAGGAAAATACGATCGTTATTGCAACTAGAAACCCTGGAAAAGCAAAGGAATTTACGAAGATTTTTGCAGAAAAAGGCTATCAGGTAAAAACGTTATTAGATTATCCAGAGCTTCCTGATGTGGAAGAGACTGGAAAGACATTTGAAGAAAACGCACGTTTAAAGGCAGAAACGATTGCTGAACTTTTACAACAGCCGGTCCTGGCTGATGATTCTGGTTTGATCGTTGATGCATTAGGCGGACGACCAGGGATTTTTTCTGCAAGATTTGCAGGTGAACCAACGAACAATGCTGCGAACAACGCAAAATTACTTCATGAAATGACGGGAATACCATCAGAAAAAAGAACGGCAACATTTCATTGTACCCTTGTTTTTGCAGCACCACATAAGGAAAGTTTAGTGGTTGAAGGTGATTGGGCAGGTATTGTTGGTACGATTCCAAGAGGTGAGCATGGCTTTGGGTATGATCCATTATTTTTCGTAGCCGAAGAACAAAAAACTGCCGCAGAATTGTCTGATGAACGCAAAAATGAGATCAGCCATAGAGCTAAAGCAGTCGCAAAATTAAAAGATCAATGGGAAGATTGGTTGAAAAAGTAGGAGGAAATCAATGAAATATTTAGTTGTAAGTGACAATCATGGAGATCGTGATGTTTTAGTGGATTTGGCTGAAACCTATCGTGGCAAAGTCGATCGAATGTTCCATTGTGGTGATTCAGAACTTGAACCAACCGATTCCTTATGGCAGGATTTTAAAGTTGTGAAAGGAAATTGCGACTATGATCCGGCATTTCCTGAGAAAATTGTTGAAAAAACTGAAATGGACACGATTTTTATGACACATGGGCACCTGGCTAACGTTCGTTATGATTTAACGACGCTCTCTTTGCAGGCATCACAGGCTTCTGCCAATATCGCACTATTTGGTCATACACATGAAATCGGCTGTGAAGTCCGGGCCAATATTTTATACCTGAATCCTGGAAGTATTCGGCTGCCCAGAGGACCGATCCAATTACAATCGTATGCGATCATTGAAAGTACAGAAGATAAATACCATGTTCAATATTTTGGACGGGATCATCAGCCGTTTAAAGAGCTATCATTTAATTTTAGCAAATATTGATCATCTAACAGCAAGGTGTTGAACAATCGATTTGTTTTCACCTTGCTTTTTTAAAAGTGAAGAAATTGTGTTCAAAGCTTAATTTTTTTTAAGAGTTATGAAAAAAGTTTGAATTTCAAGACATTTGCATCCGTTTTCGGTAAAATAGAGTTTGTGGCAAAGAAAATGAAATGGAGGCACTCCAATGATTGGATCTGCTGTAAAAGAATTATTATTAGAAAAAGAAGATACATTTTTAATACCTGCGGAAAACGTTGCAAACGTAATGTGTTTGAATCCGCTTAGTCATGCATTATTGGTTTTATCACAAGTAAAGTATTCAAAAATTCCTGTTTTGGATAAAGGGGACCGATTTGTCGGATTGATCAGTTTATCAGATGTTGTAGATAAAATGTTTGATATCAGCTCGGTTGATTTTGATAAATTGAAAGAATTTACAGTTGCAGATGTGATGGAGGTCAATGTTCCTGTGATCGGTGAAAATTGGGAGCTGGAGGATATCCTGCATTTGTTAGTAGATGCAGCATTTTTACCTGTTGTTGATGATAATCAACGATTCAAAGGAATCATTACGCGCAAAGAGCTACTTAAAGCAATCAATCATATGGCTCACGAATTAGAGCGAAAAAATATCATTTTACCAAAATCAGAAGAGGATCATCGAGAAATAAAAGTTGTTTGATTTTTTTCGTTTTTCTGTTAAGCTAAAAATCTGTAAAATGATTATTTTACTGTAAAGTTTGAAGGGAGTTATTTAATGGACGCATATGAAATTATCAATTATATTGGCAATGCTAAAAAGAAAACGCCTGTCAAGGTGACATTGAAAGGAAAGCTAAAAGAAGTTACGTTTCCAGAAACGATCCAAGCTTTTACGAACTGCAAAACAGGAACGTTATTTGGAGAATGGGAAGATATTAAGGCTTTTCTAAGTGAAAATGAAGCAGCGATAGAGGATTACGTTGTTGAAAATGATGCTCGAAATTCAGCGATCCCGATGCTTGATATTAAAGAAATCAACGCACGTATTGAACCGGGAGCGATTATTCGTGATCAAGTGGAGATCGGGGATCAAGCGGTCATTATGATGGGTGCTATTATTAATATTGGGGCGGTGATCGGTGAATCCTCAATGATCGATATGGGTGCAATTTTAGGTGGAAGAGCAACCGTAGGTAAGAATTGTCATATTGGTGCTGGAACAGTACTGGCTGGTGTTGTTGAACCGCCAAGTGCTCAACCTGTCGTAATTGAGGACAATGTCTTGATCGGAGCAAACGCCGTTGTTTTGGAAGGCGTTAGAGTAGGTGAAGGAGCAGTGGTTGCTGCTGGTGCAATTGTGGTCGATGATGTTGCGCCCTACACAGTTGTTGCGGGAGTTCCTGCTAGAAAAATCAAAGATATCGATGCTAAAACCAAGAGTAAAACAACGATGCTGGATGAATTGAGAAAGCTTTGATCATCCACACTAAATGATAACGAGATATGAAAAAAAGAATAGGTGGGACGCTTAGGCTGTCTCATCTATTCTTTTTTAAGCTTTCAAATATGTAAGAAAACTGTTCGTCTATTCGCTTTTTGAAGTGTCATTAAACATCTATAATCATTATTAGATAGATTGTAGGAGGAATTATGATGATGAAGAACAAAAAAGTAAAATGGGTTATCGGCGGCGTTATTCTTAGTTTAGGGATCGGAGGATATTTTTTCTTATCTTCTTCAAATAAAAATAGTGAACCGAGTTATAGTGCATTTAAGCTGGAGCCGCTAGATCCTCTTGTGCTAAAAGGAGAAATCAACGCTACTCAAAGCGAAGATATTTTTTATGATCAAACTTTAGGAACGATCGCATCGATCCCAGTCAAAAATGAACAGGAAGTCAAAGCTGGAGAAGTAGTGCTGAACTATCAAAATAGTGATGCTCAGACTCGCGCCGATCAACAACAGCGAACAGTAAATAAAAGTAGCTTGACAGCACAACAAGCTGCGCAAAACTTAACGAATGCACAAACGAAATACAATGAGGCACAAGCTGCTTTAAACCAAAGTAAAGCAGACGTGGATCGTGAAACTGATCCAGAAATAAAAGAAACACTAAAAAGTAAGGTAGAGCAGCAACAAACTGAATTGACTGCTGCTAATAGTGAAGTGATTCAAGCACAACAGGCATTAGAATTAGCAAATACTGATGTGAATGACGAAGCAGCAACACTGGAAACGGAGCAAGGAAAAATCGTGACGACAGTCCAAGCTACCCAAGATGGAATTGCGATCGTGAATGAAGCTGGGAAAAAGTCATTAGATATTCCTTTGGTAAGAGTTTTGAGCAAATCAAAACAAATTAAAGGAACTGTAACAGAGTATGATCTTTCAAAATTAAAAACAGGTCAGGAAGTTAGTGTTACTTCTATCGGTTCAAACCAAGAAGTTGCAGGGAAAGTTGGAACGATCAATCAATTACCTAAAACAAGTACTGGCGGAGAAAGCGAGATCCCGACCTATGAGTTTACTGTAGAAGGTGATTTTCCTTGGCCTTATGGTTCTTCAGCACAAGTTTCTTTGCAGCAGCCTCAATTGATCTTACCTCAAAGTGCAATTGTGACCGAAGGCAAACAAACTTTTGTTTATATCTATAAAAATGGACGAGCTAAAAAAACTGAAGTGAAACTTTCTGACAGCAATAATGCTAAAGTTGTAGAATCCGGTGTTTCAAAAGGAATGACGATCATTGATAATCCTGATGAATCATTAAAAAACGATGCAGAAGTGCAGGTGGTCGAAAATGATTAAACTGGAACATATAAACAAGTATTACTCACTAGAAGAAGAACAACTTCATGTGCTGAAAGATATCAACTTTGAAATCAATGAAAAGGAATTTGTGGCAGTCATGGGGCCGTCTGGTTCCGGTAAATCAACCTTGATCAATTTGATCGGTTTTATTGATAAGAAATTTGAAGGGAAATATCTTTTTGAAGGAAAAGAAATCACTGATTTTTCAGATAAAGATCTTTCTGCGATTCGAAATCGTTCTGTCGGTTTTGTTTTCCAAAATTTTAGCTTGATTGAAAATAATACGGTTTTTGAAAATATTGAATTACCACTGCTTTATAATGGATCAGCTTACGAGAATACCAAAGAGAGAGTTCAGGAAGTTCTTGAAAAAGTAGGCTTGCCGGATAAGGGCAATAAATATCCGAAACAGCTTTCCGGTGGTCAGCAGCAACGTGTGGCGATTGCTAGAGCAATCGTCAATTCTCCTAAATTTATTATTGCAGATGAACCAACAGGCGCATTAGATTCAAAGACCTCAGAAGACATCATGCAGTTATTTCAGGAATTAAATCGTAAAGAAGGCGCAACGATCATTTTAGTTACGCATAATCCAGAAATGGTTTCTTACTGCGATCGCTTGATCCGTGTAAAAGACGGCATGATCTTGGAAGAGGAGCTGATTAAATGAAAAGTTATGTTCTCTGGAAGACAGCACTAAAGTCTATTTTAAAAAATAAAAAACGTAGCTTTCTGACGATGTTCGGCATAATCATCGGTATTGCATCAGTAATTACGATCGTGTCGATCGGTAATGGGTTCAAACGAGATATGATCGATAAAATGTCAATGACTAACACTAACGAAAACGTCAACAATTTAACGTTTAATTATTATGATGTTGCTAATGCATTCACTGAAAATGAAGTTTTTAAAAAAAGTGATTTAGATTTAATAAAAAATGTAAAAGGCGTTAAGAAAGTAGATTTTTACGAGCCGAAGCAAAAATTGACTGAACGTCAAGTGGAAATTCATATCAGAGAAAAGAAGCTGACAAAAACAGTTGAACGTGTGGAACAAACGACTCTTCAATTATTGAAAGGCCGTCAACTTGAACCTAAAGACAGTGAAACGTTGAACAAAGTCGTTGTGATCGATGAGATTTTAGCACAAAAATTATATGGTGACCCTGAGCAAGCATTGGGTAAAGGGTTTGAAGTTGGCAGCGAATTATTTACGATCGTCGGTATTACTGCTAATAAAAATGGCACGTTATCGATGGAAAATCAAGCACCTTTGGCTTATTTTCCGATAAACAGTTATGATCGTTACTTTAAGAAAAAGGAAAGCCAATCAATTTTAAATTTAGAAGTAGAAAATGTACGAGATAAGGAACGAATCACTGCAGAAGTATTGAAGCAGTTGAATTTTAATGGTAGTTTGCGTAATGTTGGAGAATATGAACAGTATAACCCTAAATCAGATATTGCTGAAATGGGTAAGATTTTAGATAACTTAACGTTGTTTATCTCTGCAGTTGCTGGAATTTCATTGTTTATTGCAGGTGTGGGTGTGATGAACATGATGTACATTTCTGTTTCTGAACGAACAAAAGAAATCGGTATTCGCCGTGCGTTGGGAGCAACAGAGAAAGATATTCGCAAACAATTTTTGGCAGAAGGACTGACATTGACTTTACTTGGCGGTTTGATCGGCTATCTTCTTGGTATGCTTTTAGGGCTTTTGACCTCTCTATTTTTACCGTTTGCGGTTCGCCCAGATTTATTTACAATCTCCTTAGCAGTAGGAATTTCAGCTTTGATTGGGATCGCGTTTAGTTATATGCCTGCATCAGAAGCTTCTAAAAAGGATCTAATCGATATTATGAAATAGTTGCTACGGAAGTAAGACCAAACAGAAATCTTGTTTGGTCTTATTTTTTTATTTTCTCGACAATCAGTGTTAGCGTAATTCAACGATTGACAGATTCTTTTTTTTGTTGAACAATAAGTCTTATGAAATAGAAAAGAGGCAGATAAATAGTGATTAATGATCGATTGATAGAGATTCGCAGACAGTTGCATCAAATACCTGAGATTGGCTTGGAAGAAATTGAAACACAAAAAAAACTATTGACGTTGATCCGTCAAATTGAGAAGGACTATATAGAAGTAAAGGTTTGGCAGACAGGTATTTTAGTTTTTATCCATGGGAAAAGCCCTAAAAAAACAATCGGTTGGCGGACAGATATCGATGGGTTACCCATTACTGAAGAGGTTACTTCTGATTTCAAATCGGTGCGAGAGGGATTCATGCATGCCTGCGGGCACGATTTTCATATGACGATTGCTTTAGGTCTATTGGAACAGTTAGCAAAAGAGCAACCTGAAAATAATTATTTATTCCTTTTCCAACCTGCTGAAGAAAATGAAGCAGGAGGAATGCTGATGTATGACGGAGGTGCCTTTGGAGAATGGTTGCCTGATGAATTTTATGGATTGCATGTCAATCCTGATCTGCCGGTAGGAACGATCACAACCAAAGTGGGAACGTTGTTTGCTGCGACTTGTGAGGTACAAGTTACATTGGTTGGCAAAGGCGGACATGCAGCGTTTCCTCAAGATTCCAATGATATGATCATTGCTGGTATGAGTTTTGTGCAGCAAGCTCAGACGATTGTCAGCCGCAATGTCAATCCGGTAGAAGGAGCAGTTGTGACTTTTGGGACGTTCAATGCAGGAAGTACTACAAACGTGATCGCTGGAAAAGCAACGATTTCTGGGACGATTCGAACACTTACAGATGAGATGAATCAATTGACTCAAAAAAGAATCCGGGAAATTGGAGAGGGAATTGCAAAATCATTTAATTGCGAGGTAGATGTTTTTTTAGATCAAAAAGGGTATGTTCCTGTTATCAATGATCAAGTGACAACAGAGCGTTTTATGCGTTTTATGGAACGAGAAGAAGAGGTTTCATTTTATGAAGCGGGAGTAGCGATGACAGGTGAAGACTTTGGGTATTTATTATCGAAGGTTCCGGGAACAATGTTTTGGTTAGGTGTAGACAGTGCTTATGGATTACATTCAGCTAAATTCGATCCGAAAGAAGAAGCGATTCCTTTCGCAGTCAAGCATATTTCTGCATTTTTAAAATCATTAGATAAATAAAAAAGGGACTAGGACATAACTCTACGAGTTACGGACTAGTCCCTTTAAAACGAATAAACGGCAAGACGAAAACATCTATTTTAAAGTAATCGGTGTATTTGGTATGGAGAAATTCGCTTCTGACAATTTTTTGACGTACTGTGCCAAAAATTCTTCTCGGATCACTGCTTGTTTTCCATTTAACACATACATCGTCGTCCGAATAGCAAAGTTTCCGTTGCCTAAATCAACCATTCCGAAAACCGTTGGTCCAGACTGGATACTTTCGGAATATTTTTCTTTAAGCTCCTGATTTACCTGTTCGATGACTGCAACGATCTGGTCATATCCTTCATCAGGAATAATCCGCACATCGATTAACACCTGCATATTAGAACGTGAAAGGTTACTGATAGTTGTAATATTACGATTAGGGATAAAATGGACAGTTCCGTCAAGAGCCTTCATTTGAATCGTTCTAAGACCGACAGAAGTCACAGTTCCTTCAATGCCTAAGGCAGTCAGACGAACATAATCACCAACATCCATTTGTTGTTCTAAAATAATGAAAAAGCCGGTAATGATATCATTCATAAAGCCTTGCGCGCCTAAACCAATTGCTACACCTGCGATCCCAGCACCAGCAAGTAAGGACCCTACAGGAACACCGACAGTTGTCAATAAAGAATAAATAAAGAAGAAAAATAATGTATACTGAAACGCATTGATGATCAATGTATGCAAAGTTTTTAGACGACTTTCGCTAAAAGATTGCTTTTTGCTATAGTTGTTATATGCTCGATCGATCAATAGTTTTCCAATACGATTTAAAACGATGAAAAGTAAAATCAATAAAACTAAATAGATCGTTTTTTCAATCACAACAGCTAAAATGTGATCCCAATTGATATCGTTCCAAAAACGCTGTAGAGCATTCACTTTTCGTTCAGTGGCTACTTTTATATCAAGCGTAGAATCTGCCGTGCTGTCTAATGTACTGCTGGAAATAGATTGTCCCAAAATAAGCAATAATAACCCAACTTTCTTTGACTGTTTTGAAGGGAGAAAGCATTCCTCTCCCATTTGTACTCTTCATATTATACTTGAAATTGAAAAAAGATGTCATTATTTCTGTAAAAAGGTTAACAAAGTGATTGGGAATATGTTACAATATTCTGAAAATAAGGAGTGATTGCATGACATTAGATTGGGATAATTTAGGCTTCGACTATATAAAAACACCTTTTCGTTATATTTCGATGTGGAAAGATGGTCAATGGGATGAAGGGAAACTGACTGAAGATAATGTTCTTCATTTACATGAAGGCTCTGCAGCCCTCCATTATGGACAGCAATGTTTTGAAGGGCTTAAAGCTTATCGGTGCAAAGATGGTTCTATCAATTTATTCAGAGTAGATGAGAACTCAAAGCGTATGAACCGCAGTGCCAAAAGACTATTGATGGCTGAAGTTCCAGAAGAAAAATTTATTCAAGCAGTTGAAGAGGTAGTAAAGGCAAATGAAGCTTTCGTTCCACCTTATGGAAGTGGTGGAACCCTCTATATCCGTCCGCTGTTGATCGGAGTAGGTCAAGGGATCGGAGTTCATCCAGCCCCTGAATATTTGTTTACTGTGTTTTGTATGCCAGTTGGTGCTTACTTTAAAGGCGGCTTAGTACCGACTAATTTTGTGGTTTCAGAATATGATCGTGCGGCCCCTCATGGCACAGGAGCGATCAAAGTTGGAGGAAATTATGCTGCAAGCTTACTTCCAGGTGAAGAAGCAAAAGAGCGAAGTTTTTCAGATTGTATCTACCTTGATCCGGCGACACATACAAAGATCGAAGAGGTAGGTTCAGCTAATTTCTTTGGAATCACAAAAGACGATCGTTTCGTTACACCATTGTCTCCATCTATTTTACCGAGTATCACAAAGTATTCACTTTTGCATCTTGCCGAGCACAATTTGGGCTTAGAAGCGGTAGAAGAAGATGTTTATCTTGATTCGCTGGATCAATATAAAGAAGCTGGAGCTTGCGGAACTGCTGCTGTCATTTCACCGATCGGCGGGATCCAAGTTGGAGATGATTTTCATGTGTTTTACAGTGAAAATGAAGTTGGTCCAGTCACTCAACGATTATATGATGAGCTTACAGGCATTCAATTTGGTGATATTCCAGGACCAGCAGGCTGGATCAGAAATATCAGCGTATAGAACTTTACAATAAAATCTTGAGAGCTCACTTGTTAAAAGTGACTTTCGAGATTTTTTGTTTCTTTAAAAGACTTAGCTTAGATACAGAAAATAAAAAAAGGCAGGTTGTCATGGCCGCTACTTTGCGATTAATAAGTATTCATCAGATTGAGAAACTTGCAGCTCCCAAAATAGAATGATCAAGGTGTGATTAATAATAGAGAGTCTATGTATAAGCTGATTTGAAGCTCTTTTTTAACTTGTTCACTCTTTTATAAAAGGTATCGATTTAGGAAAACATAACTTTTTATAAAATGAGTTGTTTTTCATCTGGATACTTTAGGAGTATAATAAAGTAAGAAAAAATTTTATATGGAAAGGAATGACCGATGTATGTCTTTTGAAACAACAAAAGAATTGGCTAATGGTTCTATCATTCCTCGCTTAGGTTTGGGCGTTTGGAAGGTAGAAGATGGGAAAGAAGCAGTAAATTCTGTAAAATGGGCGCTTGAAACAGGATATCGTTTGATCGACACTGCTGCAGCTTATAAAAACGAAGAAGGCGTAGGAGAAGGGATTCGTCAGTCTGGAGTTCCTAGAGAAGAGATTTTTGTTACAACTAAATTATGGAATGCGGACCAAGGATATGAGTCAGCTCTTAAAGCCTTTGATAAGAGCTTAGAGAAACTTGGGTTAGACTATGTTGACTTATATTTGATTCACTGGCCAGTCGAAGGGAAATATAAAGATTCTTGGCGTGCGATGGAAGAGATTTATCATAGTGGCCGAGCAAAAGCAATCGGTGTTTCTAATTTCCACGAACATCACCTTGAGGATCTCCTGAAAGACGCAACGGTAAAACCTGTTGTCGATCAAGTTGAAATACACCCAACATTGACACAAGAGCCTTTACGTCGTTTCTTAGCTGAGCATAATATTGCTGCAGAAGCGTGGTCACCTTTAGGTCAAGGGAAAATTCTTGAAAATCCTGTCTTGATTGAAATTGGGAAAACACATAATAAAACTGCTGCACAAGTTATCATTCGCTGGCATTTACAAAATGATATCATTGTTATTCCAAAATCAGTGCATGAGGATCGAATCAAACAAAACTTCGATGTTTTTGATTTTGAATTAAGTAAGGATGAAATGGAACGAATCGATCAGTTGAATACAAATGAACGTATTGGTCCAGATCCTGACAATTTTGATTTTTAGTTAGCGAAAATAAAGATAGCAAAATAAAAAGTACGGGACAAAACGAATGCTAAGTTTTGTCCCGTACTTTTATTTTTGTGATAATGGCTAAAGCTCATTGACGAAATAGTCGAACAGTTTGAACTCGTTTCTTTCAGCTTCAAATCGTAATTCAGGATGCCACTGAACACCTAAAATACGTTTTACAGGATCGATTGACTCAATGCCTTCTATCAGTCCGTCAGTAGAAGTAGCACTGACCTTTAGTGTATCAGCTAATGTGTGAATGGCTTGATGATGGTAAGAATTGACCCGAGCTTTTGCACCAAAAAGTTGATGGAGAGTACTATCTTTTTCTATGTTTACATCATGCGTCGCGAACTGTGGTTGGGTTGGCTGTTGAACATGCTTGACTTTCCAATCTGCATATAATGAGAGATCTTGGTACAATGTTCCGCCTAAAGCGACATTGAGTAATTGCATACCGCGGCAAACAGCAAAGATTGGTTTTTGTTGTTTGAGTGCTTCCTCAATCAATGCAAGTTCAAAAAAATCACGGTTTCGATTCGTTTCTTCAAGCTTTGGGTGAGGTTCTTCTCCAAATAAATCTGGAGATATATCTTGTCCGCCAGCTAATAATAATTTGTCGATTTTTTCAATATATGCTTTGGCTGCTTCTTTTGATCCGATCGGTAATACTAAAGGTAATCCGTTCGCTTGCTGAACAGCCGTTACAAATCCTTGTGGAGTATACGTTACGTGATTTCCGTGAAAAACATCAACGTGTTGAATAATTTGGTTAGCAGCAATGCCTATTATTTGTTGCATATAAACACATCCTTTATTATCATGTAGCAATAGTTTATCATTCTTTCTCAAAAAAAGAGTAGAAATAGCTTTAGGAGACATCAATAAAAAAATACCCAAGACAAAACTAAAAAACGGTTTTGTCTTAGATACTAACTCTTAATAAATGAGGGCCAAAAGTCAGATTCTTCGGCAACTTCGCAAAAAAGGCCGATTGTTCGAAGTGACTTTTATCTTTTCTTCTTTAGTGATTAACGAGCACGAATGACTTCGATTTTATATCCATCGGGATCAGTAATAAAGTAATACGATGGCGGAGTACCAGGTAAACCTTTCATGTCAGTAACATTAAAACCAGCTTCTTTTTGTTCTTCGTGAAGTTTCTCGATTTCGTCTGTACTAATAGCGATATGACCATAGCCATCACCTAAATCATATGCTTCATGATCGTAATTATATGTTAGCTCAAGTTCGTATCCGTCGCCAGGAAGTGTTAGATAGACTAATGTAAATTTATGTTCTGGAAAATCACGACGGCGACTTTCTTCAAAATTGAAAGCTTTTTGGTAAAATTCTAGAGATGCTTCTAAATCTTTGACACGTACACAAGTATGGGCCATTTTCATATGAGGTATCATCCTTTCAAATATAAATCTATCGTAGAAAAATCTACTGACAATCTTATAGTAGCACAAATATTCCTCGATTTGTGATTGAAAAGTTTAGATAATACTTGTTCATTAGAAAATTCTCATGTAAAATTGACTTAAACGAAAAGGGAGTTGTTTGTATGGAAACACCGTCGTTCGGTGAAAAATCGGAAAAATTGGTCTATAAAAAAAGGTTAGGTGCTTATATTATTATTTCCAGAAAAAACAATAGTGAGATTGTTTTAATCCAAGCACCAAATGGGGCCTATTTTTTACCAGGCGGAGAAATTGAAAAAGGAGAAACTAAAGAAGAAGCTATAGATCGTGAAATGATTGAAGAATTAGGTATTGAAGTAGCTATCGGCTCTTATTTGGGGCAAGCGGACGAATACTTCCACTCAAGACATCGCAGTACCGATTATTATAATCCTGGGTACTTTTTCGTTGCAGATGCTTGGAAACAAATTTGTGAACCTTTAGAAAAAACAAATGGAATTGAATGGGTCAGCGTAGAAGAGGGGGTCTCTCTGTTGAAGCGCGGCAGTCATAAATGGGCAGTAAAAAAATGGCAAGCGAGTTTATTACACTAAGAGATCGAAATAGATAGGTTCCACTGATGACTCATTTTTAAAAGGAGCAGGGCATAACTCATAGAGTTATGTGCCTGCTCCTTGTTTGTTACAAATATTTTAATAAAACTTCAGCAACACCGTCTTCATCATTACTGCTGGTTTGAATATCTGCTGCCTGTTTCACACTCTCAGTCGCATTACCCATCGCTACACCGATTCCGGCATATTCGATCATAGATAAGTCATTTTCGTTATCGCCGATAGCCATAACTTCTGATTGTTGGATTCCTAAATGATCAGCTAATTTTGCTAGTGCATTTCCTTTACTTGCTTCTTTGTTTAAAATCTCATAATAAAAATCTGTGCTTTTAACTGTTGTATATTTATTAGAGAATTCTTCCGGTAACTGGCTGATTGCTTTGTCCAAAATCTCCGGCTCGTCGATCATCATCATTTTGATGATCGACAAATCAGGTGTCATTTCCTCAACAGTACGATACTTTAAAGGCATGCCCACTAAATAAGCTTCGTGAACAGTGTATTTCCCGATATCGCGATTTGCAGTATAGATTGCTTTGTCATCGATCGTATGCAGATGAGTACCGACTTTGCGAGACATCAATTCGATTTCTAAAAAGTCATCATAACTTAAAGAATATTCAGAAATGATTTTATTTGTTTTGGTAGCTTGAACTAAAGAGCCATTATAAGTGATAACATAATCATTATCACCGTATAAATCCAATTCAGTTAACTGATCTTTCACTCCAGGTAATGGACGACCAGTACAAAGAACAATGTAAATACCTTTTTCATTGGCCTTTTGAAGTGTCTCTTTCACTTTCGGTGTGATCTTTCTGTTTGAATCAAGTAGTGTTCCATCGATATCTATTGCTACTAATTTGACTGACATAACTTCCTCCTGTATCTCTCTTTTTAATTATTGTTTTCCTTCGACTAATGCACCGTTATGAATGTAGGCTGCAAATTCACGATACGTGTCATCGAATAAATCAAAATGTTGCTGTCTTTTTGGGTCGATCATTTCCTTTGGAAAGAAAAAGCGTTCATCGATTTGGGTCTGACCAGCTAAAGCAGCAACTAAATGACTAACTTTAGATAACTCGACCAGAGTACCATCTTTTTGCATAATCTCGATTTGGGTACGATGACTATGTTTTTCCGGCCGATAAAAATCATATGGAAGGTCATAGCTCGAATTGATCGCTGTATAATATTGAGGATTGTAACCAACTTTTTCGATCAATGCCTTTAAATGCCTGATTGTGACAGAATCGCGATTGCCTGAAAAAGTAGCTGATTTGAGTGGTCTACGAATCAAAAATCGATTTGCTAAATCTGTCAGAATAGGATCTGGCAATGACGTCCACTGAGTAAAGTAAGTATTCAAAACACCGTCATCCAATTTCAAATAATCCTGCAATGAATAATTTCCTTTAAAGAAAGGAACCAGTAACTGAGAATGAAGCTGGTAATCTTCTGGTGCTTCTTCATATAGCTCTTTTGCGCGATTAAGCAGATGGTCTAAAATCACTTCCATACCACGTGAAACAGGGTGGAAGTAGACTTGCACATACATCTGATAACGACTGACGATATAGTCTTCGACAGCATGCATACCATTCATTGCAAAGGCTAAACCATTTTTATATGGACGAATCACGCGTAAAATTCTGGTTAAGTCAAATGTACCATATTCTGTTCCAGTAAAATAGGCATCCCGAAGAAGATAATCCATTCGATCAGCATCGATCTGGCTTGAAATCATTTGAACGACTTGAGGATTAGGATATGTCTTCTTGATGACACTAGCAACCTTATCTGGAAAATCAGCTGACACACGATTCAATATTTGGAAAACCTCTGTTTCAGGTGAAGTAATGATTTCTACGGTAATTGCTTCATGATCTGTTTTAAAAATATGCTCAAACGTATGAGAATAGGGACCATGACCGACATCATGCAACAAAGCAGCACAAAGTGCCACTAATCGTTCATTATCATCCCAACCTTCTTCACCTAAATATTCTGCAGAGTAATTTCGCTGGAAAATATCACAAATTCTGCGTGTGATCTCATAGACGCCCAATGAATGAGCAAAGCGACTATGCTCTGCACCATGAAAAGTAAAAGAGGACGTGCCGAGCTGCTTGATTCGACGTAGTCGTTGAACTTCTGCAGAATTGATCAAATCAAGGATTACCTGATGTTGCACGTGGATATAATTATGAACAGGGTCACGAAAGACTTTTTCGATCGGTAAAATTTGGTGTTTATATGGGGTTGGCATCTGTTCACTCCTTTAGTGAGGATGGGACAAAAGTATCAGGCTCCGAAAACCAAGTCCTCCAATTCTTAGTATCTTTGATATTTAGAGATTGATGTGATCGGAACAAAGTGAGGTACTATGCAACACAGTTTATCTACTTTTGTTTCCACCTTTTTTAAGTTTCAGAGTGCAAAATAAAGCTGATTTTTTTGCTTTATCTCACGCTGAAAATTATTTTGAAAAAATTAATCTAATAGCTGATTACGCTGCTTCATTTTTTCGAGTTGTTTATTTGTTTCAGTGATAAACCATTCTGATCGAAGTAACGTAGAAAGAGCTTGGTCATTTACTGTAAATTCATTTTTTGATGCTAATGTATCAAGCAGCCTTTGTTTGACGTCACCAACAGAGAGTCTGGTCTGAAGTAAGTCTTCCAAATTTGCCATGACAGCCGGATTGACAGGCGGGTAACCATTTTTGCCGAAATCTATCCCTAAGCTTGCTTTGTAAAAATCACGGACACTCTCACTACGCTTTTGTTGATCTCCGTTTACGCTTAAATAAATCATAACAGAAATACCATCTTTGACGCGGCGTTGAGCAATTCCCGCAAATTTTTTTCCATCAATGCTTAAATCAAAAGTGCCTGGGCAGTAAGATTCTGTCACTTCAAAAGCATTGATTTTATGCGTAGAATCTTCAAACGTAAGTTTTATCAATTCCCACATCAGCGTGTACCCCTGATCGATACTCAGCTTTTTATCAGCAGTATTTGGTAAAATCAGTGAGATGTTCAAGACGCCCTCATCTGCAATCACGCCCAATCCGCCTGCATTACGAACAACAGGATGATAGCCGGACTTTTCTAAAGAGGTCAGACCAGCTGAAAGATCAGTGACACGAGTGTCTTTCATTCCAAGGATCATCGCTTGATCTAACTGCCAAAAATGGATGATCGGCTGTTGGCGGATACCTGTATATGTCGTCAGAACATCAGTTAAGGCAAAAGGCAAAAAATAATCTTTTTGAGTCAAACACTGCTGATCATACAAAAAGATAGAATCGAAGTGGGATAAACGTTCTAAACTATTCATCTGCATCGTCATCCTGCTTCACCCGAGAGACATAATCTTTTACTTCTTTATTCATCTGGTTATATTCATTTGTAAACCGCATTGGCTTGCTGATGATACGCATAGGCATCGTTGCGAGAAATTTACTGAAATCTTGACGGGCTTCTTCTGTTAAGCGACCGGGTTTTGAAACTAAGCGTTCGTATAAGTAGTGATAAAATTGATTCATCGCATCAATGTCAATACTCATCTGGTTATGGCATTCAACGCATTCGATGCTGGAAATGATTTCATTCATATACTGAATATCATGTAGTGTTTCTTTTTGGCAATGCATACAAAAGAGCATTGCTTTTTCATCGTGAAATAACATCTTTATCCACCTCCATTATCTATTATATACGATTTAAGCGAAAAATCATGCTTCATTGCGGATAAATAATAACTAAAGTTGAAAAATCTTAAAGAAATCAAAAAAAGATGGAGAAAATCTTGCTATTGAAGCAGGAAAACTATAATATATTTACATATGATCACAAGATGAACAATTGCAAAGGAGTAAGTGCATGAATCTGAAAATAAGCATGACCGAAAAGAATGCTCGACTTGATAATGTTTCTGCATTAAGAAAAATGTGGGAGATTCGAATATTCGAAGAAATGATCCAGCAACTTTTTGATGAGGGAGAGCTGCATGGCACAATGCATCTATGTATAGGACAAGAAGCAACAGCGGTCGGTGGAGCCGGCATTCTTGATCAAAGTGACTGGATTGTGTCTACACATAGAAACCATGGGCATTGTATTGCAAAAGGAACAGACATCCGTGCAATGTTTGCTGAAATGTTAGGAAAAAAAACAGGAACGAATGAGGGAAAGGGCGGTAGTATGCATATCGCCGATCTAGATGTTGGTAATCTAGGTTCGAATGGGATCGTAGGCGCTGGTTTTCCGATTGCAGCTGGAGCAGCTCTTAGTGCCCAAATGCAAGGGTCAAACCAAGTAGTGTTATGCTATGCTGGCGATGGAGCCACCAATGAAGGCAGCTTCCATGAAGCATTGAATTTAGCGTCTATTTGGCAATTGCCGGTGATATATTTTATCGAAAACAATCAATATGGAATGAGCAGCTCGATCGAGCAGATGGTCAATATCGACCAGCTGTCTGAACGTGGAAAAAGCTATGGTATCGAAGGGATTACAATCGATGGTAATGATTTGGATGAAGTTGCTCAAACGGTTGCTAAAGCCGTTGAAAAGGCAAGAAATGGCGGCGGCCCTACTCTTATTGAAGCATTGACTTATCGGCATAAGGGTCACTCAAAATCGGATAAACTAATGTATCGATCAGAAGCAGAATGTCGTCAATGGCAAATATATAATGACCCAATCGTTCGGCTGGAAACGAAGTTGATCCAACAAGATCAGATGACTCCAGAAGATATTCGTTTACTGGAAGAGTCGATCCGAAATGAGTTTTCAAGTCTTGTTGCTTCTGTCAAACAAGATGAAGAACCCACAAGCAATGATCTTTGGACACATGTCTATGCGGAGGAGAATAAATGAGAACGATCACTTACTTACAAGCAGTCAATGAAGCTCTTGACGAAGCTTTAGCTCAAGATGAACGTGTGTTTCTTTTGGGAGAAGATATTGGGATTTATGGCGGTGGTTTTGGCGCAACTCAAGGCTTGCAGGAAAAATATGGTGTACAGCGGGTTCGTGATACGCCTATCTCTGAAAGTGCGATTGCAGGAGCAGCTGTAGGGGCAGCTATGACAGGGATGCGTCCAGTAATGGAGTTACAGTTTTCAGATTTCATCACTGTAGCTATGGATCAATTAGTCAATCAGGCTGCAAAAATCCATTATATGTATGGCGGGAAAGCAAATGTTCCTTTGGTGATGCGAACGGCAGCTGGATCGGGAACAGGTGCGGGCGCTCAACATTCGCAAAGTTTAGAGAATTGGATGGCGCATATTCCTGGTTTGAAAGTTGTACAGCCGTCAAATGCATATGATGCAAAAGGGTTGCTGCATGCGGCAATCAAAGATAATAATCCTGTCATGTTTTATGAACACAAATTATTATATAAGACAAGCGGAGCTGTTCCAGAAAAAGCGTATGATTTACCGCTTGGTGTAGCAGATATAAAATTGACGGGATCAGATATTACGATCATAGCGACTGGGATTATGGTCGACAAAGCATTACAGGTAGCAGCAATCGTCAAAGAAAAAGGCATTTCGGTCGAAGTAGTCGATCCGAGAACTTTAGTACCGTTAGATGAACAAACATTGATTCAGTCTGTTGCGAAAACCAAACGAGTGATCGTAGCTACTGAAGCTGTTAAAAATAGTGGATTTAGTGCGGAGTTGACTGCGGTTATCGCGGAATCTGATTTGGCAACAAAATTAGCTGCACCGATTATACGTTTAGGTGGAGAATTTGTTCCAATGCCGGCTCAAAAATCACTCGAAGCACAAGCAACACCTCAAGTTGATTCGCTCGTTCAGGCAATCGAGCAATCGATGTCTTATAAAGAGGATCAAGCATGAAGATCAGTGAAAATCGAAGAAAAATGTTGAAGATCGTAACAATGTATTACGAACAAGGCCTGACACAAGCAGTTATCGCCAAAAAAATGGGCATTTCTCGTCCAGTGGTCTCTAAAATCCTCCAACAAGCGAAAGATAGTGGCATCGTATCTATTTCGATCAAAGATGAATCAGCTTATGTGGTAGAATTAGGATTGCGTTTGGAGAAAAAATTTCAATTGCGAGACGTACTTGTTATTCCTGCAAATGAACAAAAAAGACCCGAAGCGATCAAAAGAGAAGTCAGCAGTGCCGCTTCGATGTATCTTAAAGAACATTTGACACCGGATATGTCTGTTGGGTTATCGTGGGGAACGACTTTAGCGGATATGATCGATGAAATGCCTTATTGCTCTTTTCCTACGATCAAAGTTTGTCCTCTAGTCGGAGGGGTTTCAAGTGAGCATTTGTATTTTGATACGAACCATTTAGTTTTTCGTTTAGCGGAAAAATTGAATAGCCGCTGTCAGTATTTTTATGCGCCTGCACTTGCGGAAAGCATCGAACTGGCTGAGATCTTAAACAAGACTAATTTAGTCAAAACCGCGATGGATCAAGCAAAACATGTAGATCTAGCAATTATTGGTGTTGGAAATCCGAACGAAAGCTCTACTTGGAAAAGATTAGGGTATATTGGCGTTGAGGAAGCACATATGATCGAACAAACCGCAGTTAAGGGAGATGCAGTAGCGTCACTATTTGACAAATATGGCCAAACAGTCAACAATGAAATAAGTAAACGAATGCTTGGAATCAAGGTAGAAGATCTTGCTGAGATGCCAGAAGTTATGGTGATTGCCATTGGTGAGGAAAAAGCAGAAAGTATTTTGCCGTTACTGATCGGTAAACGCTGTACAATACTGGTGATCGATCAGACAATTGCAGAAGCATTGCTATGAACGATGCACTCTAAGTTTGAACTAAAAAACAACGGTTTTTATTGTCTAGTTTCATGAGCTAATTTTTCGAGAAAAAGATAAAATCTCAAAGTGGTAAAGAGCACCACCTTTCGATTTTCCTATTTTCTGTCAAAATTGAACGAGCTCATTCCACTTTTATTATCTAGTTTCGTGAGCTGACTTTTCGAGAAAAAGATAAAATCATAACGCGGTATAAAGCACCGCATTTGATTTTCCTATTTTCTATCAAAGTCAAGTGAGCTCATTCCACTTTAAAATTAAGGAGCGTGTCATTATGGATTTATCACAAGGAACACCAGTGTCGATTCAATTGAAAACAATTGTCGATCAAGAGGGAGAGAAGAAGAATTTTTATTTTGATTTAGAAGGTCAAATCGTCAAAATTGGCGATACACTTTATATTCGTTATAAAGAAGAGCAGGAAGAGGGGGAACCTGTACCTGTTACGATCAAGGTCGAGCCTGATGGGAAAATTCAGCTGATCCGCGCAGGAGGATTACGGATGCGTTTGAAATTTGCTTATCAAGAGCGTTTAGATACTAGTTACAGAACTCCTTATGGGCTATTCCAAATCACGACGTTCACGCGCAATCTACGCTTTAGTTTGAAAGATCAGCCGGTAGCAGGAAGCATTCTAATCGACTATGATTTGTACTCTCAAGCAGAAAAAATCGGTGAATATCATTTAGAATTAGAATTTACTGCGTAATTATGTAAGAATCAATTGATTTTTTCTTCATGTTTTTGTATGATAAAGAGTAGACTGTGAAAGGACGTGTACCGTTTGGAAATTAATGTATTTGACGGGTTGAACAAAGATGAACTATCCATGATCGAAGTTGCGCACGCAATTTTAGAACAACGTGAAGATGTGATGGATTTCTCTGATTTAGTAAACCAAATTCAAAATTATCTTGGAAAATCTGACAGCGAAATTCGTGACTCTTTAGCACAATTTTATACTGACTTAAATATTGATGGCAGTTTTATCTCTCTAGGAGATAACCGTTGGGGCTTGCGCTCATGGTATCCAATCGATTCTATCGACGAAGAAGTAACACATGGTTTAGAAGATGATGAAGAAGATAAACCACGCCGTAGAAAACGTAAGAAAGTCAATGCCTTTATCATTGATGCCAATGATGAAGACGTGATCGACTACAACGATGATGATCCGGAAGATGCAGAATTAACGGATGAAGATGAAGACGATATTCTTTATGATGATGATGACGATGAGGATGAAGAAATCAAAGCATATAACTCTGATCTTCAAGAAATCGGTGCAGATTCAGATGATGAAGAAGAAGAGCTTCCTGGCATTGAAGAAGACTTGACTATTATTGATGAAGACGATGTAGATGACGACTTTGACGATGAAGACGAGTATGCCGACGAAGAAGAGTAAACTGATTTCAGCGAATGTTTTTACATACAAACATTCGCTGATTTTTTTATTTTTCTGAATGGAAAATTTTTTTGATCATTTTTTTGAAAAAAAGAAACAAATTGATTGACAAATGGTCTATATCTTTGTAAACTATCACTGTTAACAAAACGAATAGCGTTTTCATGTGACTGGATAATACTAGGCATGGAAGAATTTCTTTAAAATATGATATACTCATATTTTGACGGGATTGTTCTATGCTTTTTTTGTTGCTCTGGCACGTGAATGCGGACGATCTACTTCTGCAGAAGAGGAATGTTTATGAAAATCAAAAAGGTGCTTAATCAAAATGCAGTACTTGTTGAAGATGTCGGGCAGGAAAAAGTAGCTGTTGGCAAAGGAGTGGGCTTTAACAAGAAGAAAAATGACTTGTTATTCCCGCAACAGGTGGAGCGGATGTTTGTGATGGAACCAGACGGTGTAAAAAAACTGCAAGTTCTACTATCACAAATCGACGAAAAGTATTTCTTTGTAACAGAAGAAATCATTGCACATGCTGAGATGGTTTTAGGTGAAAAACTAAATGAGCATATCAATATCGGGCTAAGTGATCATATTGCCTTTGCGGCTGAAAATATTCAAAACAATATCATTGTGCGCAACAAACTTTTAAATGAGATCGAAATTCTTTATAGTGAAGAATTTTCAATTGCACAATGGGCTGTTGAATATTTAACGCAGACATTGGAAATCCCATTTAGCTATGATGAGGCAGGTTATATTGCTATCCATATTCATAGTGCTCGCAGCGGGCGGACGGATAATAGTAAAAGTATCCGTGAAGTCACAATCGTTTCAGAAATCATTCATTTAATCGAGCAAGAATTAGGGATCAATATTCATGATGAAAAGATGAGCTTAAGTTATTCTAGGTTAGTCAATCATTTGCGCTTGTTTATTCACCGTTTTCAGCAAAATCAATATGCAGTACTGGATGATGAAATTTTAGATGTAGTCCGCAAGAAATATGCGGAGAGCTATGAAATCTCTAAAAAAGTCCAGGTTTTGTTAATGAGGAACTTTCATTATCAGGTTCCAAACGAAGAATTAGGTTATCTCGCGATTCATATCGAACGCTTGAGGATGACCAAATAAAAGAATAAGGGGAGAAACAAAAATGAAAGCATACATGCAAAGAATGGGACGTTCATTGATGCTTCCTGTAGCCGTATTACCGGCAGCAGCGATTTTGATGGGGATTGGTTACTGGATCGATCCAAACGTAATGACTGGATTAGGCGATCCGAATTTCTTATCTGTTTTCTTAGTGAAAGCAGGGGGCGCGATCATTGATAACTTACCAGTATTATTTGCGGTTGGTTTGGCATTAGGTATGTCTAAAGATAAAGACGGTGCAGCAGCCCTTAGTGGACTAGTAGCGTTCTTAGTTGTAACAACATTACTTTCAAGTGCAGCAGTTGGTGCGATGAAAGGAATTCCAGTTGAGCAGGTCGATCCTGCATTTGCGAAAATCGGTAATGCCTTTATCGGTATTTTATCAGGTTTGATCGCAGCTGCGATGTACAATCGTTTCAGCCAAGTGAAATTACCGATGGCTTTATCATTCTTTAGTGGGAAACGATTAGTACCGATCATGACTGCTTTAGCAATGTTAGTTGCTTCAGGCGTATTGTTCTTTGTTTGGCCAGTTGTCTTTTCTGGCTTAGTAACTTTTGGTGAATCTATCTCTAAATTGGGTGCTGTAGGTGCTGGTCTTTACGGATTCTTTAACCGTTTATTGATTCCGACAGGTTTACACCACGCTTTAAACTCAGTATTCTGGTTCGACGTAGCTGGTATCAACGATATCGGAAACTTCTTGTCAGGTGCTGGTGAAAAAGGTGTCACTGGTATGTATCAAGCTGGGTTCTTCCCAATGATGATGTTTGGTTTACCAGCTGGAGCATACGCGATTTATCGTAACGCTCGTCCTGAAAAGAAAAAAGCAACTGCTTCATTGATGATCGCAGCAGCTTTTGCTTCATTCTTCACAGGTATCACTGAACCATTAGAATTTTCATTCATGTTCGTAGCATGGCCATTATATGTATTGCATGCTATTTTGACAGGTATTTCATTATTCATCTCAGCAATTTTCCACTGGACAGCAGGTTTTGCATTTAGTGCTGGACTAGTCGACTTTGTGTTAAGCTTACGTAATCCAATCGCGAACCAACCATACATGTTGATCGTTCAAGGACTGGTAATGGCTGTTCTTTACTTCGTAGTATTCGACTTTGCAATCAAGAAATTCAACTTGATGACACCAGGTCGCGAAGAAGGTGAAGGCGAAGAAACACCAGATGTTGCAACAAGTGGGGATAATAAATTCGCTGTATTAGCAAGCAGAATTTATCAAGGTCTTGGCGGAGATGCAAATGTTACTTCTATCGACAACTGTACAACTCGTTTACGTTTAACAGTGGCTGATACAAGTAAAGTCGATCAAGGGAAAATCAAAGCAACTGGCGTTCCAGGTGTGAAAGTCATTGATGATACAAATATTCAAGTAATCGTTGGGACAGAGGTTCAATTCGTTGCAGACGAAATGAATAAAATCCGTAATGGAGCTGCTCCAATTTCAGGTGAACCTGTAAAAAAGCCTGAAGTGAAAGAAGAAGTAGCAACATCTGCTGCAACAACAAAAGAAACTGAGTTGTTTGCAGTAGCGAACGGGAAAGTTATCCCGATCTCTGATGTACAAGATGATGTTTTCTCAGCAAAAATGATGGGTGATGGATTTGCGGTCATTCCAACAGACGGTGAAGTAACAACACCAGTTGCTGGTAAAATCACTAGTATTTTCCCAACCAAACATGCCTTAGGAATCCAAACTGATTCAGGTATCGAAGTACTATTACACATGGGCTTAGATACAGTTGAGCTAAAAGGTGCACCATTTACGCTTCATGTTGAAGAAGGTCAAGTAGTAAAACAAGGCGATAAGATCGCTACGATTGATCTAGCTGCGCT
Organism: Enterococcus sp. S22(2020); assembly: GCF_020295385.1. Lineage (NCBI taxonomy): Bacteria > Bacillati > Bacillota > Bacilli > Lactobacillales > Enterococcaceae > Enterococcus > Enterococcus sp. S22(2020). Next base: position 283,192 of record NZ_JACFUD010000003.1, read on the forward strand.
TGAAGCGGCAGGTAAAAAATCAGATTTGATCGTTGTATTTACAAATCAAGATATTGTTGATAACTATGATCTAGCTAAATCAGGTCAAGAAACTTCAGCCAATGATACAATTGGTAAAGTAACAGTAAAATAATAGCCGTTATTTACAGCTGAACAAAGATAGAGCCGTCGTGATTCTATCTCGTTCAGCTGTTTTTTTAAACCCTCGTTTTATTTTTAATGTTTTTGTTCTCTTGCTTTATTTTTTTTCTATGCTATGGTTAATGTGTAATTGTTTTTAGGAGGAGATTATCTTGCGCGAATAAGGCTGGACACAAAGAAGTGCCAGTTGATGATCCTATGGTTTCTTTGTGTCATATTGATTGAATATGATGAAGAAAAGGGAGATAGATCAATGATTATTGTTAAAGGAAAGAATTCAAGAAAAATCGAGAAAGTCTGGGATTTAGTCAAGAGAGAGCACACTGGTAAGAAAGTTGCGGTTGTCGGATATTCTGGAGAGATTCCTTATAATTTTATTCGAGCAAAACAAATGCCGGCCTATGAAACGATGACAAGACATAATACGCTTAACGACTTAAAACGTTTTTTAAACGACACTAAAAATAGATTTGAAGCAATTATTCTTTATATTGATTGTGACACTCATATGATCGATCAAATTAAAGAGATGACAAGATCTTATCAAGAGAAATTTATTTTGACGGTTTATGATGAAAAGGAAATCGAGCAAGTCGTTGATAGAATTTAAGGTGGGAAAAATATGAAGGAAAATACAGAACGGTTGTTGGGACTGATCGAAAAATTTCAAACAGAGGAGCTTTCCCTGGATGATGCAATAGAGTTACGTCGCTTATCGGCTGAATTTGCAAATGTATGCGGCGAAAACGTCGAACGTAAGATGGATCAATTTTATAACAAGTAATTTATTAAAAGGATGGTGCTTAAAACCATCCTTTTTTATTTTTGTTTCGCCACTTACAATTAGTAAGCATATAAGTTGTACTTTTTTTAAATAGGTATATAATAGCATTACAAAGGTCAATAAAGGTCAATGGAAAATCCTTTTATTGATCCTTTGAAGAAAATAGGAGGTTTGTAAATTATGGCAAAACAACATTATGACAGAAGTAAACCCCATGTAAATATCGGCACGATCGGTCATGTCGATCATGGGAAAACAACATTGACTGCTGCGATCACTACAGTATTAGGGAAAAAAGGCCTAGCAAACCCGCAGGACTATGCTAGTATTGATGCAGCACCAGAAGAAAGAGAACGTGGGATCACAATCAACACCGCCCATGTGGAATACGAAACAGACGCTCGTCACTATGCTCATATCGATGCTCCGGGACATGCGGATTACGTGAAAAATATGATCACAGGTGCAGCTCAAATGGATGGTGCGATTTTAGTCGTTTCAGCAACTGATGGTCCAATGCCGCAAACAAGAGAGCATATTTTATTGTCTCGTCAAGTCGGTGTTAAATATCTGATCGTCTTTCTTAATAAAACAGATTTAGTAGATGATGAAGAGTTGATCGATTTAGTTGAGATGGAAGTTCGTGAATTACTTAATGAGTACAATTTCCCAGGCGATGATACACCGATCATCAAAGGCTCTGCATTAAAAGCACTTCAAGGAGATCCAGAAGCAGAAGCTGCCATCATGGAGTTGATGGATACTGTTGATTCATATATTCCTACACCTGAAAGAGATACAGATAAACCGTTATTACTACCTGTAGAAGATGTCTTTTCAATTACAGGACGAGGAACTGTTGCTTCTGGTCGTATCGACCGAGGAAAAGTGAGCGTTGGTGACGAAATTGAAATCGTAGGGATTAAACCAGAAACACAAAAAGCTGTGGTGACTGGAATCGAAATGTTCAGAAAAACATTGGATTATGGTGAAGCAGGAGATAATGTTGGTGTACTTTTACGTGGAATCACTCGTGATGAAATCGAACGTGGACAAGTAATTGCTAAACCGGGTTCCATTACTCCACATACAAAATTCAATGCAGAAGTCTATGTTCTTACAAAAGAAGAAGGTGGACGTCATACACCATTCTTTACAAATTATCGTCCACAATTTTATTTCCGAACAACTGATGTAACGGGAGTTGTTGAACTCCCTGAAAATGTTGAAATGGTTATGCCGGGTGACAATGTGACGATCGATGTTGAATTGATCCATCCAATCGCTGTTGAAAAAGGAACGACCTTTTCAATTCGTGAAGGCGGACGTACAGTCGGTTCCGGGATTGTGACAGAAATAGAAAAATAGAAAAAAGTCGTACTAAGCGTGTATGTCAAAAAAATCTGTTTTGACGTATACGCTTTTTTATTATATGATATGGACTAAAAAAGGGAGCGTTCGTTAATGGAGTGTTTGGTTTTGAGGGTAGATGCATTTACTAAGGTCATTGGACAAGGGAATCCAGCAGGTGTTGTCTTAAACGGTGATCAGTATAGTACAAAAGAGATGCAGGAAATTGCGAAAAAAGTCGGCTTTAATGAAACAGCTTTTTGTTGTTCGAGTGATCATGCAGATATTAAATTACGATATTTTACACCAGGACACGAAACACCATTATGTGGCCATGCGACGATGGGGAGTATTTTTGCTTTATATCATGGAAAAGGAAATCAAAAGCGAGTCATTGAAACGAAAGCGGGGCTTCTTTCGGTCGATTATAATGATGAACAATGTGAAATCACGATGACTCAAGCGGAACCAAAGTTTATCGACTTTACGGGAGATAAAAAAGCGCTTTGTCGGAGTTTAGGGATCGAAAAGACAGATCTTGATCCAAGTTTACCGATTCAATATGGAAATACAGGCTCATGGACCTTGCTAGTTCCGGTTAAAAATGAAACAGTTTTGGACAAAATGTCAGCAGATACACAATGTTTTCCTGAGCTGTTGACTGAGATACCAAAAGCTTCTGTTCATCCCTTTACAGTGCTTTCAAAAGAAGCTGCTATGATGACTGCAAGGCATTTTTCATCTCCATTTTCAGGAACGAAAGAAGATTCTGTTACTGGTACCGCTTCTGGTGTGATGGGAGCTTATGCTTTAAATCATATTTATCTTGATGATCAGAGAAAAGAAATCACTGTTTTCCAAGGGAAACATGTAAACAGATCAGGACAGGTTTTAGTTGATGTGATCAGAGGGGAAAAGGCAGCTCATTCGGTCAGAATAACTGGCACAGCCTGTTTGAACGAAGAGATAAAAATAACATTAGATGAGAAAAAAACGAGACAAAACTGAAAATCAGTTTTGTCTCGTTTTTTTCTAAATCATGATCAATGATGGTCTAAAAGTAGATTATTCAGTAATTCTGTAACGATTTGTATCAATTACAACGTACTTCTTAACGTTGAGATCTATTTCTAAGAATACGGCGAATCCCGTGAACATTTTTTTGCTTTTCAATAGGTGCGTTGTCAATGATCAATAGTGCGATCATAACATAGGCGATGAAACTTTCTCTGGAATAAAGGGTATAACGCGAAACCCAGGCAGTTGCATATTTTTCTTTATAATCCCGCAATCCTTGAAAAGAATAAAAGCGAGAGCCAAATTCATAAACAAGATAAGCGATCCGTTCTTGGATAAAGCTTTTTCTCGATGTTCCTACATTCGATAAGGGAGCCATTCCTAAATTGAAGTAAGCTAGGCCTTCTTCTTGCATATGTTGGAATAAGGAGATAAAAAGATAGTCCATTACGCCAGAGGGAGCTTCCTTGCTGTATCTCATTAAATCGATCGTTCCTTCTTCTTTTGTGTAAGTCGGCATGATATTTGCAAATGCAATGATTTTTCCTGATTGATTTTTCGCTACAGCGATTTGGCTGCGAGCTAGGTAATCTTCATTGAAAAAACCGAGAGAAAATCCTTTTTCTTTGCGGCTGCCGAGCCACTCATCTGAAACTTGTTTTAGCTCTGACACTAACTCATCTGAAAAAGGAGGGGACAGAACCTCGAAAGAATAGTTCTCTTTAGTGAAACGATTCATAACAGCCCGCTCACTTTTCATTTTTTTGCCGGATAAAGTAAAGCTTGGTAAATCAACATGAGCCTCTTCACCCATTTTAATGAAATCATAGCCAAACTCGTGTAAAAACATTACACATTCTTCTGAAACTTCATAGAAAACAGGCAAATATCCCCAACGATCAGCTTCGTTGATGAACTGTTCGATCGCATCAGAAAAATCTTCTTTATTTCCGGAAGGATCTCCCATAACGATGCACTTGTTGTTGATCGTTTTAAATTGTATCAAGACAGTATCTTCCTGAGCACTATTTTGATAAATATACATATCTTTGTCACCAAGAAAAACCAATTGACTGTCAGTATTTCCTCCATAATTCAACAAAAGTGATAATGCCCGTTCGTCATCTAGCGGCATACCGATTTTATAGCGTTTGCCTTCGAGATAACGAATGAATAAGTAGCTGACTAAAGTGACCAGTAAAATACCAATAAGACCAGATAACCAAATTTTCTCAGATGGGAATAAGAAAAAGGAAATAAATTTGTGCTTGTGGTGAGGGAAGGCCGGCAAGTTATAGACACCGATCACGATATATAAGATTGTCAGCGTTAGAAAAATCACGCCATCGACTGTGATCATCTCCCAAGAATACACAAGTTGTTCTCTAAATAATTGTCGCTTAGAAAAGACAATGATAAGTAAAAGTAAACTTAGAAATAAAATCACTCCCCAGCTAAAATCTTTCATAAAGGTATAACCAAGTGTAATGACGATCAATCCGATCGTGGGAAAATATGCTCGTTTCACACGAGCCGCGATGCCTCTACCAGTAATCAAGAGCAAAAAGCCTAGTAAAATTGCTGGAATTTGTGTAATGATCCGAAAAGAAAGTGGATTTAGCCGTTTGAGCCAAGTCAACTCTATAAAAGCTTCAGGAATCGTAGCTGATAAAACAATCATAATTCCAGAAAAATACATTAGGAAAACAACAAATTTATGTGCTACTTCAGTTGAAAGCTCTCTGGGAATACCAGAATATCTTTTATTTAAGGAATAACTCAAATTATTCATGAAGAAAATCACACCGATCAGAAACGGTATAATATAGTAAAAGAGTCGATAAAGTAGGATCCAAGCAACGACAACCTCGCGAGAGATACCGAGTGCAGACAATCCGAGGATCATCAATAAGTCGAAACTACCAAGTTCACCAGGAATCATCGAAACGATTCCGATAACTGAAGCAGCAATAAATAATGGGATGATTTGTAATGGATTCATTTTGACACCCATCAGCATGCCGATCAACAAGAAGCTGCCTAAAACGCCTGTCCATTCCATGAAAGAGGTCAAGATCAAGCCAGCACGTGTTTTTCTATCGATATCCCCGATATAATTATCTTTCTTGAAAAAACTAACAAGTAGTACGATCGGAAAATACAGACTACCGCCAATTAACCAAACCCAATATTGTTGGATATAGTCATTTGTATGCCCTAGTGTTACTAATAAAAATGAAATCAGACTATAGATTGAAAGACCGGACATCAAAAATAGTAAAATTTTCGAAAGTGCCTGAACAACTCTTTTGCCATCTTTTTCTTTACCGTAGAATTCAGAGCGTAGTCCGATACTGATCAATCCGCCGAAGCCTGCAATATTATTGATCGTATTGATCATCCAGCTGCTTTCAATTAGAAATCTTTTCTTGGGATGTTGTCCTAGTATCTTGTTGAGGATTACATCATAATTAAGCATCGGCAGCACAGAGACTAATCCAATAAGCAGCATCAAAGCAATTTTCCAAAGAGGAATATCTTGAAAAACGATACCTAATTGATTGAATGAGATCGTTTTACTGATCGTAAGAAGTTCACGCAAGATGATAATAATAACTGAAAAAATAAAGATTATTTTAAAATAACTGATTCGTTCCTTGAACCATTGCAGCATTTTTTTCACTAAATACACCTACTTTTCTAATAAAAATGAGAGCACTTCTTGATTAAATAACTCAGGATTCTTTCTTGCAAAAGAGTGTCCTTGTCTGGGGACTAAAACAAATGAAGCCTTCGGAATATTTTTTGCCAGATACATCGAATGGGCACGTTTGATCACATCGTATTTTCCGACAATAACTAATGTCTTAGCTCTAAATTGGCTTAAATCAGTTGTTGAGACATCGATATCTTTTCGCATCAACTGAATAACTGGCAAATATCTTTTTGCTGTTTCACTAATCACTGCAGCTAGGCGAACTAACAGATATTCTAGTTCCGTTAATCCTCTAAAAAAAAGTTTGACTCCTGAAACGGTTGTATTACCAGCGTTTAATACAAGGCGATGAACAGCTTTGGGGTACTTTTTAGTGAAGACCATTGCAACATTCGCACCATCGCTAAAACCAACAAAATCAGCTCGCCGAATATCCTCCTGCTTCATGATCAAATGTAAATCTTCTGCCATTTGGTTAAATGACAAGGTAGTACTTTGATTCGTGGAACGCCCATGTCCACGGCTGTCAACGGTGATCACTTTAAAATGTTGACTGAATTCAGGTAACTGTTTTTCGAAATATTTTCCGCTTCCGCTATTGCCATGAAGAAGAAATAAAGGGAAGCCGGTGCCGCAAATTTCGTAATAGATTTGACTGTGATCAGCTGCTAATAACACTCTTTTTTCTCGTTTCATTTTATTCCCACCTGTCGTTCTTAGTATATCGGTTTTTGACTCGTTTTCAAACCGAAAAGATATTTATTTAGGAACCTTTTATTAAAGAATAATAAAGAATTCAGCATTTATTTAGATTTTTTTTTTAGAATAACGTATGATAAGTAATACCTTAAAAAAGTTTGGATGATATGATGGGCAAATTAGCGAGATTATTTAAAAGATCACTATTATTAATATTATTACTATTGATTATTGTAGCGGGTTATCTTGGCTACGACATTCGTAAAAATGTCAAACATGTGATGACGTTTGAAGCAGAGGTCGAGGAAGCTGTGAAGGAAAACAACATTCCTGAATATAAGAATGTGATTTTAGCAATTATTTATACAGAGTCAAAAGGTAGAGCAGACGACCTGATGCAAAGTAGTGAGAGTGTCTATGGTCAACGACATATGATCGGAACGACCAAAGAGAGTATTGACGCAGGTGTCGCTTACTTAGCTCAATCAGTTGAAAAGGCTGAAGCAGCTGGTTGTGATCAGTGGACTGCGGTGCAGGCATATAATTTTGGGTTGGATTATATTGAATTTGTTAAAGAACGCGGAGGCAAAAATACCGTTCGTTTAGCTGAAGAGTATTCAAGAGATGTTTTGGCGCCTTTATTAGGAAATGACGAGCAAAAAATGTATCGTTATTATCGGCCGCAGGCAGTTTTTCATAACGGTGGTTTTTTATATCGTAATGGCGGAAACATGTTTTATGCAGATATTGTCAAGATGAACATGCAATTTATCAAATGGCTCAAATAAGTAACTACATAATCCTTGAGAATGATCGTTTGTTGAAATTATACGAATTCTCAAGGATTTTCTTGAAGTTCTTTCTATTAACAAGTAAACTAAAGAATGTGTATCTTTAACAAGGAGAAAGTAGGGAAGCTAATTCATGGCAAATAATTTTGATATAAAACAGGGTCTGACTCAATCGGAGGTAGAAGAGAGAAAGAGGCAAGGCCTACAAAATGATTACGAAGAAAATGTTGCAAAATCAACGAAAGACATTATTTACGACAATGTAATGACCTTGTTCAACTTTTTGAACTTTGCCATTGCCATCTGTTTATTTTTTGTTGGGGCTTATTCTAATCTAGCCTTTCTAGCAATTATTTTAGTCAATATGGGTATGGGGATCTATCAGGAGATCCATGCCAGAAATTTAGTCCAAAAGTTATCGATCGTTGCCAAAGAAAGCGTACATGTCGTACGTGATGGAAAAGAAGTCGAGATCGATACCAAAGAATTAGTCATGGACGATATCGTTGTGATTGCAGCAGGTGAACAGGTTCCTTCTGATTTAGAAGTAATTGAAGGAAAAGCAGAAGCAAATGAAGCCCTGCTGACGGGTGAATCTGATTTGATCGAAAAAGTGAGTGGAGATATCCTACTTTCCGGCAGTTTTTTAGCGAGTGGACAAGTCTATGCTAAAGTTATCCATGTCGGAGCTGAAAACTATGCGGTCAAAATTACAGCGGAAGCAAAGGTCCATAAACCAATTCAATCAGAGCTAGTAAACTCGATTCGAAAAGTATCGAAATTTACCAGTTTAGTGATCATTCCATTGGGTGTCATTTTGTTTTTAGAAGGATTTTTGATCAGAGATGCAGGTCTAAAAGGATCTGTCGTCGCTTCAGCAGCTGCTTTGTTAGGGATGCTGCCAAAAGGATTGGTTTTACTGATTAGTATCGCGTTGACAACAGGTGTTGCCAAGTTAGCAAAAAAACGAATTTTAGTTCAAGATATGTATTCTATCGAAACGTTAGCACATGTCGATACACTATGTCTAGATAAGACAGGGACGATCACCGAAGGAAAAATGAAAGTCCAAAAAGTAACAGTGCTTCATGCTGAATATCACGAGAACTTTCCACAGATTATAGGAAGTTATCTAGCTGAAAGTACAGATAATAATATTACGATGCAAGCGATTCGAGATCATTTTGACTTATCAAATCGTTATGGTGCAGAACAAACTTTACCATTTTCTTCTGAGAGAAAATGGGGAGCGATCGATTTTACCGAGCTTGGGACTGTGTACCTTGGAGCGCCTGAAAAATTATTCTCAGATGAACGGCTACCTAAAGAAGTTTTAGATGCTCAGGAAAATGGCTATCGTGTGCTGATGCTGGGGATTGCTGAACACATTCGTTTGGATGAGCAAACGATGCCGCACCTAGAGCCTTTAGCTGTGTTAGAAATCGATGATCCGATTCGCCAAAATGCAAATGAGACACTAGCTTATTTACGTGAAGAAGGCATTGATTTAAAAGTCATTTCCGGAGATAATCCAGTGACGGTATCGAATATCGCTCGCAGAGCAGGTTTGTTCGGTTATGAGTCATATATCGATTTATCTACTTTGAACACAGAAGAACAGGTTCGTAAAGCAGTACATGAGTATACTGTTTTTGGTCGAGTGACACCACAGCAAAAACGAATCATCGTTCGTGAACTAAAAGATAATGACCATGTTGTCGCGATGACTGGTGATGGAGTAAATGACGTTTTAGCTTTGCGTGAAGCAGACTGCAGTATTGCAATGGCAGAAGGAGACGGCGCAACAAGACAGATTTCTAATTTGGTTTTACTCGATTCTGATTTTACGACCTTACCGGATGTTTTATTTGAAGGGCGTCGAGTGGTCAATAATGTCACAAAAGTTGCCAGTATCTTTTTCATTAAAACGATCTATTCATTTATTTTATCCATGATCTGTATGTTCACTGCAATCGCATTCCCATTTATACCGATTCAGATTACATTGATCGATTTGGCTATTGAAGGGTATCCAGCTTTCTTCCTGTCATTCGAAAGTGATAAGCGGAAGGTTAAAGGGAAGTTCTTACCTACGGCTTTGAGAAATGCTTCTGTAAATGCCGTATTAGTTGTGTTAAACATCGTTGCTGTTTACCTGCTTGCTCAGGGACGAGGCTTTAGCCAAATGGAAACAACGACTCTAATGTATTATCTATTGATCGGGATCAGTTGTATGGCTGTGGTTAGAGCGTGTTTACCGTTTAATCCATTACGGATTTTCCTTGCGGTAACAACCATCGGCGGTATTTATGTTGCAGCGATGCTGTTCCACCATATTTTAGAAGTCGGATTTTTAACTAGCCAAACGTTACCGATCTTCGCTGTGATGATGGTGATAAATATTGTCGTAAGAATCATCATTGGATTTTATCAAATGAAACGCGCAGGTAAAACAATCAAGGAGCTTTAAAAGTGAGTGAAAAATAAGGAGGGGAAATGATGAGCGGCGAATATCAAATGCGCAAAACGATTGGAAAATGTTTTCGGTCTTCAACAGATAATTTTAATGGAGTCGTTCGAATCTATGGCAGTCCTTATATGTATCGTGTGATCAACGGTATCCCTGAAAAGGGTGCAATGTTGGAAGTCGTTGATTTTTCTAGTACAGAATTATTTGTAACTGTAAACAACTATTTATTCGAAAGTGATGTGAATTATATTGATAATCCTTAATATTTTAATTTTTATTGTCGTTCTTATTTTAATTTTGGTACTTGTTTCAAAAATGGTGATCATTGTACAGCAGGGAGAAGTGAAGATCGTTGAAAGCTTTGGTAAATATGTTAAAACGATCGATCCAGGGCTTCATTTTTTAATTCCGGTACTTTACAAGGTTAGAGGAAGAGTGTCACTAAAGCAAACGCCTTTAGAAATCGAGTCTCAAAGTGTGATTACCAGAGACAACGTAATCGTGGAAGTTGATGAAGCAATCAAATACCATGTAACCGATGTTCGTGCATTTGTTTATGACAACGAAGATTCTGTGACTTCGATGATTCAAGATTGTCAATCAAATCTACGCGGTATCATTGGTAAAATGGATTTGAATGAAGTACTGAATGGTACGGAAGAAATCAATGTGAGTTTATTCGAAAGTGTCAAAGACATTACTGCTGGATACGGCTTATCTATCGATAGAATCAATATCGGAGAAATCTCAGTTTCAGATGAAATCGTTAATTCAATGAATAAATTGATCACCGCCAGTAGAGATAAAGAATCAACGATCACTATTTCTGAAGGTAGAAAGCAATCGATTATTTTGGATTCTGAAGCGAATGCGTCGCAAATGCAGATCGATGCTGAAGCGCGTGCTAAGCAGACAAAAATAGACGCTGAAGCGCGTGCTGAACGTACGAAAATCGATGCCGAAGCCGAGGCAGAAAGAATTCGCATTACAACCGAAGCCGAAAGACAAAGGATTTTTGCATTGAATCAGGCAATCAAGGATAGTGATTTAAATGATCAAGCCTTAGCTTATCTTGGAATAGAAGCATTTAAAGAAGTGGTGAAAAGTGATACTAATACAGTGATCTTACCAAGCAATATGACTGAATTAGGAAATATTCCTGTAGCGAAAGAATTATGGTCCGCTCAAGATAAGAAAGAGCATTCGACTCCAGAACTTTAAGGGAAATATCGTATTAAACAAGAAAAGAAAACGGTAAGTTGATTATCTGTCTTCTTTTTTTGTTTATACCATGATTTAGGTGACTATATTTATTTTATGTAAACTATAAAAAAGGATTTTTGAGTGAAGAAAATAAATAGGCAATTTACTTGAAAATAATGCTAAATATGATACAATGAACCATGTGTAATTGTGTCTTTTTAAAATCGCGCTGAAGGTTTCAGTGCTTTTTTACTGACTATCACGTGAATTAGCTTTTGGCTTTTTTTAGGAGGTGAGAACAGTGGCACAAAGAATTCCTCAAGAAGTGATCGAGGAAGTGAGGCAACGAACAAACATCGTTGATGTTGTTGGACAGTACGTTCAATTGAAAAAATCCGGCAAGAACTATATGGGTCTATGTCCGTTCCACGAAGAACGTTCCCCTTCATTTTCGGTAGCAGAAGACAAGCAGATATTTCACTGTTTTGGTTGCGGAAAAGGTGGAACTGTTTTTAATTTTCTACAAGAAATCGAAGGAATCAGTTTTCCTGAGTCGGTAAAAAGAGTTGCAGAGCTTGAAAATATTCCGGTATCTATCGACTGGAGCAATTCTTATGATGCGGATACAGCTGAAAATAGCCAAAATCGTAAATTGATCGAGCTGCATAAAAAAGCTGCTGATTTATATCACCATGTATTGATGAACACACAAATCGGCGAGCCTGCGTTGAACTATTTACTAGAACGTGGCTTGACGAAAGAGTTGATTGAAACATTTAAAATCGGCTTTGCTCCGAAAAAAAGAGATTTTTTAAGCCAGGTTTTCCAAAATGAACAAACAGCCGAAGAATTGTTTAAAGAATCAGGTTTATTTATTCAAAGAGACAACGGTGAATTTTTGGATCGTTTTTATCAGCGTGTGATGTTTCCTATCAATGATGATCGTGGAAATATTATTGCTTTTTCTGGACGATTGCTCAAAACAGAAGATTTTTCTGGCGAAGACATGCCTAAATACCTCAATAGTCCTGAGACGGTCTTATTCAATAAAAGAGATACACTCTTTAACTTTGATAAGGCCCGTAAAGAAATTCGTAAAGAGAATACAGTCTTTTTGTTCGAAGGCTTTATGGATGTGCTTGCTGCTTGGCAAGCTGGCATCACTAGTGGTGTTGCCTCGATGGGAACCAGCTTGACGAATGAACAAATCCGAAAGCTAGAGCGAGTCGCTCAAGAACTTGTTATTTGTTACGATGGGGATAAAGCAGGGATCGAAGCAACCAATCGGGCGATTTCCTTATTAAGTGACCATAGTCGTTTTAAGTTGAGTATCGTTAGTATCCCGGAAAAGCTTGACCCGGATGAGTATTTAAGGAAATACGGCAGTGATTCTTTTCGTGAGCTTGCACTTCATGGTCGCGAGACAGTTTTCAGCTTTAAAATGCAGTATCATCGTTTATCAAGAAATATGAACAACGAAAAAGAACAGCTGGACTATGTTAATGATTTACTCCAAGAGCTGCTACTTGTTCAGTCACCATTAGAAAAAGACCGTTATTTGAACCAACTCGCTCAGGAATTTCAATTATCCTTTCATTCTTTGGAAGAACAGTTGAGACAACTTGAAACACAACAGCGTTCCGTCAAAAGAAGCGAACGACAGCAAGCAACAGCACCGCCGCCTGTTTTAGAAATAGACGGGATGATCGAACCACCTGAATTTTTTGAAGAAGAAGCGATGCCTTCTGCTCAAAATAAATTGCCTTTGACTCAAGTAGAAAAGGCAGAGCGAACATTGATTTATCGTTTAATGAATGAACAGGGGATTCGTAATCAGGTCATGCAGCTGGCTGACTTTAGTTTTGCTCATGATCAGTATCAAGAATTATATTTACTTTTGGATGGCTATATGAGTATTCATAGTGATTTTTTACTAGCTGATTTTGTTGATTATTTGAAAGAAGATTCGACAAAGAAACTCGCTATTGATATCTCTCTTCAAAAGATTTCTGAAGAAAGTTCGGATCGTGAAATTGCAGATGTCATACGAGTGATCCAAAATTCCAGCTTGGAAGAACAAATTTCTTTGAAACAACAGCAAAAAAAGGAAGCAGAACGTATCGGCAACAAACAATTAGTTGATGAATTATCCATTGAAGTCATCGGCTTAGTAAGACAATTGCAAAAAAGTCGTACAGCCTCTTAACGAACTGTTCAAGAGCATGTATTTGACTATTATTTATAGATTTAGCTGAATGGAAAAATGAAGGGGGCCTTCTTTTCATGGAAAAAGAAACAGAAAAAAAATATGCAGCTGCACTGGCAGCCTTTATCAAGAAAAACAAGCCTAAAGGAACTGTTTTTTATGATGATTTAACAAACACATTAGCAACACCATTTACATTGAATGCAGATGAAATGGAAAAATTGATTCAAAAAGTTGAAGACGCTGGAATCAGTGTTGTAGATGAAAATGGCGACCCTAGTGAACATAGTCTGAAAAAAGATGAAAAAGTTGCTGAAAAGGCCCAAATGGAAGATTTATCTGCTCCTACGGGTGTCAAGATCAATGACCCTGTGCGTATGTACCTAAAAGAAATCGGCCGCGTTCAATTACTGACAGCGGCAGAAGAAGTTGAACTTGCCTTGAAGATCGAAGAAGGCGATCAAGAAGCGAAACAGCGTTTAGCTGAAGCTAACTTACGTTTGGTTGTTTCTATTGCAAAACGTTATGTTGGCCGTGGTATGCAGTTCCTTGATTTGATTCAAGAAGGAAATATGGGCTTGATGAAAGCCGTTGAAAAATTTGATTATCGTAAAGGGTTCAAGTTTTCAACCTATGCGACTTGGTGGATCCGTCAAGCAATCACACGTGCGATCGCTGACCAAGCAAGAACGATCCGGATTCCAGTGCATATGGTAGAAACGATCAATAAATTGATCCGAATCCAACGTCAATTACTGCAAGATTTAGGCAGAGAACCAACGCCGGAAGAAATCGGAGCAGAAATGGATTTACCTACTGAAAAAGTACGTGAGATTCTAAAAATCGCTCAAGAGCCAGTTTCTTTAGAAACACCGATCGGTGAAGAGGACGATTCTCATCTTGGTGATTTTATCGAGGATCAAGATGCAACAAGTCCGGCTGAACATGCAGCGTATGAATTGTTGAAGGAACAATTAGAAGATGTCTTAGACACATTAACTGATCGTGAAGAAAATGTTCTTCGTTTGCGTTTCGGTTTAGATGACGGACGTACTCGCACATTAGAAGAAGTTGGAAAAGTTTTTGGTGTAACTCGTGAGCGTATTCGTCAAATCGAAGCGAAAGCATTGCGTAAATTACGCCATCCATCTCGTTCTAAACAATTGAAAGACTTTTTAGAATAAGAATAGGTACAGTTAAAAATGAATAAAAATAGCTGATAGGACGCTGTTTATCTAAGTTTTAAAGTGAAGCAAAACTTTTGTTTAGTTTTGCTTCACTCTTTTTTTAAATAATCGTAACAAAAAAGTTAGATAGTACATATTGGAAGAACAGCATTTTTATGGTAGATTAGATTTACTTGAATGATAGAATGTGAGGCGGAATGAATGACGAAACAATGTCCAAATTGCGGAACTGAAATAGATAATAAAGAAGAAATCTGTCCAAACTGTGGTCATTCTTTTAAAGAAGACCAAAAAAGTGAAAAGATTTCAACTGAGGAAACGAACACTGAAGCGACGATCAATGAGGAAGAGTCATCCTCAAGTTTTCTTAATAAGGAACAAAATGAAAATATTGAATGGTCTGAATTGAAAGATATGAGTATTGGTCATGTAATGACGATGTTCAATGAGCAGCAAGAAGATACAAGTGCGACTGCTGAGGAAAGCACAAATGACTCTGAGAAAATAATCGAAGAGAAAAAGACTAACCTCGAAGACACAGCTGCGTTAGCCCAATATATCAATGACCATAAAAATGAAGAAATAAAAGACGAGTTATCTTCTGATGAGAAAACAAAAGATGCTGAAAAGACCAATGAAAATGAAGAGCTTAAAGAGCCGATGACTTCTGAAGAAACAGAACAAGCTGCTGAGCCGGAAGTAGAATCTACTGATAAAGGACAAGATGAAGTGAAGCCTATAGAAGAGGATAAACAACAGAATGAAAAATCGATAAATAATACATCAAAAGAAGGAATTTCTAAATTCGTTAAACCAGAAGAAAAACCAATCGGTCCTAAAGCATTACCGAAAGAAACAACTGAAATCCCTTCAAATAGTAAAAAGCCAGAAGAAATCGAAATGGACGCAGCACCGATCTTTTTTAAAGATGGGGAAGAAGGATCGTCTTCTGCTAAAGATCATTTCGCTAAACCGGCGGCTCCATCTAGTAAAGCTGAACCTAAATCTGACAATCCAAAACCATCAAAACCAAAAAACTATAAAAAATTATCGATTATTTTGGCGGCGGTCGTAGTACTAGCAGGAGGCTCGTGGTTTGCTTATAGCCAAACACAAAAGAAATCTTCTGATGGAACAAAAGTGTCTGAAACGAATGAAAAACTTGCTTCTCAAACAGAAAAAGAATTGAATAGTTATTTTACAGATGATAAACAGCTGTTTATCAAGCCGGAGATGGTCAATCTTAGTCCGAAAACCATCAAAGAAAATTTGGACACATTGAAAGATGATAAAGATCACAAAAAACTACAAGCATTGTATGATAAAGTGACGACGAAGCAGGCTGCACTTTCACAGGTCAATGAGCTATTTGATCAACCAGTTATTTCTGGAAACAAATTAAATGATGTTGCAATCAAGGCCGATAAAAAAGTCGATATTAGTAAATATGATGAAAAAGATGCTTTTGACAAATTGATCAACCAAGGAATCGATCAAGCAATCGCACAATATGATCAATTACAAAAAGCCAAAGCTGCAGTTGAAGTTGTCTACAAGGATAACCAAACGACTGAAGCCTTGACAAGAGAAACCTATAATGCTGCAAAAGCCGAAGTCGATCAAGTCAAGAGTGAAACGTTACGTAAGCCGTTAACAGAAGCACTGGCAAAAGCTGATCAAGCATTGACTGAACTAGAAACAGCAAATGCAGCACAACAGCAAGCGGCATCTGCTCAAGCGAGCGGACAGTCGTCAGCGGGGAACACAGCTGTTTATGATGAGCAAGGAAATACTGTACAACTTGCAAATGGCGGACAACCAGATGCAAGTACATTCACGCCTGCAAATGCTGATGGTGTTTATACAGCTCCTGTTTATACGGCAGATGCAAATGATGTTAGCGATATGAGTAACCCAGCATGGGTCTGGGCACCTGGGATCCAAGATAAAGTCATTGCTACTTGTATTGAACGTGGCTACATTACAGCAGGTAATTACTCATTACAACCTGCTAGAATCATTGATGGGGAAGGCTATTATAATCTCTATGGCGGAGATGGTCAGTATTTAGTTACGATCAATGCTAAAACAGGCTGGTTCAAAGGAAATGCTTCAAGAAATGCTGGAAGATGATCATTTTTTTGAGAAGAAATAGATGAGGCAAAGGTCTTTGTACTTTTGTCTCGTTTTCCTTCTGAATCAATCTATATAGGCGCTTATGCAAGCATGAAATAGAAAAAATGAGTTTCTGTATTTTTAAAAGCATCACTAATTGTCTTGATAAACGCCCTATGGTGAAAATAGCCAATGACGATTGGCTAAATACAAGGAGAAACAGTATGGAAAAAAAAGAATATAACACATTCAAAGAAGGGGTAAAGGCTTGTGTACCAACCATTTTAGGCTATTTAGGCATCGGGATCGCTGCAGGAGTCGTTGGGAAAAACGTTGGCCTATCGATTTTGGAAATTGCTTTAATGTCCATTTTGGTTTATGCCGGAGGTGCACAATTTATCATTTGCGGCATGCTCGCAATACATTCACCAGTTTCTGCAATTATCTTTACCACTTTTTTAGTAAATTTACGTCATTTTTTGATGAGCATGTCCGTTGCGCCATATTTTAAACAAGAGCCTCTGATCACAAGTATTGGGATCGGAACACTTCTGACAGATGAATCGTATGGGGTTTTGATGTCAGCTTTAAATAATGAAAATCGTGTCTCTTCGGCATGGACACACGGCTTGAATATCACAGCTTACGCTGCTTGGATTTTCGCCACTGTCATTGGAGGATTATTGGGTACTTGGATTCCAGATCCAAATTTACTTGGCTTGGATTTTGCGTTAGTTGCGATGTTTGCCGGCTTATTCATATTGCAATTGGATGATCCAATAAAAAAACATACCAAAGAAACATTGATCGTTTTAGGAACGGTGATCGTTTCACTTTATCTATTTATGGGATTCTTTTCCCCAGAACTTTCTGTTTTATTTTCTACACTATTAGGTTGTACAGTCGGGGTGGTGAATTATCGTGATGAATAATTATGTGCTGCTGACTATTTTAGGATGTTCATTAGTTACTTGGATTCCGCGGATTTTACCGTTCCTGATCTCAAAACGTGTAGATTTTCCTAAATGGTTTTTACGATTTTTATCGTTTATTCCTATTTGTATCTTGACTGCACTTTTATTTCAGAGTATTTTAGAGGCTCAGACAACAGGTTTCCCCCGGGTAAAAGTAATAGAAGCATTAGGCTGTATTCCCACTTTACTCGTAGCTATTCGTACGAAAGACTTAATGAAAACCGTTTTAGTCGGGATCGTAACGGTAGCTTTACTACGCATTTTTTTAGGCTAAGGCCAGAAGGAGCATACTATGAATGAATTATTAGCAAAAATTTTTACCGCATTGGTGATCGATGAAAATGACGGATATTACTTTTTACAAAAAAACGGGATCACTTTTCGTTTAGCAAAAGAAGAAGGAGCTCATGAAATCGGTGAGGCAGTTGAAGGATTCGGCTACTTAAATCAAAAACAAGAGCCGGAAATGACAACGGTGATCCCAGCAGCTCGAATCGGTCAATTTGCTTTTGGGACGGTAACGGGTACTAGAAGAGATCTGGGCGCTTTTGTCGATATTGGCTTAAAGGATAAGGATGTAGTAGTCTCTCTTGATGAATTGCCTGTTATGCGCGAATTATGGCCTAAGAAAGATGACCAACTAATGATTGCACTCAAAGTCGATGACAAAGACCGTATTTGGGGTGAATTAGCAGATGAAAAATTGTTTAAAGCAATGGCTAAGCCTGGAACTGAAGACCTTAAAAACAAAAATGTCAGCGGCATCGTTTATCGTTTAAAGATGGCAGGTACTTTTGTTCTAACAGATGATTTTCAAATTGGCTTTATCCATCCTTCCGAACGTTATCAAGAGCCGCGTTTAGGTGAGAAAGTAAATGGCAGAGTCATTGGTGTGCGTCCTGATGGTGTGCTGAATCTTTCATTGAAACCTAGAGGATATGAAGTCATTAGTGATGATGCGCTGATGATTTTGACCTTCTTAGAAAGAGCTGCAGATCATAAGATCCCTTTTACTGATAAATCGAATCCTGAGGAAATCAAGCAGACATTTGGTATCAGCAAAGCTCAATTCAAGCGGGCGATCGGCAGCTTGCTAAAACAAGGGAAGATCAAGCAGGAATCTGGTTTTACTATTTTATTGGAAAAAGAGAAGAAATAAATCTTTTTTCATTCTAATTGAGAATCACTTGCAAATGTTCTTCAGTTATTTTATACTAATTATAATCTAATTCTAGGAATTAAGTTCCTAGTTTAAAATCATTCTAAATAAGGGGCTGCCAACTATGGATTCAACTGCTGCTTTAAAGAAAACGAAACAACAATTGCATGAATCTGGATTCAAACTAACGCCTCAACGAGAAGCAACGGTTTTAGTCTTACTAGAAAATGAAAAAGATCACTTATCAGCAGAAGAAATTTATTTTTTAGTCAAACAAAAAAGCCCTGAAATTGGTTTAGCAACTGTTTACCGCACACTGGAAATATTGACGGATCTAAAGGTCGTCGATAAAGTAAGTTTTAATGATGGATTAGCCCGTTATGATTTACGTAAAGAAGGTGCAAAGCATTTCCATCATCATTTGCTATGTTTGGAATGTGGCAATATTCAAGAAGTAGAAGAGGACCTTCTCGGTGAAGTCGAGCAAGTGATTGAGCAACGCTATCATTTCATGGTGAAAGATCATCGCTTAACCTTTCATGGTATTTGTGAAGAATGTCAGCAGAAAAAGAAAAGTCAAACAAAAGAATAGTGTTCTATTTGAAAAAGCCAAACGTGTATTTTAGATACTTTTGTTTGGCTTTTTGTCGTTTATTTGCAAAAATGATTGACAATCCTTGAAGAATCTCATACAATAGCTTCAATAAACAATAAAAGTATCGATAAGAACTAGTAAGATAAGACAGTTGTACAGAAAGTAGCCGGTAGTTGAGAGGCGCACAAACTTGGATTATCCGAATTCCTCTTTGAACTTCACACCGAATGAAGTAGGCTGTGACGGTTAGTGCGCGCCCGTTATTGTGCCAGGGTATATATTTGTACCTATTAAGACAATGAGTGTGAGCTGATTGTAAACAAAGGTGGTAACACGAGTCAATACGTCTCGTCCTTTTCAGAAATGAAAAGGCGGGGCTTTTTTTATTGTTTGAGTACTAGAAAAATGAGGGGGAGTTATTCTATGAGTTTTAAAGCATTAAGCAAGACGATCGATTTTGATCAAGTAAAATCTTTGTCTACATTAACGAAAGAGCAAGCGGAGAAAAAAGCACTTCGAGATCATGAATTGAAGGAGATCATAGAAGGGAAAAGTCAAAAGATTTTATTATTGATCGGCCCATGTTCTGCTCATGATGAAGAAGCTGTGATGGAATATGTTACTCGTTTAGCAAAATTGCAAGAAAGAGTACAGGATAAAGTTTTTATGGTTCCGCGTGTTTATACGAATAAACCAAGAACAAATGGCGACGGCTATAAAGGGCTGCTTCATCAACAAAATCCAGAAGGTGAAAGTAACCTGATCAAAGGTATCGCAGCTGTCCGCAGTCTCCATAATCGTGTAATCAGTGAGACAGGATTGACAACAGCAGATGAGATGCTTTATCCAGAAAATTTAGAATTTGTACAGGATCTAGTCAGCTACATTGCAGTTGGTGCTCGTTCAGTAGAAGATCAGCAACATCGTTTTGTGGCTAGCGGGATCGACCAGCCTACAGGAATGAAAAACCCAACTAGCGGCAACTTAAATGTACTGTTCAACTCTTTGTATGCAGCACAACAAAAACAAGAATTTATTTTTAATGGATTAGAAGTGGAATCTAGCTCAAACCCATTGGCTCATGTTGTTTTACGTGGAGGGTTAAATGAGTATGGGAAAAATATTCCTAATTATCATTATGAAGATCTATTGAAAGTAGTAGAATTATACAAATCAGGTGGGTATAAAAATCCATTTATTGTGATCGACACTAATCATGATAATTCTGGTAAACAATACAAAGAACAGATCCGAATCGTCAAAGAAACATTGATCAATCGTTCTTGGAACAATGATATGAAACAATGGGTTCGCGGCTTTATGATCGAAAGTTTCCTTGAAAGTGGACGGCAAGAAGCAAACGGCAAGGTGTTTGGTCAATCTATCACCGATCCATGTTTAGGCTGGGATGAAACGGAACGTTTAGTTGAATATATTGCTGAGAATGCGTAAATAATTTCAGCAATGAAAAAAGCTCTCAAAGCAAAATAATTGCTTGTGAGAGCTTTTTTACGATCATGATTTATAAATTAGCAAATTTTTCCAGTAAGCGAATCATTTGGCAAGTAAAGCCATATTCATTGTCATACCAAGCAACGGTTTTGACTAATTGGAATTCACCAGCAGAAGTGACTTCTGTTTGAGTTGGGTCGAAGATCGATCCTTCTGTAGTACCAATGACATCACCTGAAACGATTTCGCGGTCATCATAGCCGAATGAAGGATTATCAACTGTATGTTTTTTGATTGCTTCATTGACTTGGTCTGCAGTTACTTTTGTTTTTAGAATCGATACTAATTCAGTTAATGAACCGTCAACAACAGGAACACGTTGCGCATGGCCTTGTAATTTTCCATTCAATTCCGGAATAACTAAACCAATTGCTTTAGCTGCTCCAGTAGAGTGAGGGATCGTATTATCAGCTGCAGAACGAGCGGCACGCAAGTTTCCACCTTTGACTGGACCGTCTAAAAGCATTTGAGTAGAAGTATACGCATGGACCGTAGTCATTGTGCCGACTTCAATACCAAACTCATTGTTTAAGAAAAAGGCCATCGGTGCTAAACAGTTTGTTGTACATGAGCCAGCTGAAATAATTTTGTCATCAGGAGTCAATGTATCATCGTTTACGTTGTATACGATCGTTTTCATGTCTCCAGCAGGAGCAGAGATCACAACTCGTTTTACACCAGCATCTAAGTGAGCTTGTGCTTTCGCTTCAGAAGTATAAAAACCAGTACATTCTAAAACGATGTCGACACCATTTTCTTCGACCCATTTCAATTTGCTGGCATCAGCTTCTGCATAGACTTTTGTTTCTTGCCCGTCAACTACAATTGAATCGTCAGTTGCAGTTACTTTTCCAGGATAAGTACCATGAGTAGAGTCGAACTGCAATAACTGAGCCAACATAGTCGGACTAGTCAAATCATTGATCGCCACCACTTCAATATCATCAGAAACCTCTTTGATTCGACGGAACGCAAGGCGTCCAATACGTCCAAATCCATTAATACCTACTTTTACTGTCATGCTAAATTTCCTCCTTTGATAGTTAAGGTTAAGACAATATCAAGAAATAGGTTAACTATTTTGATACCTTCTCACCATTTATCCAAAATTTTGAACACAAAAACAGTACATAAAATGAATAAAGCAGTCAACGTAATATCCCTTTTGAGTTAAGAACAGATAGATATACGCTATACCTGTAGCATGAACGCTTTTTCGATTTTTGTCAAAAATCTTGTCTTTTGATCAATAAAGGTCACAAAAAATATTTGCTGTTATAGCATAAAAGTGAAAAAAGAAAACATGGACATTTGTTAATTTAAGCTCATAATAAGGAAAGTAACTAGACAAATGCAGCATTAACCTTTACAATAAGAAAGGCTTTCAAACAGCATTTCCTTTTGAGGAAAATAGTAAAACACTAAGCTGTTTTACGATCATCAATTAAATCCAATGAATGAAATAATGAATATCGAAAGAGTTTATTTCAATTTCTTTAGAATAGGAGGACAAATTATGTCCATGTTTTTAGATCAGGTAACGATCGACGTCAAAGCCGGTAAAGGCGGCGATGGAATGGTAGCTTTTCGTAGAGAAAAATATGTACCGGACGGAGGTCCAGCAGGCGGTGACGGAGGTCGCGGCGGTGATGTGATTTTAATCGTTGAAGAAGGCTTGCGTACATTGATGGATTTTCGTTTTAACCGTCATTTTAAAGCACAGCCGGGCGAAAATGGTATGAGTAAAGGAATGCACGGGCGCGGCTCGGAAGATACGTTTGTCAAAGTTCCGCCGGGTACAACTGTACGCGACGCAGATACGGGCGTTTTGATCGGTGATTTAATCGAAAATGGTCAAACTTTGACTGTAGCTAAAGGCGGACGCGGCGGACGTGGGAATATTCGTTTTGCCTCTGCGAAAAATCCAGCACCTGAAATTGCTGAAAACGGTGAACCAGGCCAAGAAAGACGAATCGAATTAGAGCTGAAAGTCTTAGCTGATGTCGGACTCGTTGGTTTTCCTTCTGTCGGGAAGTCTACGTTACTTTCAGTCATTTCATCTGCACGTCCAAAAATCGGTGCCTATCACTTTACGACGCTTGTACCAAATCTTGGAATGGTTTCAACAACAGATGGGCGCAGTTTTGCTGCTGCTGATTTGCCTGGATTGATTGAAGGTGCGTCGCAAGGTGTCGGCTTGGGTACACAGTTTTTACGCCACATTGAACGAACACGAGTGATCCTTCATGTGATCGATATGAGTGGGATGGAAGGCCGTGATCCGTACGAAGATTATCTGGCAATCAATAAAGAGCTTGCCTCTCATAACTTGCGCTTAATGGAGCGTCCGCAAATCATTGTCGCTAACAAGATGGATATGCCGGAAGCTGAAGAAAACTTAAAAAAATTCAAGGAACAGATCGAGAAAGAACGGACAGATGAATATGCTGATCATTTACCGATTTTCCCTATCTCAGGTATTTCCCGCAAAGGGATCGAGCCTTTGCTGAATGCAACAGCGGATCTACTTGAGGTTACTCCAGAATTTCCGTTATATGAAGAGGAAATCGTCGAAGATACTGTTCATTATGGTTTCCAATCCGAAGGTCCGCAATTTAGCATTGACCGTGACCCTGATGCCACTTGGATCTTGTCAGGTGAATCATTGGAGAAATTATTCCAAATGACGAACTTTGAACATGACGAAAGCGTGATGCGTTTTGCTCGTCAATTACGCGGAATGGGCGTTGATGAAGCTCTCCGAGCACGCGGAGCAAAAGATGGAGATATCGTGAGAATAGCTGAATTTGAATTTGAGTTTGTTGAATAAGAATAGATGAAAGAGCTGATCATTGATCAGTTCTTTTTTAGATGATTTTAGTGAATTTATTCACATGAATTGAGGCAAAGACTCTTTTTCAAGAGACTCTTTGATTTAATTGTCTACTTCAAAATGATAGTGATTTTCAATAGGAGTTTCTAAGATAATTGAACTCTTGACTTTAGCAAATCTCATCCATTTTGCAAGCAGCTCCTTCATCTCAGTGGTATTTTGAACGGTGGCTTTCACAAGATAATTCACTTCTCCACTGACGATATGGACTTCGTTGACTTGCGGCAGCTGTTTTAGCATGGGAATTATCTTTTCAAGAGGCAAGGTGACTTGGCTTAGTTCGGAAAAGAAGGTGATTGTTTCATTGTACTGATTTAAAGATGTTTGGATCGTAAAGCTTTTGATGATCCCTTTTTCGACCAATTTATCGATTCGTTCTTTTACGCTGGGACGACTTAAATTAACCTGACGAGAGAGCTCAACGATTGAAATACGTGAATTTTCATGCAGGATCTGTAATAGCTTATAATCAGTTCTATCCATCGATCTACCTCCTAATAGTGCTGTGTGACTTATTTTGTACAATTATTATAGTGTATAATTCGTGTTTTTTCTAGCTATTTCAGATTGTAAAAAAAAAGAAAGAATAATTTCTAATCTGAAAAGAATGCGTTTTCATTTCGTGCTTTTTTTTATATACAAAAATAGAAAGAATCCTTTATGATAAACCTATCTTGAGATGTAAGCTATTTTACTAGTAAAAGCAGTGTTTCTTCAATCAAAAAAGGAACCAAGAAGGAGTGTTCTTTATGGTGGGAAACAAATGGTTGAAATTTTTGTTGCTTTATTTAGGTGGAGTGGTCGTTTCATTGAGCCAATTGAAGTTGGTTCCTATTCAGAATGAATTAAGTCAGGAGCTTGGCGTTAGTCTATCGATGATTTCATGGTTGATGGCGATCTTTACAGTTTCTGGTATCTTTTTAGCAATTCCAGGAGGCGCTTTAGTGGCGCACTTTGGAGCGAAAAAGCTATTAGTTGGGTTGATGAGTTGTTTAGCTATAGGGAACCTTTGGGGATATTTTTCCAAGAGCTATTTCACATTATTACTCTCCAGAGTCATTGAGGGAATTTCGTTTTCGATGATCATTATGGTAGGCATCGTATTGATCAATTTTTGGTTTAAAAAAGGAAATAGCGGCATTGCAACTGGTCTTTGGGGAACCTTTTCAGCATTAGGTTCGATGTTGGCTATGAATGTATTTAAACCATTGACTCAATTGTACGGTCTTCGTTTCTTGTGGTTGCTTATCGCAGTATGTGCCGTTTTCTTATTGTTTATTTATCTGTTTCTATTCGATGAACCCGCAGTATATGAAAAGGAAAGTCAAAAAGAAAAGAAGATAACTATTAAAAAGACGATCAAAAATAAATCGATCTGTCTTTTGGCTTTAGCACAAGGTGGGATGGCTTTTATTTTGTTCGCTTTTATCAATCTTTATCCATTGATTTATACACAGCTATATGGATTATCAGAAATAGTGGCAAATCGGTATACAGGTTACTTTGGTCTATTCGGTATTCCTTTCGGTGCTGTAGCCGGCTACTTGATCGATAAAACAAGAAAAGGCAAAGTCGTGATTGTTGGTTCATTTCTCTTATTATTTGTTTCAACATTATGGATGGCATTTTTATCCAGTGAAGCGACATTTATTGGACAATTGTTTACTCTATCTGCCGGAGCAAGTCTAGCATCATCCTGTGTGATGATCTTAGCACCAAAAGTAGTCAAGCAAGAACAATCGATTGGGTCAAGCATCTCGTTTATCAACTTATTTTTTTATATAGGTATTTTTATAGGCACACCCATAGCTACAGAAATCAGTGAAAAAAATCAATCGTGGAAGTTCGCGATTTATGCGCTGAGCGGTATTGGAATTTTCTCTTTGCTGGCGATCATAGCCTTTGTCAGATTGAATCGAGAAAAAGTTTTAGCCTGAAAGAGCGATGATTGATTTATTAAATAGGAATCGTTGAAAAAGGAAAGGTGATAGCAATGAAAAAAAATTTTCAAGCAGATCGTGCATATGCACAATGGTTGGATGATAATGACCCGTTAAAAGAAATTAGAGGTCGCTTTTATGTACAGGAAGATGAAATTTATATGGATGGGAATTCTTTGGGGCTAGCCTCCAAAGATGCAGAAGAGGCCCTGCTAAAAATGCTGGAAACTTGGAAAAAGGAAGGCATCAAACTATGGGACGGCTTATTTCATTATGCCGGAAAGTTAGGTGAATTATCCGCTCCATTGATCAATGCTTATCCAGATGAAATCGTGATCACTGGAAGTACAACGATAAATATTCATCAATGCATTAGTACATTATATAAACCAACAAAAGATCGTTATAAAATATTAGTAGATGATCTAAATTTTCCAACAGACCGATATGCCATCGACAGTCAAGTACGTCTGCGTGGATACACCCCTGATGAAGCTGTTAAAGTAGTCAAAAGTTCTGATGGTCGTTTGATCGATGAAGAAGCGGTCATCGCTGCAATGACAGATGATGTTGCGATCATACTGCTGCCAACTGTGTTGTATAGAAGTTCTCAGGTACTAGATATGGGGAAAGTAACAAAAGCCGCACACGATAGAGGGATCTTGATCGGATGGGACCTGTGTCATGCAATCGGTGCGATTCCAATGGATTTTAAAGAGGTTCAACCAGATTTTGCAGTCTGGTGTACCTATAAATATCTCTCAGCAGGACCAGGATCGATTGCTGGTCTATACATGAATAGAAAACATTTTAAAGAAACTCCTGGATTAGCTGGCTGGTGGGGGAATAAAGATGAGACTCAATTTGAATTGAAGCATCAGTTCGAACACCAACAAGATGCCAGTGGTTGGCAAATCGGTTCACCAAGCTTTTTAGCTATGGCGCCTTTAGAAGGGACCTTAAACATTTTTAATGAAGTGGGAATAGAAAAGATTCGTGAAAAATCATTGTTGATCACAGCCTATTTAATGTATTTGATCGATGAAAAACTTGAACGTTATGGCTATAATGTAGGAAATCCTCGTGAAGACTATCGACGTGGCGGTCATGTTTGCTTAGAACACCAAGAAGCATACCGAATCTGCAAGGCATTAAAGCAAGCAGGGATTGTTCCGGATTTTAGGGAACCAAATGTCATTCGGTTGGCACCAATAGCTTTGTATAATACTTATCAAGAAGTGTATACACTTGTGGAAACACTAGAGAAAATCGCCGTAGAAAAGACCTATGAACAGTTTAGTAATGAACGGACATTAGTTGTTTAAAATAAATCAGCGAGGTGATAAAAATGCGTATTGGAATTCCTAAAGAAATTAAGAATAATGAAAACAGAGTAGCCATCACACCTTCTGGAGTCGTTAGTTTAGTTGATGCTGGTCATGACGTCGTTGTTGAACGTGGAGCAGGTCTTGGTTCAGGTTTTACAGATCAGGAATACAAAATAGTTGGTGCAGTCATTGAAGCGGATACTAGTAAAGTTTGGCAATCAGAAATGGTGATCAAAGTCAAAGAACCGCTGCCGCAAGAATTTCAGTATTTTCATGATGATTTAATTTTGTTTACCTATCTGCATCTTGCACCTGAACCTGAATTGACGAATGCTTTGATCACTAGTAATGTCACCGCTGTAGCCTATGAAACAATGAGCTTGAACCATACATTACCTCTATTGACTCCAATGAGTGAAGTCGCTGGTAGAATGTCTGTTCAAATCGGTGCACAATTTTTAGAAAAACCAAAAGGTGGAGAAGGAATCCTGCTTTTCGGCGTTCCTGGTGTTGAGCGAGGAAAAGTGGTCATTATCGGCGGAGGTGTTGCAGGGACGAATGCCGCAAAAATCGCTATTGGGTTGGGGGCTAAAGTTACTATATTGGATGTCAACCCGAATCGCTTGGCAGAATTAGATGATTTGTTCGGTAATCATGTGCAGACGCTGATTTCAAATGCTTATCATATCGAAAACAAAGTCAAAGAAGCAGATGTGGTCATTGGTGCAGTGTTGATACCAGGTGCTAAAGCACCGAAGCTTGTCACTGAAGAAATGGTCAAGCAAATGAAGCCTGGTGCAGTCATTGTTGATATCGCCATCGATCAAGGAGGAATCTTTGAAACAACGGACCAAATCACGACTCATGACCATCCGACTTATATCAAACACGGTGTTGTTCATTACGCTGTTGCTAATATGCCGGGTGCTGTACCGAGAACCTCTACTTTTGCATTAACAAACACGACGATTCCTTATGCTGTAACAATTGCTAATAAAGGGATCGTCCAAGCAGCAAAAGAAAATGAAACGATTGCCACAGGGATAAACACGTATAAAAATCATTTGACAATAGAGGTAGTCGCAAAAGATCAAAATAAAGAATATACACCAGTATATGAGCTTTTAACTTAAACGATCTATAAGCTATATGAACATTTATTTAATTTCCAAATGACTGAGAAGTAATCTTTTGAAATTACTTCTCAGTCATTTTTTATATTTCCCCAGAGAAATCAACCAACTTTAAGTTTTATTTATGTTTCCTTTTTTACAATGAATTCAGTTAAAGGAGAGACAAATATGGTTAAACTAAAAAATAGTTTTCAAAGAAAAGAGAAAAAATATGCGTTATCTTATGAAATGTATCATAAATTAAAAGAAGAACTACAGGTCTACATGCAAGAAGATGAATACGGACTACACACGATCATCTCTGTCTACTTCGATACTCAAGATTATGAAATGATCAGACAGTCGATCGCAAAGCCAACCTATAAAGAAAAATTTAGAATCAGAAGCTATGGTGTTCCCAAAGAGCACTCAGAAGTCTTCTTAGAGATCAAAAAGAAAGTTCTGGGAGTTGTTTATAAGCGTCGAATATCATTGCCTTATCGATCTGCGAAACGATACATTCAACACCCGCATTCACTTAAGTTGAGTTCAGCAAAAGAGCAGCAGATCAAACAAGAAATCGACTGGCTCTTTGCTCGAAAAAGATTACAGCCAAAAGTCATGATCGCCTATGATCGTCGAGCATTATTTGCTTTAGACAATCATGACTTCCGGGTCACTTTTGACTTTAATATCCGTTTTAGACAAGAATATTTAACTAAAGAAATAACTGATTTTGGCGAACGTGTAGCTCCAGAAATCGATGTTTTAATGGAAGTAAAAGCATTGGGTGCATATCCTTTATGGTTCTCTGAAATTTTAGCAGCATTCGAGGTCTATCCATGTTCATTTTCTAAATATGCTCAAGCGTATCAGCGTTATTTATATTGTAGGGAGGATTTTTATCATGTTGTCTAGTCTGTTAGTTGAAAGCTCAGTCGATCTATCCTTTAAACAATTGCTTATTTGTATCGTAACATCGGTTTTTTTAGGATTATTGGTAGCATGGGTACACATGTATCGCAATGTTTACAGCAAAAACTTTGTGATCACATTGGCAGTCTTACCTGTTTTGGTACAGTTGGTCATCATGCTGGTCAATGGAAATTTAGGCACAGGCGTAGCAGTACTTGGTGCATTTAGCTTGATCAGATTTCGTTCGGTAGCTGGTGGTGCAAGAGAAATCACAAGTATTTTCTGGTCAATGGGGATCGGTTTAGCAACAGGTATGGGATTTGTTGGCTATATTGCACTATTTTCTGTGATCATTGCTCTATTCTTATTATTGTTGAATACTATCCATTTTGGTGAAAAACAAAGAGTTGCGGAACGAGAAATCAAAATCACGATACCAGAAGATTTAGATTATCCTGGTTTATTTGATGATTTGTTTCAAAAATACACTTATTCTTCTACTTTGGATTCTGTTAAAACCACGAATATGGGTAGTTTATATGAATTACGCTACCAGATTAATTTGAAAGACAGCCGAAAAGAAAAAGAGTTGATGGACGCCATGCGTGTTAGAAATGGAAATCTAACGATCGTTTTTGGAAAAGTATCAACAAATAGAGAAGAATTGTAGGTGGCATATCATGAAACGAAAAAAACTAAGTTCAGCTTTGGTAATCTTGATTTTGGCGACACTTGCTGGTTGCGATCGTCAGGCGTCAAATACAGATGAAAAAACAACTGCCGATACATCACAACAAGCAGCAAAGACCGTTGCACAAGCTACACAAACATCTGAAAATACATATGGCTCATATGACGATGAAGATTTTGAAGAAAGCTATGATGAAGCTAAAGCTACAAACATCACTTTAAAGAACTCTGGAACTGAGATCGACGGCTCCGGCGCTTCTGAAAAAGACGGGTCGATCGTGATAACTGCTGGTGGAACGTATGTTTTTTCCGGTGATTACGATGGTCAGGTGAGGATCAGTGCAAAAGATGAAGTCATTCATTTAGTATTAAATAATGCGAACATCACAAACGATTCTTCTTCTGCGATCTACGTTGAGCAGGCACAAAAAGTAATCACGACTTTAGTAGATGATTCAAACAACAGCTTATCTGATGGAGCCAATTACACTTTTTCTTCTTCAGATGTGACTGAGCCGGATGCTGTATTTTTCAGCAAAGATGATTTGACAATAAACGGTTCAGGGACACTGAATGTGACAGGAAATTATAGCAACGGTATTCGTAGTAAAGATGATTTGGTTATCACGAACGGCACGATCAATGTCACAGCCAAAAATAATGCGCTGAAAGGCAAAGACTCGGTATCGATCGCAGACGGCACACTTAGTTTAAAGACGTCAGAAGGAGATGGGATCCAGGCAAACAACGCAACAGATACTGAAAAAGGGTGGATCGCTATCGATGGCGGAAAAATCAATATTCAATCCGGAAATGATGGGATCCAGGCTGAAACAAATCTATCGATCTCTACTGGGGACATAACGATTCAAACTGCTGACGGCTATGACGATTCAGCCATCGATACAACCAAAAGCTACAAAGGATTGAAAGCTGCAGGTAACATTATAGTTGATTCTGGAACATTTGACCTAAATACCGCAGATGATTCGATCCACGCAAATGCAGCAGTTACCATCAACAATGGGACGTTTTCAATAACAAGTGGTGATGACGGGATTCATGCTGATACTGATTTATTGATCAATAATGGAAAAATCAAAGTCAGTCAATCATATGAAGGACTGGAAGGAGCAACGGTGACAATCAAAGACGGGGATATTTCTGTCAAAGCTTCAGATGATGGAATCAATGCAGCTGGTGGCAGCGCAAACGAAAATGAACAAGAAGGTCCTTTCGGTACGGATTCATTCGGAGGACCAGATGGAGCTGGAGATAGTACAAAATTTATAGAGATTTCTGGTGGTACGGTTTTTGTTGATGCACAAGGTGATGGAGTCGACAGTAATGGCGATATACGAATGACCGAGGGGACATTGATCGTAAATGGACCATTGGATAATGGGAATGCAGCGTTAGACTATGATGGTTCCTTTACCATTGACGGTGGCACATTTATCGCGTGCGGAAGTTCAGGTATGGCAATGAGTGCGAGCGACTCCTCTTCTCAAGCTAGCCTTAGTATTTATTTTGACGAAACAAAAGCTGCAGGTACACTGATCAATGTGAAGGATGAAACAGGGAAAACCATTGTTTCAGTTGCACCAGCAAAAGATTTTTCTCACATTGCGATTAGTTCACCAAATTTAAAAGTCGGTGAAACAGTCACTCTTTCTATAGATGGGGAAGACTCCGGGACTATGACAAACGGGGTGTATCAAGATGGAAACTATTCAAACGGAACCCAGCTAGCTTCTATTTCGATCGACGACGTATTAACCTCAGTGGATCAGTCCGGGAATGAAGTCAGTGGGAATCAGATGGGCGTAGGACAACCACCGATGTAATTGATTTTCATTGCTTTTGCTCCTACTTTATTGATAAAATGAAGACATCAAATAAAATGAGGTGGATACGATGTCAAAACGAGTAATTATTATGCATTTTGAAGTAGAAAGTCAAGCGTATCAAGCATTTTCAGAAATAAAAAAATTGTATGTAGAAAAACAGGTCAAAGGAGAACAAATGGCGGTAGTCACTCATATCAATGATGGCGTCCATCAATTTAAGATCGATGATTTTCTTGATTTTACAGGTAATGACCATACATCAAAAAATAGTATGATCGGGATGTTGATCGGTATTTTAGGTGGTCCCCTAGGTATTTTACTTGGCTGGTTTGCAGGAAGCCTTTTAGGTGCCAGTCAGGATGCGAAAGAAATTCAAGGGGCGCAAACCGTTTTCGAACATGTCACAAAGCAAATTGGCGAAGGTGAAACGGGACTGATCTTGATTGCAGAAGAAGATGATAATCGTCCATTGAATCATTTGATCATGAATGAATTAGGCGGTGAGATCACTCGTTTAGATTTTGAAGATGTGGAACAAGAAATCTCAGATGCTAAAGCTGTTGAAAAAGAAACAAAGGACTCAGCAGAAAGATCTTGGCGCAATAAAAAGCAAGAATCAAGCGAAAAAGTGGATCATTGATTTTTAAAGCAAGTTGAAATAAATAGTTCATGAAGAAGACGTGACAAATGCTGCTTTCGTCTTCTTTTTTTGAGTAAAAAGGTGGGAATAAGATGCTTAAGATACTTTTAGTAGAAGATGATGAAATTTTGTCAGATAGTATTTTGGAGATTTTATCTGAAATCGGAGAAATCGACCAAGTCTATGATGGAGAGGAAGCTCTTTATGAAGGCGAGCGCGGAATTTATGATCTAATTGTTTTGGATCTGATGTTACCGTTAATGTCTGGAGAACAAGTTCTGACAGCACTCCGCAAAAAAAATATTTATACGCCAGTTCTTATTTTGACTGCTAAAGACGGTTTAGAAGATAAGGTAAATGGATTTAAAAATGGGGGAGATGATTATCTGACAAAGCCCTTTCACCGTGAGGAGTTACTACTTCGTGTTCAAGCGTTGGCGAGACGTTCTTTAGGAATGAATGGGAAGAATGAGTTAGTGGTAGCTGATTTACGTTTAGATCCAGATAATCGTCAGGTAAGCTTCAAAGAGCAGGAGCTAGTTCTTCAGGGAAAAGAGTTTGATCTGCTTCACTATCTTATGCAAAACCGCGGAAGAATCATTACTAAAGATCAGCTTTTCGATCGGATTTGGGGATTTCAATCGGATACGACATTAACGGTAGTCGAGGTTTATATGAGTAATCTGAGAAAAAATATGAAACCGTTCGGACTGGATAGCTGGATCAAAACATTACGGAATGTAGGCTACCTCTTTGAAGTGCCTGAAGGTCATGCCCATGAATAAACAACTCAACAAAAGGCAGCGGTTCAATTATTTCTTGATGAATTTAGTTTCCTTTGCCAGCATCTTTTTGATTTTAGGTGTTATCGTATTCCAGCTGGTTCAAACATCGATGTATCAATCTGTAGATAACGATTTGGAACGACTAGCGACAGATCAAAAATTTATTCAACATCAGTTGATGAAAAAAGAACAGCTGCAAAATCAATCACCTATGTTAGGAAAGTTTGACGGTCCGCCTCCAAACAATTTCCAACAGCAAGTGATCCTCTGGTCTGCAGATGGAAAAATTTTGAACGAAAGAGAACTGGGTTCTCGGCTTTATGATTTTCAAGCATTAAAGCTATCCACTGATGACTTGAATAAAATTACTAATGTCCAAACGAAAGACAGTAATGACCGTTCATTACAGTTTCGATCGATCATTCTTCCTACAGAAGGGCAAGAAGATATTGCATACATCCAATTATTAGTGAATACAGATCCTATCAAAGGAACTGTCGAGCGATTCAAACAAATCTTGATCATTTGTATGATTATTTTCGGATTACTTTCGATTGGATTAAGTTATTTTCTTTCAAAATGGTTTATGAAACCCATCTTGATTTCATGGAAAAAACAGCAGGAATTTGTTGAAAATGCCTCTCATGAATTGAGGACCCCGCTTGCGATCATCCAAGCAAAATTGGAAAAACTATTTACGAAACCAAATCATACCATTATGCAGGAATCTGAAACGATCGCACTTTCGTTGGACGAAGTACAGCGTTTGAGTCAACTGACGAGCGACCTATTACTATTGGCTCGTTCGGATTCCAACTCTTTGACATTAGAAAAAACACCTGTGAAAATCAATCACTTTCTAAACACATTGTTACTGCCGTATCAGGAGTTAGCTATTGCTGAAGAGAAACAATTCACGATTGATCTAGGTGAAGAACAACAACTCTTTTTTGACAAAAAGAGAATCCACCAATTGTTGATCATTCTTTTGGACAATGCTTTGAAATATACGTCATCGGGAGAGCGGATCATCGTTTTTTCTACTGTAAAAAATAGTGAATGGATCATCAAAATCAGTGATACAGGAATCGGTATTCCTGATGATAAAAAAGCGGCGGTGTTTGAGCGCTTCTATCGCGGAGAAGAATCAAGGAATCGCAAAACAGGAGGCAACGGCATAGGGTTAGCTATTGCTCAGTGGATCGTAGACGAACATCAAGGAAAAATAGAGTTGACTGATACTAATCCGAAAGGGACGACCGTCACACTACGTTTTCCTTTAAAATAAATATTATTTGCTAAAGCGAGCACTTTCTTCTAAAATAAAGAAGAAGTTTAAAGAAAGTTAGGAAGCCGATGGAATTACAATTTTTAGGTACAGGCGCTGGGGTTCCAGCAAAACACCGCAATGTCAGCAGCATTGCATTAAAGTTATTAGACGAAAGAAATGCCGTTTGGCTATTCGATTGCGGAGAAGGAACACAACTGCAAATTTTAAAAAGCAATATTCGCCCTAGAAAAATCGAGAAAATCTTTATTACTCATCTGCATGGTGATCATATTTTTGGTCTGCCTGGATTATTGAGCAGCCGCTCATTTCAAGGCGGAAATGAACGACTAGAACTGTACGGTCCTGTTGGAATTGCTTCATTTGTACGTACAGCACTAAAAGTGTCACAAACGCGATTATCTTATGAATTGAAGATTATTGAGATCGACAAAGAAGGCGGTACTATTTTTTCTGACAAACAATTCAGTGTTTCATGTTTACCGTTAGATCACGGAATCGCTAGTTTTGGTTTTCGAATCGTCGAAGCAGATCACGAGGGAGAACTACAAGTTGAAAAACTAAAAGCTTTAAATATCCCATCTGGTCCGATCTACGGGAAAATCAAACGCGGAGAGACGGTCACGTTACCGGATGGACAGGAAATCAACGGAAAAGATTTTGTTGGAGAACAAAAAAAAGGACGAACAGTAACGATTTTAGGTGACACTAGAAAAACTAAAAATAGTGTGTTATTAGCTGATCATGCTGATATTCTCGTTCACGAGAGTACATTCAATAAAGAAGAAGAAAAGATGGCGAAGGCTTATTTCCATTCTACAAGTCATCAAGCTGCACAGGTGGCTCTAAATGCGAATGTTGAGAAGTTGATCTTGACTCATATTAGTGCCCGCTATTTAACTGGTGATATTATTCAACTGGAAAATGAAGCCAAAGAAATTTTCCAAAAAACAAAAATCGTGAAAGATATGGATATCATCGATATACCG
The DNA here is from genome assembly GCF_020295385.1 of Enterococcus sp. S22(2020). Lineage (NCBI taxonomy): Bacteria > Bacillati > Bacillota > Bacilli > Lactobacillales > Enterococcaceae > Enterococcus > Enterococcus sp. S22(2020). Next base: position 318,541 of record NZ_JACFUD010000003.1, read on the forward strand.
TTTAAGGATGAGGGGGATAAGTGATGTTTAAAGGACAGGATTTAACAAATAAAGTGGTCGTTGTAACAGGTGGTTCTGCTGGTTTAGGTGAGCAGATTTGTTATGAGGCAGCTAAGAAAGGCGCTATCGTCGTGGTGTGCGCTCGCCGAATCAATCTAATCGGCAAAGTCAAAGAAATGTGTGAAGAATTGAGTGGGAATGAAGCATACTCATTTCAACTAGATATTGCTGATCCGGATAATGTAGATGCCGTATTTGAAAAAATCGAAGCAGAAGTTGGACCGATCGATGTTTTGGTCAACAATGCTGGTTTTGGTATTTTTGAGAATTTTTTAGAAACAGATTTGGCTATTGCTAAAAACATGTTTGAAGTGAATGTCTTAGGAATGATGGTTTTCACTCAAAAAGTAGCTTTACAGATGGCTGAAAGAGGAACAGGTCATATCATCAATATCGCTTCTATGGCAGGAAAAATGGCGACAGCGAAATCAACGATATATTCTGCAACAAAATTTGCTGTACTTGGTTTTTCCAATGCTTTACGCTTAGAATTAAAACCTTTAGGAATTTCTGTAACGACCGTTAACCCAGGTCCGATCAAAACAGAATTTTTTGATAAGGCAGATCCTTCTGGAGATTATTTGGCATCAGTTGATTTATTTGTATTAGAGCCCAACAAGTTAGCGAAAGAGATCGTTTCAGCGATGGGGACTTTTAAAAGAGAAATCAATCGGCCATTGGCTATGGAGGGGGCATATCGTCTGTATGCGTTATTCCCGCACATTGGTGATTTTTTAGCTGGCGGTTTATTAAATAAGAAGTAGGAGGAAAATACATGAAAAATCAGTGGCGAGTAGTGATTGGCCTTGTTTTAGTTCTTATTATCGTGGTCTTTGCAGTTTTGAACAGTCAGACAGTTCCTGTTAATTTCGGAGTCGCAAAAATCTCAGGTCCTTTGATCTTAACGATTTTAGGATCAGCAATTATAGGAGCGTTAATTGGTCTGTTGACATCAACAACAACGATGTGGAAACAAAAAAAACAAGTAAAAGAACTTGAGAAAACGATTGAAACCTATAAAAATGATAGCGAACAAGCAACGCAGGCAGAAGTGGAAGAAATCAAACGCAGCTATGAAAATCAATTGGCGGAATTACAAGCTAAATATGAAGCGTCCCTTTCAATGAATACGGCTGAACCTGTTGATCCTGAATCTGTAGGAAGCCGTGTCGATCATTTCACTAAGCCGAGAAATAATTGATCCATACATCAAAAAGACTGATCAGACTGCTCGATGAGCCGCTTGTCCAGTCTTTTTTCTTTTGCATAAAGTGAGAGACTTTCTTTAGTTTTCCGTTTGAATTTGTTATAATTACTTGGTTAGGAGTGGTGACGTGAAAAAAGCAAAATATGCATGGCGATTGCAAGAAAAGAGCGAATTGCCGGCTGAGTTTACAGAAATACTAACAAATGAAAAAATCAATCCCTTATTAGGACAGATTCTATGGCATCGCGGGGTCCAGTCTGCGGAAGCCTTAGAAACTTTTTTACGTCCAACGATAGAAAATCTTTATGATCCTTTTTTGATGTATGATATGGAAAAAGCTGTTACTAGAATTCAAGATGCTGTTGCGCAAGGTGAAAAAATTTTAGTTTATGGTGACTATGATGCCGATGGGATCACAAGTACGACTGTGATGAAAGAGGCGATCGAGCTGATTGGCGGCGAAGTGGATTATTTCTTGCCAAATCGCTTTAAGCATGGCTATGGTCCAAATTTGTCTGTCTTTAAAGAGCAAATAGAAGACGGCGTTCAATTGATCGTAACGGTCGATAATGGAGTTGCTGGGCATGAAGCGATTGAGTACGCTGAAACTCAAGGAGTCAATGTGATCGTTACCGATCATCACGAATTGCCTTCAGATTTACCGAATGCTTTTGCTATTATTCATCCAAAACATCCTAAAGGCTCATATCCGTTCAGTGATCTAGCTGGGGTAGGTGTTGCATTTAAAGTGGCCACAGCCTTGTTAGGAGAGTTGCCAGTTGAGTTTTTAGACTTAGTTGCGATCGGCACGATCGCTGATTTAGTTTCTTTAACAGACGAAAACAGAGTTCTTGTAAAAATGGGTCTTGAAATGATTCAGACGGGTGAACGAATCGGTCTAGATATGTTGATTCATTTAGCAGAATTAAAAAAAGAAAGTATCTCAGAAGAAAATATTGGTTTTACCATTGGTCCTCGTTTAAACGCGTTAGGCAGATTAGGTGATGCGGCACCTGGTGTTGAGCTGATGACGACTTTTGACGAAGAAGAAGCGCAGCAGATCGCAAAGTATGTCAATAGCCAAAACGAAGAACGAAAAGAAATCGTATCAAGGATCACAAAAGAAGCCTTTGAGCTGATCGATCCTGCTGATTCAGTTCACGTTCTTGCAAAACAAGGATGGCATGAAGGGGTTTTGGGGATCGTTGCCGGCAGAATTATGCAGGACACTGGAAAGCCAACGATCGTTTTGACGATCGATGAGCATAATGAATTGGCTAAAGGATCTGGGCGAAGTGTTTCAGCACTAAATCTATTTGATGCTCTAAATGAGATTCGTGAATCGTTCACGCATTTTGGTGGACATCATATGGCTGCTGGAATGACTTTACCTGTTGAAAATATTTCTAAAGTAAAAGAACATTTGCTGAATTATCTGGAAGTAAAGCAAATTGATCTTTCTCAAGGTCAAGAACTATTGATAGATGAAACATTAAAAATAGAAGAGGTTACACTACCTTTTATTCAGCAATTGAAAATCTTGGCTCCCTTCGGTACGGATAATCCTGTTCCTAACTTCCTATTCCAAGATGTTTCCATCGAGCAGAGCAAGCAAATCGGTGCGGATAAAAGTCATCTTAAGTTCCAATTAGTTCAATCTAGTGCAAAATTAGATGCAATTGCCTTTCAGATGGGCAGCCAAATCGATGAACTAGGGCAAGGGAAGACGAACATCTCCGGACAATTATCGATCAACGAATGGAATGGCAATAAAAAACCGCAATTGATGGTCAATGATTTTTCCGTTGATGGTATGCAGTTATTTGACTTGAGAGGAAAAAATAGTCGTCAAAAAGAAATACCTGTCACTAACACTCTATTTATTTATTTTAACGAAAATAATCAAAAATTGATCGATAATCCTGCAGCAAATCGAGTGTTGTTTAGTCACCTCGAAGATATTTTAGAAACGATCAAAACAAATCAAATTGAACAACTAGTATTTGTTGATTGTCCCGATGATCGCTCATTGATCAAGCAAATTACTTTGCAGGGACAGATTGAACGAGTATATTTGATGGGCATTTCACCAGAAGAAGCTTATTTAAATGGTGTGGGCACAAGGGAGCAATACGCGCAATTGTTCAAATTCGTCAAACAACAAGAACAAGTCGATGTTCGGTATAAGCTGGATAATGTAGCGCAATACCTAAATATTCAAAAAAAATTATTAATTTTTATGATTCAGGTGTTTTTTGACTTGGGATTTGTTACAATAGAAAACGGTGTTTTAAGAAAAGTTGAAAAACCTGAAAATCATCCATTGACAGAGAGTACAGTTTATCAAACTCGCTTAAAACGAATCAAAACAGAAGAATTTTTGTTATACAGCGATCGTGAGACATTACAACAATGGCTGTGGAATGAGGAGGAAGTATAAAAATGAATTTGAAAGATTATATTGCTAGTATTCCCGATTACCCTGAAAAAGGCATCGTTTTCAGAGATATCTCACCATTGATGGCAAATGGAGATGCGTATCGTGAAGCAACAAAGCAAATCGTTGATTATGCAAAAGAAAAAAGAATAGACATGGTCGTAGGACCAGAAGCTAGAGGCTTTATCGTAGGCTGTCCAGTCGCCTATGAATTAGGTGTAGGATTTGCTCCAGTTCGTAAAAAAGGCAAATTGCCACGCGAAACAATCGAAGTTACTTATGATTTAGAATACGGAACAGATACATTGACGCTTCATAAAGATGCGATCCAGCCTGGACAACGTGTTTTGATTTGCGATGATTTACTAGCAACTGGCGGAACGATCAAAGCAACCGTTGAATTGATCGAATCTTTGGGTGGAATCGTTGTTGGCTGTGCCTTCTTGATCGAGCTAATGGATCTTCATGGACGAGATAAAATCAGTGACTATGAAATTGTTACATTGATGGAGTATTGATAAAACAAAAAGATGTTGAAGAGGGACCGTAAAGGTGGTCTACTTCAACATCTTTTTTAGTTATAAACACAACGAATCGTACTATTTTTATGGATACTTCCGATAGACATACCGTTGATGTTCACTTTTTTTTCGAGTATGAATATATCTTTTCTCATCCCATAACATAAACCATATAATAAAGAGAGGGCTAACGATAAGTAAAGCTGAACGCAACCCTAATGTTCCTAAGAAAATACCAATAATCAATACAACAAATAATAACCCGCCACGACGAATAGCTTTCATTCTTAATCACCTCATAATTTTTTATCGAACAAATGTTTGTATAGTTATTATACGAATGTTTGTTCGGTTTGTAAAGAGATAAATGCAAAAAAAGTTCTTCTTTTTTTATAAAAGAAGAACTTTTTTGATTCGTGGTGTAAAAAGATAAGCTGTACATGATTTTTAAGTGAAGAATAGAATAGAGAAAAACATAAAGCCAGCACCCAACATAACGAACAGATGCCAAACAACATGCATAAATCGTACACTCTTTAAACTATAAAATGCTGCTCCTAGCGTATATGAAACACCGCCGGCAACCAATAATGCAGTTCCTGTGAATCCTAAAGAATCATATAGTGGTTTAGCTGCGGTTAAACAAAGCCAACCCATGATAATATAAATCACTGTAGAAATATTTTTGACGGTCTCTTGCTTGTGTAGTGTAAGAGACTTATAAACGACACCGCTGATTGCCATCAACCAAATCAGTACGAACAATAACCAGCCCAGCCAACCTTTGACGCTTAATAAGCAAAAGGGGGTATAACTACCTGCGATCAGTAAGAAAATCGAACTATGATCGAAAACCTGAAAGACTTTTTTTGCTCGCGTAAAAATTAGACTATGGAACAATGTCGATGACAGGAACAATAAAATTAAAGTTGATCCATAGATTGCATAGGAGACAACATGAACTGCGGAGCCAAGACGTGCCCCTTTGACGAGTAAAATCACAAGTCCAGCAATACTCAAGCCGGCACCGATGCCATGAGTCACTGCGTTGAGGACTTCATTTAAAATCATGTATTTTCTGGAGAATTTTGCTTTTTCCAAGAAATCAACTTCCTTCATTTTAATTTGGTGAAAAATACTTCTTTGTCTGTTATACTATAAACAGACATTCAAGCCTCAAAAGTATTTTACCACGAATTGGGGTTGTTTTTAAAGGAAGAGTGATAAAATTATGACAAATGTTAAAGTTGTGACGGATTCTTCTTGTACGATGTTGAAAAGTGTACGAGATGAACTAGACATTCAAATGATGCCTTTATCTGTAATGATTGATGGTGTTGTATACGCTGATGATGATCATTTGGAAGGTGAACACTTCATGGAACTGATGGCTTCAGCTAAATCTTTGCCTAAAACAAGCCAACCGCCAATTGGCGAATTTGTTGAGCTTTATGATCGTCTAGGGGCTGACGGCAGTGAAATAATTTCCATACACATGACTAAAGGACTAAGTGGTACAGTTGAAGCTGCGCGCCAAGCCAGCAATCTAAGTACCAGTAAAGTGACAGTTATTGATAGTGATTTTACCGATCAGGGCTTGTCATTCCAAGTGATCCAAGCAGCAAAACTTGCTAAAAATGGCGCAAGCCTTCCTGAGATATTAGCTGAGATCAATCATGTCAAAGAAAATACCAAACTATTTATCGGCATTTCTACATTAGATAACTTGGTTAAAGGTGGTCGTATCAGTCGGGCAACAGGGCTTTTGTCGAATATTTTCAATATGAAAGTGGTCATGGACTTTGAACATACAGAATTGATTCCAGTGGCTAAAGGTCGAGGAATAAAAACCTTCAACAAATGGTTTGATGAACTTAAAAATGAATTAAGTCAATTATCCAATGTACGCCAAATTGGTATTTCACATGCTGATGGTTTAGAGTTAGCGAATGGGTTCAAAGAAGGTTTACAAGCTTTATTTCCTGATATGGATATTCCTGTGCTGCATACTAACCCTGTTATCGCGACACATACAGGTAAAGGTGCTTTTGCCATCATGTATTATACAGACTAGCAATAAAACACTTAGCTTTAGTTTGATTTAGAATTATTTAAGATGTAAGACGAACAATTTTTTGAGCTGTACCATTTCAGAAAATTTGTGACTGAGGAATAACTGGACAAGTTATCGCTCAGTCACTTTTTTCTAGTTTTCTGATGAAAGTGATATAAAAGCATAGAAAATCAGTCTGATTTTGTGTATCATAGCGATTAATAGTAAGTTTAAATGACCGTTTGGAGGTAGCAATCCTACCTCATTTGATTTATGTAAAGGAAGGGATAGAATGAACTATTTTTTTCAAAAAAACTGGCGAAGCTTTGCAATTTTCTTTGCCACGATCATCAGCGTTTTCTTGCTCCTGATGATCACAATCCCTAAAGCGAAACCGATTTTAGGAACTGGTGACCAAAAAACAGAAAAAAGAGCGACAAAAGAAGTGATACATTATGCGGCAATAGGTGATTCATTAACTGAAGGGATCGGCGATTTAACTAACTCTGGCGGTTTTGTTCCGTTAGTTGCCAACGATTTACAAGAAGAATATCATTTGAATGGTGTTCAAACAGATAATTTTGGTAAAAATGGCGACCGCAGCGACCAAATTCTTAAAAGAATCAAGAAAAAAGAAGAGATCCAGACAGGATTAGCTTCTGCCGATTTGATTTCTTTAACAGTTGGCGGAAATGATTTGATGAAAGTCATTAAAGGAGACGTTTTTCGTCTAACACAAGATTCTTTCAAAAAACCGCTCAAAAAATATCAGAGCCAAGTGGAACAGTTACTTGCGGAGATCCGGAAATACAATCCAGAGGCACCTATTTATGTAGTGGGCATTTATAATCCATTTTATCTCTATTTTCCTGAAATCACTGAGATGCAAGATATCGTAGATAATTGGAATGAGGGAACTAAAGAAATCGTTGAAGCTGAAGGAAATTCTTATTTTATTCCAATCAATGATTTATTATATAAAGGCGTAGACGACCAGGTTGGGATCGTTAGTGCTGATCAGACTACCTCGTCAAGTGAAAATCGTGATATCAAAAACAATGCTCTTTATGAAGAAGATCGATTCCATCCAAATAATTTGGGTTATCAACTTATGGCAAGTGCGATTCGTGATGAAATGGTCAAAACAAATAATAAGTGGCTAGAAAAAGGAAGTGAGTGAACAAGATGAACAATGAACAAGAGACTTCTAAAAAGGAAAAAGACGCTAAGCAGAGAAAACAAAAGAAAGACGTGCAAACACCAATGAATCGTTGGAAGATCGCTTTTCTTATTTTAGTTGGTACTATTATGGCAAGTTTAGCTTTTATTTTTGTAAGAATCACTCAAGTTCGTGAGCCTAATTATAAACCGGTTCCTGAACTGGTTGCTAAAGAGGGAACACCTGTAATTGCTATTCAATCAAATAAAAAACAGGTCAATGCATTGATCGATTTTTTCCTTAGTGATTTTCAAAAGGATTCTGACATTACCTATAAATTTTATTTAGAAAACGAAGCTATGTTGAACGGAACTTTTGAAGTTTTAGGCTATCCAATTGAATTCAACCTTTATTTCGATCCATTTGTGATGAATGATGGCAATGTTCAACTAAAGGCTAAAAGTTTATCAATTGGAACGCTAGGTTTACCAATAAAAGAGATCTTGAAGTTTGTTCAGCGAGATTATAAGCTACCAAGTTGGGTAGAGGTAAATCCGGATGACAGTACTATTTTGCTGCGTTTAGATCAGTTTAGAATGCAAAACGGCCTGTTTATTCGAGCTGAAAAAATCAATTTAGTAGACGATGATATTCGAATGAACATCTATCTACCAAAAGATACTTCAAGTAAGGAGGATTAATTATGAGTGAAAAAGCAATATTTGCTGGAGGTTGTTTTTGGTGCATGATCCAGCCGTTCGATACCCAACCTGGCATTCTTTCGGTTACCTCTGGGTATACAGGAGGACATGTGCCTAATCCCACTTACGAGCAAGTCTTAAGTCATACTACTGGGCATACTGAAGCTGTCGAGATCGAATTTGATCCCGAAATCATGTCATATGAACGATTAGTAGAAATATACTAGCAACAAACAGATCCTACCGATGCTCTTGGTCAATTCGAAGATCGCGGGGACAATTATCGACCAGTGATTTTTTACACAACAGATGAGCAAAAGGAAATTGCGATACAAAGCAGAAAAGCATTAGCGGAAAGCGGACGCTTTGATGATCCTATAGTTACAAAGATCGAACCGGCTGTCACTTTTTATCCTGCCGAAGACTATCATCAAGATTTTTATCAAAAAGACCCTGAACGCTACGAAGATGCTCACGCAAATCGAGCAAATTTTATAAAAGAAAATTGGTGAATCAATGAGAAGAAGTTTCTACCATTACTTAATGACTTTACGAGCTCCTAAAAAAACTGCAGAAAGTCAATTTGCCAATGACGCTGCAAAAGACATTCAATTCCCAAAACAATCTGAGGATTATCATGAAATATCCAGTTACTTGGAAATGAATGTAGATTATATAAGCAATATGCTCATTTTTGATGAGTTGTGGGAAAAATACTTAGAAAACAACAAATAAAAAGCGGGGAAGACTTTTCCTTGCTTTTTTTTCATGTTACACTGGAATGCATGCAGTATAAATTAGCAGGAAGGAGAGAACGCTATGAAAGAGAAACGACAAGTGCCTTATTATCAGTACATAATTTCAATTTTATGTGTCGCGTTTCTTGTTGGAAGTGGTAGTTATATTTATTTTGATCACCAATATAAAAAACAACTTGCAGATCGTCCAATGCAAAGCAGTGAGCTAAAAAAAGTTGACGCTCTTTACAACGAAATTGTCACAAATTACGTCGGAAAGGTCGATGAAGAAAAGCTAGTAGATGGTGCATTAAAAGGAATGACAGAAGCGTTAGACGATCCATATTCCAGCTATTTAAATGAACCCGAGGCAGATGAACTGGATCAAAGTCTTTCAGGAAGTTTTGAGGGAATTGGTGCAACCATGACCATGACCGATGAACTACCTACTGTGGCACAAGCACCGATCGACGGATCTCCAGCTGCAAAGGCAGGAATCAAAGCAAACGATCAAATCATCAAAGTGGATGATGAGGAAACGAAAGGAAAAACACTCACTGAAGTTGTAAGTAAAATACGAGGAAAAAAAGGGACAGAAGTCCGCTTGACCATCACTCGTGGTTCTGAAACTTTTGAGCTAAAATTAAAACGAGATACAATCCCGATCGAAACTGTTAAGGGAGAAATCGATGCCAAAGATAAAACGATCGGCAGCATCAAAATTTCTTCCTTTGGTGAAAATACATACCAAGAGTTGAAAGATACGATCATCTCATTAAGAAAAGACGGGGCAACCTCCTTCGTGATCGATTTACGTCAAAATCCTGGGGGCTTATTGGATCAGGTGGAACAGATGGCCAGTATGTTCTTAGAAGATGGTCAAACTATCGTGAAATTTGAAGATAAGCAGGGAAATACAAGTGAAGATACGGCTTCTTCTGAATTAGATGACGGGTTTAAAGTAAAAGAGCCAACTGTTGTTTTGGTGGACGAAGGCAGTGCGAGCGCTTCTGAAATTTTCGCAGCGGCTCTAAAAGAATCTGGAAATAAAAAAATCATTGGGATGAAAACCTTCGGCAAAGGTACTGTCCAATCAGTGAAGAATTTGAACGATAAAAGTGAGATCAAATTGACTGTGATGAAGTGGTTGACGCCTAAAGGTGAGTGGATTCATGAAAAAGGATTAGAGCCAACGATCAAAGCAGATTACCCTGACTATGCCTATCTAGCTCCGATTTCTAGAGACAAAACGTTGAAAATAGGCGATTCTTCTTCTGTTGTCAAAAATCTCAATGCTTTATTAAAAGCTTTGGGATATGAAGTAAATGCCGAAAGCAGTGATTTTTCTGAAGAAACGAAAAATGCTGTAGCTGCTATTCAAACTGAGAACAGTCTTCCAGCTACTGGTGAAGTAGATAACGAAACTGCAGATCATATCGAAAAAGAAGTAGCGAAAAAAATTGTTGAAAATGATCAAGCCTATGATTTGGGCGTCAAAGAATTACAGGAAGAACGAAACAAAAATTAAAAATGATGGTGTGAATTGGGGTGATTCATTAAACGATATTTTACCTTTTTCACACCTTTACTTTATTTTGTAAAAGGATTCATTTTTTTCTATAAAAATAGTCGCTTTTTCTAATGTTCTTCCTTTATAATAAGATAGACGAAAGGATGGGGAAGATGGATCAAAAGAAAAATTATGTTGGTTACTTTATTTCTTTCATGAAATTACTCATTCCTTCTGTTGTCTTAGTTTTTATTTTGAGAGGTTTTTTCTTGATTCCTGTTCCGGTTGACGGAAGTTCAATGGCCAAAACACTGAATCAAGGGGATATGATCGTGATGGAGAAGTTCACTTCGATCAAGCGGTTTGATGTAGTTGTGTTTAAATTACCGAATGGATCGATTTATATTAAACGGATCATTGGGCTGCCGGGGGATGCAATTCGCTATGAGAACGATCAGCTTTATGTGAATGAAACTCCGGTAGAGGAACCCTTCCTAGAAAAAAATCTGAAAAAAGATCATGAAACGGTTCCTTACACGACCAATTTCGATTTGAGCGATCTGATCACAGAAAAGGTGCTGCCTGAAGATCACTACTTTGTACTAGGTGATAACCGTCGGATGTCAAAGGATAGCCGTTCTTTTGGAGCAGTCGAAAGTAAGTATATTTTAGGCAAAGCTCAATTTGTGTACTACCCATTTTCACACATGAAATTTATACCAAGATAGGTGATAAAATGACAATACAGTGGTTCCCAGGACATATGGCAAAAGCCAGAAGAGAAGTATCAGAGAAAATCAAATACGTAGATATCGTATTTGAACTGATTGATGCGAGATTGCCGCTTTCATCTCGCAATCCAATGATGGATCAAATCGTTCAGCAAAAACCTCGATTGATCTTATTGAATAAAGGAGATTTGGCAGATAAGGAGCAGAATCAAAAATGGCAACAATATTTTCAAGAAAAAGGTTACCATACCCTGATTATCAATGCTCAGCAGAATAAAGGAGTCAATAAAATCGTTCCAGAAGCCAAAAAGGCTCTGAAAGAGAAAATCGAACGTGAACGAGCAAAAGGACTGAAGCCTCGCGCGATCCGTGCCATGTGCATTGGGATTCCTAATGTCGGGAAATCAACGCTGATGAATCGATTAGTCGGGAAAAAAATAGCACAAACAGGCAACAAGCCGGGTGTTACCAAAGGACAACAATGGCTGCGTTCAGGAACGGAGCTAGAACTTTTAGATACGCCGGGTATTTTGTGGCCTAAATTTGAAGATCAGGAAATTGGAAAAAAATTGGCATTGACGGGAGCAATCAAGGATCAACTTCTTCATTTAGATGATTTAGCCATTTATGGTTTGTCGTTTTTTTCTCGTTTTTATCCTGAGCGTTTGATTGAACGATACCGTCTAACTGAAGAAGAAACTTTTTTACCACCTGCGGAGCTTTTGATGCTGATCAGTCAAAAACGTGGGTACCGTGATGATTACGATCGAGCAAGTGAAATGATCATCCAGGAGATCCGAAGCAGTAAATTGGGACCTTATACATTAGATCGTTGGGAAGAATTAGGAGCTATAAATGATGAAAGCTGAATCGATTCAACAAATAAAAATGGCTTTAGCTGAAATTGATAGAAGAGATGACGAACGAATTGAGCACTGGCAGCAAGATGAGCGCAGCGGAGTACAACAAGCTCTAAAGCAATGGGAACGCAGAATTCAACGATATGAAAAGGACATAGCGCTTTTAGATGAGATGCAAGTGTTTGAAAGGAATGCCCGCACACAAGGACATCGTTTGATCGTAGGAATCGACGAGGTTGGTCGAGGTCCTTTGGCTGGACCAGTCGTTGCAGCAGCGGTTATTTTACCAGAAAAATTTCAATTGCTTGGTGTTAATGATTCTAAAAAGTTATCTGCTAAAAAAAGAGATGAGCTTTATGATCAAATTCAAAATCAAGCTATTTCTATCGGTATTGGCATGGTGGATCACAATAAAATCGATGAAATCAATATCTATCAGGCATCTAAACTTGCAATGGGAATCGCATTAGAAGATCTTAGCTTCATGCCTGATTATTTGTTGATAGATGCAATGACTTTGGATGTCAAGATCCCTCAAGAAAATATCATAAAAGGAGATGCACGCTCTGTTTCGATTGCAGCTGCAAGTATTGTAGCAAAAGTTATTCGTGATCGATTGATGGAGGACTATGCCAAAATGTATCCCGGTTATGGTTTTGAAAAAAATGCTGGTTATGGAACAAAAGAGCATTTACAAGGGATCAAGGAGCTGGGAATTTGTAAAATTCATAGAAAGACCTTTGCTCCAATAAAAGATTTTTGTTAAAAAATAAAAAAGACCTTCTTTTGCGGATACTTACTATAACAAGTATACACAAAGGAAGGTTTTTTTATGAATGAAGAACAACGGGCACTATTTTTTAAACTTTCGGTATGTAAAGGCATAGGCAATCTAGGAATGCTAAAAGTATTAGATTTTTCAATGAATTATAATAATATAGCTGATTTCTCCAAAGAAGAGATTATTCATATAGCTGAAATCCGAACCTATCAGAAGATTTTTTTACACTCTTGGGAGTATTGGACTAGAGAAAATAAGAGCCTAAGATCTTTTCAAGAACAGCATAGTTTTATTACAATTTTAGATGATGACTATCCAACATATCTGAAGCAAATCTACAATTGTCCAGTTTTATTATTTTACCAAGGAAATATTGCTCTTTTAAAGAATCCTTGTTTATCTTTTGTTGGCGCTAGATCTTCTTCTGTTTATGGAATAAATGTCGTTAGGCAATTAGTACCTAAAATGATTGAACATGGGCTGACGATCGTCAGTGGATTAGCTAAGGGAATAGATAGTGTAAGCCATCAAGTAGCAATGCATCATTCAGGTCAAACGATCGGTGTGATCGGAACGGGACTAGACTATTGCTACCCAAAAGAAACAGCTCATGTTCAACGCAAAATGATGGCAGAACAGCTAGTGATCAGTGAGTATCCTAACGGAACAAAGCCAAGAAAATACCATTTTCCAATGAGAAACCGGATCATCGCAGGCATCAGTTTAGGTACATGTGTGATCGAGGCCGGTAAAAAAAGTGGCTCTTTAATTACTGCACAAGCAGCATTAGAATACGGAAGAGAAGTATTTGCAGTTCCAGGAAATTCACTAGATTTGCGTTCTGATGGTTGTCATACACTGATTCAAGAAGGTGCAAAGTGTACGATTTGCCCTCAAGATATCCTTGAAGAAATCCAAAATTTTTCAATTTAATACTATCAATCCTTGACAAACCTGTGATGAATAGATATGATGAAGTACGATTTGTGAGTTCTCTACATTTTGATATATATAATAGAAGAAACACAAAAACCGAAAGGAGCCACACGTTGAATGGCGTATAAATATCTAGTTATTGTAGAATCCCCAGCTAAAGCCAAAACGATTGAAAAATATTTAGGAAAAAATTATAAGGTAGTTGCCAGTGTTGGACACATTCGTGATTTACCAAAAAGTAAAATGGGTATCGATATTGAAAATAATTATGAACCGCACTATATCTCGATCAGAGGTAAAGGCGATGTAATCAAAAGTTTAAAAGCTGCTGCTAAAAAAGCTGATAAAGTCTATCTCGCAGCCGATCCGGACCGAGAAGGAGAGGCAATTGCCTGGCATTTATCTTACCTTCTCGGCCTTGATCTGAAAGACAAAAACCGAGTTGTCTTCAATGAAATTACAAAAGAAGCAGTCAAAGCTGCGTTCAAAGAACCTCGAACGATCGACCTAGATTTAGTAGATGCGCAACAAGCTCGTAGAATTTTAGACCGTCTTGTTGGCTATTCACTTAGCCCCATTCTATGGCGTAAAGTCAAAAAAGGCTTAAGTGCAGGCCGTGTTCAGTCTGTTGCATTGAAGATCATTATTGATCGTGAAAATGATATTCGTAAATTTATTCCAGAAGAATACTGGAGTATTGATGGAAATTTCCAAAAAGCAAAGAAAAAATTCAAAGCGAATTTTTGGGGTGTGGATGGAAAGAAGAAAAAATTACCTAATGCTGAAGCAGTCAAAGAAGTGACCACTAGAATTACGGGAAAAGATTATGATGTTACCAAAGTTGAGAAAAAAGAACGTAAACGTAATCCAGCATTACCTTTTACTACGAGTAGCTTACAACAAGAAGCAGCTAGAAAATTGAATTTTAGAACGAGAAAAACAATGATGGTTGCTCAACAGCTATATGAGGGAATTGCTTTAGGAAAACAGGGAACAGTTGGTTTGATCACTTATATGCGTACCGATTCAACCAGAATCGCGGATTCAGCGAAAGAAGAAGCTGCAGAATATATCGAAAAAAATTACGGTAGTGAATTTTCAGCACACGGCGGGCGTAAAGCCAAAAATTCACAAGGGGCGCAAGATGCCCATGAGGCTGTCCGACCATCAAGTGTATTGCGCTCACCTAATGAAATCAAGCAATACTTAGACAAAGACCAACTTAAATTGTATACATTGATTTGGTCCCGATTCGTTGCAAGTCAAATGACACCAGCAGTGCTGGATACAATGAAAGTAACCCTTGAGCAAAATGGCGTGATTTTCATTGCAAACGGTGCAAAAGTGAAATTCAAAGGGTTCATGCAAGTTTATGTTGAAGGTCGAGATGACGGAAAAGAAGACAAAGAAAATATTCTTCCTGATTTAGTTGAAGGAGATAAAGTCAAGGCTGTTGATATCGAACCAAAACAACATTTCACTCAACCTCCAGCACGATTCAGTGAAGCAACATTGATCCGCGCATTGGAAGAAAACGGAGTGGGACGTCCATCAACGTATGCACCAACTTTGGAAACTATTCAAAGACGTTATTATGTTAAATTAACGAATAAACGTTTTGAGCCAACTGAACTTGGTGAAATCGTTAATTCTCTGATCGTGGAATTCTTCCCGCAAATCGTTGATGTCCATTTTACTGCATCAATGGAAGGGGATTTGGATAAAATCGGCGTTGGGCAGGAAAAATGGGTGGAAGTTGTGGACCGCTTCTACCAACCATTTGAAAAAGAATTGACCAACGCAGAAGAGAAAATCGAAAAAATCCAAATCAAAGATGAGCCAGCTGGTTTTGACTGCGACCTTTGCGGACACCCAATGGTCATCAAACTAGGACGCTACGGAAAATTTTATGCATGCAGCAATTTCCCAGAATGTCGAAACACTAAAGCCATCGTTAAAGAAATCGGTGTAACATGTCCAGTTTGTAATGAAGGCCAAGTTATTGAACGTAAATCTAAGAAAAACCGATTGTTCTATGGATGCAGCCGTTATCCAGAATGTGACTTTACTTCTTGGGATAAACCAATTGGACGTCCATGTCCAAAATGTGGTCAGTATCTTGTTGAAAAGAAAGTCAAAGGCGGAAAACAAGTTGTCTGTATCAATGGTGATTACGAAGAAAATGTTCAAAAATAGCTATCTTGACTACAAATAAAATAATCAATTATACAGAAGCAATTACTTTTTTAAAGTCAATTGTTTCTGTATCTATATAAAAGAAAAGAGGATCTAAATGACTACTACTTCTGTAACAGTTATTGGCGCTGGTCTAGCTGGCAGTGAAGCTGCTTGGCAAGTTGCCAAAGCGGGTGTGCCAGTTACTCTATATGAAATGCGACCAGTAAAAAAGACACCAGCTCACCAGACTGAAAATTTTGCTGAGTTAGTTTGCTCTAACTCCTTAAGAGGAAATAATTTAACGAATGCAGTAGGGGTTTTAAAAGAAGAGATGCGCCGTTTAGACTCAATTATAATCAATAGCGCTGATTTAACGGCAGTTCCCGCAGGAGGAGCTTTGGCAGTCGATCGAGATACCTTTTCTCAGGAAATCACAGATCGGATCAAAAATCATCCGTTAATTACTGTAAAAAATGAAGAAATCACTGCATTACCAGAAGGAATCGTTATTGTAGCAACAGGACCTTTGACCTCAGAAGCTTTGGCAGAACAAATCAAAGAATTCAATGGCTCAGATGGTTTCTATTTTTATGATGCAGCTGCACCGATCGTTGATAAAGCAACGATCGATATGGACAAAGTTTACCTGAAATCACGTTATGATAAAGGAGAAGCAGCTTACCTAAACTGTCCGATGACAGAGGAAGAATTCACTGCTTTTTATGAAGCATTAGTTTCTGCCGAAGTCGTTCCGTTAAAAACATTCGAAAAAGAAAAATTCTTTGAAGGATGTATGCCGATCGAAGTAATGGCTAAACGCGGAATCAAAACAATGCTATTTGGACCTTTAAAACCTGTAGGACTTGAAGATCCTAAGACAGGAAAACGTCCGTATGCGGTGATTCAATTGCGTCAAGATAATGCAGCAGCGTCTTTATACAATTTAGTTGGATTTCAAACTCATTTAAAATGGGGAGAGCAAAAACGTGTTTTCCAAATGATTCCCGGGTTAGAAAATGCTGAGTTTGTGCGATATGGTGTGATGCATCGAAACAGTTTCATGAATTCACCAGAGCTTTTAAAACCAACCTATCAATCTCAAAAGAGAGAGAACCTGTTTTTTGCAGGTCAAATGACTGGTGTTGAAGGATATGTTGAGAGTGCGGCCAGTGGTTTATTGGCAGGTATCAATGCAGCGCGTTTAGCTAAAGGAGAAGAGCCTATTGTCTTTCCAAGAGAAACGACACTTGGCAGTATGGCCTATTACATCACTCATGCAGAAGGCAAGCATTTCCAACCAATGAATGCCAATTTCGGTCTCTTTCCTGAGATGCCTGAACGAATTCGTGATAAAAAAGAGCGTTATGAAGCAATTGCCAATAGAGCATTAACAAAATTGGCTGAGACAAAACAAGAATTTGATCTTGTCGATTAGTAATTAAAAGCTAAGGTACTTAGGGTGGAAACATTCTGTACCTTAGCTTTTTTTGTCTGCTTTTTGACTTGTCACAGATTAGATTTCCCTTATAAAACACGAGTTATTTATCTTCAAATATGAATAAATTGTTACTAAATTTGAAAATATTAATTAAATTCTGACAATTCATTTGTTTTTTCAAAATGGTTATGCTAAAGTTACCTTGTAATTTGATGGAGGGGAAATTATGCAGCAAAAAAACTGGCCGGAGATGTTCTTAACTTACTTGATCGTCGAACGCGGTTACTCTGAAAAAACACGAATTGCCTATGAAGAAGACATTCTAAATTTTTTTGATTTCCTGAAAAATTCTGGAGACGCTGATTATTTAACAGTCGATCATTTGGATATTCGTACATACTTAAGTTTTCTGTACGATAAGAAATACAGTCGCAATTCGATCAGTAGAAAAATTGCTAGTTTACGCTCATTCTATCAATTTTTACTTAAAAATGAAGTAATCAAAGAAAATCCATTTTCCTATGTTCATATGAAAAAAAAGCAATTAAGACTTCCTCGTTTCTTTTATGAAAAAGAGATGGATGCACTTTTTGAGAGTGCTAAGGGAACAAAACCACTGGACTTAAGAAATCAGGCACTGCTTGAAATTTTATATGGAACAGGTATTCGTGTGAGTGAATGCGCTAACTTAACGCTCCAGTCAGTGGATTTTTCTGCAAATGTGTTACTTATCCATGGGAAAGGAAACAAGGATCGTTATGTCCCTTTCGGCTCATTCGCTCAAGATGCATTAAAAGAGTATCTTGAACATGGTAGAAAAGTTTTGATGGAAAAACATGGGAAAGATCATGCATTTGTTTTCATCAATCACCATGGGGATCAGATCACATCAACAGGGATCGAATATGTGTTGAATCAATTGATCAAGAAAAGCACGCTAAACGGGGATATCCACCCTCATATGCTGCGGCATACCTTTGCCACCCATTTGCTGAATAATGGCGCTGACATGAGAACCGTCCAAGAGCTCTTAGGACATTCGGATTTATCGACAACTCAAATTTATGCGCATGTAACAAAAGAAAGTTTACAAAAAAATTATCGAACATTTCACCCTCGAGCTTAGCAAAAAAATATTAGCTGCTTTAAAGGCGTGGATCTATAATACAACAAAAGCGTGTGAGCTTTTGATTTAGGAGGAAGTATCATGGTTGAATCACAATTTCACTCAACAACGATTTGTGCGGTTGAAAAAGATGGAAAATTTGCGATGGCTGGTGACGGTCAAGTTACGATGGGTGAATCTGTCGTGATGAAAGGAACAGCTAAAAAAGTTCGTAGAATTTATAATGATGAGGTCGTTGTCGGTTTTGCAGGCAGCGTTGCAGATGCATTTACTTTAGAAGAAAAATTCGAAGGTAAATTGAATGAATATAATGGAAATCTGACTCGAGCAGCTGTTGAGCTCGCTCAGGAATGGCGTACACAGCAGTCTATGCAAAAGTTAGAGGCAATGTTGATCGTCATGAATAAAAAAGAAATGCTTTTAGTTTCCGGAACAGGAGAAGTGATCACACCAGATGATGGCATTTTAGCCATTGGCTCAGGTGGCAACTTCGCACTTTCCGCTGCAAGAGCGATGAAACATTACGGTGATAAAGAGATGTCTGCCAAAAGCATTGCGGAAAATGCATTGAATATAGCCGCAGATATCTGCGTTTTTACAAACCACAATATTATTGTAGAAGAATTATAGATGGAGGATTCTAGCTATGAATGAACTGAATAAAACACCTAGAGAAATCGTGAAGGAATTAGATGAATATATCATTGGCCAAGAAACGGCTAAAAAATCTGTTGCTGTTGCTTTAAGAAATCGATACAGACGTCTGCAGCTCGATGAAAAAATGCAGCAGGATATCACACCTAAAAATATGCTGATGATTGGTCCTACTGGGGTCGGAAAAACTGAAATCGCTCGACGTTTGGCTAAAATCGTCAATGCTCCATTTATAAAGGTTGAAGCAACTAAATTCACGGAAGTTGGCTATGTAGGTCGTGATGTGGAATCAATGGTCCGCGATTTAGTAGAAAATGCCATTCAAATCGTCGAAAAAAAACAATACAGTCGAGTCTATTCTCAAGCGCTAAAAAAAGCGAATAATCGTCTGGTAAAAGTATTGGTTCCTGGGATAAAAAAAGAACAAAAACAAGCATCAACTAATCAATTTGAACAAATGATGCAAATGTTCTCAGCAGCACAACAGCCACAGGAAACACAAGAAGAAGTAACGGAAGAAATCAAAATCAACCGAAAAACCGTTCTTGAGCAGTTAGAAAAAGGACTGTTGAATAATCGTGAAGTTACAATCGAAATCGATGAACCTAAGAAAAATATGCCGGCAATGAATGCAGGGATGGAGCAAATGGGGATCGATTTAAACGAAACGCTAGGGGCATTGTCACCAAAGAAAAAAATAGAGCGCACAGTCACTGTAAAAGAAGCGCAAGAACTGCTAGTCAAAGAAGAATCAGCTAAAATCGTCAAAGATGCTGATATTCACAGCGAAGCGATTCGTTTAGCAGAGAGTAGCGGGATCATTTTTATTGATGAATTCGATAAGATCACGTCAAAAAGCCAGCAAAATTCTGGAGAAGTGTCACGCGAAGGAGTACAGCGTGATATTTTACCGATCGTTGAAGGCTCACAAGTCAATACAAAATACGGTCCGATCCAAACAGATCATATTTTATTTATCGCGTCGGGTGCCTTTCATTTATCAAAACCAAGTGATTTGATCCCGGAACTGCAAGGGCGTTTCCCGATTCGTGTAGAACTAGATGATTTAACCGCTGAAGATTTCGTTAAGATTCTGACTGAACCAAATAACGCGTTGATCAAACAATATATAGCATTGATCGGAACAGAAAATGTAACAGTTATTTTCACTAAAGAAGCAATAGAGCGTATTGCTGACATCGCTTTTGATGTCAATCGCGACACGGACAATATTGGGGCACGTCGTCTGCATACGATTTTAGAGCGTCTTTTAGAAGATTTGTTATTTGAAGCACCAGATATGCAAATGGGTGAAATTACGATCACAGAAGCCTACGTGAACGAAAAATTGAACAGCATCGTTCAAAACGAAGATTTAAGCCGCTACATTCTTTGATCCTAGTAAACGTTCTTCGGACATCTTTTTAAAACAAGCTTGATAGTTTTTAAATTAGGAGGAGTAAAAATGACTACTTTATTAGAAAAAACGCGTCAAATCAACAAATTATTACAGCAAAAGAATACGTTTGATCAAAAAGCTGATTTACCTTACGATAAAATGGCGATGATCTTAGGGGACGTATTAGACAGCAATGCTTACATCATCAGCAGTGAGGGCGTACTGTTAGGGTATAATGAAAAACTAGATGTCAATAATGCACGTGTCAAACATATGTTTGAAGAAAAACGCTTTCCTCAAAGCTATACAGATGCAGCGGACAATTTAGCTAAAACAGAAGCAAATATTTCCATTACAAGTGATCTGACAGCTTTTCCTGTGGAATGGCGCGAAAAATATCCGTTTGGATTGACAACGATTGTTCCGATGTTTGGGGCAGGAGAACGTTTAGGGACGATCATTTTGGCGAGAGTGGAACAGTCTTTTGATGATGAAGATCTAGTTCTAGCTGAATATAGTGCGACCGTTGTTGGCATGCAGATCTTGTATCAACAATCCAGATCGATCGAAGCAAGTGTTCGCAGTGCAACCGCTGTTCAAATGGCGATCAACACATTATCTTATAGCGAACTGAAAGCTGTTCATGCGATTTTCAAAGCTTTAGATGGGGAAGAAGGTCGTTTGACAGCCTCAAGTATTGCAGATGAGATTGGAATCACGCGATCAGTGATCGTTAATGCGTTGAGAAAATTAGAATCTGCCGGAATCATTGAATCTCGTTCGTTAGGGATGAAAGGAACTTATTTGAAAGTCTTGAATAAGCAATTCATGAAAGAACTAGAAAAAGAGAACTAGTAGGGGGCATGACAAATGACTGTACAAATTGAAAATGAATTTTTGATCGCAACGATTGCAGAAGACGGAGCGGAATTGATCAGTTTAAAATCTAAAAAAAGTGATATCGAGTATATTTGGAACGGAGATCCAGCTTTCTGGGGACGTCATGCACCTGTTCTTTTTCCTTTTGTAGGTAGATTGAAAGAGGATCGATACACATATGGTGGCAAGTCTTATCCGATGGGACAGCATGGCTTCGCGAGAGATCAGGTCTTCGAAGTGATCGAACACGGGACAGAATTAGTTTCTTTATCGCTTAAAAGTTCAGCAGAAACGAAGGAAGTCTATCCTTTTGATTTTGAATTGATTCTTTCTTATGCCTTAGAAGAAAACAACCTTACTGTAAACTATCAGGTTGAGAATACAGGCAATGAAAAAATGTACTTTTCGATTGGCGGTCATCCAGCTTTTAATGTGCCTTTAGAAAAGAACTTATCATTTGATGATTATTATTTAGGGTTCTCACCACAAAAGTCACGCATTCAAATCCCGTTAAGCGGTCCTTATGCTGACTTTGCTCATAAGACACTTGGACAGACAAATACAAGTCTAGATTTGCGCAGAGAGTTATTTAAAGAGGATGCGATCATCTTTGAAACAAAAGGAGTCAATACCTTTACGATCGCAACGGATGAAAGTCCTCACAGCATTAGTTTAAGCTATGCTGACATGCCTTATGTCGGCTTTTGGTCTCCTTATCCAAAGGAAGCTCCATTCGTCTGTATCGAGCCATGGTGCGGAATTGCAGATGGTGTAGATGCAACAGGGAATCTTATTGATAAAATCGGCATCAATCAGCTTGATAGCTCAGGTATATTTAAGACACACTATACACTAACAGCGAAATAATAAAAACAGCCAAAGACGAACACCTAATATGTTCGAGCTTTGGCTGTTTTTTATTTACTATTTTTTGCCCCTAATCCAAAGGACACACGGCTTTCTGTTCCTTCTTTGATTCGTTTGATGTTGTCTTTATGGCGGACAAAAATAAAAATCGTCAATGCCACAGCGATCAAAGTCAGCAACCAGTCAAATCTCGGCAAAATCTGTGGGATCGCGAAAGGAATAATAATCGTTGATAATGTGATCAACACAGCACTAACCATACTAGTCAAACTTACCATACTGGTAATATACAATGTAATAATAAAAATCAATGCAGAATAAACAAAAAATGTTGGACTATAGGCTAAAATCATCCCCGCGCTTGTTGCAACAGCTTTGCCACCTTTAAAATTCGCAAAAACTGGAAATGTGTGTCCCAATACAGCTGCTACACCGAAAACCAACGGATTGACATTCAAAGAAAATAAGAGTGGTAAACTAGTTGCTAAAGTTCCCTTTAAAATATCCATCAATAAAACAGTGATTCCAGCTTTTTTCCCTAATACTCTAAACGTATTGGTCGTTCCAGTGTTGCCACTCCCAAAAAGGCGAATATCTTTTTTGAAAAAAAGTTTTCCGATCCAAACGCCAGACGGAATCGAACCTAATAAATAGGCAATGATCAATAATACTATAAATTTCATCAAGTGACCTCTTTCTGTTCAAGCTAGCCTATATTTTATCATGAATAGAAACAGCTAACAATAATTAACTATTCGTTGTATAATAAAAAAGAAGCGAAATTAAGAGAGGATGACAAAGATGTCTGTTGAAAATCCATCACAAGAACAAATCTTTACTTATTTGAAAGAAGCGAAACGAATCGCAGTTGTCGGTTTAAGTAATAAGCCTGATAGAACAAGCTACCAAATTGCAGAATTACTGCAGGAATATGGATATGAAATCATTCCAGTCAATCCAGTCTTGGCAGGGCAAGAAATCCTTGGTGAATATGTGTATGAAAAACTTCAGGATATCCCTGGCTCAATCGACATTGTCGATATTTTCCGCAGAAGTGAATTCTTGCCAGAAGTTGCCCGTGACTTTTTAGAAACAAATGCGACAGTTTTTTGGGCACAACTAGGGCTAGAAAGTGAAGAAGCTGCGGAATTATTGAAAAAAGCAGGAAGAAATGCTATCATAATGAATCGTTGCATTAAGATCGAACTCGCTAAAATGCCGAAATAAGCACAAATGATCTTAAGAAAGAGTTACCGAATAGGAAAGCTCTTTTTTTTTGAGAGTTTTTAGAGTATTATTGTAATGATGTGGCTAAGGGCCCTATAATTCAAGTATAAGGAGTTTTTTTCTTTGGCGAAAAAGGTAAACAATGAATACAATGACGCCTCCATCCAAGTCTTAGAAGGTTTGGAAGCGGTACGTAAAAGACCAGGGATGTATATCGGTTCAACAGATAGCCGCGGATTACATCATTTAGTGTATGAAATCGTAGATAATGCCGTCGATGAAGCATTATCAGGGTATGGAAATGAAATCAATGTAGTCATTCAAAAAGACAATAGTATAAAGATCGTCGATTCTGGACGTGGTATGCCCGTAGGGATGCACGCATCAGGAATACCAACTGTAGAAGTGATTTTTACCGTATTACATGCAGGTGGAAAATTCGGACAGGGCGGGTATAAAACATCCGGTGGACTTCACGGAGTAGGTGCCAGCGTTGTAAATGCATTATCCTCATGGCTGGAAGTAACGATCGTCCGCGATGGTGTTGAATATAAAGAGCGTTTTGAAAATGGCGGGAAGCCTGTCGGTACATTGAAAAAAATCGGTAAGACAAATAAAAAGAACGGGACAACTGTTACTTTTTTACCTGACGATACGATTTTTTCTACGATCCATTTCTCTTATGAAACATTAGCGGAACGCTTACGTGAATCTGCTTTCTTATTAAAAGGGGTAAAAATCACACTTGCTGATCTGCGAGGAGAAGAACCTAAAGAAGAAGTCTTCCATTATGAAGAAGGAATTAAAGAATTTGTCTCGTATTTGAATGAAGAGAAAGATACCTTGACGCCAGTTGTTTATTTTTCTGGTGAAAAAGAAGGGATCGAAGTTGAATTAGCTTATCAGTATAACGATGGCTATTCAGAAAATGTTTTGTCATTTGTTAACAATGTCCGAACAAAAGATGGCGGAACTCATGAAGTCGGGATGAAAACGTCCATGACGAAAGCATATAATGAATATGCTCGTAAAGTAGGTCTATTGAAAGAAAAAGACAAAAATCTTGAGGGCAGTGACTTTCGTGAAGGTTTGGCTGCAGTTTTATCTATTCGTGTACCTGAAAATCTTTTACAATTTGAAGGTCAAACAAAAGAAAAATTAGGCACACCTCTTGCTAGAAATGCAGTGGATAATGTTGTCGGTGAGCAAATGGGCTTCTACCTCCAAGAAAATAGCGAAATGAGTCAGCAATTAGTTCGTAAAGCAATCAAAGCACGTGAAGCACGTGAAGCCGCTCGTAAAGCACGTGAAGAAAGCAGAAACGGAAAGAAACGGAAAAAAGGGGAGTCTCTTTTATCCGGTAAGTTAACACCTGCTCAATCGCGAAACCCTAAGAAAAATGAACTTTACTTAGTCGAAGGAGATTCTGCCGGCGGCTCTGCAAAACAAGGCCGCGATAGAAAATTCCAAGCAATTTTGCCGCTTCGAGGAAAAGTGTTAAATACAGAAAAAGCAAAAATGCAGGATATTCTCAAAAACGAAGAAATCAATACGATGATTTATACGATCGGCGCCGGTGTTGGTCCTGAATTTTCAGTTGAAGACTGCAATTATGATAAAGTCATTATCATGACCGATGCAGATACCGATGGTGCGCATATCCAAGTCTTGTTATTGACGTTCTTTTATCGTTATATGAAGCCGCTGATCGAAGCAGGCAAAGTTTATATTGCTTTACCTCCGTTGTATAAGGTTTCAAAAGGGCTGGGTAAAAAAGCGATCACTGAATACGCGTGGACCGACGAAGAGCTTGCAAATGTAACAGAACAAGTTGGTAAAGGCTATATGCTGCAACGCTACAAAGGTCTTGGTGAAATGAATGCAGATCAGTTATGGGAAACAACGATGGACCCTGAAACTCGTACGTTGATTCGAGTTCGTATCGATGATGCAGCTCAGGCAGAACGTCGTGTTACCACTCTTATGGGAGATAAGGTAGAGCCGAGAAGAAAATGGATCGAACGTCATGTTCAATTCACTTTAGAAGAAGACGGCAGTATTTTAGACCGTAAAGATGGCGAAACAGAGATTGCGCCTTCCATTTCAAACGATGTTTTGGATGAAGAGAAAAAAATAGAAAATGAACAAAAAAAGACAGAAACTGAAGAAATCAGTTTGTTCGATTTAGAGTAGGGAGTGATGAATGTGGAAAAACGCCAAGAAGTTCAAGAACTGACTCTTGAAGAAGTAATGGGCGATCGTTTTGGAAGATATTCCAAATATATCATTCAAGAGCGTGCCCTGCCAGATATTCGTGATGGATTAAAACCAGTTCAGCGCAGAATTTTATTTTCCATGAATAAAGATGGCAATACATTTGAAAAAAGTTTTAGAAAGTCAGCAAAATCTGTCGGAAATATCATGGGGAATTATCACCCCCATGGAGACAGCAGTATTTACGAAGCGATGGTTCGTTTAAGTCAAGACTGGAAGCTTCGTGAAGTTTTGATCGAAATGCATGGAAATAATGGAAGTATGGACGGTGATCCGCCTGCAGCCATGCGTTATACTGAGGCCCGCTTATCAGAATTAAGTGGAGAAATGCTGAAAGATATCGAAAAAGACACCGTTGACTTTGTATGGAACTTTGATGATACAGAAAAAGAACCAACAGTTTTACCCGCAAAATATCCCAATTTGTTAGTCAATGGCTCAACAGGGATATCAGCAGGTTATGCGACGGAGATCCCTACGCATAATTTAGCCGAAATCATAGATGGAACGATCTATCTGATCGATCATCCAAATGCTTCATTAGAAAAATTAATGGAATTTATCCCAGGACCTGACTTTCCTACAGGAGGTATTCTACAAGGAAAAGAAGAAATCAAGAAGGCCTATGAAACAGGACGAGGAAAAGTGATTCTCCGTTCGAAAACAAAAATCGAACCATTAAAAGGCGGCAAACAGCAGATCATCGTCACTGAAATTCCTTATGAAGTGAATAAAGCGACACTAGTGAAAAAAATCGATGAAGTACGTCTGAATAAAAAAATCGAGGGGATCGCCGAAGTTCGTGACGAAAGTGACCGAACAGGGCTGCAGATTGCTATCGAGTTGAAAAAGGATACCAACGCTGAAGGAATCTTGAACTATCTTTTCAAAAATACTGAATTG
This sequence comes from Enterococcus sp. S22(2020), assembly GCF_020295385.1. NCBI lineage: Bacteria > Bacillati > Bacillota > Bacilli > Lactobacillales > Enterococcaceae > Enterococcus > Enterococcus sp. S22(2020). The sequence goes on from NZ_JACFUD010000003.1 coordinate 345,179, forward strand.
CAAATCAATTACAACTTTAATATGGTTGCCATCGATAACATGACACCGCATCAAGTGGGGCTCAAACGTATTTTAGACAGCTATGTTGCGCACCGCAAAGAAGTGATCACAAACCGCAGTCAGTTTGAATTGGATAAAGCGCAAGCCCGTCAACATATCGTATCTGGTTTGATCAAAGCCTTATCGATCCTTGATCAGGTCATTGAAACGATCCGTGCATCAAAGGATAAAAAAGATGCAAAAAACAATTTAGTGAAAGAGTACGCATTTACAGAAGCACAAGCAGAAGCAATCGTTACGTTACAATTGTATCGTTTAACAAATACAGATATTACGCAGCTTGAAAAAGAAGCGGAAGAACTTAGTCGTTTAGTTGCTGAATTGACAACTATTTTGAATGATGAAAAAGAATTGTTCAACGTCATGAAAAAAGAGCTTCGCGAGGTCAAAAAGCAATATGGAAATGAACGCTTGACTCAAATCGAAAATGAGATCCAAGAGATCAAGATCGATACACAAGTATTGGTTGCTCAAGAAGATGTTGTAGTCACAGTAACACATGAAGGCTACATCAAGCGGAGCAGTTTGCGCTCTTACAGTGCATCCAAGCCGGAAGAAATCGGGATGAAGGAAGGGGACTTCCTGCTTTATACCGGTGAAGTCAATACGTTGGATCATGTTTTATTGATCACTAATAAAGCGAATGTGATTTATCGTCCGGTCCATGAATTACCAGATCTAAGATGGAAAGAAATCGGCGAGCACATTTCTCAAACGATTCTAAATCTGTCGATAGATGAGTCGATCATCGCTGTTTATACCTATAAAGAACTGTCACCGACAAAAACATTTGTTTTCATGACAAAAGAAGGTATGATCAAGCAAACAAAAATGACTGATTTTGAACCTTGGAGAACCTATAAGAGTCGACCAACAAACTGTATGAAACTGAAATCCGATACAGATGAAATCGTCAATGTTTATTTGACGAATGAGCAAAAGCTCTTGGATGTCTTTTTAGTTAGTCATCGAGGATTTGGCCTCCGTTATCCATTAGAAGAGGTGCCAGTCGTCGGAGCAAAAGCTGCTGGGGTAAAAGCGATGAACTTAAAAGACCAAGATTATGTGGTCAACGGTTTATTAGTTTATCAAGAAGGAGATACACCGGTCGTGATCTTAACGCAGCGTGGAAGTATCAAGCGAATGCTTGCACAAGAACTCACACAGTTAGGTAGAGCAAAACGAGGACTGATGGTCTTAAGGGAACTAAAGAAAAATCCACATCGTGTGAGCTTTATGTCAGAAAGCAGTACGCTAGAGCTTTTAGTAACTACTCAAAGCGGCAAACAATATACGATTGATTCTCAAACATACCCAATTAACGACAGAACTTCTAATGGTTCATTTATGTTGGATGAGAAACAAGATGGAGAAATCCTAGAAGTCCATGAAATGCATACAGCAGAGTTGCCTGAAAAAGAAGAGACTGAATAAATCAATTCTGTTCTATAGAATTAGAAAAAAGCTAGAACTGTACTAATACAGTTCTAGCTTTTTGTATTACAGATTTCTTACTTTTTATATAAAACTGATTCTAGTTCGTTAATCATATCACAAAAATCAAATCCCTATAAATCAACGTTTCATACTGTTTTATTAAAAAAAATAGCGATTTCGCTCAAAATATAATAAGGAAAGGCTTGCATAAAAATAGCGATGTGTTATACTAATCACATAAAGCTGTTACAGTAATCAACAGCATACTAAGGAGGCCCATCAATGGAGCAATGGAAAGGCTTTAAAGGCGACAAGTGGAAAACATCAGTAGATACACGTGATTTCATTCAAAGAAACTATACTGAGTATACAGGTGATGACTCTTTCCTAGAACCGATCGCACCAAGCACAGACAAATTATGGACAAAATTACAGGAATTATTTGAAGTACAGCATGAACAAAATGGTGTGTACGACATGGACAATAATATTCCTGCAACAATCACTTCTCATGAACCTGGGTATTTGATCAAAGAAGAAGAAACAATCGTAGGTCTACAAACTGACGTACCTTTGAAACAAGCATTCATGCCATTCGGCGGTATCAACATGGCGAATAACTCTTTAACTTCAAACGGTTACGAAGTAGACGCTGAAATGTCTAAAATCTTTACTGAGTGGAGAAAAACACACAACCAAGGTGTTTTCGATGCTTATACACCAGAAATGAGATCAGCTCGTAAAAACAAAATCATCACAGGTCTTCCAGATGCATACGGACGTGGACGTATCATTGGTGATTACCGTCGTATTGCTTTATACGGTATGGATTTCTTGATCGCTGAGAAGAAAAAAGACTTAAGCAACACAGGAAACAAAGTGATGACTGACGATGTTATCCGTTTAAGAGAAGAAATCTCTGAACAAATCAGAGCAATGGCAGATCTTAAAGAAATGGCTTCAACTTATGGTTTTGATATTTCTAAACCAGCAGCAAATGCTAAAGAAGCAATCCAATGGTTATACTTTGGTTACCTAGGTGCAATCAAATCACAAAATGGAGCAGCAATGTCTATCGGACGTATTTCTGCATTCTTAGATATCTATATCCAACGTGATTTAGAAGCTGGATTGATCACTGAATTTGAAGCGCAAGAAATGATCGATCACTTGATCATGAAACTACGTATGGTTAAATTCGCTCGTACACCAGAATACAACCAATTATTCTCTGGTTACCCAATCTGGGCGACATTATCGATCGCTGGTATGGGCTTGGATGGACGTTCATTAGTAACTAAAAATGATTTCCGTATCCTGCATACTTTAACAAACATGGGACCATCACCAGAACCAAACTTAACTGTATTGTATTCATCTCATTTACCAGTAGGATTCAGAACATTTGCATCTAAAATCGCAAAACAAAGTTCTTCGATCCAATTCGAAAATGATGATCTATTACGTGCTAACTGGGGATCAGATGACTGTGCGATCGCATGTTGTGTATCTGCAACAGTTATGGGTAAAGATATGCAATTCTTCGGTGCTCGTGCCAACTTAGCTAAAGCTGTGCTTTACGCGATCAATGGTGGTGTAGACGAAAAAACAAAAATGCAAGTAGCTCCTAAATTCCGCCCAATGACTGGCGATACTTTAGACTACAACGAATTTATCGATCGTTACAAAGACATCATGGATTGGTTAGCTGAATTGTATGTAAATACATTGAATGTTATCCACTACATGCATGATAAATACTCATATGAAGCAGCACAATTAGCCTTCATGGAAAGTAACTTACAACGTACATTTGCAACTGGTATCGCAGGTATTTCACATGCTGCTGACTCAGTAATGGCTATCAAACATGGTAATGTAAAAGTTATTCGTGATGAAGACGGCTTAGCGGTTGATTATGTTCCTCAAAATGAGTTCCCAACTTATGGTAACGACAATGAAGAAGCAGATGCAATGGCTAACTGGATCCTTGAGTACTTCATGACTCAAATCAGACGTCAACATACGTACCGTAACGCTAGACCAACAACTTCATTATTGACAATCACTTCTAATGTAGTTTACGGTAAAGCAACTGGTAACTTACCAGATGGACGTCGTGCAGGTAAACCATTGGCACCAGGTGCTAACCCAAGTTATCAAGATGGCAAATTCTTAGGTGAGAAAAATGGTCTTTTAGCTTCACTTAACTCAACTGCTAGACTTGAGTACACAAGTGCATTAGATGGTATCTCTAATACACAAACGATCAATCCTAACGGTTTAGGTAAAGATGATGAAACAAGAATCGAAAATCTACGTAACGTAATGGATGGCTACTTCGATAAAGGTGGTTACCACTTGAACGTTAACGTATTCACAAATGAATTGCTTTTAGATGCACAAGCACATCCAGAAAAATATCCAAACTTAACGATCCGTGTATCTGGATATGCCGTGAAATTCCGTGACTTAACTCCTGAGCAACAAGCAGACGTTATTTCTAGAACTTCACACGATAGACTGTAAGAACATACAATTGAAGGGGTGACCTCGTGTCATCCCTTTTTTCTAAAAAAGAAATGAGGAATCGAAATGACGACACCTGTAATTGGTAGAATCCACTCTACAGAAAATTTTGGAACGGTTGATGGACCTGGTGTCCGCTTCATCGTGTTTACGCAAGGGTGCCGCATGCGTTGTCAATTTTGCCATAATCCTGATACATGGAAAATAGGTTCAGGCGGCCGCGAAGTTACAACGGATGAAGTATTAGAAGAAGCTATCAAGTATCGTTCATATTGGGGCGAAAAGGGAGGAATCACTGTCAGTGGTGGTGAACCATTACTACAGCTGGAATTTCTCACAGACTTATTTAAAAAAGCGAAAGACAAAGGCATACATACAACGATCGACACTTGTGGGAAACCTTTCACAAGAGAAGAACCATTTTTCAGCCAATTTCAAGAACTAATGAACTATACTGATCTGTTATTATTCGATATCAAACATATCGATAATGAACAACACAAATTATTGACTTCTTTAGGAAATGAAAATATTTTAGAAATGGCTCAGTACCTTTCTGAAATTGGAAAACCAGTTTGGATCAGACACGTATTAGTTCCAGAGCGTAGTGACTATGATGAGTATTTGATTCGCCTAGATTCATTTATCAAAACCCTTAAAAATGTCGATAAAGTAGAAGTTTTACCTTATCACGTAATGGGGAAATATAAATGGGACGAATTAGGGTTAGACTATCCATTAAAAGGAATCGATCCACCAACAGAAGAGCGTGTGACTAACGCAAAAAAACTATTACATGTTGCAGATTATCAAGGATATGCAACGAGATAAGTATTAAAAATAGAAAAGTGCAGCAAATATTGTTGTTTCTTTTCTATTTTTTGTTATTATTAATAATGAAGAAAAAAGAAGGAGTGAACCCTTATAATGTCAAAAATTCTTGTTTTTGGACACCAAAATCCTGATACTGATGCAATCGGTGCAGCGATCAGTTTTGCCTATTTACAAAAAGAACTTGGAAAAGATACTGAAGCTGTAGCTTTAGGTGCACCAAGTGAAGAAACACAATATGCTTTAGATTATTTTAACGTAGATGCACCTCGGGTAATTGAGAGTGCAGCTGGAGAAACGAATCAAGTGATGTTAGTTGATCATAATGAATTTCAGCAAAGCGTTTCAGATATTGCAGATGTAACGATTTTAGCTGTTGTTGACCATCATCGTATCGCAAACTTCGAGACAGCTGATCCATTGTATTATCGTGCAGAACCTGTTGGCTGTACAAGTACGATCGTTTTGAAGTTGTTTAAAGAAAATAACATTGTTGTACCAAAACAAATCGCAGGAATGATGGTATCAGCGATCATCTCTGACACTTTATTATTTAAGTCACCAACCTGTACTCAAGAAGATATCGATGCCGCTCACGAGCTAGCAGATATCGCAGAAATAAACTTGAACGGCTACGGACTAGATATGTTAAAAGCCGGAACGAATCTAAGTGACAAATCAGCTGAAGTCTTACTAGATTTAGATGCTAAAAGCTTCCCAATGGGCTCTAAAAACGTCCGAATCGCTCAAGTTAATACTGTTGACCTGAATGAAGTTTTAGACCGCCAAGAAGAGCTGGAAGCAGCTATGAAAAATGAAAATGCGACAAATGGATATGATTTATTCGTTCTGATCATCACAGATATTTTGAATAGTGACTCTGAATTACTAGTGATCGGAGAGTCATTAGATAAAGTAGAATCAGCTTTCAATGTAACCTTGGATAACAATCGTGCATTTTTAAATGGTGTCGTTTCGCGTAAAAAACAAGTAGTTCCTCAATTAACAGAAGTATTTAGTTAATCTGGACATATCAATGAAAGAGCTTGGGATATAACTCTTCGGGTTATTTTCTAAGCTTTTTCTTATTATAAAAAGAAAGCGTGGTCGAGCTTTGGAAAAGGTAACCTACTATTATAAAAGAGAAAACACCGCACAGCTGAACAAGTTGATTTCCACACCATTATTTGAAGAAATCATGCTGCATTTGATACGGAATCAGCAACAAGAACTTATTTTACGACAGTTAAAAGCGGCTATTCCAACAACAGAAAATTTAGAACTCTATTTAGAACAAATGATCAGTCAGGGGATCATCCAAAGAGTAAATCGACGCTACTACTTATCCATACCGATTTTTTCTCAGCAAAATCGCCTAGAGATACCAGCTTCTACCCAATTATTCTTAGATGATTTAATGAAAAAATCCAGCAACCAAGACCAGTTTTTTGGCGAAGTTTTATGGTCGGTGTTCTTTGATGACGATACGGACTATTTTTTTGGTGTACAAATGGCGGATTCTTCGACTACTTTCGTGAAAAAAATAGAAGAGGGGAATGAGAAGCTGAAATTTGTTTCTCTTCATCTGAAAGATACGTTTCCGCTTTCTCTAGCCGACTATTTTTCTCTACTCTCTAAAAGAACAGCTTTACCAGATACATTCAAGTCAATAGAGCAATTGATCGGAGATGTTGATATTGATTATTTCATCACTCAAGCACTAAAAGTGATACGTTCTAGTATCAGGTCAAAGTCCAAACAAATGAAGAGAAATATTTTTCAGGAGACTCTTGTAATCACAAATGACTTGCAAGAAAGAGCTGATGCCACTTTTTCTTTGACTTCGCCCATCTTAGAAAATGGTAGTTTAGCGACAGCAGACGAACTAGACGAACTCAAAAAAATCTTACCGCCACTTTGGGAAAATATCAAAGACGATAATGAACGCATATTCTATAAGAAACAATTATATTCTTACTTGTTTCATTATTATTTTCCTGAGATAGAATTTTTACACTACTTAAAATATTAAGTTACCTATAAAAATATTATGTAAACTTTGAAATCGATTAACTAAAGAGCAGCATCTAAAGTAGAATAGATCCTGCTTTTTAACTTAACTATTTCGTTTATGTACTTTTTTAGTCCAGAAACCACCTGAAATAAACTTAGGTTCATAAGAAATGATAAATGCTCTAGGTTCTTTTTCATTGATCAGTTTATACAAACTACGTTCATTTTTGCGAGGAGAAAGAATTTCAAGAATCATTCGTTCACCTTCACGACCGGCACCAAAGCTTTGGGTCACACCATATCCGTTTTCTCTTAATATTTCCGGTAAATTCAGTTGTTCTGTAGAAGAAGGCAAGATCGCTGTAACCATGATATAGCCTAAAGCTAAGTAATCTTCGATTTTGATTCCAACGCTGATTCCGACAGCATACCCTAAAGCGTACACGATTAAATTGATGGGCTCATCTAAACGATTCAATACCATACTTAAGCCTAAAACGTAAATCGTGATCTCGGCCATGCTGACTAATGGTGCAATCAAACGATAACCTTTCATTGTCAGCATAAAGCGGATAGTGTTCAAAGTAATATACGAAAAATTCACAAAAAAGATAGTTGCAAGCATCTTGACATCCATTCCGATTAATTCCTCTTTTCAATTAAAGATATCTGCATATTATAGTACACTATTCACTGAAATTAAATAGGTTGAACAAAATTAAAGAAAAAAACTTATGCTCTATTTTATTCAAAATTGATTATGAAAAATCAGAGTGTTATATGTTGGAGCAGGAGATACTTTTTGCTATAATCAATGTATTATGTGTATAAGGGAGAAATGAAATTAGATGAGAATTTTTATCCTCATACTTGTGGGTTTATTGTTATTAAATACAACAGCAGCACTTATTACCGTGTTTAGAAAGCCGCGAAGTATTTCCAGTGTTTTGGCCTGGATCATGACCTTGATTTTTTTACCAGGAATCGGCTTTATTATCTATCTTTTTTGCGGTAGAGGGATCGATGGGCAAAAAGTATTTCAATTAACTGACTATGATAACGAAAAAATAGCAGAAATCAAAAAAATTGTTGATAAAGATAATTTAAAAGCTGATAGCGGATTAAATATCAATTTATTGACAGATGCACGTGTACTGAATCGCTATTTCAGAAATATGGATTCATCGCCTTTAAGCAAGCGCAACAGTATACAGCTTTATACGGACGGTAAGGAAAAATTCGAGGCCTTATTTGATGATATCCGTAAAGCAAAAGAAACGGTTCATGTCGAATATTATTCTTTTTTCAACGATAAGATCGGTAATAAATTTCTTGATCTATTGGAGGAAAAAGTAAAAGAGGGGATAGAGGTCTATTTAATCTATGATCCATGGGGCTCACCTGGTGCTGATAAAAAATTCTTTGCTTCATTTGTTGCTGCTGGTGGAAATGTCGCACCTTTTATAACCTCAAAAAATATGATCAGTAAAACCCGGCTAAACTATCATTTGCACCGTAAGATCGTTGTGATCGATGGAAAGATAGGCTGGACTGGCGGCTTTAATGTCGGTGATCAGTACTTGGGTGAAAGTAAAAAATTTGGTTACTGGCGAGATACACATATTCGAATTGTCGGTTCTTCAGTCTTTTCTCTTCAGGAGATTTTTATCATGGATTGGAATGCGTCTGTTGCAGATAAAACAAAGAAAATGGACTATGTAGATAAGTATTTCCAACTTTCTGCTGATGATCAATTAGAAGATTTATCATTGCAAATCGTTTCTGATGGACCTGATTCAGAAGAAGAAATTCTAAAAAGCGGTTTTATAAAAATGATTTTAGCGGCCGAAAAATCCGTCTGGATTCAAACACCGTATTTAATACCGGATGATAGCATGATCAATGCGCTGCTGATTGCTGTTCGATCTGGAATCGATGTACGTATCATGATCCCATGTATGCCAGATCATCCGTTTATTTATCGCGCAACTCAGTACTATGCAAACTATCTTCATAAACGGGGCATAAAAATTTATCTGTATCAAAACGGTTTTTTACATGCGAAAACAATGATCATCGACAATGAAATCTGTATGGTCGGCACCACAAACCAAGATATCAGAAGCTATGCATTGAATTTTGAAGTAAGCACGTTTATCTACGACACTAAGTTTTCTTGGAAGCTCACTCAAATATTCAAAGAAGACATAGAGCAAAGTCTTTTACTGACTGATGAGATGATCAAAGGACAGTCCCATTGGTTACGATTTAAGCAAAATTTCTCAAGATTATTATCACCAATCCTATAGTTAAACTGAAAAGCAAGTAGACCTCTAAATCTATTTGCTTTTCAGTTTTTTTAGACTGGAGTATAGGATCTTAGGTGAATATGCGAAAGGGACTTGAGTGATAATTTTTTATTTTATTCTAGTTAACATAATATACATTATACAAAGTAGTTACGATTAAACAATTATCGCTACCTTTCAATAACATCACTAATTATGACATGAAACTACTCTTGAACTTGATCTTCAATCGATGCTAGCTAGTTCTTATTGATTAATATTCGTAATAACCTGTGGCTTCAAAATAGTTAAAAGTTCCAATGCTGAAGTGTAAATTACGATCTTGTTGTCAGCCCAACGCTCTTTTACTAAAACTTTTTCCGTCTATAACATGTGTGATCTTTGTAGAAATCAGGCACTTTTAGGTTAGCATATCTTTGTCTGTTCAAAGTATAACTACATAATTCATTGCCAAAATCAATTTTAGCTTACTATCATAATCTAAAGAATAAGCGACGATTCATCCCCTTTATGACTCAAGGCAGTTTTAGTAATCAATTTTTTCACTCCTTAACTTCGTGAAATATGAATCCCCTTCTATATTGTCTGACTTTTCAGAAAAAGTCTTTTCAAAATAAGAGGAGTATTTCGGGAAGTTCAAAAAGACTTTTCGTTTGAACCTCTTAATTATAATGAAATTATTCTTTTAAAACAACTAAGTTCAGGTAATAAATGTATAGTAAAAAAACTGAAACAAAACTTTTGAAAGTAAAGTTAAGCTCCAGTTTTTTTATATTAATATTGATGCTATCTTTCGTTTTTCATTGCTTCTAAGGCTGCTGTGTTGATAATATTCCAAGGTTTATCAAATGAAGGTTGGAAGAAGAAATCTGCATAAGCTAAATCTTCGATCGTCATTTTCGCTTTGATTGCTAAGGAAATGGCATTGATATTTGCTGTTAAATCGGCTTTAGACATCAATTGCGCACCTAAAACTTGTGTTGTTTCTGGATCATAAACTAATTTGAACCACGCTTTTTGTTTATCCGGATTAAAGTCCATTAAATAATCTTCAACCACTAATGCTGATTTCGTTTGTCTATTTAATTTTTTGGCCATCTCTTCATTGATACCAGTTGAAGCAAATTTATAGTCAAATACGGCTAGTCCTGATGAACCTTGAATTCCTGGGAATGGTTTTAGAGGAGCCTCTAAGTTTTTCACTGCAAAGCGACCTTGTTTTCTAGCATTCGTAGCTAATGCAATATTTACCTCTGTTTGTCCAGGATTGTATTTGATCAAGGTTGCGTCACCGACAGCAAATACATCCGGAGCACTTGTCTGCATGTATTCGTCCGTCTTGATCAATCCATTAGGATGAAGTTCAAGGGTATCCTTCAGCCATTCTGTATTTGGACGAACGCCAACAGCTACAACAACTAGATCAGCGTCATATTCACCCTTATCTGTGACAACTTTTTGAACATGCCCATCGCCTTTATAGCTTTGAACTGTTTCGTTTGTTACTACTTTTATATTATTTGCTTCCATTTCTTCAGTCAATACATCGGTAAATTCTTTATCAAGATAAACGCCTAGTGGTCGATCCAAAATATCGATGACAGTAACATTTTTACCAGCTTTTGCAAATGATTCTGCTGCTTCGATTCCGATATAACCACTACCGATCACTACCACATTATTTACTTCTGGATCTACGGTTTTTTGTTTTAATTTGATTGCCCATTTTCTGCCGCGCATCAAATAAATATTATCTAAGTCCTTTCCAGGAAGATTTAATTCAAATGGGACAGCTCCAGGACTGATAATAAGCTTGTCATATTGCTCAGTACGCTCAGCTCCAGTTACTAAATCTTTCACAGTAACATAGTGATCTTCAGGTTTGATCGCAGTGATCTCTGTATTTGAAAATACGTTGACTCCTCTACTTTCCATACCTTCTGCTGTCATATAACGAACGGAATTTACATCTTTAACTTTACCTTCTAGATAAAGCTGCATTCCGCAAGAGAGAAAAGAAATGAAATCCCCTTTTTCGTACCATTGAATTTCTGCGTCCGGATGAGAAATCAACAACTCCTCTACTGCTTCATAACCTCCGTGGGATGAACCTAAAACGATAACTTTCATACTTCTATTCCTCCAATACTATTTATTATATAATAAATAGTATCATATAAACAGTTTATAGAACAAGTCATTTACATATATATTCTCAATTAAGTGTAATTAAATGAGAATATACAGCTAACTAAATGAACATAATAGTTTTATTGTAACTAAAAAATAGCAACTGATTCAGGGGAGATCTCCCCTGAATCAGTTGCTATTTAATCTCTTACTCTTGCGCTTGTTCTTTGGATAAAGTCGATAAATCATAAGGTGTATTTTGATATACTGCATAGTTTAGCCAATTAGAAAAAAGCAACGACGCAGCCATGTGCCAACGCAATTGAGGCGTTTTTCCTTGATCATCATTAGGAAAATAATGCTCAGGAATATTTGGGTCGATCCCCTTCTCTAAGTCTCTTTTAAATTCTTGTTCTAGAGTTTCTCTATCATATTCCAAATGACCCATTGCATAGAAAGCTCGGTTGTTTTTATTACCTACTAAAAAAATACCAGCTTCTTGTGATTCAGCCAAAATTTCCAGCTCAACCGTCGCTTCTATGTCCTTTTTTTGAATAGTTGTATAACGAGAATGAGGAGCGAAAAAAACATCATCGAAGCCTTTCATAATGCTCCAAGTTGAATCGAGCACATCGTGTAGATAGATTCCAGACAATTTTCTATTTAATTGATGTTTGTTGATATTATGATGATAATACAGACCTGCTTGCGCTCCCCAACAGATATGAAACGTTGAAAAAACATGGGTTTTACTCCATTTAAAAATATCCGACAACTCCGACCAGTAATCAACCTCTTCAAAAGGTAACTGTTCCACAGGAGCTCCGGTAATGATCAATCCATCGTAATAATTTTCTTTAACTTCATCAAATCGATGATAAAATCGTTTTAAATGATCTTTAGAAGTATTTTTCGCTATATGACTACTCATATGCAAAAAATCAACATTGATCTGTAAAGGCGTATTGCTCAACAAACGTAATAATTGAACTTCTGTCTCATCTTTTTTCGGCATTAAATTTAAAATAAGAAGTTGTAACGGACGAATATCCTGATGCATGGCGCGATCTTCGTCCATTACAAAAATATTCTCTTTCTCTAAAACTTTAATTGCTGGCAGTTCTTTTGGCACTCGAATCGGCATACACATATTCCTCCCTTTCTTATTATGTAAATCTATTCTACGCTATAAACAGCTTTAAAGGAAGCTACTTATTGCTAAACGCTGTCTTTTAAATAAATAATAGCTGATTCTCTCTAGTCACCTGTATGAACACCATACAGTTTTTGCATGCTAAATAGAAAAAACATGAGATGAAGAAATAATCTTCATCTCATGTAACTTATGGAAGTATAAAGTGATCCTTTCTTTATTCTTCTTCTTTTTTGTTTCTACGGTTAAGACCAAAGATTCCTAGTGTGCCTAATAATAATGCGCCTACTAAGCCCCAGTTGTTTACGATCTCACCATTGTTAGGGAGGTCTTTTCTAGAGCCTGAGCTTAGAGTCTTCAAACCAGAACCATTATTGCTCAACCCGTTATTACCGGTACCATTTCCGTTGCCGTTGTTGTTATTACCATTACCATTCCCGTTACCATTTCCTGATCCAGGATCGGCTGGGATTAAGAATTCAGTTGGTAAACTTTGATTACCATCTTCATCAAAAGCAACGGCCGTATCTGTTTCTCTAGGTGATACCATACCTTTTGGGATAGCGATTGTGTAATTTCCGTTTTCATCAACTTGGCCGGCACCTACCAACATACCTTCATCACTATATAAATTGACAGTGTTGCCTGGGTCAGCTGTTCCAGTTACTGTATAACCAGTTGTTGATGATCCAGTAACATTATTTACAATTGGTGCAGAAACACTTGCGCCAGGATCTGCAGGTAATTCAAATAATGTAGGAACACTTTCGTTATTTGCGTTATCTTTTGCAATTGAAGTCAACTGTTCATTTGGAGAGGCCATTCCCATTGGAATAGTAATCGTGAAGCTACCCTCTGCCGCTGCTGCTCTAGCATTAGTGGCTGTGGGAAGTTCTCCGTCAGCTACTGCTTGCCCTAATAAGTCACCATCTGCATTGTAGATTTCAACTTTATTACCAAATGTGGTTTTACCGAAAACAGTATATCCAGTAAGTGAAGTTCCTTCAACGTCTAAGATAATCGGCGGAGCGATATTTATTTTAGGATCTGCCGGCGTTGTAAATGATGTAGCCGAACTTGTATTGCCAGCTCCATCTTTCGCTACAGCACTCAATTGTTCTCTAGCAGATGCAGCACCTACTGGAAGTACAATTGTGTAGTCTCCGTTGGAATCTGCTACGTCTGTTCCCAACACAGTTCCATTCGTATTGCGAATTTCAACTGTATTTCCTGCTGTTGCCTTACCAGTCACTGTATAGCCCGAAGTTGAGCTTCCTGTTACTGTATCAACGCTTGGTGCAAGGACATTTACAGGATCTGCTGGTGTCGTAAATGTAGTACCTGGGCTTGTGTTACCATCTGCATCTTTCGCAGTTGCAGTCAATTGTTCATTTGGTGTAGCAGAACCAGCTGGAATTGTTACCGTGTAATCGCCGTTTTCATCAGCCGTAGCTGAACCGATCACTGTACCACCGCTATTTTTGATTTCTACAGTGCTGCCCGCTGGTGCTGTACCTGTCACTGTATAGCCGGTAGATGAAGTTCCTGTGACACTATCTACGGTTGGTGCTGCAACGACTACAGGATCTGCTGGTGTCGTAAATGTAGTACCTGGACTTGAATTGCCGTCCTCATCTTTTGCTGTTGCAGTCAGTTGTTCGTTTGGTGTAGCAGAACCAGCTGGAATCGTTACTGTGTAGTTACCATTCTCATCAGCTGTAGCTGAACCGATCACTGTACCACCTGCGTTTGTAATTTCTACAGTGCTGCCAGCTGGTGCCGTACCTGTCACTGTATAGCCAGTAGATGAATCTCCTGTGACACTATCAACAGTTGGCGCTACAACTTCAACTGGATCTGCTGGAGTAGTGAACGGTGTTGCTGGACTTTGATTACCACTGCCATCTTTTGCTACTGCAGTTAATTGTTCATTTGGCACTGCAGAGCCTGTTGGAAGAGTGACTGTGTAATTCCCACTCCCGTCTGCTAAACCAGAACCGATCACCATGCCTCCCGTATTCTTCACTTCTACAGTGTTGCCTGGTGTTGCCGTACCTGTCACTGTATAGCCGGTAGATGAAGTTCCTGTGACACTGTCAACAGTTGGTGCTGTAACTTCAACTGCATCTGCTGGAGTAGTGAACGGTGTTGCTGGACTTGTATTACCATCTGCATCTTTCGCAGTTGCAGTTAATTGTTCACTTGCTGATGCAGCCCCAGTTGGGATTGTAATAGTGTAATCACCATTTGCATCTGCCGTTGCAGAACCGATGACTGTGCCGCCTGTATTTCTCACTTCTACTGTACTATCTGCTGGTGCTGTACCAGTTACAGTATAACCAGTAGATGAAGTTCCTGTTACGCTATCTACTGTTGGCGCTGTAATAACAACTGGATCTGCCGGAGTAGTGAATGGTGTTGCTGGACTTGTATTACCATCTGCATCTTTTGCAGTTGCCGTTAATTGTTCACTTGGCAACGCTGATCCAGCTGGAATCGTCACTGTATAGTCACCATTTCCATCTGCTATTGCAGAACCAATGACTGTACCACCTGTGTTTTTCACTTCAATAGTGTTTCCTGGTGTTGCAGTTCCTGTCACTGTATAGCCTGTTGATGATGTACCTGTTACATTATCTACTGTTGGTGCTGTGACAGCTACTGGATCTGCTGGGGTCGTAAATGGCGTTGCTGTACTTTGATTTCCTAATAAATCTTTTGCTACAGCTGCCAATTGTTGACTTGGAGTGGCAGAACCAATTGGAAGATCAATTGTGTAATCACCATTTAAATCAGCAATCGTTGACCCAATCACTGTACCACCAGTATTTCTGATTGCAACAGTATTTCCGACTGTTGCAGTACCTGTCACTGTATAGCCTGTTGTAGAGGTTCCTGTTACATTATCTACTGTTGGCGCTGTGACAACGACTGGATCTGCTGGGGTCGTAAATGGTGTTGCTGGGCTTTGGTTGCCATCTAAATCTTTTGCTACAGCTGTTAATTGTTGATTTGGCGTTGCTTGTCCTGTCGGAATCACAACTGTGTAATTGCCACTGCCGTCTACGATAGCGGTACCGATGACGGTGCCGCCTGTATTCTTGATTTCGATAGTATTACCAGGAGTTGCAGTACCTGTCACTGTATAACCAGTTGCAGATGTCCCAGATACTGAATCAACAGTTGGTGCCATAACTGAAACAGGATCTGCTGGTGTGATAAACGGTGTTGCAGTACTTTGATTGCCTAATAAATCTTTGGCAATTGCTGAAAGTTGTTGATTTGGTGTTGCCAGACCAACCGGGATGACTACCGTATAATTCCCGTTTAAATCAGTGATTGCTGTACCGATCACTGTGCCACCTGTATTTTTGATCTCTACTGTATTGCTAGGAGTTGCAGTTCCTGTCACTGTATAACCAGTAGAAGAGGTTCCTGTTACTGTATCAACAGTTGGTGCCGCAACGAAAACTGGATCTGCCGGTGTTGTGAATAGTGTTGCAGAACTTTGGTTGCCATCTAAATCTTTCGCTACTGCTGAAAGCTGTTGATTTGCTCCTGCTAATCCAACTGGAATCAAGACTGTATAGTTACCGCTACCGTCAGCAATCGTTGAACCAACAACTGTGCCGCCAGTATTCTTGATTTCTACTGTATTACCTGGTGTTGCAGTTCCTGTTACAGTATAGCCAGTAGAAGAGGTTCCTGTTACCGTATCAACAGTTGGTGCTGTAACTTCGACTGGATCTGCTGGTGTTGTAAATGGTGTTGGTGAGCTTTGATTACCTAAGAGGTCTCTTGCAACTGCTGACAATTGTTCATTTGGTGTTGCTGCGCCAACTGGTATCACCACTGTGTAATCACCATTCAAATCAACGAGTGCTGTCCCAATTACCGTACCACCCGTATTCTTGACATCGATAAAATCACCAGGTGTTGCAGTTCCCTTGACCGTATAACCTGTTGTTGATGTTCCTGTGACACTATCAACAGTTGGTGCTGTAACTTCGACCGGATCTGCTGGTGTCACAAATGCTGTCGGCAAACTTTCGTCAGTTCCCACTATAGCTACTGCAGTTAAGGCTTCATTTGCAGTGGCTTGTCCTTGAGGGATCGTAACGGTGAAATCACCATTTCCATCAGCAATACCTGAACCGATTGTTGTTCCACCAATATTGTGGATTTCAATGGTTGCACCTGCTTCGGCAGTTCCTTTGACCGTATAGCCAGTTGCAGCAGTACCTGTTGTATCCGTCACAACTGGAGGTGCAACAACCACAATTGGATCTGCTGGTGTGATAAACGATACTGGTAAACTTTCGTTTGCACCATTTTTGGCTACTGCAGTCAGCGGCTCAAGAGCCATTGCTTGTCCTTGAGGGATCGTAACAGTAAAATCACCATTCCCATCTGCAGTTGCTGTACCGATCGTTGTGCCGCCAAGATTCCGGATATCAACTGTATCACCTGCAGTTGCTGTTCCCTTAACTGTATAGCCAAGCGTTGAATTACCTGTTGTACTTGTAACCACTGGTGGGGCAACTACTACTGTATCTGCTGGTGTCGTAAAGGCTGTTGGTAAGCTTTCATTTGTCCCATCTTTCGCTATAGCAGTCAATGGTTCAAGAGCTGTTGCATCGCCTTGTGCGATAGTAATGGTGAAGTCGCCGTTAGCATCTACAGTTGCTGTACCGATCGTTGTACCGCCAAGATTCCGAATATCCACTGTATTTCCTGCCGTTGCTGTACCATTAACGGTGTAACCTGTTGCAGATGTCCCTGTAGTACTTGTAACCACTGGCGGTGCAACTACTACTGCATCTACCGGTGTTGTAAACGGTGTTGGTAAGCTTTCATTTGCTCCGTCCTTTGCTACAGCTGTTAATGCTTCGTTTGCGGAAGCTTCACCTTGAGGGATTGTGATCGTGAAGTCCCCGTTGCTATCTGCTGTTGCTGTACCGATCGTTGTGCCACCAATATTACGAATATCCACTGTATTTCCAGCTGTTGCTGTCCCTTTAACCGTATAGCCAGTTGCAGATGTTCCAGTTGTACTTGTAACTACTGGCGGAACGACTAAAGCGACATCTAGCGGAGTTTTGAATGGAGTTGGTGTACTTTCATTCGTTCCATCTTTCGCTACAGCAGTCAATGATTCATCTGCAGTTGCTTGTCCTGAAGGAAGTGTAATCGTGAAATCACCATTTGCATCTGCGACTCCTGAAGCGATAGTGTTGCCACTTCCGTTACGAATATCCACTGTATTCCCAGCTGTTGCTGTCCCTTTGACTGTATAACCAGTCAACGAAGTGCCAGTTGTACTTGTAACTACCGGCGGAGCAACTACTACTGCATCTGCTGGTGTTGTAAAGGCTGTTGGTGTACTTTCATCCGTTCCATCAATAGCGATCGCATTCAACGATTCATTCGCAGTTGCAGCTCCTTGTGGAATCGTAACAGTGAAATTACCACTTCCATCAACAAGTCCTGTCCCGATCGTTGTTCCTCCTGCATTTCTGATGGCGATTGAATTTCCTGCTGTTGCAGTACCTGTCACTGTATACCCAGTTGTAGATGTTCCAGTTGTATTTGTAACAACTGGAGGGGCAACAGCTGCTGCTGTTCCAGCATAATAAATATCAGATACACCATTCGCCGTTTTTATCAAAGAAACATCGATAGCATCTGCTTT
Organism: Enterococcus sp. S22(2020); assembly: GCF_020295385.1. NCBI lineage: Bacteria > Bacillati > Bacillota > Bacilli > Lactobacillales > Enterococcaceae > Enterococcus > Enterococcus sp. S22(2020). The sequence goes on from NZ_JACFUD010000003.1 coordinate 363,333, forward strand.
GATAACTGTTCCAACAAATTTAGCGTCTAAATCTTGTGTTAAGTTTTGTGGGCTAAGTACAGTTGTTGGAATATTGATAGTTGTTCCACCTAAAACAGATGCATCAGCTAATTCATTAACTCCTGAGCCGCCAATTGCAACTAGAGGTAGAGCAGCATTGATCGCTGTGTCAACCGTTCCTTTCACTGGAAGTAATGCCGCATTGATACCAGCTGCAACAACATTACTTGCAATGCCACTTCCAGTCGCATTTAAAGCATCGACTGCTGCTTTTAAGTCTTGTAGCAAAGATGAAACATTTTGTGCTAAGACTAATCCTAATCCGTCATCAATATTGGCGTGAATATAAGAACCATCTGGTGAAAGTACTGCATTACTAGAGAACGAAGCACTTCCAAAGTTTTCAAGATTATTCAACGCATCGATTTTTTGGTTGACTGTCGTTAAATTAAGTGTAACACCTGTTAGACTTCCGAGGGTCCCATCAGTAATATCCGTTAATAAATTAGTCAATTGATTAATGGCATTTAAAGTACCTGTCAAAAATGTTAAATCACCAACGGTTATTGTAACGTTCGTATCTATTTGTGCTGCTCCATTAGGAGATACACGTCCTTGTAATTCATTTGGTATAGCTAAAACTGCTTGCTTTGTTCCGTTTGTGATAACTGAACCACCAACTAGCTCACCACCGGAAATGGAAAAATCAACATTTTGGGAAGAACCATCGGCTGTCCAAGGATTCGCCGTGCTTGTTCCACTATTGTTTGAACTAGAAATATTAGATAAGATTTCGGCATCTAAAACCGCTGCTGAAGCAGTAATTCCTCCTGGTAGATAAAATGATAACGGAACAGTCAACGGAGCAATGATTAAACTACTCGTCATCACTAAAGATAATGCACGATACTTATTTTGTTTTTTTGATTTTGAAGTGCTTTTCTTTTTTTGCTGATCATTTTTCATGGTTGTCCTCCTCTTTACTTATAAGACTTAATAACACAAAACAAACAGATAGAAGCTTTCCAAAACCCGTAAGACACTCTCCCTTCATAAATTGTGAGCAACATAAAAATTTATTTAAGCTTCTACCAAAGGATTTTATAACCTTTATAATATTTTTGGAAATAATATGTACTGAAAACCAACGTTTTTTTTAATAAAGATAAAAAATCAAGTAGAAAACAAGACTGTAACAATCTTGGGAAAGCCTTTAAATCAATGTTAATTGGCTATATTTAAACTAATCTATATTTAATAAAAATAATAAAAAAAAGAACCAACATATTAATCAATTAATATGTTGGTTCTTTCGGACTTTTAAGAATTCGCTTACATTTTTCTTTTTGTAAAAATAACAACTACGATGACTCATTTTTTTGATTTTCAAACGATAAATATTAAACTTTCGTACTTTTCTTGATCAGTGGCAAGCTGACTTTCTTATTCCAAAAATCGATCAGTGGGCCAGTCAAGAACGCATTGATAACTGTACCGATTCCAACAGGTCCGCTGAATATAAAGGCTAACAAGACAAAAAAGACATCTTGTGAAATTCGAACGATTTTATATGAACCATGTGTTCTATCTACGATGATCGGCGCAATCGCATCATAAGGAGCATTTCCTAATTCAGCAGACATATATAATGATGCACCGAAAGTAAAAACTATCACCCCGATCAATAGTAACAACACCTGTATAAAACGTGTGATCTCAAACGGAATAAATGTTTCATAAACCCATGTATAGAAATCAATAAAAAAACCTGTAAGAACCATATTGACAACCGTACCGATTCCAATGTATTTTCTTCCAAATAGAAATACTATCACTAAAATGATACAATTCACAATCAATTGGTAAACACCTAAAGAAAGACCTAAACTCTTACCGATCCCGATATTTGCAGCTGTATAGGGATCCAATCCCACTTTACCAACACGTAAGGTCGCGGCACCGAATGCCAAAATAGCTACTCCTAAGAAAGCGTAAGCAGTTCGTATACTAATTTCTTTTATATTTTTCATTCTATTCGATCTCCCCATTCTTATATAGATAAAGCATCTCAAACTAATTAAAAAAAAGCAAAAAAACAAACTCAAAAAAGTCAAAAAAAATAAGCTCGGAGCAAAACCAAAATTTAGTTTTGCCCCGCACTCTAAAACTTGATACTATTTTTGATTTTCAGCAATATCTTTTAACGCTGCTTGTGCTAATAGGTTTAAATAGTTCCAAGGACGATCGAAATACGGCTGGAAGAAGAAATCAGATAAAGCAAGATCTTCAACAGTCATTTCATTTTGAACCGCTAATGACAATGTATTGGCAGATTGTGTAATATCATATTTAGACATCAATTGTCCACCAACAATTCGATTTGTTCCTTTTTCGTAGACTAATTCCATCATAACATTTTCAGTCGTTGGCATAAATTCTGGGCGATAATTATCTTCGAATAAAGTTGCATCTACTTCTAAATTGTTCATTTTCGCACTTTCTAAAGTGACCCCAGTTGAACCTATTTTCCAACCAAATAAATATAAACCAGAAGTTCCCTGAGTACCACGATACGCTAATTTTTGCTCAACTAGGTTATACCCAACGAGCATCCCTTGGCGAACAGCGTTCGTTGCTAAAGGAATGTAATTTGTCGAACTGCTTGGGTTATAGTGTACAACTGCACTATCCCCTGCAGCAAGGATATCAGGATTACTTGAGCGCATAAACTTATCTACAACAATTGCTCCATTAGGCAACATATCAACTTTATCTTTCAACAGCGTTGTATTAGGGCTGAAACCTACGCACATAATTACCATATCAGCATCAAATTCTTGACTAGGAGTAATTACTTTATTCACATGGCCAGACGCATCAGCTTTAAATTCTTGAACATTTTCTCCAAGCGCTAGAGTCACACCACGATCAACAAGTTCTTTTTCTAATACATCAGTGAAAGGCTTGTCCAAGTATTTATTTAGAATACGATCCAAGCCATCGATTAGAGTGACTTCTTTACCAGACTCTACAAAAGCTTCAACCAATTCGATACCGATATAACCGCCACCTACTACGACAACCTTTTTCGCATCTTTGGCACGTTCGATAATAACATTCGCCTGATTAAAGTTTTTACACAATAAAATATTTTCCGCTTCAATGCCCTTGATTGGAGGCACGATCGGCCAAGAACCTGTGGTCATTACTAATTTATCATATGAAACTGTTTCAACATTCCCAGTTGTTAAATCTTTCGCTGTAACTGTTTTATGATCAACATCGATGGTTTCGACTTCATGTTCCATTTTAACTGTAGCACCTAGTGACGCTAGTTCTTCAGGACTTGAATAAAATAAGCTATCAGCCTCCTTCACTACCCCGCCAACATATAGAGCGATACCGCATGATAAAAATGATACATTATCATTTCGTTCATAAACGGTTACCTCCGCATTTGGGTGATTTGTTAAAATACTTTTGACTGCAGCTGTTCCTGCATGCGTACATCCTACGACTACGACTTTCATTTTGTAAATCCCTTCTTTCAAGTTAAATTTTTCACCAATATAAGCTGTACTCTACACTGGTCTACTTAAAATATAACAAAGCAAGGAGCGAGTTTCGAGTTCTTTGCTTGTGAATCACAAACATATTTTTTCACAAACTATTGTTCATTTAATCATTTTCACAGCATAATCTAAATAAACGATCTCATAATCGTTGATTTAACAACAAAAAAAGTTGAGGATATTTCATTCCTCAACTTGTGAAAACGCTATGCTATTGATTAACAGCTGCAATAATTTCTATCTCTACAAGAACATCTTTTGGCAAGCGGGCTACCTCAACTGCAGAACGAGCAGGTAATTTTCCCGAAAATGCTGAAGCATAGACTTCATTGAACCGCACAAAATCATTCATGTCCTTTAAAAAGCAAGTCGTCTTAACAACATGATCAAAATCGCTACCTGCTTCTTCTAAAATTGCTGAGATATTTTTCAATACTTGCTTTGTTTGTTCTTCTATCGTTGCTCCCACGACCTCTCCTGTTTCAGGATCTAAAGGAACCTGACCGGAAGCAAACAATAATCCATTGATAATATTTCCTTGAACATAAGGACCTATCGCTTTGGGTGCTTTTTCAGTATGTATCGATCTCATTTTTTCACTCATTTCTTTTCAGCGGCTTGGCATTCTGGACACAAACCATATAACTCTAATCTGTGTTCATTGATTTCAAAGCCCGTTAGTTTACTAGCAGCCATCTCTACATCTTCCAATCCTGGATAATGAAAGTCAACGATCTTGCCGCAGTTTTGACAAATCGCATGGTAGTGTTTTTTTGAACTAAAATCAAAACGGCTGGATGCATCTCCATAGTTCATCTCTTGAACGAATCCAATATCTGTGAATAATCGTAAATTATTATATACGGTTGCCACGCTCATATTCGGAAAGCGATCTTCCAAAGCACGGTAAATTTCGTCAGCTGTCGGATGACTATGATTCTCAATTAGATATTCTAAAATCGCATATCTTTGAGGAGTGATACGGATATTGGCTTCTTTTAGCTCTTCAAGTGCATTTTTAACCAATACATTGTCCATTTTGTTCCCCTCCAGTCTTCTTTCTTAAATAATACTATTTCTAATCTGACTTGACAAGAATAATTGAGCAATAAAGCGGGAAAATCTCGCTTTTATTTCAATTTTCCACATAAAAAAGAAATAATACTTGCTTTTTGACAAAATATATAGACGCACCCCGTTTTGCGTGTTCATTCTTTTAAATGATCAATCATTCAGGAAAATTGTATAGTGCTGTTGATAGATAACGTTCGCCATTATCTGGAACAACAGTCAAGACTTTTTTCCCTTTGCCTAATTCTTTTGCTTTTTCAATCGCAGCGTAAACTGCTGCACCAGCAGAGATCCCAACTAATAGACCTTCTTGAGTGGCTAACTGGCGTGCTGTTTCCATAGCCGTTTCACTTGGAACAGCAGCGATTTGTTCATAAATTTCTGTGTCTAATATTTTCGGTACAAAGCCTGCACCGATCCCTTGAATTTTGTGAGGAGATGGACTACCGCCTTCTAAAACAGGAGATTCTGAAGGTTCTACTGCAATAATGGAGATCGTTGGGTACACACGTTTCAATTCTTTCCCGACACCAGTGATCGTTCCACCAGTACCAACGCCTGCCACAAAAGCATCTAAACCAGAAGGGCCAAAAGCATCCTGAATTTCCTTTCCAGTTGTCTTTTCATGAGTTTGTGCATTTGCTGGATTTTCAAATTGCATTGGCATGAAATAACCGTCTTGCTCTGCTAACTCAGAAGCTTTAGCAATAGCGCCTTTCATCCCTTCTGATCCTGGAGTCAATAATAGCTGTGCACCATAAGCCTGCATCAACTTTCTACGCTCAATACTCATTGTGTCAGGCATGACAATGACCACTTTATACCCTTTAGCTGCACCGACCATCGATAAGCCGATACCTGTATTGCCGCTTGTTGGTTCTACGATCGTATCCCCTTTTTTTAGATGACCATCTTTTTCAGCCGCTTCGATCATACTAAGGGCAACTCGATCTTTGACACTTCCACCAGGATTAAAGAATTCCAGTTTCACAAATACATCTGCGGCATCTTCAGGAACAATTTTACCTAACTTGACAATGGGTGTCTTTCCGATTAATTCTGTAACTGAATGAAAAATTTGAGTCATTAGCTATTCCTCCATTTTCTATTATGAGACTTGGTAATTTTATAATAGCTCATATTTTTTCGTATGGCTATCATTTTGCAAGTATTTAACGAGCATTATAAATGGGTTTCTCGTTTTTGTGCATTAAAAAACGTTTGGACAGCCTTAGCAACCAATTTTTTATGATATAATTGCTGTCTAAATAGTTACACTCATTCCCCTTTCTTATCATTTAAGACAAACTTAATAAAAATAGTGTATAGTAGTAAAGATAGTAAAAACTTAAAAATAGGAGTTATTTTATTTATGAAAATAGTAAATATTAGTCCTAGAGGCTATTGTTACGGCGTTGTTGATGCTATGGTCATTGCCAGAAATGCTTCTCTTGATGAAAGCTTGCCTCGCCCTATCTATATTTTAGGAATGATCGTTCATAACAAGCATGTCACTGATGCCTTTGAAAGTATTGGTATCCATACATTAGAAGGTGAAAATCGTGAAGATATCTTAGCGCAAGTCGATCAAGGGACTGTTATTTTCACTGCTCACGGAACATCCCCTAAAGTAAAAGAAATGGCTATTGAAAAAGGCTTGACGGTTATTGATGCGACTTGCCCTGACGTGATGATCACTCATGAGTTGATTGCTGAGAAAGTCGCTGAAGGCTATGAAATTATTTACATCGGTAAAAAAAATCACCCAGAGCCAGAAGGAGCACTCGGTGTTTCTCCTGAACATGTTCATCTAGTATCGAATAGCGATGAAATCAAACATTTAGAATTAGTTGCTGATAAGATTTTTGTTACGAACCAGACAACAATGAGCCAATGGGACGTCAGTGATTTAATGGATTTGATCAAAGAAAAATATCCCAATGTGTTGATTCACAAAGATATTTGTAAAGCAACACAAGTTCGACAAGAAGCAGTTGTCGAACAAGCGAAGGGTTGTGACCTGACGATCGTTGTAGGAGATCCTAAAAGCAACAATAGTAATCGATTAGCTCAAGTTTCGATCGAACAAGCAGGTGTCAATGCTTATCGTATCTCGGATGTTTCTCAAATAGATCCCGCTTGGCTTTTGAATGTTGAGACGATCGCCGTGACCGCTGGGGCCTCAACCCCAACTCAAATCGTTCGAGAAGTAATCGAGTATTTAAAAGAATTTGATCCAAATGATCCGCAAACATATAAAAGGGAGTCCACAACGGTTCCTGAAGCAATATTACCAAGGCCTAGAATCAAGGACTTGACCAAAAATCGACAACGACGTTTAGAAGAATTACGCTCAGGAAAACGTTAAAAAAGCAACAGCTTCACAGAATATGTGAAATGCTGTTGCTTTTTTATATGCTATACTTGTAAAGTTTGGCCAACAGTGATCAACTCAGCAGATAATCCATTCATTGCCATCAGTTGATCAACAGAAACACCGAAGTTTTCTGCAATCCCCCATAAGGTATCTCCTGAAGCAACTGTGTAAGATTGTCCTGAAATAGTTGCTGTTTCAGTGCTTTGGCCAATCGTCGATTGATCAGTTGCGGTCACCGAAGTTTCAGAGGAGCCCCAATCGTATGCTGTTAATCCATAAGTAGAAATCAACCAATTTAATTTATCTGCGTAATTGGGATCAGTCGCATAACGTCCTGTCAAAGCAGCTGTAGCATCCATATAGCTCGTCGTATTGCTTCTCCAAGCACCCGCATAGTGTGCGCTCATAAGAACATTAGCATGGTCCTGGAATGAATCTGCATAAGAAGGATAACTTCTAAATGGTTCGGTAAGAGTGACCCACTCTCCATTTAAATATTCTTTCGTAGGCATGTAGACAGTTTGTCCACCATAGCTACCTTTCACTCCAAATAAATTATAATTAGGCGCCGATGCTAAGCCTGATGTACCGTAGCTACTTTCCAGCAAAGCTTGGGCAATCATAACAGATGCATATAAATCATTCGAACTAGCTACAGAAGCAGCTGAATAACCAATAGAATCAATAAATGCTTGTTCAGAAACCGCTTCTTGTTGTTCATACTCTGTCGCTTGCGCACCTAATGGAAGTAAATTCCCAGCAATTGGTAAAAATATTAATGACGTTCCAATCACCGATGCAGCTTTTTTGCTGTTACGTTGCTTCGAATTAAGTTGATGCCTGCTACTTCTTGTCATTTTCTTGTCCATCCATTTGTTCCTCCTCAATAGAACATCGTACAATCATTCTACTAGGAGTTTTTTTTATAAACAATCATTTAGATTCGAAAAATAGATATTTAAAGCTAGTGTAATCCTGTTGAAATGTTTGTTTTATTATTTTATTGTCATTTGTTTTACATTTTTCACACTGTGTTTTTTATATTTATGACTAATTATTGAATAAAACGCTCACTGATAGCTTTCTGAGAAAAATATTAATAAAGTAGAAAAACTTTCTGCTCATTGCTGTTTCATTACATTTGTTACACAAACTTGATCAAACAAAAAAAGAGACTAAAACATAACTCTTAGAGTTGCGTTTTAGTCTCTTTAACTTTTGAAAACGGCAATATCAGAAGTCAATCTTTCTTATTCCTCGGAAGTTGACCGTTCTGTCTCAGCCTTTTTTTTATTTAGCAATTATAAGGAGTTGAATTTGGCAGCAACATTTTCTGGTGTGAAACCAAACTCTTTTAAGACTAGATCACCTGGTGCAGAAGCGCCGAAATGATCGATCGTTACTGTTGTACCCTCAGTGCCAACATAACGCTCCCAACCGAATGAAGAAGCCGCTTCAACTGCTACTCGCTTAGTTACTTCTTTAGGGAGAACAGATTCTTTGTATTCATCTGATTGTTTTTCAAACAAGTCGAAACTTGGCATTGAAACAACTGAAACATCTTTTCCTTGTTCTGACAACAATTTTTGCGCTTCGATTGCCAAATTAACTTCAGAACCTGTTGCACTCAAAATACCTTCAGGTTTCGCTCCTTTTTGAGCTGATATCACATAGGCACCTTTTTTAACAAGATCACCTGCATGTTCTTTAGTGCCTTCAATGACTGGTAAATTTTGACGGCTCAATACTAAAATAGTAGGTGCATCTTTTGTTGTCATTGCGATCTTCCATGCTGCAACTGTTTCATTACCATCTGCTGGACGAATAACTTGGACACCAGGCATGCAGCGAATACTTGCCAATTGTTCCACAGGCTCGTGTGTTGGGCCGTCTTCTCCGACCGCAACTGAATCATGTGTCAAAACATACGTCACAGGTGTATGCTGGATAGCTGCTAAACGAACTGCTGGACGGAGATAATCAGTAAATACAAAGAATGTTCCTCCGTAAATACGGCTTCCTCCGTGTAGCTGAATACCGTTCATAGCCGCCGCCATAGCGAATTCACGAACACCGAACCAAATATTGCGGCCTTCATATTGTCCAGGTTCAAAATCTTTTTCAGCAGCAACCATTGTATTATTTGAAGCCGATAAATCAGCAGATCCGCCCCAGAAGCTAGGAATAGCTTTAGATAGAGCTTGAATCGTTTCTTTACTAGTCACACGGCTTGCTGCACTAGTTCCAACTTCATAACTTGGCAACTCACTATCCCAATTTTCAGGAAGTTCATCTGCAAAAGCTTGTTTGAATTGTTTTGCTAGATCAGGATGTTCTTTTGTATAGTTCTCAAACATTGCATTCCATTTGTTCTCAGCTTTTTCGCCTTCATCAACTACCGTTTCTTTGAAACGCGCTGCAACTTCATCTGGAACTGTAAAATCTGGATAATCCCAGCCGTACACTGCTTTCGCTGCAGTAATACCTTCTGCTCCCAAGGGTGCTCCATGAACAGCTGACGTTCCTTCTTTAGGTGAGCCAAATCCAATCACTGTTTTCACTTCGATCAATGTGGGTTTGTCAGTCTCAGCTTTGGCTGCTTCGATTGCTTTTGAAATAGCTTCTAGGTCATTTCCATCTTTTACGAGGATATGCTGCCAGCCATAAGCTTCATAGCGTGCACCGACATTTTCAGTGAATGCTTTAGACGTTGGACCATCTAATGAAATATCATTTGAATCATATAACACGATCAATTTACCGAGTTTCATATGACCAGCCATTGAACTTGCTTCTTGAGAAACACCTTCCATCAAGTCACCATCACCGCAAAGTGCATAAGTGTAGTGATCGATCACAGGGAAGCTGTCACGATTATAAACTGCAGCAGTATGTGCTTCAGCCATTGCCATTCCTACAGCCATCGCAATACCTTGACCTAATGGACCAGTCGTTGCTTCAACACCATCTGTGTGATGGACTTCAGGGTGACCAGGAGTTAGGCTTTCCCATTGACGGAACCCTTTCAAGTCATCGATAGAAAGGTTATAGCCTGCTAAATGAAGCAAACTATATAACATCGCCGAACCATGACCAGCAGAAAGAACAAACCGGTCTCTGTCAGCCCAATTTCTTGAAGTTTTAGGATTTACTTTTAAATGTTTTGTCCAAAGTGCATAGGCCATAGGTGCTGCCCCCATTGGTAATCCAGGATGGCCTGAATTAGCTTTTTGGATCGCTTCGATACTTAAGGTACGAATGGTATTGACGCCTAATTGATCAGTGTTGTCGAACAAAAAAATCATCTCCTATTTAGGTTTTTTTTACCTTTATTAAGTACATTTTATCGTATTTCTTTTATGAAAGCAATTACTTTCAGTAAAAAAAACTGAAATTATTTTCTATTATGCAGCCCTTTTTGTTTTTGGATTTTCTTTAATTTATCCGGGGTCACATCTTTTCCTTCTGGGTCTACAACTTTCATTCCTTCGATATGATGACGCATACCGCTGCGGAATGTAGCCAAATATTCTTGTCTAAGTTGATTTTGTTCTTCTTTTTCAATTTCTGATAATCCGCTTTCTTTTGCTTTTTTAGCAAGCTCGTTGATACGGTTCATTTTTTCTGCTGATAGCATTCATTGTCCTCCTTTAATAAAAGGTCATCAAAATTAAGATAGTAATTACATAAGAAATAAGAGTTTACTTTCCATGTCTATCTTATAAGATGTGCTATAAAAATACAACTATATTCTAGATAAAACCATGTTCTCGCCCCATTTTTCACATTTAATAATACTTTCAACAAAAAATACGAACGCTTGTTTGATTCCTGAAGAAATCTATGGTACACTAAATTTATAAATTGAAAGAAGGTGCGGGTTTTGGTGAAACGTACAGATACAAGACAAGTCGAAGTATTAAAATATATATATGAGCAAGTTGAACTTAAAGGATATCCCCCAACCGTTCGAGAAATCGGAAAAGCAGTAGATCTTTCTTCTACCTCTACCGTTCATGGACATTTAGCACGTTTAGAGAAAAAAGGGTTGATCCAACGAGATCCAACAAAGCCTAGAGCAATCGAGTTGACTGCTGAAGGTTTAGAAAAAATCGGCATCAAGCCATCCGTCATTCCTATGTTAGGAGTAGTTACCGCCGGTGAACCAATTCTGGCTGTTGAAGAGGCATCTGACTTTTTCCCATTGCCTCCTGATTTACAATCCGAAGAAAATTCCCTATTCATGTTGACAATCCGCGGAGAAAGTATGATCAATGCGGGAATACTAGACGGCGATCAAGTCATCGTTCGCAAACAAAGTGCTGCAGCAAATGGGGACATCGTTATTGCGATGACGGATGAAGATGAAGCAACATGCAAACGGTTCTTTAAGGAAACAGACCATATTCGCCTACAACCTGAAAATGACGCATTAGAACCAATTATTCTGCCTAATGTCAGTATCCTTGGTAAAGTTGTTGGTTTATATCGCAATCATATTTAATAAAAAAGTTAGCAGATCTTATAAAAAGATCTGCTAACTTTTTCTAATTTTCCTGCTCTGGGCAGACTTTCCTTTGATATGTTTCAAATTGATAAGGATAGTGATTCTGCTCATCCTGCTCACCTGGGCTAAGATTGATCAATGTCCAATCTTCCCAAGAAACTTCTGGAAATACTGAATCTCCATCAAAAGTATGGTTGATTACTGTACGATATAAAACGTCACAGTACGGCAAAAATTCTTTGTAGACTGCGGAACCTCCAGCAATAAACGTAATTCCTGAAAATTCTTGGGCATAGGCCAATACTTCGTCTATATCATGAACAACAATAACACCAGAAGCCTGATAATCTTTGTCCCTAGTCATAACGATTGTTTGGCGATTAGGCAGCGGACGACCGCCCATCCCTTCAAAAGTTTTTCTTCCCATGACGATTGTATTATCCTCCGTCATTTGCTTAAAAAATTTTAGATCATTCGGCAGATGCCATGGTAATCGATTGTTCTTTCCGATCGTTCCCTGTTCATCTTGTGCCCAGATAGCTGCTAACATAAGGTGCTCCTTTCAAATCTTAGACGGCAATAGGTGCTTTGATTGCTGGATGAGGATCGTATCCTTCAATCACGATATCTTCCATTTCAAAATCAAAAACAGATTCTTTCTCTTGATTTAATTTAAGTGTAGGAAATGAACGAAGCTCTCTCGATAGCTGCTCTTTCATTTGATCAACATGATTTGTATACAAATGCGCATCACCTAGTGTATGAACGAAATCCCCAACTTCTAAGCCAGTTTCATGAGCAATCAAATGAGTCAATAACGCATAACTAGCAATATTAAATGGTACTCCCAAAAAAACATCCCCGCTACGTTGATATAATTGGCAGCTTAATTTACCATCATTCACATAAAATTGAAACATGGTATGACAAGGTGGTAAAGCCATTGACGGTACATCTTCTGGATTCCAAGCAGAAACGATCAATCGACGAGAATCCGGTGTTGTTTTGATCATCTCAATGACATTTTTCAATTGATCGATAAATCCACCGTCTTTTGTTTCCCAATGCCGCCACTGTGCACCATAAATATTACCAAGTTCTCCATACTTAGCTGCAAATTCGTCGTCTGATACGATCTTTTCACAAAACGCTTTATGTTCAGCCTCATAGCTTATTTTGAATTCGTCATCCACTAACACTCTACGACCAAAACCAGTCATATCCGGCCCTTGATAGTCTTCACTCTTGATGTATCGCTCAAAAGCCCATTCGTCCCAAATATGATTATTATGCTCCAATAAGTAGCGGATATTCGTGTCTCCTTTTAAAAACCACAACAACTCACTTTTGATCAAGCCAAAAGGAACTCGTTTTGTCGTAAGCAACGGAAACCCTTGAGATAAATCAAAACGCATTTGATGACCAAAAATACTTTTGGTTCCAGTTCCAGTCCGGTCTTCTTTTACATGACCTTCTTCTAAAATTTTACGGCCCAGCGCTAAGTATGCTTCTTCCATCGTTATTGCCTCCTAATTTTCTGCAAATTCACTCAAATATTCCCAACGTTCCAATTTTTCTTCTAATTGTTGTTCAACAGACGTCAATTCTGCCTGCAATTGCTGAAGCTTTGTGAAATCATCTCCTTGGTGATTCATCTCTTCTCCAAGTTGAGCTGAACGATTTTCTAGTTCACTGATTTCAGTTTCAATTGTAGCCCATTCTTTTTGTTCCATATAGGTCAATTTTACTTTTTCTTTTTTTTCGGTCACCTGAACTTGTTTCGGCTCAGATTTAACTGTTTTTTTAGCAGATTCCTTATTTTGTGTCAAGTAATCACTCATCGAACCAAAATACGTACTTATCTGCCCTTCTCCTTCAAAGACAAGTAGTTTTTCCATTGTTTTATCAAGAAAATAGCGGTCATGTGATACGGCAATAACTGCACCTTTGAATGTACGAATATAATCTTCTAAAATTGTCAATGTGTCGATATCTAAATCATTTGTCGGTTCATCAAGCAGCAAAACATTTGGCTGTCCTATCAGTAGCTTCAATAAATACAAACGTCTCTTTTCTCCACCGGAGAGCTTACCTATGATGGTGCCATGCATAAAACGCGGGAAAAGAAATTGTTCAAGCAGTTCAGCGACTCCAATGCTGCTGCCGTCATTTCTTTGTACCTGTTCAGCAGCTTCTTGAAGATACGCAATCATCCGCTGATTTGGGTCCATGGCTTCATTTTGTTGGGTGTAGTATGCTAGTCTCACTGTTTCACCGATCGAATAGAGACCGCTATCTAAAGGTAGACGCCCAGCTAAGATATTTAACAAAGTTGATTTTCCTGCACCATTTTTTCCTGTGATCCCAATGCGGTCTTTTGCCTGTACTAGAAGGTCAAACTGCCTTAAAATAACCTTCTGTTCAATTGAATAATTTCCGTCTTTTATTTCAAGTACTTTTTTCCCAAGCCGCTGTCCAGCGATATCGATCTCTAATTGCCCTTTTTGATTGACCTGATGCAAGTTTTCCTTAAGATCATGAAACCGATCTTGTCTAGCTTGTTGTTTGGTTCCACGAGCCTGAACTCCTGCGCGCATCCACTCAAGCTCTTGTTTATACAGTTGTTTTCGTTTTTCTTCTTGATCGACCTCGATCCGCTCACGTTCAGCCTTAGCTAAAATATATGCTTCGTAATTTCCTTTATATTCATATAATTGTCCAAATGACAGCTCAAAAATCCGATTGGTTACTCGATCGAGAAAATAACGATCATGTGTCACCATCAAGATGGCTCCGCGATAACCATTCAAAAAGCTTTCAAGCCAGCTGATTGCTTCGTAATCCAGGTGATTGGTCGGCTCATCCAAAATCAGTAGGTCTGGTGACTCGATCAATACCTGTGCTAAACTAACACGCTTTTTTTGACCGCCGGATAATTCTCCAATTTTTTTATGAAGTGTTTCGATTCCCAATTTTTGTAAAATGATTTTAGCATCTGTATCTGCTGTCCAAGCATCTTCTTTGTTCATCAATTCTTCGGCCTGAGCATATTGTCTTTGAGCAGCTTCACTACTGCCGTCTTTTGCCAAAGCAATAAGTGCCAGCTCGTAACGCTTGACCGCTTGAATAATCGGCGTTTCTCCTTGGAAAATAGCATCCACGACTGTCAATTCTGGATCAAAGAACTGATCTTGAGAAAGATAGCCGATTTGATAATCATTTGGTTGCTGGATTGCTTGAACATCACCATCTCCACTATCTTTACCAGCTAATATATTTAATAAAGTAGTTTTACCAGTTCCGTTCGTCCCAATCAAACCAATACGATTTTTTTCGTGGATATGGAAGGATATATGATCAAATAATGTTTTTTCCCCATATGTTTTGGTTAGTTCTGTCACTTTTAATTCTTTCATCTGTTTGCTCACACCCTTTTCATCCTGCTTATTGTATCAAAAATAAACAAAAAAAAGAAGCTTGTTTTCTCACTCAGCTTCTTTTTCTAATTTTTTCGCTAACTTTCTAAATGGGATCGTATTAGAAACATCATTGATCGAATACGATTCTAGTAAATTAACATTTTTTCTAAACTCGTTTGCTTCTATTGAAGATATCTTATCACATAATTCATATTCATCGATCACTTTTCGTTCTTCTTGATAACCAATCAATAGCTCTTTGACATAATTTGATTGAGAATGAACAA
Source organism: Enterococcus sp. S22(2020) (assembly GCF_020295385.1). Classification (NCBI taxonomy): domain Bacteria; kingdom Bacillati; phylum Bacillota; class Bacilli; order Lactobacillales; family Enterococcaceae; genus Enterococcus; species Enterococcus sp. S22(2020). The sequence continues at coordinate 378,566 of NZ_JACFUD010000003.1, forward strand.
TAAAGGAATCGATAAATGTTCCATCTTCTAAACGCTGTGCTAATTGTAGGCGGCTATCAATGAAGAAACGGATGATTTCATCGTCATAGACACCTTTTAAATTATCCAAACTCTTTAAAATAACTTCCGTATTTTGTAAGAAAACTTGTCGGACATTTTCTAATTCTTCTGATTGCAGCTCCCGTCTGTCTTCTTCATTTTTACGTGCAAAAAGAAAATTTGGATGAACGAAAAAAGCAACGATTTGCCGGACGAACAACAGCCAAAAACCAATAATTGAAAGAAGCTGTCGCGCAATGGATCGTTCCATTCTAGAAATCAGACGGGCATAAAGGCGATAGCCGTCAACGCCAATTTCTTTTTGACGAAAACTTTCTTCCAAACCATCACGCTCAATAGAAACGATCAAGGCCCGCAGTTCCTGAACTTCTTGTTTCTGATCAGAAGGCAGTTGACTGGTATACAGTTCTTTTAAGCGGTCTTGGTAATTCTCAATGACCACGTTCATTTCTACGTGAGGATCTTCTTTGTTGATAACTTTCAGTTTTTCAATCACTTCTTGCAACAAGGTGATTCCTTGAGGATTTATCTCCTCTACTTCTTCTGAATCTGTCAGAAAAGGTAATACTAAGATACCCCCAACTAGTGTAACTAAAATGACACAGGCCGTTATGAATAATAGTAAGGAACGTTCTTCAAACGTTTGCCCATTGATCGTGATCGGTAAAATAAAAATAGTGGCTAGACTGACCGTTCCTTTTACACCGCCAAACGTTAAAATCAACATTTCATTCATAGATTGCCAAAGATTTTTGATTCCTTTTTTTACACTATAAATCAAAACGATCGAAAGGAAGCGCGCAACAAATAACGTTACACTCAAAAGTAAAATGACCAGCATCAAAAAGCTGTTTGAATAGGTCTCGCTATTCCAAATCGGTGAAAATACTTGAGATAACTCGATCCCAAGAAATAAAAAGACTAACGCATTCAATGTAAATGTGATCGTGCCCCAGGTAGTCTCAGACACACTAGAAAGTTCTGCTTCAAATAACGATACTTTTTTGAAAGTCGCAGCTTGCATGACCCCAGCGACTACCGCAGCAATAATTCCTGAAACATTGAATAATTCTGCTACCATATAAGCTAAAAATGGCAGTAATAATTCTAATAATAAATACCCAGTTACATCTCTTGCTGATGCTTTTTCTAATATCATAACTATTTGTCTTTTGATCATCACTAAAATTGCACCAACGACAGCACCGCCAATACTTGAAACAATCAACATGATTCCTGCATCTGCTGCAGAAAAAGAGCCTGTAAGCAACGCAGCCAATGCAAATTGAAAGGCAGTAACGCCGGACGCGTCATTAATCAGTCCTTCACCTTCAAGAATGTGCATCGCTTTTTCCGGGATTTGAATTTTCCCTGATAATGAACCAACTGCCACGGCATCCGTAGGTCCTAAAGCTGCTCCCAAAGCAAAACACGCTGCAATCGGCAACGCTGGGAGAATTATATGTAAGGCCCAGCCAACACTGATCAGTGTGATCAGCACACCGAAGAATGCTAAAAACAAGATCACACTAAAATTTTTCAGTGTGGATGAAATATCATTTCTCTCACCTTCTCGAAATAACAAAGGTGCAATGATCATTACTAAAAATATTTCTGGTTCAAATACGATTTCATGCCCGATCTCAGTGATTCCGATCAGTACACCCACGATGATCTGTACGATCGGCAACGGAATGATCGGAAAGATACGGTTAAAGACATTAGAAAAAGTAATAGCAAAAGCAAATACAATAATTAAATAGACAAACTCCATCTTGTATCCCCCTTTGACTAATGGTTTTATTGATCGATTTGTTTTCCTAAATAACGAAGTAATTTCTCTTTTTTACAGCTGATTTTTTTCTCAATCAAGCCTAGTTCTTTTTCTCTATCACAAAGTTCCAGTTGTGCACGTCGAGCTTCCAAACGAAGCAAATCAGATTTAATGTGCTCAATCTTCTTATAGTTCAGGAAATTTTTCTTTTTAATATGGCGTTCCAGCTCTGCTTTTTTCTCTGGCGGCAACGCTTTATACTTTTCACGTAATTCAGCAAGCCGCTCTTCTATTTCTTTATGCACAATGATACTTCCTTTCAGAATTTCTCTGACACATTATAGCAAACTGTTGAGAAAATACCTATCAAAATTGATCATTATTTTGAAAAGGAAAGTTCTTTTACTCTTTTCTCTTAATAATTTAATAAAAGTGAAAACAACGTACCTTATTGCATACGCGATTTCACCTTTACTTGGCTATTACTTATTGATTTTCATCAACAAGTATGTTGATTTCTGCGTCTTCATTCAATCGGCCAGAGAGAAAGGTCAGCAATTCTTCTAATGGAATAGAAAATTTCAACATCGGACCTCTCCTGTCATCTTTGAAATAATTCAACCAAATTTCTTCTTCTTTTAACAACAAAGCCATCTTGTCGATCTCATGATACTCTATCCCTTTACGGTCAAAAGGTCCTAAGATCAAGCGATCATCTGAAAAGCCTTTTGCATCTAATAAGAAGCTTAAGACAAGTAAAATCGCAAGAAAACTGCGGATCCGCTGATCGAGAGTTTGTTCAACACTTAAAGCCAAAAATAAAATCAGCAAACTGACTATACTGATAAGAACATAAATAATTTTTTTCTTCACACTTTTGATCAGAATACTTTTTCTGACTAAAAACAAATAAACGTATAAAAGTACGACAAAAATGAAAAGTATTACAGTGAAAAAGTCGATAATCAAATCAAGCTCCTTTTTGATGAATAACCGCCTACATCAGAGACTATTCTTTATTATTTAATTCTGTTAATTTTTGATTGATTTTTTTTATTCTATCTTTACATGCGAGTATATCGCGGATCATCTGGTCTCTCTCGTCTCCAAGGGGCAAACGGTTGATCACCTGGTAATATGCAGCGAGCAGTTGAACCTGCTTCATTTTTTCTTTCTGTAACCGCTCTTCATTTAGATTCATCCACTCGCCTCCTTTTCTTTAAGTATACCTTACTTTTAAAGAAAAATGACTATCGAACCGTTATTTTTATTAAAAAATAGGATCTGTCTTCTATTTTAACATACTATTCATTATCTGTTGAATTATATGAAAAACATAGGATAAAGTAAAACGATCGATCCGTCTTACTTCATCCTATGTCACCTATTATTATTGAGCTGAGATACATAAACCAATTGCTTTTTCACCTAAATGTGTCCCAATAACAGGACCAAAATGACCGATTTCAATAATTGCATCAGGATATTGTTTTGCAAGCTTTGCTTTTTCTTCTTCAGCGACTGCCAAATTATTTGCATGGATCACATATAATTTTACTGGACGATCAATTTCTTTATCACGCATACCGATAATTTTTTCCGCTCGAGCAAAAGCTTTCTTAGTCGAACGAATTTTTTCAAACAGGACTATTTTCCCTTCTTCGAAGGTCAAAATCGGTTTGATTTTCAATAAACCGGCAATCAGTGCTGCTCCATTTGTCAAACGTCCGCCACGAACTAGATTATTTAGATCATCAACGATCAGATAAGCGTAAGTATTATCTCTAATAATATCCAATCGTGCAAAGATCTCTTCTAGGCTAGCGCCTTCTTGGACTAAATCAAGTGCGACCTCTACCATATGGCCCATCGGCACACTTGTGATCTTAGAATCATAAGGATAAAGAGTGATTCCTTTCACTGCATCTGTCAAAGAAAACAATGTATTGACAAAACCAGAAATTCCAGCAGAAAGATGAATACTGATGATCGTATCGTAGCCTTTTTCTGCAATCTTTTCATACAAATCGATGACTTCTCCTAAAGCTGGCTGAGACGTCGTTGGGAATTCTTTACTGCTATTCAATAAGCTGTAATATTCATCTGCTTCAATGTCGATTCCTTCGTTATATATTTTACCGTCCAAAATGACTGGGATCGGTATTACAAACAAATCAGGTGAATTCTTAATTCGCTCAGGTAAATAAGCGGTACTATCTGTCACAATAGCGATTTTCATTCTGTAACCTCGTTTCACTAATTTTACACGATATTATAAATATAGCATAGATTACCTGATATTTAAATAAAATAGTTATTGATCAAGAAAATTTTGTACAGCTGCACGGTTCATATCTGGATCGATTTGAAGCACGCTGCCAGCGTAATCATAATCGACGTTCTGCCAAGAATTTTCCACTGGAACTGTTAATCTTTCGATGCCGCTGCCGCCTTTTAAAAGAAGAGACGGACCATTTTTGATCATAAAACTAGTTGGAACATCGGTTGACATATATCCTACTAAACGCCCAAGCGATTCTGGTGTACGCAATAATGCTAATGGATTTTTCAACTGTCCCATCACTGCCGTCATCACTTGTTGTTGACGACGAACTCGGCCAAAGTCACCTTCTTCATCCATTCTAAAGCGTGAATATTGTAATAACGTATGCCCGTCCATCTTCTGACTGCCTTTAGCAATATCGACACCATCTAGATTCAAATCTTTTTCTGCATCTATTTTGACACCGCTAGGAAACATCGAGTCAACGATTTTTTCAAATGATTGAAAATCGACTTTTGCATAGTAATTACATTGGATATTAAAGTTTTCGGCTAAGGTTTGGCGAACTAACTCTGCACCACCTAAAGCGTAAGAAGCATTGATTTTATTATCATCATAGCCTGGAATATCAACAAAGGTATCACGCATGAAAGAAACCAACTTAGGTTTTTTAGAAGGTCCATCTAACTGTAGGACCATGATCGTATCTGCACGACCGCTATCTTCTCCCCGTGTATCACTTCCTAAAATCAAAATATTGTGAGCACCGTTGGAGCTTTTCACTCCATTAAATGTTTCAAGTTCTTCTTTGGGAAGAGAAGTATCATTTTCAGCATAAGACTTACCTTTGAAAAAGAAGCCAACAGCTAATACGATCAATAATAGCAATACAAGTAAAATTCTCTTCGGCCAACTAAACCTTTTTTTCTTTTTTGGTTTTTTAGGCGACTTTTCTTTTTTAAAAAAACGTTTCTTTTCATTCGGTTGATCCATAGGTTCATTTGAACGTGATTCTATTACCGGTTCTTTAAATGAATCGGACTCCTTGTAGGATGCTTCATCACTGGAATTTTTTTCTTTTCTTGGATTGAATGATTTTTTCTCTTCAATTGGTTTTGCTTTTTCATGGATATGTTTATAACGATCCACTCGGCTCATCATTTCCACCTCACTTAAATATTACAACACTAACAAGCATACCTTATTTTACACTAAAAGCCTAATGCTTCGTTAAAATTTTAACAAAAAAATAAAAAGACCTTTGCAGATCTTTTATACACCTTCTATCAAATGAACATTATAGTTACCGAATACTTTGACCGTTCCACCCATTAAACGCAGTTCCTCAAGTGCATAGTCAATCAATGATCGTGGTTGCTGGATATTGATATCGATAAGAAAGAAATACTCTCCCAAGGTTGTTTTTAGAGGTCTAGATTCGATTTTACTTAGATCAATCTCTCGCCAACTAAATACGGAAAGTGCTTTATGCAGCGCACCCGGCATATTATTCGGCATCGTCACAGCAATAGTCATCTTTTGGTTTTCGATAGCCAACGGCAAATGAACATCTTCAGCACCCAAGATCCAAAAACGTGTCTGATTGCTTGCAACATCTTGAATGTTTTCCCCAACAACAGCAAGTTCATATGTTTCTGCAGACTTTTTCGGTGCGATCGCCGCCATTTTTTGCTCCGGATGGTCAGCCACAAAACTCGCAGCATAAGCGGTTGAAGGTGTTGCTTCTAATCGAGCATTCGGAAAATACATCCGGATAAATTCTTGTGATTGAGCTAACGCCTGCGGGTGAGACAAAATCCGTGTTGTTTGCTGCCAATCTTGTTGGTTTGATTTAGCGACCATAAATTGTTGATAGATCGGCAGAACGATTTCACCGCCAACTGGAATCGTCGTCTGATGAAACAGATAATCTACTGTTGTATTGACAGAGCCCTCGATCGTATTCTCGATTGGTACAACGCCAAGATCGACTTCGCCAAATTCGACCCCTTTGATACAGGCTGGAATTGAATGAAAAGGAACCAATTCTTCTTGTGGAAAAGCTGTTTTTGCTGCATTATGTGTAAAAGAAGCTTCTGGTCCTAAAAAACCCACTCTCATTTGCTCACCTACTTATATTTTTTCTAGAATCTCTTGAACAATGCTTTCTGGTGTTCGATCACTTGTTGGAATGATCAGACTTGCACTTTCTTCATAAAATGGAATCCGTGGTTCAAAGATTTCTTGGATCTCCTCCGCTGTTTTTGATATGATCAAAGGCCGTACATTTTCCTGATCTTCTTTTAACCGGGAAAGAAAAGTTTCTGGTTCTGTTTTTAGATAAATGACCGGCGCCAATTGTTTCAATAATTGGCGGTTTTCTGGCTTTAAAACAATACCGCCGCCAGTAGAAATGATTTGTTCATGATCGATATAACGTTTCAATAATTTTGTTTCTTGATCTCTAAAGGCTTTTTCTCCATAAAGATCAAAATATTCCTGGATCGTCATTCCCAGTTCGATGACTAACTGTTCATCGAAATCGACGTGCTGCATTCCTGTTTTTTCAGCTAACAATTTTCCGACGGTCGTTTTTCCTGACCCCATGAATCCTATTAAAATGATACCTTTCATTTATATCACCGCCTATTGATACAACTTGTTTAAATCATCGAAAAAGGCTGGATAAGAAACGGAAATGGCTTCTGCTTTTTCAAGTTCAACAGTACCAGATTTAACTAAAAGCGCTGCGATCTGTAACATCATCCCGATTCGGTGATCCCCGTAACTAGTCACTTTTGCCCCATGTAACGGTGTCTTTCCATGGATGATCAATCCATCATCGGTAGGTTCGATCGAAGCTCCCATTTTGTTCAATTCTGTTGCTACAGCATCAATTCTATTTGTTTCTTTGACTTTTAATTCTTCCGCATCGCGAATGATCGTTGTTCCTTGTGCCTGTGTTGCTAAAAGAGCAATAACCGGTAATTCATCGATCAAACGAGGAATGATTTCTCCACCGATCTCGATCCCTTTTAAATCGCTTGTTTCAATAATCAGTTTGCCCGCTTTGTTTTCTTTATTACCAGTTTCTTCTACGGTTAGTTTACCACCCATTTGTTCAATGACCTCAAGAATACCCGTCCGAGTTGGATTCAATCCGACATTATTCAAAATGATTCGGCTATTTTCAATGATGGAGCCCGCAACAAGGAAAAAAGCAGCGGATGAAATATCTCCTGGGACATTTATCTCTTGACCAGTCAGTTTTTGCGGTCCTTTAATGCGAATTTCTTTGCCTGAAATTGCAATCTCACCGCCAAATTGACGAATCATATCCTCAGTGTGATCTCGCGTCTTTTCTTTTTCAATGATTACTGACTCGCCTTGCGCCTGCAGTGCTGCAAATAAAATAGCTGACTTGACTTGTGCACTAGCAACCGGCATTTGATAATGAATGGGTTTCAATGTTCTTGTGCCTTTGATCGTCAACGGTGGAAACTCTGTACCATCATGTCCAGAACATTCTGCTCCCATTTGATTGATGGGGAGCATCACTCGATTCATCGGACGCTTAGCTATGGAGTGATCACCGAATAATTCCGTACTGAAATCTGTTCCAGCTAAAATTCCGGTGATCAAGCGGATCGTTGTTCCAGAATTTCCTACATCGATTGCTTTTTTTGCTTGGGTCAAACCGGAAATTCCCTTTCCATGAACGGTAATTGTTTCGCCATCATCTTCAATCGAAACACCAAGATCTTGAAAGGCTTTTAGTGTACTTAAGCAATCATCACCACGCAGAAAATTCTTGATCGTTGTTTTCCCATTTGCAATCGCTCCGAACATAATACTTCTGTGAGAAATTGATTTATCGCTAGGTATATCGATTTCTCCATTCAATCCAATCTGGTTCACTACTAGTTCCAAAATATCCCTCCTTGATTTAACTATTTTCATACTTATTTTTCATAACATAAATAATTTGTTTGTTTTTCTATATATTCTTTGGCTGCTTCTACATCTTTTTGTCGTTTAAACGTCAATTGTAGAATACCATAAATATCTTCTCGTGTTTCAAGAATTTTTAAATTGATCAATGACAGTTCCGCTTTTCCTAGTAAGCCCGTGATTTCAGCAATCACACCTGGAACATCCGGTACATCTACAAACAGATCATGGAATGCCGGAATCGCCCCTTCTTTATGGACAGGCAGCTGGTTTCTCGTTTCTTTTGCCTCAAAGAAAAATTGAAAGATAGCTTCAGAATTTTCAGAAGCGATCCAGTCCGCCACTTGTGTCATTTCCTTTTGCCAAAGATGCATCAAGTCCAACAGCGCTTCTTTATTACTTAATAAAATATCTGTCCACATTTGCGGATCTGATGAAGCAATTCTCGTAATATCTCTGAAACCACCTGCAGCTAATTGCTTAGACCGAGGGTGTTCTTCATTAAATTGCTTACTTTGGTTCACTAAACCTGCAGCAATAATATGTGGAAGATGACTAAGCATCCCTGTGATTTGATCATGTTCTTCTGCTGTTAAAACGACAAATTTTGCTCTAGTCCCCTGCAGTAATTCCTGCAATTGTCGAACATTCTTTGCATTTGTTTGATCTGAGTTTGTGAGGATATAATAGGCATTCTCAAATAAATCTTCATCAGCTGCTGTTACTCCGGACTTGTGTGAACCAGCCATTGGATGACCGCCAATAAAAGAATCTAGTCCTAATGATCGGGCTTTAGCTACGATTTCTTTTTTTGTACTGCCGACATCTGTGATCACCACACCACTTTTAAGGTCTGCACTACTTAAAATTTCTAGTTGTGTTAAAGTACTTTTGACTGGGGTACATAAAAAAATTATATCCGCTTTGGCAGCTGCTTCTTTTAATGAATCCGCTTCTTGATCGATGATCTGCCTTTTCAAAGCAAAAGCCACCGAAGTTTCTTCTTTGTCTAAACCAATGATCGTTACTGAAGGATGTATTCTTTTGATACACAATGCTATAGAACTGCCAATCAATCCTAATCCAACAATTACTACTCTTTTTTTCATATCGTGTCACTCTCCACTTATTTTTTGATCAAAACGATTGAGTATAACGACGATATGCTGAAACCTCTTCTTTCATTTGTTCAAAGGCATCACTGCCAAATTTTTCAAGCATTGCTTGAGCAACTTCTGTTGCAACGACAGCTTCACAAACAACACTGGCAGCTGGGACAGCGGTGCTATCAGAACGTTCCACACTTGCTTTGTATGGCTCTTTCGTGTCGATATTGACACTTTGTAATGGTTTGTAGAGCGTTGGGATCGGCTTCATCACCCCTCTAACAATAATCGGCATACCGTTGGTCATTCCGCCTTCAAAACCGCCCAAATTATTTGATGTCCGAGTATATCCAGTTTGTTTATCCCAAACGATTTCATCCATGACTTGACTCCCCGGACGATTGCCCATTTCAAAACCGATACCAAATTCAACACCCTTAAAAGCATTGATACTCGTAACAGCTTGAGCAATTTTAGCATCTAGTTTCCGGTCCCATTGGACATAACTACCTAAACCAATCGGCACTCCGCCAACGATGACTTCAACAACTCCACCGATCGTATCTCCGTTTTTCTTAGTTTGATCGATCAAGTTTCGCATTTTTTCTTCAACCTCAGGATCTAACACTCGAACATCTGATTGTTCGGAGCGCTCACGGATTTCAGAAACAGTCAGATTTTCCGGGATTTCAGCTCTGATCCCGCCCAAAACAGCCACATGGCCAGCTACCTCGATATCCAGCTCTTTCAATAACTTTTTGGCAACAGCACCGATCGCGACACGCATCGTTGTTTCACGTGCTGAAGAACGCTCTAAAACATTTCTAAGATCGTCATGTTGATATTTGATTCCGCCAACTAAATCTGCATGCCCTGGTCTTGGTTTGTTGACACGACGAATTTTCTTTTCTTTTTCAGTCACTTCTTCAATAGACATAACTGAAGTCCAGTTCTTCCAATCTTTATTTTCAACGACTAACGTCACTGGCGATCCCAGTGTTTTGCCATGTCGAATACCAGATGTGATTTTCACTTGATCTTTTTCGATCAACATTCTGCCGCCGCGCCCATATCCGCCTTGTCTTCGCGCCAATTCAAAATTGATATCTTCAGGCGATAAAGGCATACCGGCTGGCAAACCTTCAATGATTGCTGTCAATTCTGGTCCATGAGATTCTCCTGCAGTAATAAAACGCATATCTATTCCTCCCTAGTCTAAATAACTCTTCATTTCTTCAATCGGCATACGAACGATCTTAGCTTCACCAATTGATTCTAATAAAATAATATTGATTTTCCCGCCGCGTGTCTTTTTGTCATGCGTCAATGCATTATACAGTGCTTGTTTGTCCCAATTTTTAGATGAAGTAGGCAAATGAAATTTTTGAATCATTTGGCTCAATTGTTCCGTTGTCCCTACAGGTGTCAACCCTTTTTGCTCTGCTATACGAGTAATTTGAAGCATCCCGATAGCTACTCCTTCTCCATGAGTCAACTTACCATAACCAGCTGTATTTTCCAATGCATGACCAATCGTGTGCCCAAAGTTTAGCAACAGTCGTACACCGTTATCAAGCTCATCTTCCTCTACAACTTTTCTCTTGATCTTACAGCAAGCTGCAATAATTTCAGTTGCATGAGCTAATAAGTCGTGTTCATCTTTTAAAGTAGCTAATTGCTGCCAAAGTTGTTTATCAGCAATTGCCGCAGATTTGATGATTTCAGCGATTCCTTCTTGAACGCGACGGACTTCCAATGTATTCAAGGTGTCTGGATCGATCAAAACGCCATCTGGCTGAGCAAATGTTCCAACTAGATTTTTTGCTTTAGATGTATTGACTGCTGTTTTGCCGCCGATACTGCTGTCAACTTGAGCCAACAAAGTAGTCGGCACTTGTAAAAAGTGCAGTCCGCGCATATAAGTCGATGCTACAAATCCGGCTAAATCACCGACCACACCTCCACCTAAGGCAATGATCCCATCACTTCTAGTTAAACCTTCCTCTGCTAAAAAGTCATATAGCTCAGCAGCGACTTTTAACGACTTGCTTTGCTCTCCAGCTTCTATAACAAACGTTGCTGCTTCAAATCCGGCATTCTTCAAACTTGTCTCAACCTGAGCTCCATATAAAGGCTGAACATTCGTATCAGTTATGATAACAACCTTTTGTGGAGACCAAATAGCCGCAGCCCATGAACCTATTTCAGTCAACAAGCCCTTTTCAATCGTCAAATCATAGAAATGATTTGGTAAGGTTACAGTCAATTTCATTTTCGTTCAACTCCTGTATTTGATTGGAAGAATGACCGTCTTGGAACATTCTGCCTTCTTTTTTTCGGATTAGTCTAATGCATTGATTTCCTTCATCGCTTTTTCCATGATATGCACTTCTTTCATCATACGCATGTATGTTTTTTCATTTAACGATTGTGGACCATCTGACCAAGCATTGACTGGATCTGGATGGATTTCAACGATCAAACCATCAGCACCAGCTGCAACACCTGCACGAGCCATTGGCGGAACGAGATCCCAAATACCTACCCCATGACTAGGATCGACGATGATCGGAAAATGGCTCAATTTTTTGATCAGCGGCACCGCACTTAAATCTAACGTATTTCGTGTAGCTGTTTCGTATGTCCGAATCCCACGTTCAATGAAAATCACATTAAAGTTACCTTGCGCCGCGATGTATTCAGCAGCATTCAACCACTCATCAATTGTACCAGATATCCCGCGTTTCAGACCAATCGGTTTTCCTGTTTTCCCAACTGCTTCTAACAGCTTAAAGTTTTGCATGTTTCTGGCACCGATCTGTAAGATATCACTGTATTCAGCTACCATATCGATATGCGCTTCATCCATTACTTCTGTGATGACTTTCATATCTAGTTCATCTGCTGCTTGACGAATGTATTTTAGCCCTTCTTCCTCCAAGCCTTGGAATGCGTATGGAGATGTTCTTGGTTTAAAAGCACCTCCGCGCAAAATAGTCGCGCCGCCAGCTTTAGCGATTCTAGCACATTCACGGATTTGATCCAGCCCTTCGATCGAGCAAGGACCAGCCATCATTGTCATGCTTCCGTCACCGATTTTTACCCCATCTACATCGACTATTGTATTTTCTGGGTGAAACTCACGACTTGTCAATTTGTAGGTCAAAGAAATTCTTACTGCATTTTCTACTCCATCATAGCTGTTAAACGCTACATCCTGCATTTTACGTGTATCTCCGACCAATCCAATGATCGTTTGTTCTTTTCCTTCGCTTAAATGGACCTCAAGTCCTTCTTTTTTTACGCGTTCAATCACTGATTTAATTTGTGCTTTCGTTGCTTCTGATTTCATGATTACGATCATTCTAATTCTCTCCTCTAGTTTCGTTCTTTTTATATATTCTCAATAATGGGTTTAACTAGTTCAATAGGTAATTCTTGTCCAGTCCATATTTTAAATGCTTCTGCTCCTTGATAAAGCAGCATTCCCAAGCCATTTGCAGTGTTTGCACCACGTAATCGTGCCTGCTTTAAAAATTCAGTTTCTCTTGGTGTATAAATAGCATCATAGACTGCTAAATCGGATCGGATAACTGAAAAATCTTGAATAGGCATCGCTTTTTCTAATGGTTTCATCCCAACAGAAGTTGTGTTCAATAGTAAAATACTTTCTTCGATATCTTTAGCTAAAGCTTGTTCGTCAGCCAAGTCATTTAAAATAATACTGCAACCCGTCTGTTCAGCGATGGCTTTTAACTTCAATTGAGCTTTTTCGTATGAAGGGCTTTTGCGGTTGTATACTGCAATTTCATTCACTCCATCCAGTGCTGCTTGTGCTATGATAGCCGCTGCCGCTCCGCCTGCTCCGAGAATGGTTATTTTTCGACCAATAATATTGACATTCATATCTGTTAGGCTTTTTAAAAAGCCGATGCCGTCCGTATTGTGGCCAATTAGTCGACCATTGTCATTTTTGATCGTATTGATCGCCCCGATCAATCGGGCCGACTCACTTAACTCATCCATGTAATCAACCGCTAAAATTTTATTCGGCATCGATAAATTGGCACCTAGCATATCTAAGTTTTTGATTGAATCGATCGCCCTTTCAAGACTACTTGTCCCAACATCAAAAGCTAGATATACAGCATCGATCCCTAATGCCTGAAATGCTGTATTATGGATCATTGGCGAAACACTATGTCGAGCCGGTGTGGCAAATAGTGCAGTCAACCTCGTATTTCCTGTAATTTTATTGCCCAACTCATCTCCTCCTCTAACAATCTTTTCAACAAAAAAAGGGTTCACGTAAATTTTCAGAAAAATCTACAGTGAACACCTTGCAAAAAAATAGGTAAAATAAAAGCCACTATAGATTTCTCATCTACGCGGCTGAAAGTCATCTCAAAATTCCCTAGCCATCATAGATACAAACGCGTCTGTTTGCATCCACAATGTTCATGAACACAAACTCATCTAAAATAGCTAAAGTAATAATTATTCAGTTGTAATTGGTTATGCTTCATGCTTGTCATATGAATCACTCCGTAACTGATTTATTTAAGAATTGTTCTTAGTATATACCTCAAATTTACAAGTGTCAACAATTTTTTTCGGGCATGTTTAAAACTGCCGTTCATTTTATCTGAATTTTCTTATTTTTCTAATTATTTCTGATCGTAAAATGAAGAGGCAAAACTATGAGATTTGCCTCTTCATTAGATCATTTACTATTAAAGCTCTTCACCATAAACATCATCAACTGTTTGTGTTGGATCGATCACGATATACAAGCTTTTTGTTTTTTCGCTGACTTTAGTTGATTGGTATACGTTGTCTAAACCTTCGTCAGTTTTGTCTTTATATGGGAAGTATACTAAGTCAGGTGTACCTGTTTTGTATAAAATTTCCATACGTTCAATATCTTCATATTTTAAGGCACGGGCGAACATACCTAATTCTAATCCACCAAGGTTGATGTCATGTGTTTGAACATGATCCCCTTCTTGGAAAATTTCGATTTTAAAGCCTTCACATGGATGGATTTCCATAAACTCGCTTCCGTGGATACGACCAAAACTTGTTGTAATTTGTTTGATCCATAGGTCTCCGATAAAGCGGCGTCCGATCGTCCATGTTTCACCATTTCTAAAATAAAACTTCAATCCTGTCATTTCTCTACTCATGATATAAGTCTCCTTACTAAAATATTTTATACATTTTTAAGTTTAGCATAACTTTTAAACTAGGTCACTCTATTCGCTTCATCATTTAGAAAGCGCTAATTTGCTTAAAAATACATCTGTTAAGATAACAGCTCTTTGATGCGTTCCAGAAGCTACGACTTGCTCATTGTCTAAAACCTCAAAAGAAAAGTCGACTTTAGATTTCTCTCTTGTTTCAACCTTGATATGAACGAAAATTTCAGCTCCTACTTTTGAAGGTCTTGAATGTTTCGCACTGATCATCGTACCGACTGACGATTCTTCTGGTGTCAATTCTTTAGCCAAGAAATCTTTGGCTGTATTTTCAACCATCGTGATCAATACAGGTGTTGCAAGAACATCTAGATCACCTGATCCGATCACTTTTGCAGTATCTTTTTGACTGACAATAAACGACTTAGAAAATTTTTCCATGGCGCTCACTCCTTCTCAAGATCGTCTTTTGCAAAAGAAAGTAATGCTTCCCGCGTATTTTCAACCTGTCCATCAACAACCGCTCTCTCGATCGTTTGAATTAGATCACCCAACCATTTTCCAGGCTTTTTGTCAAAAGACTTCATCAGGTCATTGCCTGTAATGGCTAGCTCTTTGCGATCATGGATAGGTAGACTTAAATATAGTTTACTTGCTTCTTCAATTTTACTCTTTTGGTTATAATAAAACAATAGTTTTTCAACGGATACAACCGCTTCTAATCCTAAATCGAACAAATCGATGGCTTGCCAATCAGCAACGAGACGTTTCTCTAAACCATATAATAATTGTTGTACTTCCTGAAGTAAATGATTGGAAAGCTTCCATGATTTTAAAAAGCTGCGCAGGTCATTTTCTTTTAGCCCGATCGTTTTGATCAGTAATGTCCACGCTTGTGCTTCCGTCTCTATCCTTCGTTCTGGGAAATCAGCAAACCTTAGTAAAGCGTCACCTGATTGTTTTAATCCTGGACAATATTGATAACATTCCGTCTCGACAAAAGGTAAGATTCCAGCTCGTCTATTTTTCCCTAATAACAATTTGCTGAACTCAACAGCGATCCGCTCCACCGAGATTTTTTCAAGTAACGAATGAAATTCTTGGATCGCAGCTAGAGTATTATCTTCAATCGAAAAATCAAGCTGACTGGCAAACCGTAAACCGCGCATCATACGTAAAGCATCTTCATGAAACCGTTCTTTCGGGTTTCCTACTGCTCGAATGATTTGCTGATTCAGATCTGACATACCATCAAATAAATCAATGATTTCACCTTCGACAGTCATTGCCAATGCATTGATCGTAAAATCACGTCGTTTCAGATCCTCTTTTAGTGTACGGACAAAAGTAACTTTGTCCGGTCTTCTATAATCTTGGTAGGTAGATTCCGTTCGAAAAGTCGTAATCTCATATTGTTCTTCGCCTACTAATATTAGAACCGTTCCATGATCGATCCCAACATCGATCGTCCGTTTAAATATTTGTTTGATCTCTTCTGGGTAAGCACTAGTAGCAATGTCTACATCATGAATTTCTTGACCTAATAAAGCATCACGAACACTGCCCCCAACAAAATAAGCTTCATATCCATGCGAGTGGATTTCTTTTAAAATATCAGATGATTTGATAAATTCATCTGGAACTAACTCTAATTTCATAGAAGATTTTCCAATCCATAAACTAATTTGTCTAAATGAATCACTTTTTCACAACCTAAAGCGACTCCAGTCATAAACGAGCTACGGTCATAAGAATCATGTCTAATCGTCAATCCTTCACCAACACCGCCAAATTGAACTTGCTGATGTGCGATCAATCCCGGCAAGCGCACACTATGGATTTTCATCCCATCAAAATCTGCGCCTCGTGCACCGGCAAGCAGCTCTTTTTCTTCTTGATGTCCTTGCGCTTTCTTTTGGCGAACTTCGCTCATCATTTCAGCTGTTTTAAGTGCAGTTCCGCTCGGAGCATCCAGCTTATTATCATGATGAAGCTCGATGATTTCCACATCTGGAAAATAGGCTGCCGCCTTTTGAGCAAACTGCATCATCAAAACTGCACCAACAGCAAAATTAGGAGCTATTAACCCACCGACTTTAAGTTCTTCAGAGAGTGTCGTTAATTCAGACAGTTGTTCTTCTGTTAACCCCGTCGTTCCAACTACTGGTGAAATGTGGTTTTCGATCGCAAAACGAGTATTTTCATA
The DNA here is from genome assembly GCF_020295385.1 of Enterococcus sp. S22(2020). Taxonomy (NCBI): domain Bacteria; kingdom Bacillati; phylum Bacillota; class Bacilli; order Lactobacillales; family Enterococcaceae; genus Enterococcus; species Enterococcus sp. S22(2020). The sequence goes on from NZ_JACFUD010000003.1 coordinate 395,145, forward strand.
AGCAACTGCCGGAATAGTAAAGTCTATCCACACATCTGGCTTAACAGATACTACTTCTTTTTTATTTTTAAAAATAGGGACATCGATCCCTTTATATTCAGCTAATTCATTCAGATGATTTTTTTCCTCAAACGGATCTAATACACCTACTAATTCAAAATCATCATGGTCTAACACCATTTTGGTCGCTGTAGCGCCCATTTTCCCTTTGAAACCTGCTACTAACACTTTAATCATTTGTCTGACCATCCTTTCGTTCAAAACGATATTTGTCTCGCTGATTGAATTTTTCCATATTCTTTTGAAATGCTTCTGTTAAATCTATATCTAGAGAGTTGGCCATGATCATCGTCACAAACAATACATCTCCTAATTCTTCGGCAACTGTTTTTGGCTGCTCGTTTGCCTTTTTAGGCTTTTCACCATAATAGTGGTTGATTTCTCTTGCTAGTTCCCCGACCTCTTCAGTCAAACGAGCCATCTGACTCAATGGAGAAAAATAGCCTGTTTTAAATTGCTGGATATACGCATCGACTTCTTGCTGCATCGAGTACAATGACTGTTTATTCTCTTTCATTTTATCGCAACCTTTCTTACTCTATTCATCTTATCAAAAACTTTGTGATCTGGAAAGGTTCTACTTGTTGTTTTATCTGTAGAATGCTAAAGTGAGTACTGGATATAGACAACTTATCATAAAGAATAATAGCTAAATCTTGAGTTGTTAGGGAGTGGAGTTATGGAAGAAAAGAAATTTTATATGAAAGACGTTTTGCTGATTTTAGCCGGGACCTGCCTCTATGCGTTTGGTTTAGTTACTTTCAATATTGCAAATGACTTAGCCGAAGGCGGCGTGACAGGGATCACCTTGATTTTACGAGCATTATTTCATATTGATCCAGCATACTCAACGCTGATCATCAATATTCCACTGATTTTGATCGGTGGCAAAGTTCTTGGTAAACATTCATTTTATTATACTATTTTAGGAACGGTCTCTTTATCCGTTTTTTTATGGCTATGGCAACGTTTCCCGATCGACATTAATCTAGATCACGATTTGTTGATTGCCTCTTTACTTGCGGGGTTAGCTGCAGGCTTAGGCAGCGGTTTTGTCTATCGTGTTGGCGGAACCACTGGTGGAACAGATGTTATTGCTCGGATTTTAGAAAAGAATTATGGGGTCAGCATGGGACGCTCATTACTGATTTTTGATATTTTAGTCCTTGTTCTGTCACTAAGTTACATTGATGTTAAACGAATGATGTATACACTGATCGTATCGTTTGTATTTAGCCGCGTGGTTGATTCTGTGCTGGATGGAGCATATGCTGCAAAAGGGATGTTGGTCATTTCTGATCATACAGAAGATATCGGTGAAGTCGTTATGGCTATTTTAGAACGTGGTGTTACTTATTTGAATGGTCAAGGTGGTTACTCTCAGGGAGAGAAAAAAGTGCTTTATATGGTCGTTAGCCCAAGTGAATTGATGGAAATCAAACGAATCGTTCATGAACTGGATCCGAAAGCGTTCATCTCAGTCATCAATGTTCATGAGGCCATTGGTGAAGGCTTTACTTATGCCCGTCCAACTAAAACATTATTTAGAAAGAAAAAGGTCGTAAATTGACCTTAAAAGGAGTGAAGAAAAGGGCTAGCCTTTCGTTTCACTCCTTTTAATATTTATCATGAATTTTTCAAATGATTCAGTTCATCTGATAATTCAAGAAACGCTTCATAATTATCATCTTCCAACGCTAAATCAATTTGACTATACAATAAGTCGATTTTAGCTTGTTTTTCTTCTTGAGCAAAAAAAGTATTGATATTTTTCACGATCTCTTCACTGACCTGTTCATTCCAGCGAGCATACGGATTATCCTCCAAAATGGATAAATATTGGCTATTTTGCCAAGAACCATCGAATATGCATTCAATATACAGGGCTTCTTTCCAGTTCATACGAATTTCATGGAAAATCTGATCCGTATCTGTAAACTCTTTTCCTGAAAGAAATAAAATAATAGGATCGTCTTCCATTTCCTTTGATGTAACTTTTATTCCTCGCACCGCTTTATCTGCATGCTCAACAAAATGCACATTATTTAAAATCGCTTCATGGTTGATCAAATAATTCAAGATCCATAAAACTTCTCTTTGACTAAAAGAAACATTGTTCACTAACCAAAGTAAAAATTCTTTCTTATCAGAGACATTGACAAACATCGTCATCACCTATCTTTCTTCTATATCATCCAGTAATGATTGTGCTTCTGTATCACCAGGCTCATGGTGGAGATAATGCTGTAATAATTCCTTCGCTTTTTCCAACTGACCTTCTTCACGTAGAAATACCGCATATTCTTTCAAAAAATCAGGTTCGTGGTTAAGCTCTTGATATGCCTGCTCGTAGTGAACTTTTGCCAATGCAAATTCTTCCAGTTCATTATATGCATGAGCGAGATTCCATTCAGCATAAGGATGTCCTTGTTCTTCCATCTTTTGAACGACTTCGACAACTTCATCAAAGCGTTCTTCATTTAAATACAAATTACTTAAGGTAAGCAGCGTTTCATCTGTTTTTTCCCCAAGTTCTAGAGCTTTTTTCAATAACTCTTCTGCTTGTTCTGTATCATGTAGACGATAAGCATTTTCAGAAGCAAGATGGTATAAATCAACTTGAAATGGATTTTCTTTGATTCCTTCTGTCAAAACGCTTTGAGCTTCTTCAAGTTGTTCCTCTTCTTGTAACGCTTCCCCTAATGAAAGATACAACGACTGATAATGAGGATTTAAAGCTCTCAATTGCTGCAGCAATGCAATAGCTTTTTGATTTTCGTGCAGCTGTAAATACGTGAACGCAAGCTGAAATAGACGCTCATCTGTCTGCCCTTCTCCCAAAGCCTTTTCCAAGTAGGGAATAGCTTCTTCAAATTCACCAGTCATACTGTAACAGCTTCCAAGGCGTTCATTGATCGAAACTCCGGAAATTTCTGTTACTTGTTCTTCAAGCAGAGTAGTGTATGCTTCTACAGCTTCACCAAATTGTCCATTTACAAAATATAACTCGCCTAAAGCGAATAAAATAAGTGGTTCATTCGGTAAAATCTGTTGTGCTTCCTTCAATTTTGCTTCACTGACTTCTGGAATACCGATCACTTGATATAAATCTGCTGTAACAAGCAGGCTTTGAACATAGCTATCACTGTCTTTCGTTACTTTTTCTAAATATTCAAAGGCTTCATCGATCAAATTATTCTCGATCGCAATCTCTGCCAACGGAATATTTAATCCTTCCGCATCTGGGAAAATCGATAGTAAATGGTCAAAAATCAATTTTGCTTCTTCTAGGAAACCTAATGACAACAACTCTTCACCTAAATCTGCAAGAGTATCATCATCATCATCTTTTCTAATTGCTTCTGCAAGCATCAATTGCGCTTGCGCTAAATCATCTTCATGTAATGCTTGTAGCATTTTTTCGCTATATGTTGTCATCGTTCTGCCCTCTGATTTCGTTTATTATTCGTCTATATTGTTCAACAGTCTGTAACAAGTCTTCTGCTTTTGGCTTTTCAAGCTGATCACCATTGCCGATTTCGCTTAACAAAAGTGCCCGCTCTCCTCGGTCAACACAGGTCAAAATCCCTTCCACATAATCGCTAGTCAAAATTTGTTCTGGAAAATCGACAGGAAAGCCTAAGTGGATCAACCAGATGACAAAATTTTTATAATGAAAAGAAAAACCACTAATTTTCTGTGCCCAAAGTAACTGTAATAAACAACCTAAAAGACGCTTCATATTTCTAGATAAAAGATGTCCATTGGCTGCTTCAGAAAAGCCGTGCTCGAATAGTGTACCAAACTGATCGATTTTTTGTCCATCTATCTCATAATAATGAATCATTTCATTCAATAAAGCAGCAAATGACTGCTGATTTAATTTTGAACGATCATTATAGTTTTTAAAAAGGACTCTTAAATAATCATGACTTCGCACAATACCGCATCGGATAAAAATCAGAAAATCCACTAATTTTCCATCCCCATGGTCTGTGATCAGCGTATGATCATAGATAATTTGTTCTGGGAGCACTGTATTTTTTAATACAGGATGATTGCTTAGTTCTATTTCAGCATCACCAAGTAAGCTCTTACTAAGTGCACGAACTGATAAAGGGAGTAACCAGCAGGCCGATGTCAGCACTGAGGTACTGTGCAAAAAACTAGTCAATTGAATTACTCCTTCATTTCCGATACCTAAAAACAAGAAGTCCTGTTGCTGGTCAAAATCTGCGATAAACGTGAGAAGACTTTCAAGTTCATTCATATTATTGCAATGCGCATCATTCTTACAAATAAACCAATCGATCTCCTGTCCCTCATCAAAAAACTGAATAAATTTATCCGCAAACAAATCATAGTATCGTTGATTGGTGATCAAAAAAACATGTGTTGCCTTCACCGTCGTTGCTCTGAGCTGAGAAGCGAAGGTTTTTCCATATGTAATCGTGGTTTCTTGATCATTCTTTGCGTAAGTGAACTCCATCGCTGTCACCCCTCTTCTTTATTCTACCATTATTTGCCGGAAAACATAAAGAGGGAGGGACTATTTTCCCAAACGATCACTTTGACCCAATAATAATGCTTCTTTAGGGTTTCTTAAAGAACAGACATTATTGATTCACATTTCCCTACAAAATATTCCTTTTTCCAGCATATAAAATTCTCATATGCAACTTATAATAAAATTGCTTCAAAGAAAATGTATGATGTGGACTTTAGCGCACTCCTTAAACATACAACTTTCTAGGAGCATAGTGGTTCGATCTAATTTGAATAATTAGTCGCTTTAACTGTTCATAGGTAAACTTGTTTTTGACATAACTAATTATTCCTTATCCTTAAAAAACTGAGATAAATGCTGTCAACATCCATCTATTATGGAAGCAGCACTTATCTCAGCTTTTTATCATTCCAAAATAAAGAAAGAACCCCTGAATATCAAGGGTTCTAAGAACTGTCTTATTTAACAGCATCTTTCAAGGCTTTACCTGGTTTGAACGCAGGTACTTTACTTGCAGCGATTTGAATTTCTTTACCAGTTTGTGGGTTACGTCCTTTACGAGCCGCACGTTCGCGAACTTCAAAGTTACCAAAACCGATTAATTGAACTTTTTCACCTTTAGCAAGAGATTCTTGGATTGTTGAAAATACAGCATCCACTGCTGCAGTTGCGTCTTTTTTAGTTAGACCAGTTGAAGATGCAACGTTTTCGATTAATTCTGCTTTATTTGCCATGGATTATTTCACCTCCTCCACAAGGGATAGGATATCTAATAGATATCGAATTTACGTTCATTTTTGAGTGGTCCAAAAATGACGTACAAATATTGATTTGGTTCAATATTCTGTTATCACGATATCATAGGAAGCTTGTAATAGCAAGGTTTTTGATGCTTTTTAACCAGTTTTTTCAAAAAATGTCATTTTTTTTTAGAACTCAATGAATTTGTTTGTACATTTGAAAAAAGTGTGGTAAAATGCGCTATTTCCGTCTTCTTGGAATAATTTTGATCGGTGTTCCTTCAAAAGTGAATGCTTTTCGAATTTGATTTTCTAAAAAGCGTGCGTAAGAAAAATGCATCAATTCTTCTTCATTCACGAAAATCACGAAGGTTGGCGGTTTGATAGCCACTTGTGTAGCATAAAAAACTTTCAAACGTTTCCCTTTATCGGTCGGTGTTGGATTGATCGCGATCGCATCCATCACTACGTCGTTCAATAACGCTGACGGAATTCGTAGGTTTTGGTTCATGCTGACAGTTTCGATCAGCTCAGGCAGCTTATTTAAACGCTGCTTCGTTACAGCTGAAACGAAAATGATCGGTGCATAATCCAAATATTGGAATTCATCACGAATTTCTTCTTCAAAATCACGCATGGTATTTGTTTCTTTTTTCAACGTGTCCCATTTATTGACGACGATGATGATGCCTCGTCCAGCTTCATGTGCATAACCGGCAACTTTTTTATCTTGTTCACGAATACCTTCTTCCGCATTTAGAACCATCAAAACAATATCTGAACGTTCGATCGCACGCATCGCACGCATTACGCTATACTTTTCAGTACTTTCATAGACTTTTCCGCGTTTACGCATTCCTGCTGTATCGATCATCAGGAACTTTTGCCCATTTTCAGATTCAAAGTGTGTGTCGATGGCATCTCTCGTCGTGCCTTCAATATCAGAAACGATCACTCGTTCTTCACCTAAAATTGCGTTGATCAATGAGGATTTCCCTACATTCGGACGTCCAATCAGGCTAAACTTGATTATGCCTTCCTCTTCTTCTTCGATTTCAGTTGAAAAATGCTTAACTGCTTCATCCAGTACATCACCGATACCAAGTCCATGACTTCCTGAAATTGGAAATGGATCTCCTAATCCTAACGCATAAAACTCATAAATATCATTACGCATTTCTGGGTTATCGACTTTATTCACAGCCAAAATGATTGGCTTTTTACTACGGTATAAAATTTTTGCTACAAGTTCATCTGCATCTGTCACGCCTTCTCTGCCGCTGGCAACGAAAATGATGACATCGGCCTCTTCGATCGCGATTTCTGCCTGATGCTTGATTTGTTCCATAAACGGCTCGTCACTAAGATCGATACCACCTGTATCGATTATACTAAATTCGCGACCTAACCACTCTCCTGTGGCGTAAATACGGTCTCTGGTGACACCTGGTGTATCTTCAACGATAGAAATTCGTTCACCAGCTATACGGTTAAAAATCGTCGACTTTCCTACATTCGGGCGACCGACAATTGCAATTGTTGGATTTGCCATTCAAACTACCTCCTTGACAAGTTTTCAATCTTTACTAGTTTACCTAATGCCTGTCGAAGATGCAAGAAAAACTAGTGAAATATATGTTTAAAGATGAAAAAAGAACGGTACTGTATAAATGACTTCATTCGTCATTAATTACAGTACCGTTCAACTATCCCTGTCATTCTTCTAATGATCGATCATTCTATACCATAAGCTATACGTTTGATATTCATCAAATGACGTGCTGTTACATTATCCGTTGTACTACTGCCACCCATGGCACCACACCCTAAAGTCATCGAAGGTGCCAGTTTTGTCGTCGCTCCGATTGCGCCTAAAGCGCCAAGTGTATTGACTAAAATACGAGAGGCTTTCATTTCTAAACCAAACGTTTCCGCATTCGCATCCGTTGTCGTATGAAGAACAGCAGTATGACCTGTTCCTTCATTTGCTAGTAAAGCTTTACATGTATCGACACCTTCTTTGAAAGAAGTTACAGTATACAGCCCTAGGATCGGTGTTAGTTTCTCTCTAGAGTATGGATTGTGCCGACCGATCTCTGTCTGTTCTGAAATTAAAATACTGGTACTTGCTGGTACATTAATACCTACTAATTCCGCTACATCGACTGCACTTTTTCCAACTATTTCAGGATTCAGAGTGCCTGTCTCTCTCAAAATGTAACGGCTGACTTTAGCCGCTTCTTCCTCATTCATAAAATAAGCATTCTTCGCTTTTAATTGTTCAATGACGTCATTTTTGACAGATGCTTCCACGACTAAAGCCTGTTCTGAAGCGCAAATGATACCATTATCAAAAGTTTTACTGCTGACAATACAGTTTATTGCATGATTAATATCTGCAGAGTGATCGATCAATACAGGAACATTGCCAGGCCCTACACCAATTGCTGGATTTCCCGAGCTATAAGCTGCTTGGACCATTGCCTTGCCACCCGTCGCAAGAATCAAAGAGACATCCGGATGCTTCATTAAAGCTCCTGTTGCTTCTAAAGTGGGCTCTTTGATCACTTGAATCAAACCTGCCGGCGCGCCAGCAGCAACAGCTGCGTTTTCAATAATTTCAGCAGCTAATAAAATCGCATTCAATGCTTTCGGATGTGGTGAAAAAATAATTGCGTTTCCAGTTTTTAGAGCAATCAATGATTTAAAAATGACCGTTGCCGTTGGATTTGTTGATGGAATCAAGCCAGCAACCACTCCTAAAGGTATACCGATCTCGATGATTTTTTCCTGCTCAAGGCGATTGATGATTCCAACTGTCGCTAAATCTTTGATGCTCTCATACACTTGTTCACTTGCAAAAGTATTCTTGATTATTTTATCAGATACTTTCCCAAATCCTGTCTCTTCATTTGCCGCTATAGCCAATTTTTCTGCATTCTTTAGCGTAGCTTGGTAAACACTTCTAACAACCGCATCTACTTGTTCCTGCGTAAAGTGCTCGTACTTCTTTTGCGCATTTTTTGCTGTCTCAACAAGAGCTTCGATTTCTTTTACTTTGATTTCTTCTGTCATATCGGCCACCCCTTCTTTTTTAAACGCTTACAAATAGAGTTTAATCTATTTTAGCCAATTTGTTAGGGACAAATTTAAGAAGATTATGGACAATATTTACTTTTTCCTGTAATTATTTCACAAAGAATTACACTTGAAAGCGCTACTTATTCAATGTATGATAAGATTGTAAAATAAATTTCACAAAGAAATGAGGGTTTGTTTATGTGCCGACTATTGATTGTCAGTGATGATCTACAGGAGCAATCGATGCTTCAACAATCGATCAACGATTCTTTCATGAATATAAAAATCCTACCTCCAGCTACAACTAAAGTAGAAGCACTAAAAATCACAGAAGAATTTTTACCTGAGATTTTGTTGATTTCGATTGACCATTTGGACATCGACGGATTTATTGTGAAACGAAAAATAGTTCAAACTTTGCCGAATATCAAAGTGATCATTTTGACTGAACACGAGAGCTTTCAAAGCCTTCATCAGGCACTGCGCTGTGGAGTCATCGACTATTTACTTACACCCGTTGATTTTGATGAATTGAAAGTTGCGATCGACCGTTGTGTCAGATCCTTAAATCAAGTTTCACTCATGGATGTATTAAATAATAAACCAACTGTTTTAGCTAAAGAACAAATCAATACTATCTTAGATTATATCCACGAACACTATAATGAGGAGATCAACTTGACCACCTTAGCTGATATCATGCACCTAAATCGTCACTATGTCAGTCGCTTCTTTAAAGAAGCTGTTGGAATGAATTTCATTGATTATTTAACTGCTTATCGGATTGAAAAAGCGAAACAGCTATTGATGAAAACAGAGGAGTCTATTACTGAAATTTCAGGAACGGTCGGTTATATAGACTCAACCTATTTCAGTAAATTATTCAAGAAAAAAGTAGGACAATCGCCTCATCAATTTCGTAAACAGTATCATGGGGAACATACCCCAGCTGATTTAAGAATTATTTATCAATGAACAAAAAAAGTCCACGATAAAACTAGAAAACAGTTTTATCGTGGACTTTTATTCTTAATAAACGGTGATAAAAATCAGACCGAGCATTTATACTCTACCTTCAGACTGAAAATTATTCTGAGTCTGTGTCCTGACCTTTTAATGCATCACCTAAGATATCACCCATTGTGAATCCAGTATTTTCTTCTGGAAGTTCATAATCTTCAACATCTTTTGGTTCTTCTTTAGATTCTGGTTTTGCTTCTAATGCCTTAATACTTAGAGCAATACGATGTTCTTCAGGATTGACTTCTAATACTTTTACTTGGATCGCATCGCCTTCTTGCAGTACTTCATGAGGAGTTGCAATATGTTTATGCGAAATTTGAGAGATATGCACTAAGCCTTCCACGCCAGGGAAAACTTCAACAAATGCACCAAAGCTAGTTAAACGCTTAACAACTCCGTCAAGAACAGAGCCGACAGCTGCTTTATTTTCGATATCTTCCCACGGTCCTGCCAATGTTTCTTTGATAGATAATGAAACACGCTCTTCATCTGGATTGATCGAAAGGATCTTGACTTTCACATCATCGCCAACAGATAAAACATCGCTTGGTTTACCAACATGCTGATGAGCGATTTCTGATACGTGAACCAATCCGTCAATACCGCCTAAATCGATAAATGCACCGAAATCAGTTAAACGAGCAACTTTTCCATCCACGATATCGCCATCATGCAATGTTGCTAGAATATCTTTTTTCTTCGATTCCTTTTCAGCTTCAACAACAGCTTTATGAGATAAAATCAAACGATTTTCTGAAGGTTCGATTTCAATGATTTTGAACGTCAACGTCTTCCCTTTGTATTCAGAGAAATCATCTACAAAATGATCTTCAACCATTGATGCAGGAACAAATCCACGTACACCAACATCAACAACTAAACCGCCTTTTACAACATTTGTAACAGGTGCTTCGATGATTTTTCCGGCTTGGAAATCTTGCTCGATCTCTTCCCAAACTTTTTTAGCATCTAAACGGCGTTTTGAAAGTAAATAACTGCCATTTTCTTTATCTTTACCGATTGATGTGATGACTACTAAATCTAATATGTCACCGACTTTAACTAATTCATTGATATCTTCTACTTGAGTCGTAGATAACTCTTTTGCGGGAACTACGCCTTCAACACCGGCGCCTTCAATACCAACAATCACTTGTTTGTCCTCAACGGCAAGTACTTCACCCTTAACGATGTCGCCAACGTTTACTTCTTGGACGCTGTTCATTACATCTTCCATTGTTTCATTGCTGTTTTCCATTTGTTTGTCTTCTGTCATGAATACTAATCCTCCTATGCCACCAAAAATTCGTAAAAAACTGACCTACTCCCTTAATAGTACGGGATTTTCCAGAAAAAATAAAGCGATTTCTCTCATTTTCTTTTTTTTCTTTCAGAGAAGAAGAAATTTTCTTGCTTAAAGACAAAGAAACTATATCCTTATCTGATTTGTAAAGGTGAAAGTAGCATTTAACTAGCTGCTAAAATAACTTGCTCAATTGCTGCTACGACCTCTTCTATAGTTAAACCTGTCGTATCGATCTTCACTGCATCTTCCGCTTGCTTCAAAGGTGACACAGCTCGAGTTGAATCAAGGTGATCACGCTGCTCGATTTCTTTTTTCAATGTTTCAAAATCTGTTGTGATTCCTTTTTCCTGATTTTCTTTATAACGTCTTTCTGCCCGTTCTGAAACACTGGCAACCAAAAAGATCTTGACTTCCGCATCTGGCAAGACTGCTGTACCGATGTCTCGGCCATCCATCACTACTCCTCTAGCTTGACCGATCGCTTGTTGCAGTTCGACCATTTTTTCTCGAACTTCTTTATGTTTCGCAACGATCGAGACAGCGTTTGTAACATCCGGCTGTCTAATTGCTTCCGTTACTTCATTACTGTCGACAAAAACTAATTGCTCTTTATCAGTTTGCTTAAATGAAATCGTATGCTCCAAACATAATTTGACTAAACCCGTTTCATCTTCAAAATCAATATTCTTTTGGATCGCTAAATAGGTCAATGCACGATACATCGCACCTGTATCACAGTATATATAATTTAGTTTTTTAGCTAAAATCTTTGCTACAGTACTTTTGCCGGATGAAGCCGGACCATCGATTGCAATACTAATCTTTTTCATAATGCGCTCCCTTGTTTATCACATAGTAAAAGAGTCTGGTACAAAACGATCACTGTTTTGCTTCAGACCCTTAATAACAGCAGAAAACATTGGGACATTTCCTGCTGCTTTATTTTTTATTATTTTACACGTAATTGATCACCTGGTTGCAGTGTTTCGTCGCCAGTCATACCATTCAATTGTAATAGTTCCTCTAATGTTATGCCGTTTCTTTGAGCAACTTGGTTAGGACCTTCTCCAGACTGAACAGCATCATAAACTGCACCAGTCTCTGTTTGACTTGATGATGGTGTTGTTACACCATTTGGATCTGTTTCACCTTCTGATGATGAAGTAGACTGCTGTTGCGATTCACTTGATGACGAAGGTTGTGTCGTGCTGTTTTTAGTTGACGATTGAACGACAACTGACGATGACGGCTGACTCGCTTGTTTACTTGCATCAGGCTTTTTATCTCTCATTACATAAAGGTAAGTTCCTACTGGAAGTGAAATGATCAATAGTAATAAGATAACTAAAATCGTTAGAAAAACTGTGTTTCCTTTCTTTTGTTGACGCTTTTCTGAACGAGAACCTCCCGCACCCTTTTCTGTATCATAAATTGACTGCTCCCATGGTTCGCGTACACCATTTTTCTTATCTCGTTTACTCACGTATCTGTTCCTCCTAAAAATTCTCTTTTGCTATTATACCACAGCTTTTTCTATGCTGCAGTCTAAAAAAAGATTATTTTCATTCTTTAAATAATCTTATCAAAATGTCCTCCCACCGATCGAGGATTTCGTTTTCTTCTGGTGATTGTACTATTTGTGCTCGATAACTGTCAAAGGATAAGCCACAATTATCACAGCAGAATATTTGATGATTTTCTTCTACTTCCTCTGAGAAATACTGTTGAATGAATCGACGTCGGCAGTTTGAATGCTGGATATAGTTTAACATAATTCTCAATTGTTGTTGACGTTCTTTCTCTTTTCTTAATAATCTTTGTTCCAACTCTTCAATTGTATATTCTTGATCCAGAAACCCTTGAATCCATTTTTGTTGGATCTCACTCAATTCTAAATCTGCCAGTTCATTTTCAGAAAGTGAAGATATCAATGCATGTAGGAGTTCACGATCCATCCGACTTTCAGATTGAAAATAATAATGGATCGATTCATCGCCTTTTTGATAAAGTAAGATCGCAATACTTTCCAGTCCATCTCGCCCCGCGCGACCGATTTCCTGAACATAATTTTCTAAACTATCCGGACAGTCATAATGAATGACAAAACGAACATCTGGTTTATCGATGCCCATTCCAAAAGCATTCGTCGCACATAAGACATCTAGTTGATTGTGGACAAACTGCTGCTGCAGTAAGCTGCGTTCAACAGGAGTCAAGCCGCCATGATAATACGCTGTTTTCAAGTTCGTTTGTTCTTTGATAAGACGGTCAAGTGCTTCGGCTGTTTTTCTTGTCGCACAATAAATGATCCCTTTTTGTTTCAATTGCATCAGATAAGAAATCAGCTGTTCTTCTTTTTCCGTCGTTTGATCGACCATGAGTCCAATATTCGGCCGATTGACAGAGTATACGATTTGCGACACTTCTCGGCTGTGAGAAAACAATTGAGCGATGATTTCCTCCTTGACTGTTGGTGTTGCGGTAGCCGTTAGTGCTAGAGTCAAAGGAAAACCACATTCTTGCTGAATTTGAGCAAGTTTCGTGTACTCTGGTCTAAAATCGACCCCCCATTGAGCAACACAGTGCGCTTCATCTACAACAAATAGTGACACTGTCTCTTGAGCAAGCTTTGTCCGAACATCTTTTTGCAGCAATGTTTCAGGACTAACAAAAATATAGTTGTATTGACTCAAATGAGCCAACACATATTGTTTTTCAAAAAAGTTCAAGCTGCTATTTAATGCTATCCCTCTTATTTCTCCTTGCTTTTGTAATTGAATCACTTGATCTTCCATCAAAGATAGCAAAGGCGATACGATAATAACCAATCCTTCAGTAAGTTTTCCGATCATTTGGTAACAAAGTGATTTCCCTGTCCCTGTCGGCAAAACAGCCAACGTATCTTTTTTATCCAGCAATTGCTGGATCACTTCTTTTTGTCCTGGTTTAAATGTAGAAAAGCCAAATTTATCATGTAAAAACTGCTCTAGATCGATCATGGCAATTTATCAGCTCTTTCTTTTTTTAGTTTTTCAATTTGATATAACCGATATTCAAAATAATCAAGTTGTTCATTTTCTTGTTTTAAGGAACGATAGATCCATTGTGGACATGGGCTGGAAAGCTGGTCCAAAAATCGATAAGTTTCCTTTGAAATATAGTGTTCAAAAGGGATCTCTTCTGTTAAAGCAAGTTCCAGTAAATGATCTTGAATCGTACTTTTTTTCATCCCTCTTTGTTGTGCAATTGTTTCGATTGAAGTCTCTTGATGTAAGTAGCTTTTTGTTTGATTCATACTCTGATTATCATTTTTTGTTATAAAGGGTTGAATCGATTGTTTTAAAAACGTTTCTTCCGGCATATTTTCAATCTCATAGAGTAAATGGTGCAGCCAATCTTTTTTTATTAGAAGCTGTTCAAATGGAGTTGATTCTTTCTGCAGTATTTGAGCGGCGATCTTGCCGATTTGCTGATAACCAGAAAATTGCTGGGCAAAATAATCAGCTTCGCTTTTTGATAAACGTGAGAGTAAAAAATGCCATTCGGCTTTCATCGTTTGAATCAATTCTTTTTTTGAAACGGATGCGATTCTGCGTTTTAAGAAAGCTTGATAAAACGGTGATTGCTCGAGCGGGATATATTCTTTATCTCCATAAGATAAATGAGAAGTCACTTGTACTAAAAATTGCAAAAATCGCCAGATTTCTTCGTCTGTTTTGCCAAAGCGATAATTATCCAACCAATGAATCGATTGATCGCTTTCAGATAATAATCGTTTTCCTTGCGTTGTTATCTGAACCTCTCCCGTTAAGTCTGTTAACAATAATTGAGCTTCGTTCAATGTGTGTATCTGCCTGTTGAATTCCTGTTCCGACAATTCTGGACACAGTTGAAAAAAACGAAGATTTTCATAAAGAAAACCATAGACTAAAACGGAGCTTGTTCGCTTTCCTTTTAAAAGGTGATATAATGTCGATGTTCGAACCTTGTATCCGTGCTGAAATAACGTTAAAATAAAGTGCGGCTCCATTGTTTCACCTCTTTAAATGCTAGAATAGGATGTGTCACTATGTTATGTAAAATAATTCCAGATAAATGTATTGCCTGCGGGCTATGTCAAATCTATGCGCCTGAAATTTTCGATTATGACGATGATGGGATCGTACTCTTAAATCATGATCATTCTGCCCAACAGGAAATGATCAGTGAAAATGAACAGTCTAATGTCTTAACAGCGTACCGCAAATGTCCTGTCCGTGCAATAGAGATCACTGAAAAATAAAGAATAACAGAAAATGGATGCCATATATCGCCTCCGATTCTGTTATTCTCTATTTTTTTACTTTATATTCTTTAGCCAGTTTATTAAATGCTCAGCTATTTCATGTTGTTGTTCTTCGTTATCGATCGATGCAGGATGATCCCCTTTTTGTTCGCCATAGCTTCCAAAACCTGCGTGATTCCCTCCGCTTATTTTTTCATAAAGCGTCTGTTTCGGTAAATATCTTTTTGACTCATCATAAACTGTCCAGTTCAATACGCCATCTTCTGAACCCGTCAACGATAAAACCGGTCCTGTAAATTTCGCTAAACTTCCTTTTTCATCTGGGTAACTTGCAAGAAAAAAAACACCTTTAGGAGCAGCTTGTTTCTCTTGGTCTGCTGCGAAACGACTAGCCATGACACCACCCAAAGAATGTCCTCCGATCACATAATTACTCAACTGGTTCTTTTGGATCACTGCTTCTGCCTTGTTTTGTCCTAATACTGCTAGATTTAACGGTTGTTTCACTAAATAAACTGAGTATCCAGCTTCAGCAACTTGTTCAGCCCACAAGCTGTAACTAGTATTTTCTACTAAAGCACCTTGATAAAAAATCACTGATGGTTTTTCTGGATCACCTTTAAATACTAAAGTCCCATTTTCATTTTTGGCTTTTTCAGCACTTTCGATCGCTGAGGTAGTTGGCGTATAGGTGATCGTTTTAAGATAAAACAGACCGATCAACAGCAGCGCAACAATCACTCCTGCTATCCAAAGCAAGCGTTTTTGCCATTTTTTCAATTTTAGATTCGCCCCTTTCTTTTCCCTTATATTTTATCAGAAAGAAGCACATTAGCAGATAATTTTGTTTTCAAATAAAAAAAGAATCGAGGATGCTCCCCGATTCTTCTATCTATACATTATTTCATTATTGGTTTTTTATTTCCTAACTGATGTTGTTTCCTAGAAAGCCATGGTAATAACTTGGCGTGAAGGACTAAGAAAACAGCACTCACGATAGCTCCTTTGATTAAATTGAATGGAAGAATACCGATCGTTACGTATTTCGCTAAAGACATTCCTAAGAATTCTCCAGCCGACAGACCGAACAGCTTCAAATAAATTGGTGTAATCACAAAGTAGTTAGCCACACACATAAATATAGTCAGACTAAGAATTCCCGTTACCACACCGAATACTTTATTTGTTGTTTTGTGGCTTCCTCGTTTAAAAAAGTAATACATCGGCAAGGTGAACATTGTGCTTGCCAAAAAGCTTGTAGCATCTCCAACAAAATTTTGCGGCGATATTCCCGTTGTAAACAAATGCAGAGCAGATCTAATAAATGCTGTACTGATTCCTGCCAGCGGTCCAAATAAGAACATGCTGATCATGACTGGAATATCACTAAAATCGATTTTCAAGAAACTGAATGCAGGCATGATTGGAAAAGCCACGAACTGTAATACCACCCCGATTGCTGCTAGCATTGCTACACTTACCATTTTTTGTACCTTGTTGTTTCGCATATGAAATCCTCCTGTTAAGGACCCATCTTCAAATGAACTTTTCTAAACCAACACTTTCAACTAAGATTCTCATTTAACTGTGAGCAGCGCTTGATGACCTTCCAATTATAAGACCAAAAAAACTTAAGTGACTCAAAACGGTAACTACTTCTGCTAAGCATCATACCTGATCTTACACGATCATAACCATAAATAACATCATCTACTTCTAATTGATTTTAGGTACTTTAACTTTTAGCAGTTGATGAGATCGAAGCCTAGCGTAGTGATTCACAGCAAAAAAACTCTATTTTCCAACAGGGAAAATAGAGTAGAGTTATCTTATTTGAAAAATGCCAATTCAAATAAGCCCTATCTTCTTTATCCAGACTTTACTGTCGGTATTGGATTTTCACCAATTCAACTACTTCAAAAGAAGTAGGTCGTGGACTATAACCACCGGTCGGGAATTTCACCCTGCCCCTGAAGACGAACCTTTATTAATTTTTTAGTACAACTACAGTATACAACCTTTTTGAGAAAAATCAATCTTTATGTTCATATTATCACATAACTTTTCATTTATTCAGACAAAATTTGCTAGCTTCACTTTGTTTTTTGAATAATAATGAAACTATATACATTAACTGAGGGGACCGAAACAGTTGCTTCTGTTTCCAGCTTTTATAACGTTTTAGAGTGCGAAGCAAAACCATTTTTTAGTTTTGTCCCGCACTCCTTCTCTCTTTATTTTGACTGGTTCATCAACACGCTGATTTCTTTTTTATTCAACGAGCGATACTCACCCGGACGAAGTCCTTTTAATGTTAAATCACCGTATTTTTCTCTTTTAAGTTTTTGAACTGGATAACCAACTGCTTGGAGCATATTTTTCACTTGGTGGTTACGCCCTTCATGGATCGTCAATTCGACAATACTTGTATTTGTCTTTAAATCAACAGAAATGATTTGAAAAGCTGCTGGCGCAGTTTTATAGCCGTCGATTTTGATTCCTTTTGTTAATGGAAGAAAATCATGCTTTTTAGCTAAGCCTTTGACCTTTGCTACATATACTTTATCTACCTCATGGCTCGGATGTGTCAGACGTTGTGAAAATTCACCATCATTTGTCAATAACAGCAATCCTGATGTGTCATAATCCAATCGACCGACTGGATAGATGCGTTCTTTGATATGAGTAAAGTAGTCAGTAACGACTTTCCTTCCCTTATCATCTGATACTGCTGAGATCACTCCTTTAGGCTTATAGAACAAATAATAACCGTACTCTTCTTTATAGATCGGCACATTATCGACTTCTACTAGATCACTTTTCCCAACTTGTGTTCCAAGTTCACGTACGATTTTTCCATTTACTTTGACCCGACCATTCACAATATATTCTTCTGCTTTTCTGCGGGATGTGATGCCGGCATGAGCAATTACTTTTTGAAGTCTCTCCATTTAGCTTTCTTCCTCCGATTCGTTGATCTCCGTTTGTTCTTCTTCATTTAATTCTTTATAGCGGTCAAAAAAGAGGTCTAATGGCAATTCTTCAGCGATTTCTTCTTCCATTTGCTGAATATCCGGCAACTCTTCTAATGATTTTAAACCAAAATAATCCATGAAATAGGCAGTCGTCCCATATAAAATTGCACGCCCCGGGCCGTCTACTCGCCCTTTTTCTTCTATTAATTGACGTGCAACCAATTTTTGCATGGAACCTGCTGACTGAACTCCTCGGATCTCGTCAACTTCTACCCTTGAAATTGGTTGTTTATATGCTACGATCGACAATGTTTCTAATGCAGCTTGTGATAAAGCATTTGAAATCGGTGATTGCGCATATTTTTTCAACAATGGCGCAAAGATTTTTTTTGTTGATAAGACAAAATGATTACCAACTTCTAATATATTCAATGCAGATCGATCATCTGCTTCATAGCGCTCTTTTAATGCAGTCAGTGCTTCGTAAGTTTTCGCTGTAGAAAGTTCTAATAAATACGATAATTCTTCCAGTCCGATTCCTTCTTCACCAACAACGAATAGAATCGCTTCGATTTGACTAATTGTGGTCACGCTGTTTCCTCCGTACTAGATTCGATCTCATTTGCTGTATTGTACAGCAAAATCGTGCTGTAATTTTCTTCTTGCTCAACATGGATCGACCCTTTTTTCATCAACTCTAATAAAGCCATGAAAGTTGTGACGATCTCCTGTTTTGAATGGGATGTAAAAAAATCTTCAAAATTCACTGGTGTTTGCCGATCGATTTGAGCCATCTTTTGTGAGATCGCAGTTATTTTTTCTTCGATCGACACATCATCTCCAGCCACTGTCGTTTCTACAGGCTGTCGATTTTTTTTCTTTTCAAGCATTGCATGAAAAGCCAAAAATAAATCGATCGTATTTAATTGATTGGGTTCCAGCAGAGGATTGTCTTCCTTATATTCATCGACATCCATTGGTTCTTTCGTAAAATAGAGACTTCGTTCAGACTCTTTTTCATGTAAAAGTCCTGCTGCATATTTAAATTTACGATATTCCAACAACTGGGCAACAAGTGCATCCCGCGGATCTTCACCAGTTAAAAGCTCATCATCATCTGTCACTTCCAACTCTTGTTTCGGCAACAGCATTTTACTTTTGATAGCCATCAATGTTGCTGCCATAACGATATATTCTCCAGCCACTTCCAGTTCCAAGGTTTTCATCGTGTGAATATAATTCATATATTGTTCTGTTACAGCAGCAATCGGAATATCATAAATATCAATTTCAAGTTTCTTGATTAAATGTAAAAGAAGGTCAAGCGGTCCTTCAAATACATCTAACTTTACATTCATTTCTTGCAACATCATCCAACTTTCTTTTTCGACTCTCTAGTTTACCATAAAATTTATTCATTGTGTTCTTTCCATTTAGATAAATAAGCAGAAGTGGCAGCAGTGCCGTATAATTTCAGCTCTGGATATCGCTCCAGCACTTCGTTCAAAAGCTCAAAGCCAAGTTTTTCGCCACGAAAAGAAGGCGTGATCGAAATATCATGAACGACTATCCCAACAGAATCTTCTAACTCGATCCCTATGATTCCTTGGATATTCTGTTCTCCATCCGGTGTCCAAAGAAGTAAATGAAGATTTTCGTCATTTTCATACATATCGATTTCTTTCAACAACGAACGATATTCTGTCAGTTTTTGGTGGAAACTCAACAAACCCATAGCTATTTTCCGCTGTTCTTTTCTATAATACGTTAACATGATCTCACCTTCTTCTGTAGAGTACCTACTTTGATCAGGCTCTTGGAAAATGCTGTTTATAAACATCTGCCATTCGCTGCTTTGTGATATGAGTGTATATCTGAGTAGTTGAAATATCCGCATGCCCAAGTAGTTCCTGGACGATACGTAAATCTGCGCCATTTTCCAACAAATGAGTAGCAAAACTATGTCTTAAGGTATGCGGTGTGATATTTTTATCGATCCCCGCTTCTTGGACGATCTGCTTCAAATTTTTCCAAACTCCCTGACGAGAAAGCGGCTTGCCATGATGATTTACAAATAGATGTGTTTCATTGGGATTTTTTTTAGTTAACATAGGCCGGGCTTCTTCTAAGTACTTTTCGATCCATTGTATCGCATAATCCCCTAAAGGAATGATACGTTCTTTGTCTCCTTTACCAATCGTTTGTAATAAACCGATCGATAAATGTAGATCGCCAATTTTTAAATCTACAAGCTCACTCACACGTAATCCTGTAGCATACATCACTTCTAGGATCGTACGATTTCTGATGCCTAATGGTTTTGTTGTATCCGGTGTTTCGATCAAAGCCGTAACTTCCTCTATCGAAAGAGTACTAGGTAGTTTTTGCGCTTTTTTCGGTGAATCGATATGTTGCATCGGATCATGATCTGTCAGGCGTTCCTGTCTCAAAAATTGATGAAACCCTCTCAAAGTCGAAATCATACGAATGATCGTAGCAGAAGAATTACTGTCATTACTCAAGGATTGTAAATATTCCATAATTATGTATCGGTCAACTGATTGCCAAGAGTCTAGTTGTTGTTCTTTCAAAAAGGCATTATATTTATGTAAGTCGCGTTCATAGCTTTTTCGTGTGTTAAGGGAAAGTCCGCGTTCGATTTGCAGGTAATGCAAATAATCGGTTATTTGTTCTTCCATTCATTTTACCTCATTTCTTTTTATTATCATATCAAAGAATGCTGACCTCTGACTAGTCTCCACAAGAAAAAAGCATAGCTTCTTCTCTCTAACACTTTAAAAATGACTGAAATATAACTCATCAAAGTCATATCTCAGCCACTTAAGGATTTAAATTCTTGTTAATCCACGTATTGAGTTAGAAATTTATTGACCTCTTCCTTGTAGGCTTTTGGATCAATAGAATAGGCCTTGGCGTGTTCAGCGCCTTCAACAACATATTTCTCTTTTGGTGCGTCAGTTGCATTATATACCTCATCCAGCATTTCAAATGGGACAAATGTATCAGCATCACCATGAATAAATAGCATCGGTGTTTTATTCTTTTTCAATTGTGCAACAGAACTTGCTTCACCAAAGAAATAGCCTGCACGAATTTTAGTGATCATACTTGTTACTGGAATCAACGGAAAGGCCGGTAAATTAAACATGTCTTTCAATTGATAAGTCAATTCTTCATTGACTGAAGAATAGCCACAATCTTCAACGATCGCCTTAACATTTTGAGGCAATTTTTCACCACTTGTCATCATGACTGTCGCGCCGCCCATACTAATCCCATATAATGTGATTTGTGCATTTTCTCCATTTTTATCGATCATTTGGTCGATCCAGTTAAGATAATCTTTACGTTCCGGCCAGCCAAAGCCGATATATTCTCCTTCACTTTCACCATGTCCGCGAGCATCAGGAACTAAAACATTATATCCCCAGTCGTGATACATTTTTGCAAACTTCGCCATTGTTTCTGCGGTTCCCATATAACCATGAGCCATAATCACATTTTTATCCGTTTTTTCATCCGCTGGCAAATAGATGGCATGAAGCTTTAATCCATCTTCCGATTTTATTGACCAATAAGAACGGTTTTGATCATCTTTGAACCACTGTTCTTCTGGACTTTTTGCCTCTATATTAGTGCCTGGAGTATCTCCTGCTAAAAAATCTTTTTCAGAGGGAACCACTGCGTAATTATAGAAGTACATCCCTGCGCCGATCAAGATGATCGTGATGACCACAAAAACGGCAATCAATATCTTTACTATTTTTTTCATTTACTGACCCCTTACTTCATAATAGTGCTTTATCATTGAGAATCACCATTTCTCTCAACGTATTATTCACTTTTTAAATCCTTAAATAGTATAAAGTTTTATTCTCTTTTTCGCAATCTTAATCACAAATCATTTCATTTTTTTCATGCTGGTAATCATGAAAAAGCATTTCATAATTTTGTTTGATCGTTCGCGCTTCAGAAAGTTTCAGTGAGTAAATTTCTTCAAGTGTAAAAAAAGCTGCGGCACTTGTTTCAATACCCGGCTTGATTTTTTGACTAGCTGGCTGACATCGTATAAAAAATTTATACACATAGGTCAATGATGGCGGGTATTCATGTTTGGCTTTATCTAAAACTGCTATTAGTCGTTCCGCTTTGACTTTTAGTCCTGTCTCTTCGAGAACTTCTTTTTCCGCAACTTCCTTTGGAGAATACCCGATATCAGCCCAACCACCCGGTAAAGCCCAAGAATCATCACTTTTTTCTTTAACCAACAATAATTTGCCTTCTTGATTGAAAACAACTGCTCGAATATCGACTTTGGGCGTCGCATACCCTTCATCTTTGTCGAAAAATATCATAAGTTCTTGTTCAGATAACTCCGGATATAGTAAGTGAGTGAGTTCTTTAGCAACGATCGAGAGTTCCTCGTATCGTTCTTGATCAAAAATATCTTTGCCAAACTGTTTACCAGTCTGTGCGATCCCTTGAAGTTTCGACAATAAAATACTTAATTCCTTCTCCAATACTACCACCTCATTTTACCTATTATATCAAAAGGAATAGCTATTTACGCAGAGTGAACAAAAAAAGGACTGAGACATAACTCTACAAGTTACAACCCAGTTCCTTTAAAAATGAATAAACAATGAAAACAAAAGTAAATACTAAGCTTCAACCATACCAGCTAGCCAAATTGTAACTGCTGAAGCACTAAGACTTGAAGGCCTAGAAAATAAACTCAACTCTTCTGTCTCAATCACATTATTTTTTGTTTTCGATCAATTTAAAACTTGACCATGGTTTTAGAAAATCTAATAAAAATAGTTCGTCATCAGAGATACGGCCAACCACATTTACCCGACCATCGTTTTTCATTGGCTTCAGCGCAATTTGTGTTTCTCCTTTATATTGACCATAACCCACATTGTCGATCAAAACATCACCTTTAGTCATGTCGATCGTATTATGCGCTGGAAATTCACGATCTTTGAAGTGGATACGGGTCATTGTAGAACGTAAAATATATTCTGAGCGATCACCGCGGTAACTGTGCAGGCTAGTAAATAAAACTTCTTTTTCATCATCTGAAATACCAGCTGCAACATCTACTTTTACAGATGGATATTCGGCATTGAAGGCCTCTGCCATTGCTTTTAATTCAGCTTCTGAAGCATAAGCGTTCCCTACTAAAATATCATCGATCAAGCCCGTTAAAACGAGATGTTTTACTTGTGTAGCAATTTCAAGATCACGATGATCTTCAAGCGAACACAAGCCATCTTGTGTCGGCCAAGGACCAAACGTTGCGTCATGTGAATTCACAAAGGCCATTGTATTTAAATTATATTTTCTGAATTTTTCAGAACAAAAAACAAAATGATCATAACTTAAACCTGAATAGCGGTGCGGATAAAAATTATGTGAACCTAATAAATTCTCCGTGTTAGGTGAATAGCTCATGATATTATCAACATAACTTGTACCGGTACTCATATTGATTTCTATTTTGATTCCATAAGGGTTACGGGTCATTTTTGCTTCTTCCGCTCCAGTAAAACCGATATCTAAACGTACACCATAAGCGCCCATTTCATTGAAGAATGATAAATCATCATAAGAAATCTCTAATTGTTCAAATAAAGCAGGATTGATATCTACCATTACTTCCATGTCCAGACTATTTGCGTAGTCTACAACTTTTTTAAATTCTGCTAATACTTTTTCTTTATTTTCTGTAATTTGAAGCAAGCTGGTAAATACACGTTTGAATCCATATTTATGCGCTAAGTCTAAATATTCTTTATCCTTTTCAAAAGTTGAACGTTCTGGATAAATCGAAATGCCTAATTTTCCCATTGTGCTGCCCCCTAAGAGTTTTATTGATTATAATGTATCCATTTTCATTATAGCAGAATGAAGAAAAGTGGTCTACACCTTTCCTAAATTTTAAAAAAAATCTATTTTGACTAGCAGTTATATCGATCATTTGTTATCATGAAATGTAAACTATTTTTGAAAGGAAGAATTAACCTTATGAAAACCAAAAAATTCATTGCTGCTGCTACACTTCTAGCATCATTAGTGTTCTTTACAGCATGTGGATCTAAAACAGAAAACAAAGCAGATTCATCTTCAAGCTCAGAAACAAAAACGTCTGAATCCGTTGACCTGAATGCTTTAGAATTACCTCAACTATCAGAAAAAGTTAGTGAAGATGAAGATTTAGTTGAAATGGTCACAACAGACGGCACGATCGAAATCAAGCTTTTTCCAAAACAAGCACCAAAAACAGTTGAAAACTTTATGACTCATGCAAAAGACGGTTATTATGACAATGTTACTTTTCATCGTGTGATCAAAGATTTCATGATCCAAGGCGGCGATCCTAAAGGTGATGGGACTGGCGGAGAAAGTATCTGGGGCGATTCATTTGATGATGAATTCAGCAACCAACTATACAACATTCGCGGTGCACTATCTATGGCAAATGCTGGTACAGATGCTGATGGCAACGGAACAAACGGCAGCCAATTCTTTATCGTCCAAAATGATCAAGATGTTTCTGATGGACTATTGAAAGATGACTACCCACAAAAAATCATTGACGCTTATAAAAAAGGCGGAACACCATTCTTAGATGGAAAGCATACCGTTTTTGGTCAAGTGACCAAAGGAATGGACGTTGTCGATAAGATCGCTTCAGCCGAAACAGACGAAAGTGACAAACCGAAAAAAGATATCCGTATCGAGAAAATCAACATTTTACAAGAAGCTAAATAATGATAAAATGAAACCGGACATGACCTTGTGTTATGCTTCGGTTTCTTTATTGTTCTTAATTAGGAGGTACGTATGATGAAAATAGTTATTGCGGGTCCTGTCGGTAGCGGGAAAACTACATTTGCCAGAGAATTAGCCAAAGAACAAAAAGTTCAACTATATGAACTTGACAATCTTATTTGGCAACGAACACCACAAGGAGATCAACGCTTTTCTAAAGAGAAATCTGCACAACTATTACAAGATATTTTAAACTATCCAGAATGGATCATTGAAGGGACTACCACTCAATCCTGGATTCAAGATGCATTGATTCAAGCGGATAGTGTTTTACTTTTACTCCCACCTTATCCTATACGCCTATATCGTATTCTGAAGCGCTTCATCAAGCAAAAGTTGCAGCTAGAACAAGCAAATTACACTCCAACGATAAACTTGCTAAAAATGATGTTTGTGTGGAATCATCACTATGAAACAAAAAATAAATTGGAACTGCAGCAATTGATTGCAACAAGTCCTGCTAAACTGCATATTTTAAAAGACCGAAACGCTTATTCTGCATACAAAAAAATGATTGAGACATAACTAGTTGCGTCATATCCCCATCATAATGTATTTTGTCTATTCTTTTTTAACCTATTTTATCTAGTGCTTGTTGCGGTACTTGGTCTTTTGTTACTTCTTCATAAGTTTCAACATGGGCACCCTTATTATAAATTTTTAAATAGCGATCTTGGATCAATTCATGATCTGCAGTGAAGGTGATCGCTCGTTTTTTGCCTTCTTTATCTACTGCTTCTTGTTTATATACCGCAATACCGTGTTCAATAACTTCATTGGCTTCTTTAGTCTTCACGTAGACTTCACCTTCTGTAACCAATGGATTCAATTGATCCAATACACCTGGAAGCTCGCCAGACTGATTTTGCGTGTATGCTTTAGCTCCAAAAAGAGCAGCTGCTCCAAGTAAAAGAAAAATTCCGATCGTTTTGACTAATTTCATTTTTGTTCCTCCAAATTTATTTGATAAAACTACTTTAACAATAAATGTAAAAAATGAAATCAGACAAATTAATGAATTTTCTTTCCAACCTTCGACCTACTTTTTTCTAAGACCAGCAATACATAAACGCTCTGTTCAACTATTTTTGAAAATAGCGATGATTTCTTCTTTTTTCAAGTTCATGATTCCAGAAGTACTTAACGAGGCCAATCCAGTCGCAATGACCCAGACTTTGATAAATAACTTGTTTAAATTTTCTGGTGAAATCGCTGTATAACGTTCGTCTCCTTTTAAACTTTTAGTGAATAAGTCCAAAGTCAACTGATTGATTTGTTGGCCATATGAATGATGCTCAACAAATAGAACGATAAATAAATTTCTTTTTGTCTTAGCAAATTCAATGTAATTCAAAACGAAGTTGATTAAAAAATCGTCCGATTGAATCGTTGAAAAATAGTCTTTCTCCAGAGATTTATAAATAGTTTGTAGCAGCGTCAATTTTAAATCTTCCATATTTTTGAACTCCAAGTAGATCGGCTGAGTTGAGATTCCCATGTGCTCAGCTACATTTCTTGCAGTTATTGCAGAAAAACTTTTTTTTTCTAGTAAATCAGAGGCAGCAGCTAAAATATGTTGCTTTTTATATACTTTTTTCCTAACCAAAAAAATCCCTCCATACCTATGCTTCTTTAAATATTTATTTAAATTCCATTTATTATTATTACATTTTACACTGTTTTAAGTGTTTATTTTCTCAATAATTATAGATATGGTGGAAAAATATGATAATTTTCAAACGAAATACGAAATAAGATTGACTAATCAGAGTTTGACAGGATATAGTAAACTTATCAATTGATAACGGAGGTAGTCTTCATGTCCAGCGATCAGCATTCGCGTCAGCCATTTTTTTTACATACTGATAAAAAAACAGAGAAAGAAATCATTCAAAACAGAAATTATTACCTTTTGATCGGCTACTGTCTACTCCTGATCTTGATCGGGCTGAGTAGTGAATCTTTCAATACACTTTTAGGAGGCATGCTTCGGATTTTAACTTCTCCTAGTAATTTACTTACTGATTACATTGCTTTAGGTAGCTTCGGCAGTGCCTTTGTTAATAGTGGTTTACTCACCTTGTTTAGTGTACTGATTGCTAAGAAAGAAAAAATCCCTATCAATGGTGCTATGATAGCTGCGTTATTCACTGTATCGGGGTGTTCTTTTTTTGGAAAAAATATGTATAATTCTATTCCAATTATCATTGGTGGAATTTGTTATGCTAAAATTGTCAAAAAGCCTTTTTCTCAATTTATTGTCGTTAGTTTATTCGGCAGTGCATTGTCACCGATCATTAGCTTTTTCACTTTTGGCTTATCGATCCCTTTGATGTTTTCTTTGCCATTAGGCTGCATTATCGGTATTTTTATCGGTTTGATCTTGCCGCCACTCGCTTCTCATGTTCTAACTTTCCATCAAGGATTTTCTTTATATAATGTTGGATTCACTTCTGGATTGATCGCTATGATGTTTACTGGTGTACTTAGAATGTTCGGCGTGAGCATCGAAGGAAAAAACGTTGTATCTGACGATTATCATAATCAATTACTATTTTTTATGTTATTTTTATTTTTTCTGATATTTATTGTAGGGTTTATCATTAACCACTTTTCCTTTAAAGGGATCAAGGAGATCAGTCGCACCTCCGGGAAATTGATTACTGATTTTACATTTATCTCAGGAATTGGTGCAACAATGATGAATATGGCTTTTATGGGGTTGCTCCTGATCGGTTATACTCAGTTTAGTCATTGTACCCTTAATGGGCCCATTGTTGGTGCTATCCTATCAGCAGTGGGCTTCAGTGCTTTTGGTAATCATCCATTAAATAGTCTCCCCTTGCTTATCAGTGTCTTTTTCACTGCACAATTATCATCCGTTTTTGCTGTCGATCAGACAACTGTAGCTCTTGCTGGAATTTTTGCCACTGGGTTGGCGCCGATCGCTGGATATTATGGTTTTCACTATGGTCTTGCTGCCGGTTTCCTGCATATGTCATTGGTTACTAATGTGAGTTACCTTCATGGTGGATTAAATCTTTATAATAACGGATTTTCTACTGGTTTTGTTGCGGCTGTCATGGTACCATTACTAGATAATATTTTACAAATCAGAAAGGTGAAACAACATGCAAGAAAGAGAAAAAGCTAAGCGTATTATAGATGAGCTTCTCACTTATTTTTTTTCAAATGATATTGAGGACATCCGAATTGGACTCGATTTTACATCTGAAGGTTTTTATATAGAAATGCAAGGACAAACCAAAGACGAACCAGAAGGTGTTTTGAACTTATTGGAATTGTTGAATACACCAAGAGATTTGAGTATTGAAAGTTATTATGATGAGCTGCTGGGCATCACCCATCATGAAGAAGAAGATTATCATTTACTAGGTTTAATGATCGACGAGGCTGAAATCAATTTTGACTCTCCTATTTTCGATATTAAAGTTTTTAGAAAAAAATGATCGTAAAAGCTTGATATAAAAGTATATTAAAAAATGTACTGGGACATAACTCTTAGAGTTACAACCCAAGTACATTTTTTTAATATACAGCACGAGCTCCGCCAATCAATTTCGGTCGACTATACAAAAAAGTCGTATGCGCTTCACCAATTTCCTTGATAGTTGTTCTGATTGGGATCTGTACATGTTTCACATGCATGCCGATAGCCGTATCTCCTATATCGATTCCCCCTCTAGCAACGATTTTTTCTACCACGACTGGATCAGTAAATAAATGAAAGGCTGCAACAGCAGCTGCGCCGCCTGCATGAAGGGCAGGAACAACAGACACGATTTCAAAATCATGTGCTTCAGCAACCTCTTTTTCAATGACTAATGCCCGATTGATGTGTTCACATCCTTGTACAGCAAGGTATACCCCTTTTTTATCCAGATGCTCTTTTAGAGTCGAAACGATCCCTTCACCAATATCAAGTCTAGAATTTTGACCGATCACGCCACCAAGTATTTCGCTACTACTGCACCCTAAAACAAAAATATCTCCAGTTTTGAATGACGCTTTTTCAAAATATTCTTGTATCCCTGTCGTTAACTGTTCCTGATAGCTATTTCGTTCATTCATCACTCATGCCTCCCGTTCTTATTCATTTTGTTCATTATGCACAAGATTTATTCTTTAGTCAAAAAAATCGTGAAAAATAACTCAATGAGTTACCTTTCACGACCTTGATCTTATTTACCATCTACGATATTTAAACGAACTTTCTTAGGTCCATCCACACGTACACTGTAAACAATCGTACGAATTGCTTTAGCAACACGGCCTTGTTTACCAATAATACGACCAATATCTTCAGGTGATACAGTTAAATTATATTCTAGAAAAGCATCAGACTCTTCTACTTCCAATTTAACCATCTCAGGTTGACTGACTAATGGACGAACGATAGTTAAAACTAACTCTTTCACATCTGCCATAATCGGTCACCTTATTTCTTTTCTAATTTAGCTTCGTGGTGTTTTTTCATAACGCCTTCTTTTGAAAGGATGTTACGAACTGTATCTGAAGGTTGAGCACCTTTAGACAACCAGTCTAAAACTAAATCTTCTTTTAAAACTACTTCTGCAGGATCTTTCAAAGGATTGTAAGTCCCAACAGTTTCGATGAAACGTCCATCACGTGGAGAACGAGAATCAGCGACTACGATACGGTAAAAAGGACTCTTTTTAGAACCCATACGTTTTAAACGAATTTTTACTGACATTTTATCTATTACACCTCCATTAACTTAATCACAAATGTTAGTTTAACAGATTTCAAGTGTGCTGTAAAGAGTTTTTTCTTGACACCCTTAAAATTGCTTCATTCTGTTGATCTATACAGGTTTTCATCTTTTTATGATATACTACTATTACCTTGGCAGGGGCAATTATTTGCTTCAAAAATCAGTCTGGCGATTTTCTCTTGAGAAGAACCAGACTGATTTTTTAAAACACTGAAACGTAATAGTCGAAGCATGCTTTTTGCTTGAAGCCGATCGACTGATAGAGGCCCATAGCAGCTGCATTCGTTGACTCAACTTCTAAATAAATTTGTGAGTAGCCTTCTCTTTTTAACTGTGAAACAATCGTTGTTAAAATTTTACGACCGATTCCTTTTCCGCGTTGGTCAGTTCGAACAACAAAGCCATAAATTCCACACTCTTCTTGATTTTTTTCGAGTCGAATACTAGCTATGAGTTCTTTCCCTTCTTTAAGCACAAGAGTTTTAGCCAAATCGATTTCATCAATCGGCTGAATCTTCTCAAACTCTGATTCTCCATCCAGCTGTGCGATCTTACTGGCATCAGCTTTTTCAGCTGATACTAATGAACACTCTTCTGAATAGATTTCTGTCTTACTATCGAATAACATCGCATATTCTGAGAAAGAGTGGCTATAAAGTTTCATTTCTTTGATGAAAGATACAATCAAGTTATCTCTTTGGTCAACGATCCATAATAACCGTTCAAACTTCTTTTTCTGAGCAAAGATGCGTACGGCTTCATGCATAGGAGCAATTGCTTCATTAGTCGTTGCAATCATAGTTATCTCTAACTCCTCAGGGTCATAGTCGCTTAACGCTGTATAGCCTAAAAGCTCTTCATCTTTCCAGAGCAACAGATGCTGGACTTTCTCCGTCGACTCCATAAAAAAACTTAAATCCAACTTATATTCCACACCAAGTAATTGTTGATTTCTAGCTTTTAACAGCTTGATTTGGCTTAACTCCGTTTCACTGAGCTGTTGCTTTATACTAAGATTAATATCGAGTTCCTCACCTTCATGCTTTTTTACTGAATTGTAGCTTAATTTGAACGAAACAGCAATCCTATTTTGATCTACTCTATACTAAAATAGAGACAAGCGTCAGTTCAGCAAATCAAAATACAAAAAACTACCCAACTTTGAAAAATCGGGTAGTTTTTAAAGAGCTCACTGTTAAATTATTTTTTCTTCTTTTTCTTCTTTTTGTTTTTCTTGACCATTCGGTTCATTGCCATTTTCCCAAGTTTTCCTTTGATACCGCCACCCAGCATTTGATCCATACCAGGGATATCCATATTACCTTTAGACATTTGCTGCATCATTTTCTTAGATTCTTTGAACTGTTTGATCATTCGGTTGACCTCAACAACACTGTTCCCAGAACCTGCTGCGATCCTTCTGCGTCTACTTGGATTCAGTAAATCAGGATTTTCTCGCTCTGCTGGTGTCATTGAAAGCACCATTGCCTTTTTACGTGCAACATCTTTAGGATCTACTTTGACATTTTCAAGACCAGGCATTTGACTCATGCCAGGGATCATTTTTAAAAGATCTTCAATCGGTCCCATTCCCATGACTTGATCTAATTGCTCGATAAAGTCATTGAAATCAAAGCTGTTTTCTTTCATCTTTGTTGCAAGTTCTTCAGCTTTTTTCTCATCATAATCCTGCTGTGCTTTTTCGATCAGCGTCAGCATGTCTCCCATGCCTAATATACGGCTGGACATACGATCTGGATGGAAAATTTCTAGATCAGTTAATTTTTCACCTGACCCAATAAATTTGATTGGTGCACCTGTAACAGCACGTATAGAAAGCGCCGCACCACCACGCGTATCCCCATCCAATTTTGTGATTACGACACCAGTGATACCTAGTTGCTGATTGAAGCTCTCTGCAACATTCACCGCATCCTGTCCTGTCATTGCATCAACAACAAGTAAAATTTCATCTGGTTCAGCGACCGCTTTGATTTGTTTCAATTCATCCATGAGGGCTTCATCAACATGAAGACGACCTGCTGTATCGATCAAGACGTAGTCATTTTTCTGCTCTTTGGCTAAGGCCATCCCTTGACGGACGATCTCAACAGGATCAGTATCTGTTCCCATATCAAAGACAGGTACATCTAATTGCTGACCCAAGACTTTCAATTGATCGATCGCCGCCGGACGATAAACATCGGCTGCGATCATTAAGGGCCGCGCTTTTTCTGTTTTGATCAAGTGATTTGCTAATTTACCGCCGAAGGTCGTTTTACCGGCCCCTTGTAAACCAGCCATCATAATGACTGTTGGAATTCGTTCGGATTTATTCAGACCCACCGTTTCAGAACCTAACGTTGCAGTCAATTCTTCATCTACGATTTTAACGATTTGTTGGGCAGGTGATAAACTTTCTAAGACCTCTACACCAACGGCACGTTCCCGTACACGCTTTGTAAAGTCTTTTACTACTTGTAAATTTACGTCTGCTTCTAATAATGCAAGACGAATTTCTCTCATCATTTCTTTTACATCTGCTTCGGAGACTTTCCCTTTGCGACGTAATTTACTCATTGCCTGTTGTAAGCGGTCTGTTAAACTTTCAAAAGCCATACTCTCATTCCTCTACTTCTTGTATTTGTTCTATATAATTTGCAATCGTTATATCTTTAGGGTAGGTTTCACTCACATAGTTCTTAAGTGCATCCAATAACTCGCCACGTACGACATAATCGGAAAACAAATGAAGCTTCCGTTCATATTCTTCTAATATTTTTTCTGTTCGCTTGATATTATCATAGACGGCTTGACGACTTACATCGTACTCTTCAGCAATTTCACCTAAAGAAAAGTCATCAGCGTAATACATCTCCATGTAATTCATTTGCTTTTCAGTCAGCAATGTGGAGTAAAATTCAAATAAAGCATTCATTCGATTGGTTTTTTCAATTTCCATAATTGCTGCTCCTATCTTCAATCCCTTTTAGGTTACCGATTTCAAGGGAATTAGTCAATAGTTCTCAAGTGATTTCCTTGGATTTCTTCAAAAATTTCGACCAGTGCCTCATAGTAGCTTTCCGCATTTGCACAGAAATCTTTTTTTGATACTACTGCTCGTGTGATCGTTTGTTGATAGTTTTCTTGGTGATAGCCTGTTAAGGCAACCTTTAAAGTAGGATCAGCCAGCATTCTTTTTAACTTAGAAAGCGGGACACAAAATAAACTTTCAACTTCTTCTTCCTGTAAAGTAAAATTTCCTATCTTGATTTCTTGCTGCACAAGATAAACATTCGTGAATTCATTATCGATAAAGGTTCCTAAGTTTATACTCACCGGAAAAACACCTAAAAACGCTGCTTCCTCAGGTAAAATCTCCACACCTAATTCTTCCCTGACCTCTCTAAAACCGTCTAAAACAGTTTCATTCGCCAAAAGATGCCCAGCAGCTGTGATATCTAACTGATTAGGAAAGTCTTTCTTTTTAGGTGAACGTTTCTGAAAATAAATGATTACTTCATCTTGCTCCATTGTATAAAACCAACAATGAAAGGTTTCGTGCCACAAACCTTCTCGATGCGCACGTTCTCTGGTCGCTGTCCCACATTGCTGATAATCTTTATCAAAAATCTTTAGTATTTCCATTTCAGCCATTTGATCCCTCATGTTGTACAATTGTTTGCCATTCATTTTCTGATACAACGCTGATCCCGTTCAAAATAAAATAAGCCGTCGCAACACCAATACTAGCTATTTTATTTCCGGAAAACGTACCATCATAGATCCTTCTGTATCCACAAGAAGGACTATCTTCTTTAACGATCAATGTATCGATTTGATGTTCTAGAAGTTTTTGATACGCAATTTTTGCCCCTTCTTTGAAACACTCGGTCACATCTTCACCCGATACTGTCAACACACTTGCTTGTCCTTGCCAAACAGCAAAACCGTCTCCACCTGTTATTTCGGCCGGCTCTCTTGGAATCGGCAATCCACCTAAAACCTCTGGGCAAATAGGCATTGCCTCTTTCTTTTCAACTAATTCTTTTAAAAAAGATAGTTCTTTAGACTGACCATCATATCGACAACAAATACCACCCAAACATGCACTGATTCCGATCATTTCTTCCCCTCTTTTCAATCTTTATTATTATACCATTTCTTTGAACCAGAATGTAGCATTAGACCCATTCCTTAAAGTTTTTGATCGTTGCTGATTTATGATAAAATAGCGTTGTATTGATTTTCCATATAAAAGGAGCTAAACGAATGAAAAAAGTGCTTGTGGTTGACGATGAACCTTCGATCGTCACATTGTTAACTTTCAATTTAGAAAAAGACGGGTATGAAGTTATAAGTGCCACTGATGGAGCTGTAGGTTTTGAATTGGCTTCAACCAATCAATTTGATTTTATTATCCTTGATGTCATGCTGCCGAATATGGATGGGCTGGAAATTACAAAAGCCTTGAGAAGAGAAAAAATCGACACCCCTATTTTGATTTTAACTGCAAAAGATGATCAAGTAGATAAAATCATCGGTTTGGAAATCGGTGCAGATGATTATTTAACTAAGCCTTTTAGCCCTAGAGAAGTTTTAGCACGAATGAAAGCCATTTTCAGACGATTGAAACCAACAGTTGAAAAGAAAGAGGACATTAGTGAACCTGTGAAAGCACCATTGATCATAGGAGACATTATGGTCGATGAACAAAACTACGCTGTCTCTGTTCGTGGTGAGAAAATCGAATTGACACCAAAAGAATTTGAATTATTGGTTTACTTTATCAAACGTAAAGATCGTGTGATCGATCGTGATACATTGCTTGATCGTATCTGGAATTATGATTTTGCAGGGCAAAGCCGTATAGTAGATGTCCATGTGAGCCATTTAAGGGATAAAATCGAAATTGATCCAAAGCATCCGGCTTACTTAGTCACAGTCAGAGGATTTGGCTATCGTTTTCAGGAGCCTAAAAAATGAAAAAGCGGCAACGTTTTGAATATCTTTTAGTCATACTTATGATGCTGGCTCTTTTTGTTGGCAGTATTTTTCTGACGAACTATTTTTTCCGAAAGGAATTATTGACACAACAGGAAGAATATTTGCAAAAGAAAGCAACGCTGCTTTTAGATCAGTTATCTCCTGAAGTTTTCACTCAGCAGGCTTTTACTTCTCAGGAAAAAACATTAGTAGATCACTATTTGACTGATGAGAATGAACGATTGAGTCTAATGAATAACACAGGTGATATCTTCTATGACAGTGTAGACACAAAATTACATGACTCTAGAAAAAACCGTCCTGAGATCAAAGCGGTTCTTTCAGGTGCTGACTTCGGTTCTGCTCTGCGTAAAAGCGCCACTTTAAATAAGGAGTTGCTCTACCTGGCACTTCCCGTGAAGAAAAATGGCGATCTAGTTGGGATCATTCGTATGTCAGAAGAAACAACCCAATTTTCGAGCAGTATACAATCATTCAAACGGTATATTTTAATAACTTTAGGCATTTTATTTATCATTATCACTGGGTTTGTTTTTGTCCTGCTTCAGCAGAAAAATGAACCATTGGTCACTGTCTTACCTGTATTGAAAAAAATCGTCAAATACCCTGATGAAGCCCGTTCGATCATCCAAGATTCTCCTGAATGGAATGAACTTTACCAAACGGTCAATCTTATCAGCCAGCAAATGAGTCAGACCTATTTAGCCTATACTTCAACTGAAGAACAATTTCATGCACTACTAGATGAACTGATGATCGGCGTTTTTATTATTGATGTCGAAGGAAAATTACAGTTGGTCAATCCAAAAATGCTGGATATTTTGAATATCCAACCGGATGCTGTCGGCAAAGATTATTTTGATGTGATCGAAGAGCCTGCATTGATCCACCTGATTCACCAAGTAATTACTGAAAAGACGACTCTTCATCAAGAGATTTCTTTAGCTGAGAGCTTGAATGAGACCATTTTGGATATGTCCTTACGTTTTATAGAAGAAAACGGTAATAATTACCAAGTGCTAGGAATCGCTTATGATTTGACGCGTGTCAGACAATTGGAAAAGATGCAAAAAGACTTTGTCAGTAATGTCTCTCATGAATTGAAAACGCCAGTCACTTCTCTATTAGGTTTCACTGAAACTTTACTAGATGGTGCGAAAGACGATCCTGAAACATTAACTCAGTTTTTACAAATCATGGAAAAAGATGCTTTACGTCTACAACAGCTGATCCAAGAAATATTGCAGCTTTCTCGTGACGGCAAAAATATCACTTATGATGATCAAATCATTGAGCTTTTCCCGTTTACAGAAGAAATTCTACGATCTTATCGAAAGACGATCAAAGAAAAGAATCTGACGATCCAAATCAGCGGTTCAAAACATATAACCTATACAACAAAATATGAACTTTTTTATCCTATCGCAAAAAATCTTATTGAAAATGCTGTTCAGTACTCACAAATCGATGAAACGATCACCATTGATTTTGGCTTTACAGATAGATTTTACTTTATGGTGAAAGACACTGGAATTGGGATCAGTCAAGAGGATCAAGAACGAATTTTTGAGCGGTTCTACCGTGTAGACAAAGCACGAAGTCGTCATTCCGGCGGGACTGGCTTAGGCTTATCGATCGTGCAAAATTACACTGAATTACTTGGCGGCAAAGTGACCATCGACAGTCATTTAGGTTTAGGAACGACCTTTACCGTTTATTTACCAAAAAAATAATCAGAGAGAAAACTTGATGATCACAAGTTTTCTCTCTGATTTTTTCTATTTCTAGGGGGAAATATTTATTTTTCTTTGATCGTTCCTGAAACGTCACGTTCAACTTTCATATCTGTGATCGGTAAGTAACCTAATTCTTTGACCACTCCTTTTTGAACGTCTTCTTCCAACATAAAATCTAAAAAGGCTTTGACTTCTTTATCCGGCTCGCCTTTTGTATACATATGCTCATAAGACCAGATTTTCCAAGAGTTATCCGCGACATTTTCTTCAGTCGGCTTAACATCATCTACACTTAAAGCAATCGTTGAGTCATCCATATAAGAAAAAGCAAGATAGCTGATTGCTCCTGGGGTTTGGGCAACGATTTGACGTACAGTTCCTGATGAGTCCTGTTCCTGTGATTGAACGGCTGTCGCTCCATCCAGTCCCCATTTTTCAAATGTTGCACGCGTTCCGCTTCCACTTGGGCGGTTGATCACAGCAATTTCCTGATCTTTGCCTCCAAGTTCCTTCCAATTTTTCGTTTTTCCAGTAAAAATATCGATCAATTCCTGTTTTGTCACGTTTTTAACGCCGACTTCTTTGTTAACAACAGGCCCCATGCCAACTACTGCAACTCGATGATCGACTAATTTTGACGCATCAACTCCAGATTTTTCTTCTGCAAAAACATCTGAATTACCAATCGTCACAGCACCATCAGCTACTTGAGAGAGTCCTGTTCCGCTGCCCCCGCCTTGAACAGAGATCGTATAATTAGGATGTTCAGAAATAAATTGATCTTTTGCTGCATCAACTAGCGGCTGTAAAGCCGTTGAACCGACTGCTACGATTTTAACTGGTTGATCTTTGCTTTCCTTACTTTTATTACTGCTTTCGTTAGTTGCTGCGCCTTGACTGCCGCAACCTGCGATTAATAGTCCTACACTCAAAACAATTGCTGATAATAAAGGTTTCTTCATTTCTGCACTTCCTTTTCAATTAGTTACAAGCTTAGTTTAACAGCGGAGTGTTAATTCTAATCCAATGTTTTGTAAATAATTCGTAAAGGAGTGTAAAGGTTTTGTTTAAGTGAAAAATAAAAAAGTGTTAAAGACAAGCCTAAAAACTGGTTTGTCCTTAACACTGATCAGAAGTCAGGTGCTTTAGCGATTGGAAAAAACAGAGAATATAAATATCCTACTATTCATTCTTTTCCAAAAGCTCGAACCTAAACGATTTACATCACATTCTCTATTAGATTCTCATTTATTTTATATAAGCGCCAATACGTCTCATGGCTTCTTTCAAGGTACTCATATCAGCCGCGTAGCTGATTCTAACATACCCTTCTGCTTCTTTTCCAAAAGCAATACCGGGAATGATTGCGATTGCTTGTTTCTGCGCTAAATCAACACAAAACTTCATCGAGTCTTGCTCATAACCGGCTGGGATTTTAGCAAAAATATAAAAAGCGCCATTTGGCCTAGCAACTTCAAACCCGAATCCTGTCATTTGTTCATAAACAAAATCACGACGCTCTCGGTATTCTTCTTTCATCACAGAAGCATCATTGATACCTTCGACAAGCGCTCTAACAGCTGCTTTTTGTGAAATCGTAGAAGCTGCAGTAACCAAATACTGATGGACCTTGATGATCTCTGCAATCAATTCTTCGGGTCCAAAGATAAATCCGATCCGCCAACCGGTCATAGCATGGGATTTTGACAATCCGTTGATCAGGATCGTTTGCTCCGGAATAAATTCTGCAATAGATACATGTTCGTCTTCATACGTCAGCTCACTATAAATTTCATCACTGATAACGAATATTGGATATTTTTTTACTACATCAGCAATTGCTTTCACTTCTTCACGTGTATAAGTGACCCCCGTCGGATTACTTGGATAATTCAAGATGATTGCTTTCACTTGATCCCCGTGCTCTGCCATAGCTTCTTCGATCATTTGTGGAGTTAAAACAAATTTATTTGGTCTCGTATCGATATACACTGGTTCAGCATTTGCTAAAGTGATCACCGGCTCATAACCTGGATATATCGGAGCAGGCATCAAGATTTTATCTCCTGGCTCCAAGATCGCCAATAAGCTTGCCGAAATCGCTTCTGTTGCACCTACAGTTACCAAAATCTCAGAAGTCGCTTGGTAGCTCACACCATACTTCTCTTTCATAAAAAATGCGGCTGCTTCTCGAACATCAGTCAACCCTGCCATACCTGAGTAGTGAGAGAAATTGTCATTAATAGCGTCATGTGCCGCTTTTTTTACATGCTCTGGTGTATTGAAATCAGGTTCACCTAACGTTAGTTTTAAAATTCCATCGATCGATGACACTTGCTCATCAAACTGACGAATCAATGATACAGCGATTTTAGATACTTGTTTATTGAATCTTTTAGTTAAATCCATGAACTTCTCTCCTTCTCTATTTAAATGCTCAAACCGTTCATACGGCTTATTTTATCAATGGAATTATCATAGCATATTCTCTTGCAAAATGAAATTTGTATTTAAAAAAAGTGTATTTTCTTTTCAAATTCTCAGATTGCACTTGCGAAACCTTCTTTGCTTCTTTATAGTAATAAGAAATGAAGGGAGTTATGTTTATGAAAGGACTCAGAAAAATCACACCCTATGTTCCAGGTGAGCAGCCAAATTATTCGGATATGATCAAACTAAACACCAATGAAAATCCTTATCCGCCTTCTCCAAAAGTAACGGAGGCTTTAAAAAATTTCAATCCAGAATCATTGAAGCGCTATAGCTCCGTTGATAATTTTGAGCTAAAAAAAGCCTTGAGTGATAAATTCAAATTATCTCCAGAACATTTTTTGATCGGTAATGGTTCAGATGAGGTACTGGCATTTTGTTTTCTAGCTTTTTTCAATAGTTCAGATCCACTGCTTTTTCCAGAAATCACTTACGGTTTTTATAAAGTTTGGGCAGACTTATTTCATATTCCATTCAAAGAAATTCCATTGAAGAAAGATTTTAGTATTGATCTTGATGACTATCGTCAAAACAACGGCGGAATTATTTTAGCCAATCCTAATGCACCTACTGGACTATATCAACCATTCGAAGCCATCGAAAAGCTATTGTCAGAAAATACCGATGTTATCGTAATCGTTGACGAAGCTTACATTGATTTTGCTGGAAAATCAGCTATTACCTTGCTAGAAAACCATCCAAATCTCATTATCGTCAGAACCTTATCAAAAGCGAACTCTTTAGCTGGTCTACGTGTTGGTTATGCTATTGGAAATCCTCAGTATATCCGTATTGCTGAAAGTATCAAGTCTTCTTTCAACCCTTATTCGGTCGATCTACTAGCGGAAACATTGGCCACAGCTGCTATTGAAGATACGGAGTATTATGACAAGATTACAGAAAAAATTTGCCAAACACGAGAGTGGTTCATTAGAGAACTGCATGCTGTAGGTTTTGATTCTCTACCATCAAAAACGAACTTCGTTCTGTCGACACATCCCAAACTCGAGATAAGTGACCTTTATCGACATTTAGAAGAACAAGATGTTTTTGTTCGCTATTTTCCTACTATTGAGCGTTTGCAATCTTATTTGAGAATTTCGATCGGCACTCAGAAAGAAATGGCATCCGTTTTAACAATTATCAAAGACTACTTATCTCAATTGCGATAAAAAAATAGCTTGATGCACACCTTTCAGCTGCTTCAAGCTATTTCTTTTTTATTTAGATATATCTTGAATAGAATCTAAAACTTCTTCCAATTCTTTTCCATTCTTACTTTTTTTGCTATTCATCGTCCAAGCCATTTTCTGAACATAGTGCCCCGCATCGGATTGTGCGACATCATACACATAATAAGCGCGCATGCCATCAATTCTCGCTGTGATCAGATAGCGTGTACCTTTCCAGCCATTTCCATTGATTTCTTGTTCTGTTTCGTCATCTACTTCCAACCATTGGTGAAAATCGATGGCCTCCTTGAAACTATCGAATCCATCATAGTCATCAGCTGATTCACTTAAAACAGCTGCATACATGACTTTTTTGTCATTTTCTAACGCAATATCCGCATCATCATTCAATTCTGTAGGTTCGATTTCTTCCCAACCATCTGGCAGCACTACAGAAAAATCTCCATTTTCAGTTTCGATCGTTTTCTTTTCCGCGTCCGCTTTACTTGACTCAGACGCTTTAACTGGTGCCTTTGATGTGTCAGTCTGTTCATTCTTTTCAGAATTTTTGTTCGCTTTTTCCACACGCGATGTTGTGCTGCATGCAGATAAAACAAATCCTAAAGCAATGACTAACGCTGCCAGTCCCATTTTTTTCATTTGTTACACTCCTTTTATTTCAATAAAATATACCAAAATAAGTATAGACTATTTAGAGTGTACTGGCAACTTTAGCTGAATAAACGTTTCAGTTCTTGAATAAAATAGTGACCGATTTGACTAATGCTTTTATTTTTCTGATAAAGTACACAAATTTTATTATTTGGGCTATCAGCAAGCGGGATCAGCCGAATTTCCTTTTTTGTAAATCCAGTCACAACCCCTGAACCAGACGCATATGCATCAGTTTCTACCAGCAGATTCATCAAAGTCCCTCGATCATTTGTGTAAATCACCGTTTCCTGCTCTTGATTTTCAATCAAATCCTCCGAAAAATAGGCAAAATTACTTCCTTCTTGCGTAAAACGCACCTGAGGATAGCAGCATAACTGCTCCAATGAGATCTCACTCATCTTCGCTAGAGGATGATCATTGCTCACAAAAATATGGGTCTTAAAACTTCCAACAACATCATAGGTTAAATTCGCTTGTTCAAGATAGCGTTCGATCCCCGATTGATTCTGATGATTTAAATAAATGATCCCTAATTCACTATGATAACTTTTTAC
The DNA here is from genome assembly GCF_020295385.1 of Enterococcus sp. S22(2020). Taxonomy (NCBI): domain Bacteria; kingdom Bacillati; phylum Bacillota; class Bacilli; order Lactobacillales; family Enterococcaceae; genus Enterococcus; species Enterococcus sp. S22(2020). The sequence continues at coordinate 436,370 of NZ_JACFUD010000003.1, forward strand.
ATCTTCAATGACTTTTAACGTCGTTGTCTCGAATACACGAAAATTTTTGTATTGCTCTTTAAACTGCTTGATCACATTCCCCATGACCACGCCAAGAAAATCATAATGTTGAGAAGAAATCGAAAACCGTTCACTCGTTGTGACTTCCTGATATCGATTCTCCAGCATTTCCATCTGGGTCAAAACCTTCTCCGCATGCTCCAAAAATACTAGGCCTTCCTCTGTCAAAGAAGCTCCTTTATTCGTTCGGATGAACAGACTTACCCCAATTTCATCTTCAAGCTCACGAATTCCGTTAGACAAGCTAGGTTGAGTGATAAACATTTTTTTAGCTGCTTCCCTAAAACTGCCATTATTAGCAACAGCAACGACATATTTCATTTGTTGAATATTCATTTTGGTCCTCCATTTTATTCCGTAAAATAAACTTTACGACCATTTAGTTCTTGAACAGGCCGATTATTGAATGGCAGCATTCCTTCATCTATTCGTTGGAAAAAATCATGGTCCATTTTCTGAACTGTATCAAAAACAAACCAATGCACGGGTCCTTTTGTTGGCGGAGTTGTTAGCGACCCAAGATAGTGAAAATGAGATTTTTTTTCAGGTAAAAAAATCGATGGATCAAACCACTGCTGATGGGTTTCCGTTTCCCAAATAAATGCTTTCTGATCTTTAGAAAACTTATTCGCTTCTTTAGTGATCGTAAATAGACAACCTACGACCAAGTTTTCTCCCGAATTATTCATATGCACTAGATGAAATTCTAATGGACAATGTTCTCCATCAAATGTATGCTCACTTGGTGTATGAAAATGGATATCCGTTAGATAATACTTCTCTTCTTCAAAAATAACATAGCTTTCTGTATTTGGCGGTACAAAGTGAAAGGTATTTTTAAATTCTTTTTCTGTAAATTCTTCATTTTTATAAAAAAAAGTAATCTCTCTATTCGCTTTATTTTCACTAATCAGTGTTTTGGATAGATTTACAGGTGATTGATATGGATATTTGGCTCCAAGTGAAAACCAATCACAAAGCGTATGCCAATGCTCCGGCCCTGTATCTCCTGTATATCCCCATTCTACATCCATGTTTCGAATATTTTTCATCAAACCCCACCTTCTGATTTTTCATTTGAATGACTCTATCACTAATAAACATGTAATTCACTATTATCGTGTTGCTTTATATTTTTAATAGTCAAAGTATAGCATAAAATAGCAAAAGCTTATAATAATAAAAAGTGTCTGGGAGAAAACTCTGCGAGTCAAACCCCGGACACCTGAAATCCAGATAAACGGTGAGAGCAGAAGCAATCCCTTCCGAAATAAGCTAGAATTCACAAAAATTTGGAAAACAATTTTCAGGAATTCTTTCTTATTTCTCGGGATTAAACACTTCTGTCTCAACCTCTCTTACTTATTTTTTAACCAACTTTCAGGATCTTTTTTCCAATCCTGTAAAAGAGAAACATCTGTAGATTCGATATAATTTGATTCCAACGCTGCATCGATCAACGTAGAATAATTTGTCAACGTAACTAACTTCGTGTTTTGAGCAGTAAAATTCTCGATCCCTTTTGGTAACTCATACGTGAAAATTGCTGCAACTCCTAACACATCAGCTCCTTCACGAGCAGCTGCAGATGCTGCTTCCAACACACTGCCACCTGTTGAAATCAAGTCTTCGATCACAACCATTTTCTGCCCTTTGAAAATGCGGCCTTCAATTTGGTTTCCTTTTCCATGTGCCTTAGCTTTACTACGGATATAGACCATTGGTAAGTCTAAAATATCTGCTACCCAAGCAGCGTGAGGAATCCCAGCAGTAGCTGTGCCCGCGATCACTTCTACATCAGGAAAGTCTGCTTTGATTTTATCCGCTAATCCCTTTGCAATCTCTTTACGAACAACTGGATAGCTCATCGTAATACGATTATCACAATAAATTGGGCTTTTGATCCCGCTTGCCCATGTAAACGGCTCGTTTGGACTTAGGAAAACTGCTTCAATTTCTAATAGATCTTTGGCGATTCTTTTTGCTAATTCAGTCATTACGATTCTCCATTCCATTCTTGTTTGATTGTTTGATAAGCTTCATAAGGTCGATCGGCTTGAGTGATCGGTCTTCCCACCACGATAAATGTTGCGCCAATTTTTCTTGCTTCGCTTGGAGTCACTACACGTTGTTGATCGCCTACAGCGCTGCCGCTTGGACGAATGCCCGGTGTTAGACAAACAAAGGCCTCACTGGTTGCTTGATGAATATCTTTTGCTTCTAGTGCTGAGCAAACAACTCCATCTAGTCCAGCTTTTTCAGCACATGCAGCATAATGAGTCACACTTTCTTTTAAGGAGACATCGATCAATTGATCTTGATGCATTTCTGTCTCACTCGTTGAAGTCAGTTGAGTCACAGCGATCAAGATCGGAACATCTTGACCAGCTGCGGTCCCCTTTTTCAATCCTTCTTTAGCAGCCTTCATCATCTTGATCCCGCCTGCCGCGTGAACATTTGTTATATCTACCCCTAGTTTAGCTAATCCAGTCATCGCTCTCTCTACTGTATTAGGAATATCGTGAAGTTTTAAATCTAGGAAAACAGAATGGCCTAAGGACTTCAACCAGCGAACAATTTCAGGCCCTTCTTGATAAAAAAGCTCCATCCCTACTTTTACAAATAAAGATTCCTCTGATGGAAATTTCAATAAGAAGACTTCAACTGCTTCTTTTGAAGGAAAATCTAAGGCGATGATCGGTCTTTGACTCATTGATTTTTTGCCTCCTTCACTTCTCTAATTAGCTGTTCAAGCGATTCGATGCCTAATTCTGCCATTCTAATCGGTAAATCTTCAATCAATTTAGGACAAATATAAGGATCAGTAAAATTAGCAGTTCCAACCCCAACGGCACTTGCCCCAGCTAGAAACATTTCTAAAACATCATCGACTGTTTGAACTCCACCCATACCAATGATCGGTAAATCAGAGATTTGTGATACTTGCTTGATCAATCGTATTGCAACCGGCTTGATTGCAGGACCGGATAATCCACCTGTTTGATTGGCTAAAATCGATTGACGCGTTTTTAAATCGATCCGCATTCCCAATAACGTGTTGATCATTGAAAAACCGTCGGCTCCTCCAGCTTCGATGGCTTGAGCGATTGGTACAATATCAGTAACATTTGGGGATAATTTAACGTAAATCGGAACCTCTGTTACTTTTTTTACTGCTTGTGTTAATTGGAATGCTACATCAGGATCCGTCCCGAAGGCGATCCCCCCGTGCTTGACGTTTGGACAAGAGATATTTAGTTCAATTGCTTTCACATTGACAGCCTCACCAATTTTACTACAAACCTCGACATAATCCTCTTCGCAAGCGCCAGCTACATTAGCGATAATTGGCAGGTCGTACTTTTCTAAAGCTGGAAGCTTTTCTTTCATAACAACGTCCAGTCCTGGATTTTGTAAGCCAATAGCATTTAGCATACCGCTCGGCGTCTCCGCTACACGAGGTGTTGGATTACCAAAACGAGCTTGCGGTGTTGTAGCTTTGATCATGATCGATCCTAATTTTCCTAGATCGTAATATTTAGCATATTCTTCACCAAAACCAAAACAGCCACTTGCTGGAATAATTGGATTTTTCAGCTCTAAGCCAGGAATAGTTACAGCTAATGGATTTTTCATCATAAAACCACCTCACTTGCTCTGAAAATCGGACCTTCGTCACAGACTTTCACACTTTTTGTCCCAGTTTCATCATCCGGCACATGACAAACACAAGCATAGCAAGCGCCCATTCCACACGCCATACGCTGCTCTAAAGATAAGAAAACATTTGGTTGATCAGGAAAAACCTGAGCGATCATTTTCAGCATTCCATTTGCGCCACAAGCATAAACAGCATCCGGCTGCTCTGTTTTGATTGCTTCTAGAATAAGATTACCAACATTACCTTCCATGCCAAACGAACCGTCATCTGTTGCAAAGCGAGTATCTCCTAATGCAAGAAACTCTTCTTCAAAGTAAGCCACTTCTTTAGAAGCATACCCTAAAAAATGAATGACTTCCACGCCTCGCTGCTTCAACTGCTTTGATAATTCATACATCGGTGGAATCCCGATTCCTCCACCAACTACAAATGCTTTTTGTCCCTTATTTAAGCAATCGACATCAAAGCCATTACCCAAAGGGCCCATGACATCAAGCTTATCACCTGATGTCATCATAGAAAATTCTTTAGTGCCGTCTCCTTCGGTCCGATAAATGACCGTACAAGTTTTAGCTTGTTGATCGATTTGATTTAAACTGATCGGTCTTCTCAAAAGAAGGTCTGCTCGGGGCACTTTTATATGGATAAATTGACCTGGCTTTTTCATTTCATTGACAAGCTCACCTGTCAACGTCATTTGAAAAATTCTAGGAGCTAGCTGCTTTTGTGAAACGATCGTCATTATTTCCTGTTTCATGTTTTCTACTCCTTTGAAAGATTATATATTGATTTCTAAAATCAGATAGCGTCAGTAGAAAAAGCTCTTGATTCTAGAACTTTAAGAATTGCTTCCGCAGTGTCTAATGAAGTAAATAGTGGAACGCCATGTTCAACTGCTTCTCGACGAATCAAAAAGCCATCTTGATTTAGATCAGAACGATTTTTGTCCATGGTGTTGACAACGACTTGTGCTTCACCTGTTCGAATAAGATCGAGGACCGTTTCGTCATTGTCTTGATCGATCTTAGAAACTGTTTTAACAAATAAACCGTGCTCTTTTAAATACTCAGCGGTGCCTTTAGTAGCAATCAGACTATACCCAATGTCGTTAAAGCGTTTCGCTAAATGTAATGCTTCTTCTTTTGTTTCATCAGCGATCGTGAACAACACCGCACCATAACTTGGCAAATGCAGTCCTGATGCTTCAAAAGCCTTGTATAAAGCTTTTTCTAAGCTAACATCTGACCCCATGACTTCTCCTGTCGACTTCATTTCAGGCCCTAAGTAGGTATCCACTTTTTGCAGCTTAGTAAATGAGAAGACAGGTGCTTTGATGTGTACTTGCTTGCTTTCAGGATAAAGTCCATCTTGATAGCCTAGAGATTTTAAAGTTTGACCTAAGATTGCTTTTGTTGCCACTTGAGCCATTGGAATACCTGTGATTTTACTTAAAAATGGTACTGTGCGGCTTGCACGAGGATTGACTTCAATAACATAGACCTTTTCCTCATGAATAACGAATTGAATGTTCATCATCCCGATACAGTTTAGCCCTAACGCTAATTTTTTCGTATAATCTGCAATGGTTTGCTGGATTTCCGCAGACAAAGTTTGAGGCGGATAAACAGCCATTGAATCGCCGGAATGAACGCCGGCTCTTTCGATATGCTCCATGATTCCTGGAATCAACACTGTTTCCCCGTCACAGATCGCATCGACTTCACATTCTTTCCCTAAAAGATAGCTGTCGACTAAAACTGGATGCTCTGGTGAAGCTTTTACGGCATTTGCCATATAATCTTCTAGATCTTTTTGATTTTCGACAATTTCCATCGCTCGTCCGCCCAATACATAACTTGGTCGAACTAAGACTGGATAACCGATTTTATTAGCTACAGCTACGGCTTCCTGCGCACTGGTCGCTGTATCTCCCGGCGGTTGTGGAATATCAAGCTCTTGTAAAGCTTGTTCAAATAAGTCACGATTTTCAGCTCGATCCAAATCTTCGATCGATGTACCTAAAATCTTGACTCCTTGCTTAACAAGGGGCTCGGCTAGATTGATCGCTGTCTGCCCACCGAATTGAACGATCACGCCAGATGGTTGTTCTAATTCGATGACATTCATGACATCTTCCAAGGTCAGTGGCTCAAAGTACAGTTTATCTGAAATCGAAAAGTCAGTTGACACGGTCTCTGGATTACTATTCATAATAATTGCTTCAAAACCGGCTGCTTGAATGGCTTTTACAGAGTGCACCGTTGCATAGTCAAATTCCACTCCTTGACCAATTCGGATCGGCCCTGATCCTAAAACTAAAACAGATGGTTTTTCAGAACGCAGGCTTTCATTTTCAAATTCATATGTGCTGTAGAAATAAGGTGTTTGTGATTCAAATTCAGCCGCACAAGTATCGACCATTTTATAGACAGGTAAAACTTTTTCCTTATGACGATAGTCAGTGACTTCTTGTTCTGTCACTTGCCAAAGATCGGCAATTTTTCGGTCTGTAAAGCCGTTTTGCTTCGCTTCTTTTAGTATTTCAAGATCTTTGACGTTCGCTTTCAACGCTGTTTCGATTTCATAAATATGCAGAAGTTTATCTAAGAAGAAGAGATCGATTTTTGTCAGCTCTGCTAATTCTTCAATTGTGTAGCCGCGGCGAATCGCTTCAGATAAATAGAACAGACGATCATCTTGAGCTTTAACAATTTTTTCAGTCAGAAACTCATCCGTCACTTGCTCGATTTCTTTTAACTCATTATGATATGCACCGATTTCAAGAGAGCGAACAGCTTTTAGCAGAGATTCCTCAATATTTCTACCGATCGCCATGACTTCGCCTGTAGCTTTCATTTGAGTGCCAAGACGACGTTCCCCTTTTTCAAATTTATCGAATGGCCAGCGGGGAATTTTCGCTACCACATAATCTAAAGCTGGTTCAAATTCGGCATAAGTGGTTTCTGTAACCGGATTTTTCATCTCATCTAGAGTAAGTCCAACTGCGATTTTAGCTGCTAATTTAGCGATCGGATAACCTGTGGCTTTACTTGCTAATGCAGATGAGCGTGATACCCGAGGATTGACCTCTATCACATAATAATTGAAACTATGCGGATCAAGAGCTAGCTGAACGTTACAGCCGCCTTCGATTTTTAAAGCCCGAATGATCTTTAAGGAAGCATCCCGCAACATTTGGTACTCGTAATCAGATAGTGTCTGGCTTGGTGCAAAAACGATCGAATCCCCCGTATGGATCCCAACTGGATCAAAGTTTTCCATATTGCAGACTACGATCGCATTGTCAGCTGAATCTCGCATCACTTCGTACTCGATTTCTTTGTAGCCGGCAATACTTTTTTCGATCAAACATTGCGTTGCTGGTGATAATTTCAATCCATTTTCTGCGATGATTCGAAGCTCTTCTTCATTATCACACATACCACCACCTGTGCCGCCTAATGTGAAGGCTGGTCGAACGATGATCGGGTAGCCGATTTTATTTGCAAAAGCTACTGCTTGATCAACTGTATTGACGATTTCACTTTCAGGAATCGGCTGGTCCAATTCTTCCATCAATTGTTTAAATAAATCTCGATCCTCAGCTTGATCGATCGCACTCAATTTTGTACCAAGCAGTTCAACATTCAATTCATCGAGAATACCTGAAGCAGCTAGTTCCATTGCCATATTCAAGCCTGTTTGACCGCCTAGTGTCGGTAACAATGCATCTGGACGTTCTTTACGTAATATCCGTGAAACAAATTCTAATGTGATAGGTTCAATATAAACTTTATCGGCGATCTCTTTATCAGTCATGATCGTAGCAGGATTTGAGTTGACCAAAACAACTTCATATCCTTCTTCTCTCAAAGCAAGACACGCCTGCGTACCAGCGTAATCGAATTCTGCTGCCTGACCAATGATGATCGGACCGGAACCGATCACCATAATTTTTTTGATATCTGTTCTTTTTGGCATTAGTCTTGCTCCTTCCATGCATCCATTAATTCCATAAATTCATCAAATAAGTGCAATCCATCATGCGGACCTGGTGCAGCATCCGGATGATATTGAACAGTAAATGCTGGATAATGACGATGTCTGACACCTTCTACTGAACCGTCATTGACCTCCACATGTGTCACCATTAATTTCTCTGGGTCTACGGTTGCCTCATCGACCGCATAACCATGGTTTTGTGAGGTGAAATCGATTTTTCCAGTTGCGATTTCTCTAACAGGATGATTTAATCCGCGATGCCCAAATCTCATTTTGTAAGTGTCTGCCCCATTTGCTAAAGCAAAAAGTTGGTGTCCTAAACAGATGCCAAAAATCGGCACTTTTCCTTGGATTTTTTGAATCATCTCGATCGCTTCCGGTACATCCTTTGGATCACCCGGTCCGTTTGTCAACATCACACCGTCTGGTGACAACTCTAAAATCGTTTCCGCATCCGTATTGTAAGGCAAAACGGTCAAATTACAATGACGCTTTGATAGCTCTCTTAAAATACTATGTTTCAAACCAAAGTCCACTACGACCACGTTACGACCGATTCCTGGGCTAGGATAAGGTTTCGTCGTCGAAACCTGTGCTACTTGATTTTTCGGTAAGACAGTTGCTTTTAATTGATCAAATGCATGTGTTAAATCATCACCAGCATCGATAAAACCAGCTTTCATTGTTCCAGCTGACCGCAATTTTTTTGTCAATGCACGCGTATCGATACCGGAAATCCCGGGAATTCCTTTTCTTTTCAAAAACTCATCCAGTGTCATTTGCTCACGCCAATTTGAAGCTAGACGAGCATGCTCTTTCACAACTACACCTTTACAGGTAGGAGAAATCGATTCATAATCGTCACGATTGACACCGTAATTTCCAACCATTGGATAAGTAAATGTAATGATTTGACCATTAAAACTTTGGTCAGTAATGGTTTCTTGGTATCCTGTCATACTTGTGGTAAAAACAACCTCACCAACAACATCTACATCAGCACCAAAAGCTTTTCCTTCAAAAACTGTGCCATCTTCCAGTATCAATAATCGCTTCAAATCTACGCATCTCCTTTAGACCATGCTGATTTCCCATCAACAAAAGTCATTAATGTATTCCCTTTTACTTTCCAGCCAACGAATGGAGTATTCACACCCATTGATTCAAACTGCTTGTCATCGATCTCTTCTTCAAGTTCTAAATCAAAAACAGCGATATCTGCCGGACTTCCTATCGTTAGTGTACCTGCATCTAATCCAAAGATTTCTGCAGGTTTTACAGCCATCCAGTCAATCACTTGTTCTAAAGTGAATTTTCCTGTTTCAACAAAATGAGTATAGATCAGTTGAAAGGCTGTTTCACTGCCAACAATACCGAACGGTGCTTTCAAAAATGTTTGATTTTTTTCTTCTAACCCATGAGGTGCGTGATCCGTTGCAATACAATCGATCGTGCCATCCAGTAATCCTTCGATCAAGGCGTCTCTGTCTTCTGTCCCACGAAGCGGTGGATTCATTTTCCAAAAGCCGTTATCCTCTGGGATATTTTCGTCTATCAAAATTAGATGATGTGGTGAAACTTCCGCTGTTACGTGAACTCCTGCACGTTTGGCATCACGAATCACACGAACACTTTCTTTTGTTGAAACGTGGCAGACATGATAGTGGACACCAGTTTCACCAGCTAGCACAACGTCCCGTGCAATTTGAGATGCTTCAGTAGAGCTTAAAATCCCAGGTAATCCTAGTTTTTTTGATATTTCACCTTCATGCATCACACCGCCGAACAATAATGACTCATCTTCTGTATGAGCAACCAGCGCCATTCCTAATGAGGCTGCTTCTTTCATTGCCAAGTACATCGTACCTGCTGTTTGTACGCCAACCCCATCGTTGGTAAAGGCGAATGCACCAACTTCTTTCAAGGCCTTTTGATCGGTAAGTGTTTCACTGCGTAATTCTTCTGTGATCGGTGCATATTGCAGCACTTTGACCACAGCATTTTCATGAATGATGTCATAAACTTCTTGTAGTTTTTCTGGTGTATCTGGTACTGGATTTAGATTAGGCATAGCGCAAACAGTAGTGAAGCCGCCTCTTGCAGCAGATTTACTCCCCGTTTCGATCGTTTCTTTATAGGTAAAGCCTGGTTCTCTTAAATGAACATGGACATCCACCAAACCTGGTGTAATCAATTGGCCTTTGGCATCAAATACTTCATCGAACATGGCTTCATCAAAAGTCGTTCCGATCGCCTTGATTTTTTTATCTTCGATCCAAATTTCTGCTGAGATCAGTTGATTGTCTTTTTTAATGATTTTTCCATTTTTGATTAGTGTCTTCATATTGCTCACCTAAGCCTTTCCGTGTAATACTGCTTCTAAAATTGCCATTCTCATATAAACTCCGTTACTCATTTGTTGAATGATTCGTGACTGGATGCCTTCCACCAGTGAATCTGCTAATTCAACGTCACGATTGACTGGTGCCGGATGCATGATGACTGCATGCTTTTGTAATCGTTTTGCTCGCTCAACAGTCAATCCATAATTTTGATGGTACTCTTCTTTAGAAAAAATTTCCGATCCATCATGACGTTCATGCTGGACCCGAAGCAGCATCATGACATCAACTGTTTCAACTAACTCATCCAACTCCATATAATGGCCATACGCCTCAAACTGCTTGTCATACCATTCTTCCGGACCTGAGAAAAAGATCGTAGCACCTAATCGTTTTAGCATCTGCATATTTGATTTTGCAACACGGGAATGTGTAATATCACCGACGATTGCTACTTTCAAGCCTTCGAAATAGCCAAACTCTTCGTAAATCGTCATTAAATCTAGTAAACATTGTGTTGGATGCTGACCACTACCGTCTCCACCGTTGATGATAGAGCATTGGATCGTTTTACTTTGGATCAGTTCATCATAATAGTTTTCTTTGCCATGACGAATGACTGCCACATCTACACCGATCGCAGACATTGTCAGTACAGTATCGTATAGTGTTTCACCTTTTTTCACTGAACTCATGCTTTCTTCAAACTCGATCACTTCGATTCCGAGTTTCTTCTCAGCAACATCAAAACTTTTATGTGTTCGGGTACTATTTTCGAAAAACAAATTTGTCGCAAAGTATTGTTTTTTCTCAGGCTGCCAAGATGCACCTTGCTTAAATTCCTGCGCTCGGCGAATTAATCCCATAACTTCTTGATCGCTAAGTGCTTCAACGGTCAAAAGATGCTTCAGACTAATACGTTCAGATGTGATGATCATTCGTTTTCCTCCTTAATATTAAAAGCGTAGCGGGCTCGTTTAGTCTTGATAGAAAAATAGAAAAAGATGTTCGTGACGCTGTTTATCCCTGATACATCCTATTCTTTTTAAAAGACTATGCTTTAAAATCTAAACAGACTTTTCTTCACTGCGTGCTGTTTCTGGTAAAATAAGGTTCAAGATGATACCTAAAACGGTAGCCAAGGCCATCGATGAAAGTTCAAATGTATTTAGTTTGAACACTAGCCCGCCGATTCCAATGACCAGAATGACAGAAGCAATCAATAAGTTCTTTTTCCTATCAAAGTTGATTTGATTGTCGATCAAAATTTTTAACCCGCTGGCTGCAATTACTCCGAATAAGACAAAGCTGATTCCAGAAATAACAGGTCCAGAAATACTTAAGATAACTGCACTCAATTTCCCAACAAAGCCAAGGCCTACTGCAAATACCGCTGCTCCTCCGATTACAAAAACACTGTGGACTCTTGTGATTGCCAGTACCCCAATATTTTCACCATAACTCGTTACAGGAGGTCCTCCCACAAGTCCGGCTACTATTTGCGCTGCTCCATCACCCATCAAGGTTTTCGATAAACCAGGTTCTTGGAAGAAATTACGCTTTGTCAGCTTATTTAGCACCATCAAGTGTCCAATATGCTCCGTCATTGTTACAAATGCGATTGGCGCCATTGTTGTGATTGCATTTAGATAAAGTTTAGGCTGATATTGAACAAAAGGAATTTCAAAGTTCGGCATAGCAAGCCATGCTGCTTCTTTGATCGGCTCGACATCTACAATACCAAAAGCTAATGCGATCAGATACCCGCTGACGATCCCTAATAAAATCGGAATAAGTCCTAAAAACCCTTTGAAAAACATGTTGTAAAAGATCGTCAAGCCTAATGTCAGCAAAGCTACGGCTATATACTTGAAATCATACTCACCATTGTTGAACATTGCATTGTTCGCTGCGTTTGAAGCAAGACCTAATCCGATGACCATTACTACAGGTCCAACTACGATCGGTGGTAAAATTTTATCTAGCCAATCTGAACCGATTTTTTTAATGATCAATGAAACAATCAAATACACTAATCCAGTTGTGATCGCACCTTGAGCAATCGCCGGATATCCATCGCTTTTCATCAGCATCTGCATTGCTGCAATAAAGGCAAAACTACTTCCTAGATACGCTGGAATTTTTCCTTTGGTCACGAATAAGTAGACCATTGTTCCTAACCCCGAACTAACTAAAGCAATTCCCGGATCGATACCAACCAATATCGGTACTAATACAGTTGCACCAAACATGGTGAATAAATGCTGTAAGCTCAGCCCGATCCAATGTGCCGGCTTTGGCCGATCGTGGATGTCTAAAACTGCTTCTTCATTACGAAATTCTTTTTCTGTCATGTCAAATTTACCTACCCTATCTTTACTATTTCAATTGTTTTATTCTTCAACGCTGGCAATCAAAATGCGGTCTGCGCCGTCTTTTTCTTCCACTTCAACGATAATTTCTTCTTTCATAGATGTTGGAATATTTTTTCCTACGTAATCTGCTCGAATCGGTAATTCTCTATGTCCTCGATCTACTAAAACCGCTAAGGAGATTTTTTTTGGTCTACCTAGATCCATTACTGCGTCCATCGCTGCTCGAATAGTCCTGCCTGTAAAAAGCACATCGTCGATCAAAATAACTTCTTTTCCTTCTAATGACACTGGAATACTTGACGAATGTAGTTCTGGTTCTTCAAGCGAGCGTTCCTTCATTGTTTGTCCATCCATATCATCACGATATAAAGTGATATCCAATTCACCAACTGGAACATCGGTATGTTCTAATTGCTTAAGACGTTCGGCAATCCGTTGAGCAATATAGATTCCTCTTGTTTTGATTCCCACAAGTACAATGTCTTGGACCCCTTTGTTTCTTTCGATGATTTCATAAGTGATTCTTGTTAGTGCACGTTTCATCGTTACAGCATCAACGACTTCTTTTCCTTGCATATCTATTCTCCTTTATCAAAATATTTTTAGTGTTTGCTGCCCTTCGAGCTTCCTGTTTCAGCGGCTGGGCTTCCGCTTGCTCTTTTAGCATTTTTTTGAGTTGGTCATCCAAACAAATTTTGGAAAACAAAAATCCTCCTACCCGTGTTTAGGTAGGAGGATGGAATACATCTATACAAAGATACCATGTATCACACACAGACCATGACTAAGCGCACCTAGTTGGATCCTGCATGTTTCCTTCTTAGCCTCACGGGACTATTCTTAAAGGAGAAATTATTCAATTTTCTTTCTCAAACAGTGTACCTTTTCTGAAGCAATAAATCAATCATTATTTCTTAAATCGTCTAAAGTTTTTTCAAACAGTTCAGGTAAAGGTGCTTCAAAGACCATCATTTGTCCAGTTGTCGGATGTTTGAACCCCAGCATTTGTGCATGCAAGAACTGACCGTTACCTTTTAGCGTCTTTCTAGGTCCATAAAGAGGATCACCAGCTACTGGATAACCAATGTATTTCATGTGGACACGAATTTGATGCGTCCGCCCTGTTTCAAGCTGTAACTGTACTAAAGTAAAACCTTCAAAACGTTCCAACACTTCAAAATGCGTCACTGCTGGTTTCCCGCCTTCAATAACTGCCTGCATCTTACGATCATTCTTGGAACGTCCGATCGGTGCATTGATTTCGCCTTTATCATGAGAAATCTCTCCGTGGACAAGAGCAACATATTTTCTAAGAGACGTTTTGTCTTTCAGCTGTTCTGCTAAAGCAACATGCGCATGATCATTTTTAGCGACCATCAATAAACCAGATGTGTCTTTATCGATACGGTGAACGATTCCAGGCCGAATCACCCCGTTGATCGAAGATAGATCTTTGATATGATACAATAAGGCATTGACCAGTGTTCCTTGAGAGTGACCAGCGGAAGGATGAACGACCATTCCCTGAGGTTTATTTATGACCAAAACAACATCATCTTCATAGACAATATCAAGTGGAATATTTTCTGCTTGAATATCCAACTCTTCTGGTTCAGGAATCGTGATCAATATCTCATCAGATGGTTTGACTTTATAATTTGAACGGATGATTTCACCATTGACCTTTACGTGGTTCTCTTTGACCCATTGTTGAATTTGTGAACGAGAATGCTCTTTCAATAGATCACTTAACACCTTATCGATCCGGCCAGTTTCTGTGTCTATTTTTACATTAATTTGCTCCATTTTTTCCGTCCTTCGCTGCTTTTTCTTCCAATATCAAATAAATAAAAATACAAGCTACTCCGACTACCAGCACGCTGTCAGCCACATTGAATATTGGGAAATTCATAAATTCAGTTTGAAACATATCTACTACATAGCCTAAGCGCAAACGGTCGATAAAATTACCGATAGCACCTGCTAAAATCAAACTCAAACCGATCGTGAACCATTTACTTCCATGGATATTTTTGATCAAGATATAAAGCACCACTGCAACTACAATAATAGTGATGATGTAAAAGAACCACATTTTCCCCTCAAGTAAACTCCAGGCTGCTCCTGTATTACGAATATTCGTAAACGATAAAACTCCAGGTATAAATTCTTTCGTTTCACCAAGATTTATATTGGCAACGGTCAAATATTTCACCCACTGATCTAAACCGATCAATACGGCGCTGATAATAAGATAAACTGCTAACAAATAACTTCATTCCTTCTCTAAAATATTGTATAAATCTCTCGGACGGATAATCCCTAGCAAATTGCCATTTGGATTCCCATCAGAGGTAATCAGAATCGCTTCCAATTTAACTTGGCTAGAAAACATCTCTTCCACTTGAAATACAGTCGTTTCTTGATCGACAAACTGATAATTACTTTCTTTGTAATTCGTCAATAAAAGCTCTGATGCTTTGCGTCCATCCAAATGAATATCTCCATGAGAACTTTCGATAGCAAGCCAAATCCCTAATCCGCGGGCAGTGATCAATCCTTTAAAAATTCCTTTATCATAAATAGGAAATTGAGAATATTGCTTCCTAGCAACAATAGATAAAATCTCTTTGATCGAAATAGAGATATCAAAACCCGTAACCTTTTTAGCAAAACGTGGTAAAACCTTATCCGGGCTGATCAATGCTTGTTCGATTTCTTCTATACGTCTAACAGCCCATTCGTTTGGTTCAGCTATGACAAAGTCATTTGAAATTCGTTCATGTACGATAGCATTTCTTAATTGAGCCATCTGCAGCAGATCATCCTGAAAGTGCAGCACTTGACTATCCTTTTTTCTAGCTAAACGCCGAACCATTTCACTGAAGCCCATATTAGTCGGGTTATTCAGCTCTTCACGAAACCATTTTTCAATTCGATTAAATGCAGCTAAAAATGACTCAGCTCTTTCTCCCATTAGTGTGTCTCCTTAATGATATATGCCTTTTTAAACATAGAAAATAAAAACACGATGTATGCTACAAGCAAAAATAAAATACCAAATATATTTAAATGAAAAACAGGAACTAAGAGCATCCCTATGAAAAGTATAACATAATTTGATACCAAAATCGGATTCATTGTTATTTCTATACTAATTGGCTGTCCTTTATCGATCAAGATCAACGGCTGGCTTTTTAAAAGAAAGAAACTCACCTGAACAGTACACTGATCCTCTGTAACTTCCAGTTCTTTTGTCTGATTATGATTTAAGTAAATCCACTTTTCTCCGTTTTTCTTTAGTTCGATCGGGCTGCCCATTCCATAGAATCCTGTATTTCTTGTACAACGAACATCCATTTTGATTCCTCCCTGAGCTTTAATTAGAAGTATATACCAAAAACTCGGACACGAAAAGAAAGAAGTTACTATAAAGAGCAGAACCATGACGTATCGTTCGGAAAAAGTAACCACCAAACATTGTATTTTTTACGTACAACCTTTGGTGGTCACCTCAAAACTAAAAACCAGCTTTGTCCTGGTTTCTATTTATTATTTTAAAATAATCCAATTGCTTGTCCATCTTGATCTACATCCATATTCAATGCAGCAGGTTTTTTAGGGAGTCCCGGCATAGTCATCACATCTCCAGTCAATACTACAATAAATCCAGCACCGATCTTTGGTACCAATTCGCGAACTGTGACTGTAAAATCTTCTGGGCGCCCTAATGCTTCTGGATCATCTGATAAAGAATATTGCGTCTTAGCCATACATACAGGCAAACGATCCCAACCGTATTTTTCAAAGACCGCAAGTTGTTTTTGGGCTTTTTTTGAAAATAAAACACCGCTTCCGCCATAAATTTTTGTGACGATCGCCTGAATTTTTTCTTCTAGATCCATTCCTTTTTGATAAATCGTTCGAAATTCACCTTGTTCTTCATCGATCAATTCAACCACTCGATTTGCTAAAGCAATCCCGCCTTCTGGTCCATTTGCCCAAACACTGGTCAACTCTACTGGAACATTTTGCGTCTCACAGAGCTCTTTTAGTGTAGACAATTCCTTTTCAGTATCCCCCGAAAATTCATTGACTGCAACGACTACTGGTAAACCATAGCTTCTCATATTTTCAATATGTTTTTGAAGATTGGCGAATCCTTTGACCAAAGCCGCTATGTTTTCTTTTGTCAACTCTGTTTTAGAAACTCCGCCATGCATTTTCAATGCTCTTATCGTTGCAACGATGACAACTGCATCAGGTGCTTTTTTTAGATTAGGCACTTTGATATCCAAAAATTTTTCTGCACCTAAATCGGCCCCGAATCCTGCTTCTGTTACAGTAAAATCCCCAAGCTTCAATGCTGTTTTTGTTGCTAAAATACTATTACAGCCATGAGCAATATTCGCAAATGGACCACCGTGAACCAATGCTGCCGTTCCATAAATCGTTTGAACGAGGTTTGGTTTCAACGCATCCTTCAACAGTAATGTCAAAGCACCTTGAACCCCTAGATCACTAACGGTGACCGGCTCCAAATCAAAAGTATACGCAATCACGATATTTCCTAAGCGAGATTTTAAATCCTCTAAATCAGAGGCTAAACACAGCACCGCCATAATTTCACTGGCAACTGTAATATCGAATCCGTCTTCTCTTGGGACCCCTTGGATTGGTCCACCTAAACCGACCATCACTTGGCGCAGTTCTCGATCATTCAAATCCACCACACGTTTCCAGATCACTCTTCTTGCATCGATGCTCAACTCATTCCCCTGGTGTATGTGATTATCCAACAACGCAGAAAGAGCATTATTGGCTGTAGTAATCGCATGCATGTCCCCTGTAAAATGCAAATTGATATCTTCCATAGGTAAAACTTGAGCAAATCCTCCGCCAGCAGCACCGCCCTTGATCCCCATAACGGGACCTAATGAAGGCTCACGTAGAGCAATCACGGTTTTTTTGCCGATCTTATTTAATGCATCCCCCAACCCAATCGTGACAGTTGATTTTCCTTCTCCGGCCGGAGTCGGATTGATCGATGTGACTAATATTAGTTTCCCGTCTGGCTTTTTCGACAAATGTTGGATGGCAGAAAAGTTGATTTTCGCTTTATGTTGTCCATATAATTCTAAATCATCCTCTTTTAGATCGATCTTTTCTCCAATTTTAATGATTGGTGATAATTGAACTGACTGTGAAATTTCGATATCTGTTTTCATTACGCCCTCTTTTCCCGAACTTTTTATGTACAATAAGTGTTTTTCGTTAAGATATTAACCATTATACCTTTTCTTTCTCCCTATTTCTATGGTAAAAAAAGCATTTTTGCAAAAGATTGACGAGGATTTGTTTTCACTTTATAATGATGCTAGACTTTAGAAAATAAAGGGGCGTGATTTGAATGGAAAAAGGGTTCGTCAAGTGGTTTGATAATAGAAAAGGTTATGGTTTTATTAAGTACAATGAAGACGATGAAATTTTTGTTCATTTCACAGCAATTGAAGGCGATGGGTTTAAATCATTAGATGAAAACCAAGCGGTAGAATTTGAAGTTATGGAAGGTACACGCGGTCTCCAAGCTGCACACGTGAAGAAAGTATAAACAAAAAGCTGAGAGGCGTATTTCCTAGGAAATGTCCTTCTCAGCTTTTATTTTGCTTTATTCTATTTAGTTATTCCGTTATTGCTTTACAGCCTTTTGGTTTGGGTCTTCATGAATAAGCACATGATCAGGCAGCATTGTTTCAATCTGAGAAATAAAAGCAGCTTTCGTTTTTTTTGTCATTATATAGAGCTGGCTGCCTTCTTTAAACTCACTAGAAATAATTTTGATCGATTTAGGACCAACAAAAATAGCCTCGATCGTTTGTACTTTTATTTTCCTACGTCTAATTGGTAATAATGCATGGATGATCAGCTGATCAGCTTTCAAAATAAAATAACGATTCAATCCTAAAAGTGCGAAGAAAAAGAACACGCCTAAAACAATGTTGCTCACCAAATAAGGGCGAGTGTGCTCCAACATCAAAATCAAACTTAAAAATAAAATGCCAAATGTACAGGACCAATAAATTATCGTTGTTGATAATTCTGGCTGCCAATGATAGACTCTTTTCTTCATACAGCGACCCCTTAGTAAAAATTCAGTATGTTACAATAATAACATACATCAACTTTTAACGAAAAGAAAATAAGGAGATATTTATGTTACGAATATATGTCGATGCTGCAACAAAAGGAAATCCTGGTCCAAGCGGCGGAGGAATCGTGATCGTTGGCGAAGAAGGTCACGAACAACACCATATTTCTCTAGGAGAATGTTCAAACCATGAAGCTGAATTTAGAGTATTTATCCAAGCGCTTCAGCTGTTGATCGAAAAGAATTATACGGATCAGACGATCGTGATTCATTCTGATAGCAAAGTGGTCGTTCAAACAATCGAAAAAGATTATTCAAAAAACCCTTTATTTCAGCCATACTTAGCTACTTATAGACAATTGGAGCCACGCTTTTCGTTACTATTGATCAAATGGATCCCAGAAAGTCAAAACAAAGGCGCTGACACTCTAGCAAGACAGGCTTTACAAAAATACCATTAGATGAGAAAATAAAAATACTGATCGAATGCAATAATTAGCATTCGATCAGCATTTTTTACATTGTTATGTCTGCCATTTTCCCTTTAGTTATCTTTAAAATGGCCTCTGGAGCTAATTCTATCTGTACACCTCTTCTGCCAGCTGAAACAATGATTTCCTCAAATTCATTCGCTTCTTGAGCAATGTAGGTTGGAAAAAGTTTCTTCATCCCAATCGGCGAGCAGCCTCCGCGAATATAACCTGTAGTTTCTTCGAGTTCCCTCAAATGAAGCATTTCAACTTTTTTATTTCCGCTGACCGTTGCTATTTTTTTTAGGTTCAATTCCTTTTCACCAGGTATCACTGCAACAACAGGTCCAGTTTTATTACCGACAGCGACCAGTGTTTTAAAAATTTTGCCTTCGGTCACGCCTAATTTTTCCGTAACACTTTCCGCACTTAAATGATCTTCACTCCACGCAAACTCATATTCTTTGTAAGGAATTTTTTGTTGCTCTACAATACGGATCGCATTTGTTTTTTGTGCTTTCTTTTTTCCCATAGTCCACCTCTCAGTTTTTTGATAATGATAGGAGATTTAAAAGTTGGCGTAGTTTCACAACAGAGATTTGACCAGGTGCAGAAGCTTTTCGATCAGCGCCAAAGGTTAAAGCTGAACCAAAAAGCTCACCAGTCAATCGGCTGATCAACCCCAGTTGCCCCATGGACATCGTTACGATCGGACGATCTGCATGATCCTTTTTCATCTCATTGGACGCCGCAAGTAAGGTTATAACATCTTCGGAGGTTTGCGGCATTACAGCGATTTTACAAATGTCCGCATTCATTTCCTGCATCCGACAGAGCCTAGAAATAATCTCACTTTTTTCTGGCGTTCGATCAAAATCATGATTACACATGATCACTTTGATGCCTTTAGAATGAGCGAGCTGAATCGTCTGCTTCACAAGCTGCTCATCCATGAATAGCTCAATATCGAGTAAATCAAGACAGCCTCTTTGAATCATCGTTTGATACAATAAAAAATAGTCGCTATCTTTGAGATCAGTCACTCCACCTTCTTTTTTGGTGCGAAAAGTAAAAAGTAATGGTTTATCCAAAAGATATTCTGTGATTTTTTTAGATAATTCCGCTACTGCTTGGAAATCAGTAACCTGTTCAAAAAAATCGACCCGCCATTCCACTAAATCACATTCGATTTTTGCTAAATGTTTGGCATCATTGATTATTTCGTCTTCTGTTTTTCCAACAAGCGGCACAACTATTTTAGGACTGCCACTGCCAATACTGATTCCTTTAACATCAACTGTTCTCATCTTTCCTCTCCTTCTATCCCGAGTTGCAAATGATCCTATTTTTGAGCTATTTTTTGATTTCAATAAAGAATACTTTCAAATAATTACCTTCTTGAAAATGTTTATTTGTTTTAAAATCACTTGGCAATTGATACGTTTCTTTAAATTGATAGCGGACATGCTTTTTATCTAGTGCCTGAATGATCATTTTTTTGTATTTTTCAATTGAAATATTCGCAGCATTTGTTGAAGCGATCAATAACCCCTTATCAGCTAGAATAGTCACTGCATCTTCTACTAAATCACCATAGTTTTTTGCCACTGAAAAGACTTTCTTTTTGTTTCGAGCAAAACTTGGCGGATCTAAAACGATCACATCATAATGTAGTTCTTTACGCACAGCATATTTAAAATACTCAAAGACATCCATCACAATGATTTTTTGCTCGGCTGGGTCGATTTGATTTACTTCAAACTGTTCTTTAGTTTTTGGTAAACTTCTTTTAGCTAAATCAACACTAGTCGTTTTTGCAGCGCCGCCCATAGCACTCGCAACTGAAAAGGCGCCCGTATAACTAAACATATTCAACACAGTTTTACCAGCTGCTGCCCCATCGATCAATCGTCCGCGAACTTCTTTTTGATCTAGAAAAATTCCTGTCATCAAGCCATCATTCAGATAGGTTGCGTAAGTCACACCGTTTTCCAAAACCAATAATGGTTCAGGAGCATCCTTACCGAATAATTTTTGTGATTCAGGCAAAGACTGAGTTGAAAAGCGAATTTTTTCGTATCCACCGATAATCTCAGGTACGCTTGCTTTGAAGGCTTGGATGATTTGTTCTTTCATATTATATAGCGTTTCATTGTACCAAGAAAAAACGGCAAACTCATCATAGCGATCGATCGTTAAACCGCCTAACCCATCCCCTTCACCGTTAAACAATCGATAAGCTGTGGTTCCAAGATCTTGTTCGAAAACCGCTCGCTCATTTTTCGCCTTTAAAAATAGCTTTTCTAAAAATTCGGAATCGATACTCCCTTGCCGATTGACTAGCCAGCCTATTCCTTTATTTTGTTCGCCAAGATAGCCTGATGCAACGAAATTTCCTTTGCTATCAAGAAAATCAAGCCATTCCGCAGAAAATTTTTGTGGTGTCTCCTGCAAATCTTCCTTTTGGACTAAGGGATAGCCTGCTTTAATTTTTTTCTCTGATTTTTTTGTTATTCGTATGTTCATTTTCTACATCCTTTAGCTTTCAATTAAGTATTCTCCATTATATTCTTTCTTGGTCAGTATATCAAAAAAAGATCAAGCTGTCGTTACCTATAAGAATCGTTTTTATCCATCTTTGACTGAAGATGAGCTAATTTCTACTGCTTCTTTTTTAAAGAAAAGTAAAATTTCATTAACAATCCGCTCCCAATTCTTGATTTAAATTGACAGGGCTTGAGGAACAGAGTAAAATTAATGCTGTATATGTAAAGCTTGTGAAAACTTTTCATTGGCTTTCTCTTAGATTTGATCGTAGAAAGGATTCGTTCACTTTGAATATTTTAAAAAAAATACATACACCTAAATTTTTAGATACCCGTATGGGGCTGTTTCTCTTTATAGGTGTCCTGATTTGGATGAAGTCGATTTTTGCTTATGTTGTCGATTTTCATCTGCGTATCGAAAATGCTTTTGAATATTTTATTCTCTTTATCAATCCAATTGCTTCAACTTTTTTCTTGTTGGCAATTGCTTTGTATGTGAGAAGAAAAAGAGCTTCCTATATCACTATGATGGTGATTTATTTCCTAGTTAGCCTGCTTCTTTTCTCAAATGTTACTTATTATAGAGAATTTACTGATTTTATCACTGTTAATACTATGCTTGGTGCCGGAAAAGTTGCCAGCGGTCTTGGTGAAAGTGCATTGCGTCTTTTCAGACCTTATGATGTGATTTACTGGCTCGACTTTATTATCGTTGGTATTTTATTACTGACGAAAACAATCAAAATGGATGAACGTCCAGTTAGAGCTAGAGTTGCTCTTTCTATGAGTTTATTATCTGCTTTGTTCTTTGCTGCAAACTTAACTTTAGCGGAAACTGCAAGACCACAATTATTAGGTCGTCAGTTTTCCCGTGATTATATCGTGAAATTTTTAGGCTTGAATGCTTTTACTGTTTATGATGGTGTCACAACGTATCAGACGAACCAAGTACGAGCAGAAGCAAGTGAGAACGACATGGATACAGTTTCTGACTATGTTAAAGGTCATTATGCTGAGCCTAATCCAGAAACATTCGGAATTGCCAAAGGAAAAAATGTGATTTATATCCATTTAGAAAGCTTCCAACAATTCCTGATCGATTACAAGTTAAAAGATGAAAATGGTGTCGATCATGAAGTTACTCCATTCCTTAACAGTATTTTCCATAATAATAGTACGTATAGTTTCGACAATTTTTTCCATCAAGTAGGACAAGGAAAAACGAGTGATGCTGAAACGATGTTTGAAAATTCATTATTCGGTTTAGATCAAGGATCATTATTCACTCAAGTCGGCGGAAAAAATACATTTGAAGCTGCTCCAGCAATTCTAGATCAAGAAGCTGGTTATACTAGTGCTGTTTTCCACGGAAATGCCGGTAACTTCTGGAATCGTAACGAAACTTATAAGCATTTAGGGTATGATTACTTTTTCGATGCTAGTTATTATGATGTTAACGAAGATAACTCTTTCCAATACGGATTGCATGATAAACCATTTTTCAACCAGTCCGTTCAATATTTAGAGCATTTACAACAACCATTTTATTCTAAGTTTATCGCTGTTTCTAATCATTATCCTTATTCTCAATTTACAAATGATGAAGCAGGATTCCCGATTGCAAATACGTCAGATGAAACGATCAACGGCTACTTTGCTACAGCGAATTACCTTGACAAATCTGTTGAAGAATTTTTCAATTATTTAAAAGCATCTGGATTATATGATAATTCAGTGATCGTACTTTACGGCGACCATTATGGTGTTTCGACTTCCCGTAATAAGAATTTAGCTGAACTCGTTGGTAAAACAAAATCTACCTGGAATGATTTTGACAATTCAACAATGCAGCGTGTACCATATATGATTCATATTTCAGGTCAAACAAATGGCGGGATCAATCATACGTACGGTGGTCAAATCGATGCACTACCTACCCTACTTCACTTGCTGGGTATTGATACAAAGAATTATATTCAAATGGGACAAGATCTATTCTCTAAACAAAATGAACAGCTGGTTGCCTTTAGAAATGGTAACTATGTTTCACCTAAATATACGATGTTAGGTTCTAATATCTATGATACAGCAACTGGTCTATTGATCAGTGAACCAACTGAACAACAACTGCAGGAAACGAAAGCGTTAAAAGACAAAGTAAGCTTACAGCTTGAGATGTCTGATCAAACGACGAACGGTGATCTTCTTCGCTTCTATACAAACAGCGGTTTGACGCCGGTAAATCCTGATAATTACAATTATAAAGATCAGCTGGAACAAATGAAAAAAATCGAATCTAAAAAAGGGAAATCATCAACGAGTGTTTACAGCAAAAATAACAACACATCCACTGTTGATAAATACCACACTGAATCCTACCAGGATTACCAAAAAGCAAATAAATAGTCATGAAAGCTTGAGTAATTACTCAAGCTTTTTTATACCTTTTTCATAGATTATTCATATTCTTATTTTATACTTGTTCCTGTGAGGTGAATCTATTTGAAAAACATTCGTTACGCCTATGCCAGTGTTTCCTATCATAAAAAAACATCCTTTAGTCTTGGACTTTTTTCTGGACTTTTTCTCGTACTATCGACAAGCATTTTGAACCTCATCGATTTAGAAAACACATTTTATCAACAAGTAAAGTATTTGGCGAATCTATCTGATTACTTAAAAAATCATCAGAAATTTATTCACCTATTCTTAGTGATGTACATAGTACTCTTAGTCGTTGCATTGTTTATTATCAGCCTTTTACTTTTTTCGACTCTTCGTTTAAAAAGACAAGATATGTTAAAATGGCGGATCATGGGATTTAAACGTTCTTTTATCATCAAGCAAGCTGTCTTGGAAACGCTGATTCCATTGATGATCGGGATTTTTTTCGCGGCTTTTGCTTTATTGGTTTGCCAGCATACCTATGAGTTTCTTTTGATCAGGATAAAACCTATATTAGCTGCTCAATTTGGAATTGAACGAGTTACGTTTTTTTCTCCGAATTTTGTTGTTGAAAGCACACCAAATCAAGTAATGACTGCTAATGGCAATACTACCTTTATTTCATTAGGGATCACCAATCTGCCTATTTCTGTCATATTCAAAGCTTTTCTAAAAAATTGTTTGATTCTTACTGGTACAACTACACTAGTAACATCGATTTCTACCTATTCATTTTTGAAAAAAAGAATTCAGTATTAAGGACGTGAATAAATGGATTTTTCTTTACAAAATTTCTGGACGCAAGAGCGTTTCAATGAATTATTTCAGGAACAACATATGACAGTCATTTTAGAAGATCAAAGCCGTATTCAAGCTGATTTTTTCTTTCTTATCGATAAGACATTTGATTTAAAACAAACGATGGCGATCGGTTTTATTCTATCTGAAAATACGTTTCTCCCTTATCTCTCGATTCGTGATAATCTGTTTCTTGGTACATCGATCAAAGAGAAAAATAAAAAGCCTCTGCTAATAGAACAGCTTAGTTATGTTGGCTTAACACACGATGTACTGATTAAATCTGAATCTGATTTAAACACATTAGAAGTAATCAAGCTCCAATTAGTTCAACTGCTATTGCTTGATAAAGACATCATCATCATTGATGATATCTTCCAAAAATTATCGATTGGACAGCGGCAAGAGCTACTTCCATTGCTGCAAAAAATCGCTAAAGAAAAGAAAAAAGCTATTTTAGTATTAACGAACGACATTCAGATTGCAGAAAGTCCTTATATGGATAAAATCATTCATACAGCATAAAAAAGGTTTGGCGGCCCCTCTATGAGCGGATACTGCCAAACCTTTTTATAGCCATTAAATAAGCTGGGTAAAGAGAACGATCATCTTCACCCAGCTTATTCTTGTTATTATACTCTTTCCTTACTCTTCGTCTTGAATTTCAACATCCGGGAATGAAATGGTAAAGCTTGTTCCTTTCCCCTCTTTACTTTCAACGTTGATCTTCCCTTTATGCAGTCTCACTAGTTGCTGAACGATAGACAATCCTAAACCAGATTCTCCATATTTCGTGTTTTTCCTAGATGGATCGACCTTATAGTAGCGATCCCAAATATTTTGTACTTGGTCTTCTGACATTCCAATTCCTGTGTCAGTAATCGTTACGATCGTTTCCAAATAACCTTTTTGTAAATGAACTCGTATCTCTCCGTCTTGAGTAAATTGTATCGCGTTTTGCAGGATATTGACCATGATCTGAACGAAGCGATCATAGTCAGCATAAACGTCAATAGGTTCGTGTGTTTCAAGAATCAAGCGATCATTAGCAGATTCTGCTTTCGCTTCTAATTGTGTTAAAATATTTTCCAGTGTCTCTGTAGCATTGAATTTTTTCACAACAATGCTGATTTGATTCGTTCTGATTTTCTCATAGTCTAGATTCTCATTGACTAATCGTATCAGACGAGAGGTTTCATTTTGCATCAATTTAATAGCATTAGCTCGTTGATTTTCAGGTATTGCGTCATACTGAAGTCCTTCTAGCAAACCGTTGATCGTTGTTAAAGGAGTTCTCATTTCATGAGAGGCATCGGCCATAAATTGGCGGCGGCGTTCTTCTTGACGATCGATTTCTTCTCTTGATTCTTTTAGTGACTCAGCCATCTTGTTGAAATCTTCCGCTAAGTCATCAAATTCATCTTTGTCATGGGTTGCTAATTTTACATCAAAGTTTCCACTGGTGATTTCTTTTGTAGCTTTCCTCATTCGATTGATCCGTTTAACTTGGAAACTCGCAAAGAAATAGCTTAAAATCAAGCCCACTATACTAGATATGATAAAACCCTTGAATAAATTCGATGTAATAGCATCCATACTATCAGACACGTTTTTTGCTGGTTGGGTAACCACTAACGCGCCAATGATCGTATTTTGTTGCGACTGAATATCGGTCATCGTCACAGGCAGCATAACATAGGAGGAGACATTCTTGTTTCCGTAAATATCTTTATCTACTGTGGCAAACTCCTGTTGTCCTTGCATCAATCCATCCCAGTTAGCTTTGATCACTGTATCGTCTAGCTTTTTTTCAGGATTAAGTGGGTATTGAACATTCATATTCGTATCATAAAAAACGAATTGAACATCCTGATTGCTTAAAAAGCCTTCAAATAAATGAAAAGAAACATTCCACGTATCTTGATCAGTCATTCCCGGCTGTCTGGTGATCGAATCCTTCGCCTGCCATGCTGATTTAGCATAGCCTTGTAATTGTTCATAATTCGAATCTTGTAAGGTTTTTTTCGTTAATTGCGTAAAAGATGTCCCCACGATCAAAATGATTAAAATGATCACACCCCAAAAAGCGAGTAATTGCTGATGTAAATATTTCATCTAAGCAACTCCAGAATCATCAAATTTATACCCTACGCCCCAAACCGTTTGAATAACTTGCGGTCCCACTTTTTCAATCTTTTGACGCAACTTTTTGATATGAGCATCAACTGTTCGCTCATCTCCAAAATATTGATAATCCCAAACCATTTCTAGTAGTTGCTCACGGGAAAAAACTTGTCTTGGTTTTTTTGCAAGTGTATACAGCAAATCAAATTCTTTCGGTGTCAAACCGTCGATCGGTTTATTATCAAGATAAGCTTCCCTAGTTTTTGTATTCATTTTGAAATGTTCTGTCGTTACATCAAACTTTTCATCTGAAGGTTCAGAGCTATCAACATGCTCTCCGATCTCAGAACGACGATGAAGAGCTTTGATACGAGCGATCAAGGTCAACGGACTGAACGGCTTAGTCACATAATCATCTGCGCCCATCTCAAGCCCTATCACCTGATCACTTTCAGAATCTCTGGCAGTCAGCATAATGATCGGTACAGTATTTGATACCTTGCGAACTTCACGGCACACTGACATCCCATCCATCGTTGGTAGATTCAGATCCAGTGTGATCATATCCCACTTCTCCGGCGCTTCTAAAAAGGTATCCAATCCTTCTTTGCCGTCATATTTGAAAGTTGCTTCCCAACCTTCGTTCAAAAAGAACATTTGCATCATTTCTGATACAGATTCATTATCTTCGATCATTAATACATTCATTTATATACCGCCTCTTTTCTTCATAGTTAACGTCAGTAATATTATACTCTAAAAATCGCTAAGCTCCAATAACTTCTATCTTTCTTCAAAAAAGCTTTGTCTTTTTTTCAATCTTTGATAAGATTAAGCATGAAAGGACGTTGAAAATTTATGGAAAAGATTCAAGCAGTTGCTTTTTTTGATTTAGACGGCACATTACTGAACGAAAAATCTGAAATTACTTCTGAGATTTCAACCGCTATCCAGGCATTGAAAGATAATCATGTATTACCTTTGATCGCTACTGGTCGGACGATAGTAGAGATCGAGCATATCATGAAAGATAGCGGGATCGATTCAGCTATTGTGATGAATGGTCAATTGATCCAAGTTGAAGGAAAGAACGTGTATTCAAATGAGTTTACACCGGAAGAAGTTGCTAAGATGCAAAAACATGTCAAACAGCAAGGACACGAGATTTCTTATTATAATGATCGCCATATTTGGTGTTCAGGACACAACGAAATCGTTTCAAATGCCTATGCTTTCATTCATTCAAAACCACCTATGATCGATCCTTTTAACACTGAAAATAAGACTGTTAATATGATGTTAGTACTCTCAGAAGATGGCGATGAACATTATTTGGAACACTTCCCTGAGATGACGTTTTACCGAAATGGTCCCTACTCTATTGATACAGTCAGAAAAGGTGTTTCAAAAGGTTCTGGTGTTCA
Organism: Enterococcus sp. S22(2020); assembly: GCF_020295385.1. NCBI lineage: Bacteria > Bacillati > Bacillota > Bacilli > Lactobacillales > Enterococcaceae > Enterococcus > Enterococcus sp. S22(2020). Next base: position 464,765 of record NZ_JACFUD010000003.1, read on the forward strand.
AAATCTATTCAAAAGTCTTGATCTTCCAAAAGTTCCGACATTTGCTTTTGGAGATGGCATCAACGACCTTGCGTTGTTTGATGCATGTGATAATAAAATTGCGATGGGCAATGCTCGAGCTGAGTTGAAAGAACGCTCAAGTTATATCACAAAGAAAAATACGGATGGCGGTATTGTTCATGCTTTGAAGCATTTTGATTTAATTTGATCAAAAATAAAAATCCCACTTCTTTATTTAGAAGATGGGATTTCTTTTTTTTGTCTTTTTTGATGAACACAGATAACTGATCCTGTCACTTGTACCAATAAAAGCACCGCTAAAAAAATACTTAAAGCAATATGCCCTCGTTCAAACGTTTTTACTAACAATACAAGTAAAATGAAGCTGCTTATTGAATACAGTGACCATTGTTTATCCATAATATCTAGACCCCTTTGGTTTGTTAAGATAAGGATAGGACTTTTACTGAGAAAAAGCAAGGATGTTTTGACTATCTGAGAGTTTTCCTCTGTTTTTTTAGTATATCTTTATAATTCTAAGCAAAATTTAAATAATCATTCCAAAATACTGCCTTTTTACTTCTTGCCTTAGAGTAAAGAAAACACATTTCTAAAAAAGAAAATAGGATTATTTCTAATAAATCAATGATTTCAAACCTATAGAAAAAGTGATACACTGTTTTTATCGCATACTTTACTTCAAGGAGATTTTGTAATGACAGAATCAAAACAAAAAAATTTACAACTCATTTTAGATACTTGTTTATTAGCTGGAAAAATAATGACAGAAAGTGGTTCTGAAGTGTATCGTGTGGAAGATACAATGAACCGCATCGCAGAAAATGCTGGTCAAAAAGAAAGTGTGAGCTACGTAACTGCTACAGGTCTTTTTATGGGGTTTCGCTCGAGTAATTTTACGCAATTAGAAAATGTGACTGAACGCAGTATCAATTTGGAAAAAGTGGCCATTGTCAATAATCTTTCTCGGCAGTTCGCTAACCAAGAAATTTCTCTAACTGAGCTTAACCATAAATTAGTCAATATCGACACTGAAGCACCAACATATTCGATGACGCTGCAAATTTTTGCAGCCGGGATTGTCAGTTGCACCTTGATGTATATTTTTGGCGGGAGTTGGGATGATTTTCTAGCTACATTCTTTATTGGTATGACCGGCTTTAGTGTAGCTCATTTCACAAAGGAGTGGCTCCACATTAAATTCTTAGATGACTTTCTGGCTTCTTTTACAATTGGTCTGCTCGCATATTTTGCAGTGACCTTCCATCTAGCTGGTAATGTCGATAACATCATTATTGGTGCTGTGATGCCATTGGTTCCTGGGGTGGCGATCACAAATTCATTCAGAGACATTTTAGCTGGACATCTGTTAAGCGGAACAGCACGGGCAACAGAAGCGGTATTTATTGCAGGTTCGATCGGTATCGGCATTGCGATCGTTTTCAAACTATTTATGTAAGGAGAAATTATTTTGGAAATTGTGATTCATTGTCTTTTTAGTTATTTAAGCACCATTACATTTGGAATCGTGACGAATGTCCCAAGAAAATTGCTAAATGCTTGCGGAATCACTGGTACTGTTGGCTGGATGATCTTTTGGTCAACTAAAAACCTGGAGGCCGGAGCGATTTTTGCAAATTTTCTCGGCGCCATTGGTATCGGTTTGATGAGCATCTTTTTTTCACGACGGAAGAAAATGCCAATGACTATCTTTAATATTCCCAGCCTTGTTCCGCTAGTTCCAGGCGGTCCGGCTTATCAAGCAGTTCGCAGTATCGTTTTAGGTGACTACGTCAACGGCATGCATTTCATTATCAAAGTGATCATGACTGCTGGAGCGATTGCAGCTGGTTTCATGGTCACAGGAATCGTAGAACGTCTGTTAAAAAATATTTTAGATAAAAAAGAAGTCAAGACTAATCGATAGTCTTGACTTCTTTCTTAATCTACTGACAGCTCTGCTTCTTCTTCAAAAAAAAGCAATAAATCCTGTAGGGTCAGTTTTTCCTTCTCGGTTTTATTCAAGTCTTTAATGATCCGACCTTTTTGTAAGACGATCAGCCGATTGCCATATTCTAACGCGTCTTCCATTCGGTGAGTGATCATTAAACAAGTCAAATCAGCTTCTTTGATTCGTTGATCGGTTAGATGCATCAATTGTTTTGACGTTTTAGGATCTAAAGCTGCTGTATGTTCATCTAACAATAACAACTCTGGTTTAGTCAATGTCGCCATCAGCAAGCTCAATGCTTGTCTTTGCCCGCCAGAAAGATTACCAGTTGGGGTATCCAAATGATTTTCCAGTCCATTTCCTACTTCACTGCAGATTTTTGTAAAAAAAGTTCGCTGCTCACTGATTTTTCTTAAGCGTAGGCTTCTTTTTTGTCCTCGGTACATTGCCAAAAGTAGATTTTCTGCAACAGTCATTCGTGGTGCTGTTCCCATTTTAGGATCTTGAAAAACGCGGGAGAAAAAAGTTGCCCGTTTTTCTTCAGAATAATTCGTGATTTTTTGTTGATTGATAAACAAGTCACCTTCACTTAGAGACAATGTTCCAGCGATGCTGTTGAACAGCGTGCTTTTACCAGCCCCATTTCCACCTAAAACAGTGACAAATTCACCTTTTTCAATCGTTAGATTCACATTATTCAAAATGATCTTTGTTTCATTTAGACCATTATCGATTCTTTTAGTCGCATGTTTCAATTCAAGTACAGTACTCATTTTTCAGCCTCCTTCTCAGGTAGAAAGTGAAGATTCAATGCTTTTTTCAACTGCGGTATCATTAAACAAACTGCTAAAATCACAGCAGAGAATATTTTCAAGTAGGTCGTATCAAAGCCTAATTTGATCACAGCTAAAATCAATAATTGATAAATGATGCTACCTACAACGATCGCGACCAAACGCTCTGCAAATGTCAACTCACCGAAAAGCACCTCGCCAATAATGATCGATGCAAGTCCAATGACGATCACGCCTGTTCCCTTATTGACATCCGCATAGCCATCATTCTGGGCAATCAGTGCCCCTGATAATGCGATCACGCCATTTGATAACGTTAAACCTAAAATTTTCATTGAATCTGTTTTGATGCCAAGTGAACGAGCCATATGTTCATTGTCTCCCGTAGCAATATAAGCCTGTCCTAGATTCGTATTGAAGAAAAAGAGTAATAAACTAATGATGATCACAAGAAAAATCACACCTAGAAAAACGATGTCGTAATAATTCGGTAAATCAAATTGTAAAAAGAAATCCTGAATTTTTGGCTTATTTAACAATGATAGATTGGGTGTCTGCATGACATACAGAATCACTGAATTTAGTCCTGACATCACTAATATTCCAGCTAAAATCACTGGTATTTTCCCTTTTGTGAATAGCAATCCTGTGACCAATCCAGCGCACATACCAGCTAAAACACCTAATAATGTCGCAAAAACTGGATGGATTCCTGAAGTGATAGCAGTCACACAAACCGCTCCGCCTAATGGAAATGACCCTTCTGTTGTCATATCCGGAAAATTTAAAATTCGATAGGTCATAAAAATACCTAACCCTAAGATTGCCCATAGCATCCCTTGTCCAATTGCTGAAACGATCATTTCTTCCACTCCTATTCTACGATTTTAGCTTTTTCTCGAATGTTTTCAGGAATTTTGATTCCTAATTTGTCTGCTTGTTTTTGGTTGATAATGATATCACCTGAATCAAAAGTATAAATCGGCGTCGTTGCCGGCTGTGATTTTCCTGAAAGAATCGCAGCTGCCATTTTCCCAGTTTGAACACCAAGATCAAATTGATTAATTCCTACAGTCGCGACTCCTCCTTGTTCGACCATTGTATCCACAGAAGGGAAAATCGGCACTTTCGCTTTATCAGCTTCATTCACTACGGTTTGCATCGCATTAGCAATTGTGTTATCTGTCGGAATATAGATCATATCCACTTCACTAGCCATCACTTGAACCGTTTGCGCAATTTCATTACTTGATGGCACAGCATATGTTTTGACTGTCATACCTTTTTTCTCTGCAACTTTCTTTGCTTCCTCGACTTGGTATTTAGAGTTTTCTTCGGATGAAGCGTATAAGATACCTACTTTTTTATTGTTCGGCACTAATTTTGCGATCAAGTCAAACTGAGCATCAACAGGAGATTTATCACTGACACCTGTAATATTCCCTCCTGGTTTTTCATTGCTTTTGACCAAACCCGCACTCACTGGATCAGTGATCGCTCCCAGAATGATCGGCCGCTCAGAAGTTGTATTCGCCAATGCTTGTGCGGCTGGTGTCGCTATGCCGATCAGGACATCTGATTTTTTCTCCTGCACTAGCTGTTGACTCATTGTCGCAAGTTTACTTTGATCAGCTTGTCCGTTTTGAAAAACCAATGTCATATTTTTGCCATCTTCATAACCTTCTTCTTTCAGTCCCGCTTGGATACCTTTATAAATTTGGTCTAATGCAGGATGGCTCACAAATTGAAGCACACCAACTGTAGGTAATTTTTCTTTTTGTGTTTCTCTTTTTTCTATAAAAAATGACCCAATCAAAAAGATAATAATGGCAGCTACTACAAATGATAAACGATTTTTTCTCATTTTTTCTCCTCCTAAATTGAAATTTTCTAAACAAAAAAACAACAGCAAGTCCTAAAAAGGAGCGGCCGTTGTTTTAAACAAAAACCGCATAGATCAAACATCTATGCGGTCAGAAATCATTTTTAATAAACCGACATAGATACAAACTTTAGAAAAAATTCTAATTCGTTGTATCTATGAGAGCACCATACATACAACTATCTACGCCAGTTTTGCCATGAGTTATTCAATTGGTTGTTTGGTGTGGATAGCTTCATCATGTAATCACTCCTATAGTTTTTCTGTTAAATGTAGTCTACACTACTTATGATTTATTCGTCAAGGTCAAAAAACGTTAAATTGAATTTTTTTTTCGTAAATGCTGATTTTTCAGGCGCTTTCGATAGCTCCAACTATCTTTTTGTTTCTTGTATGGATAAAAGTTTAAATGGGTAAACATTTTTTGCGACGCTTCATTCCAGTTGAAAATCTCACTTACCGTGATTCGTTCTCTACCAAGTTTTTTCGCTTTATAGATAAAGTATTTGGTAACCATACGACCGATATGACGGTTTTGAAATGCCTGATCGATGACAATTGCATAATCGTCCTCTGCCAGCCAGACATCTCCGATCGTTTGAAAGCAATCGCCATCACGATATTCAATATAGTAAAGAAATCCATGCTCATTTTGCCAATGATACATTTGCTTTACCTGCTCTTTACTGTAAATCGTTTCTATTCCTACGATATTACGCATATTTTCCGGATCTTGATACCATTTCAATGCTTCATTTCTAAATTTATCAAAAGGGCTTAGCCGGATCGATTCATTTATACGGACTTTTTTTAGGCTATTTTGATTGAAAGAGGACTCAGTAGACATCTGAGTCCTCTTTCTTACTAAATCAGTTGCCAACGTCCGCCATTTAATACTTGTCACGTCGATCACTTCTTACATAAACACGCTGCATAGCAGGTTGGATTATCCCAAGCTTCAATAATAGGATCAAAATCAATTCTTTCATCGTAAGCCCTTCTTTCTAGTAGTTACGTCATTATTCTGCAGGAACTTCAGCTTCAGTCGGCTGTTCCTGCACTTGTCCTTGTTCGTCGACTTCTTGCGTTTGTGTCTCTTGTGTTGTCTGAGTTGTTTCAGCAGTTGAATGTGTTGTATTTTCTGCCGGTGTTTGGACCGTTGGCTCCACGCTTGACAATGGCAACTGATTCAAAGCAGGGATCAATGTTGTCTTTATATCTTGACTAGTTTCTAAAGTAAAGCGATTTTTTTCTTTGCCGCTTTCAAAAAAGATCACCGTAGTTTCATCTTTTTTTAGCTTATACTTTTCTTCGATTTTTTCAGCATTATAAACAATTGGGTAGATATAAATACTATGATTGAATGTCTTCATCTGATCCGTATCTTTTAAAACATCGATTACTGCATCATACGTTTTTCCACTCGGAACAGAAAACAAAACCGTCATTGCTGTTTTTTCACTAATTTGCTGATCTGCCGTTTTAGCATCTAAATAATTTGCTTTTTTTGCTAATTTGGTTTGACTCACAATCGATTGAATTTGAGAGGCACGAATATTTGCCTGTACTTTAGGGATCATAAAAAATAAACTAATAATAAATAAAACTGCGATACCAATAATGATAGCTGTCATTTTTTTCTGTTTATTTAAATAATCAATAACATCATCTTTTGCATCAATAAAATTTTTCTTCACTTTACTCTCCCCTTATCACTTCTCTCCTTTATTATACCTTTACTTCTTTTTTTTTCCTAGTATAAAATATTTTCCTGGATTTATTTTAAAAAATTATAATCTAACAACTTAATAAACCAATTATATAATTTTAACGCCACAGTTTTGCAAGCGGTTACTTTGTGATAAAATATACATAAAGAAAGATCGGGAGGGATGATCATGAGTTCTGTAGAAAAGTTGAGCATCGATCAGATTACGAAAGAAAATCCACTTTTATCCAATTTTCGAAGCATCATTGAAACAAGTTTTTACAGGAATAACGTTCATAAAGTGACTCGATTAAGCGACTGTTATATCTTAGCAAAAAATGCTTTGGGCACAATTGTCACTGACATTCCAGTCTATCAGCCAGAAAAACTCGAATTACCGGCCGATGCAAAGGTCTTAGTCTCAAACGATGGAAAAATAGTCGGCAGAAGTGCGATGGCCAGAAGAATTATCGGTGATCCTGAGGTGGACACTGCCTTTTATAGCGGACTTTTACGTGAAGCAATCTATCAGAGTTCTCAAAAAGATTGTTATCATAGCGAGGTTTATGTCGGACTTTCAGCAGATTTCATGATCAAATGCCACCTTCAACTTCCAAAAGGCTTTGAGCACAGTCTTTATGCCTATCTCTTAAATTTCCAATCCACAACGAGTGCTTACCATACGCAATACACTGCTTCGGCTCATTATGAGGAAGGAGATATTTATGTCTATGCCGATCCTACATGGGTGCACCCGGATTTTCCAGATGGCTTAGTATTGATCGATCATAAGCACAATGTTGCTGCTGTTTTGGGACTGCGCTATTTTGGAGAATTGAAAAAGGCTACTTTAACATTAGCTTGGGCGATCGCACATCGAAATGGCTTCATTGCTTGCCATGGTGGGCTAAAACAATATAACTTAGTTGAAAAAAAATATACTATGGCTGTTTTTGGTTTGTCAGGTTCAGGTAAATCAACGATTACTTTAGCCGACCATCAAAATCAGCATAATGTGACCGTTCTTCATGATGATGCTTTTATCATATCTAAAAAGAATGGCTCCACTACTGCCTTAGAGCCTGCCTATTTCGATAAAACACAAGACTATCCAATGAAAGATCCAAGTATAAACTTTTTTTTAACTGGTCACAATATTGGCGTTACTCTTAATGAACAGCACCAAAAAGTTCTAGTGACTGAAGATATTAGAAACAATAACGGACGAACGATCAAATCACGGTATGCAACGCCTAATAGAAAGGATCATCTGCCAGAAAAGCTGGATGCTGTTTATTGGATCATGAAAGATGACAGCTTACCGCCGATCGTCAAGATCGATGATCCTGTGTTAGCTGCAATCTTTGGTTTGACCCTAGCGACCAAACGATCGACAGCCGAGAATGTCTTACCTGAGACAGACTTAGATCGATTGGTTATTGAGCCTTTTGCGAATCCTTTCCGTGCTTATCCATTAACAGAAGATTATCAGGATTTCAAGGAATTGTTTGAACAGCAAACGGTCGACTGTTACGTTTTAAATACTGGCTATTTTAATGGACAAAAAATCAGCCCGCAGCAAACATTATCCTGCATCGAAGCCGTGATAAACAATACAGAGACATTTCTCCCTTTTGGTCCATTATCTTCAATGAGTTATGCACCAACAGATTCATTGCTTCCTGATTTTCATGATCCAAATTATTTAGTAAAAATCCAAGATAGTTTGAGCTATAGGCTTGATTTCATTCAACAACAAAAAAACGAGCGACAAGACGATCCCGTCCTTCCAAATGAAATCGAGTTGTTCATACAGAAATTAATAGACGAGTTAGAAGCTGCCAAAGCAGCGATCAGTGAATGAACTATAAACAGCTGTTGACAAACATTTTGACCTAGCCTATACTTTCAGTAATGATAAATAAATTAGAATACGATGAAAAGAAGAGTACTGTTTTTAGAAAATTGATTAGAGAGTCTCGGTAGCTGAAAAGAGATAATTTGCTATTACAGGAAAATGACCTTTTCGTAAGAAGATGTGAGCTGAGGTAAGCATGTTCTGGGTGCGCCCAATATAGTGCAATGGTATTGAAGAATTGATTCTGTACCTGGTTGAGGGAAATCTTGTGAGAGATTTCCAAAATGAAGGTGGTAACGCGAGCATTCGCCCTTTACTTTGAAGAAAGTATAGGGTTTTTTTGTATTTTTCAACTTACTAAACTGAAATAATGGAGGAATTATTATGACAAACAACAAACAAAAAATCCCTTTTCGCTATGACATCGTTGGTAGTTTTTTACGCACAGAGCCTTTGAAAGAAGCTCGTCAAGCTTTTGCTGACGGAACGATCTCAAAAGAAAAGCTAACTGAAATCGAAGATCAAGAGATCATCAAATTGATAGAAAAACAAAAAGCAGTAGGGCTTTCAGCTGTAACAGACGGTGAATTTCGTCGTCGCTGGTGGCATTTAGATTTTATTGCAGGGTTGAACGGGATCACTGTTTTTGATTTTGAAACAACTGCTTTTGGAATTACCACTGAAGCTCAAGGGACATTTGTCAGTGGTCCACTCTCTTTTTCGAAAGACCACCCGTTTCTTGATCATTTTCGTTTTACTCAACGCCATGCAGCACCACTTTTGGCTAAACAAACGATTCCTGGTCCGAACATGATTTTTCTAGACTCATTGATCTTATCAAAACAATATAATGAAAATCCGATCTATGATTCTTTGGCTGCATTCAAACAAGACTTGATCAAAACGTATCAAGATGCGATCCAAGCGTTCTATGATGCAGGCTGTCGATACTTGCAATTGGATGATACCAGTTGGGGCGGGTTGTTTGATGATCGTTTCCGTGAAATGATCAAAGCAAGTGGCTTGAATCCAGATCAATTGCTTCAGGATTTTCAGGAAGTAACAGAACAAGCATTAGCTAAAAAGCCAGCCGATTTAGCTGTTACCTTCCATTTTTGTAAAGGGAACTTCCAGTCTCATTGGTTATATAATGGCTCTTATGAAACAATTGCCAAAAATCTCTTTTCGATCCAAGCATTCGATGGTTTCTTTTTAGAGTATGACGATGAGCGTTCTGGCGGATTTGAACCATTAGAAAAATTACACGATCAGCGAATCGTTTTAGGCTTGATCACAACAAAAACAGGAAACTTAGAAAGTTCTGAGGCGATTATTGCTCGAATCAAAGAAGCAAGCCAATATGTACCTTTAGAGCAAATTTGCTTGTCTCCGCAATGCGGTTTCGCGTCCACCCACGAAGGAAATCATTTAACAGAAGAAGAGCAGTGGGAAAAAATCGCGCTTGTTAAAACAATCGCTGAAACTGTTTGGACAGATGCATAAACAAAAAAAGCAGGAAAAAACGAATTCTTCGTTTTTTCCTGCTTTTTTAGTCGAACCGTATGCTTAATACATTCCTGTTCTCTATCGATTGACTGAACGAGCCATACGATTGATCGTATGCCGCATTCCTCGAATCGCCAATGACATTTCGTAAATATTTTCAGCTGGAGCTAATCCGCCATATCCAGCGTCTCCGATGTGCTGGATGTCTACTCCACAGATCTTATTCAGCAAAGCGATTTGACGAATCGTTTCTTTACTAGCACTTTCTTGACTCGTACCAATCGCTGACATTGTCAATAGATCGTATTTTTTGGCAATAGCGATTGCCGCCTTCATATCTTCTTCAGAGAATCCTTGAACCGTTCCAACTGCCGGTAATAGTAGAATATCTGCCCCTGCTTTAGCGTAAGCTTCAACTGCTTCGGTAGAAACAACTGGTTCATCTGAACCAGCACTGTGCATTTTCCCAGCAATGATCAACCCAGAAAAATTTTCCTTTGCTATTTTTACTGCTTTAGCAATTTCAGCATTTGTCACACCTGTTCCAGGATTTCCTGTTAAACAGATAAAATCAACGCCCATCTCTTCTGCTCGCTGAATCGTTTCTTTAGAGCTTGTACGCCCTTTTGCAATCGTCAGTTTTTCGCTAAACATTTGAGAAGATTCGTCTACAGGCTCTAAATTCACACCCACTGGACGCCCGATCAATTTTTTCAAGATCGGAATTGGGTTGATCTGATTTTCTTCTGGATGCTGCCAGTAGTTCATTACCTCTTCAAGGGACATCCCTGGAATCCCTTGTACGACTGGATTAAAACAATCAAATAAATTCAGTAGAATCAAATCGGCACCAAAAGCCGCTGCTACCTCTGCATTGCTGATATCTCCTGCCTGTGGTGATGCAGCTACGACATTCTCTGAAAGGATCGTCCGCCCTTCACTTGCTTTGATGGACTGTTTTAGTTCCTGAGCAGTCATCTTAGCAACATCACTGTAGCTTGCACTGATCAATCTTTTTACCATACTTCTGCCTCCTTATAATAAAAGCCATTTGCTGATTAAAAATTGGTACTCCATTCATTATACTAAACATTTGAAAAATACGCAGACATTTACTGATCCATGTCTAGCCTATTCGATTTTTTATATTTTATTCCTCACTCCTTTATAAATAAAAAGAACTCCGTTATAATGGTACTATTATGTTTATAGAATTGAGGGATGTTTATGTCATTTGATGGCGTATTTACACATACCATGGTTTTGGAATTATCTGATACCTTAGTAACAGGCCGAATTTCTAGAATTCATCAGCCTTATGAAAATGAAATTGTTTTAGTTATACGATCAAAAGGAAAAAATCATAAATTACTTTTATCTGCTCACCCGAGTTATGCACGAATCCAGTTGACAGACATTGCTTATGCAAATCCTGATACACCGCCTAATTTCGTGATGATGCTGCGTAAATTTTTGGAAGGGGCGATTTTAGAACAGATCCATCAAGTCGATAACGATCGAGTCGTCCATTTTACTTTTACAAAAAGAGATGAACTAGGTGATTTACAAAATATTGTACTGATCGTTGAATTGATGGGTAGACACAGCACGATCATTTTGATGAATAAAGAAAATGGAAAAATCCTGGATGCGATCAAGCATATCGGCAGTTCACAGAATAGCTATCGTTCCTTGCTTCCTGGTGTTGACTATATCGATCCGCCCAAACAGGAATCTCAGAATCCTTTTTCCTCAAGTAAAGAAAAAGTTTTTGCGATTTTATCCCAAGCTTCTGTTTTGGATGGCAAATATCTTCAGTCTCAATTTCAAGGCTTAGGCAGAGATACGGCAGATGAGCTTGCCCATCGATTAAATGAACGGCCGAATGAAAAAATGCTCGTTTGGGAAGCCTTCTGGTTCGATCTTTTAAGTAAGATCACCCCTACTTTGACGATAACTGAGAAAAAAGAGTACTTTACTCCTCTGCCGTTTAAGTCACTTGAAGGAACACAAACGACTTATCGAACCTTGAGTGAATTACTTGATGCTTTTTACGGTGGTAAAGCTGAGAAGGATCGTGTAAAACAGCAAGGTGGGGAACTGATCCACAAACTCGATAATGAGCTGAAACGCAATCAAACAAAAATTCTAAAGCTTCAACAAACATTGGCTGATACTGAACTTGCTGAGAACTACCGCCGAGATGGTGAACTTTTGACGACTTTCATGGCACAAGTTCCTAAAGGAGCTGAATTTGTGGAATTGCCGAATTATTACGAGGAAGACAAGCCATTAAAAATAAAATTGAATCCTGCTTTAAGCCCTAATCAAAATGCCCAAAAATATTTCCAAAAATACCAAAAACTTAAAAACGCCGTTAAAATCGTTCACAGTCAAATTGAACAGGCTACACAAGAAGTCGGTTATTTGGAGTCTGTTTTAGCTCAGTTGGAAATCGCAGGCCCCATGGATATTGATTTGATTCGTGAAGAATTGATTGAACAAGGCTATATCAAAAAACGCGCCGCTAAAAAACAAAAGCAGTCTAAGCAAAGCAAAGCAGAAGAATTCTATTCTAGTGATGGAACATTGATTTTAGTTGGACGTAATAATCTGCAAAACGATCAATTGACTCTCCGCTCTGCTAAAAAAACTGATATTTGGCTACATGCAAAAGATATTCCTGGTTCACACGTGATCATCAAGGATACCGATCCATCTGAAACCACATTACTTGAAGCCGCAATGTTAGCTGCATACTACTCTAAATATCGTTTATCCGCTCAAGTCCCTGTGGATTATGTTCAGGTGAAATACGTGCATAAACCGAATGGTGCTAAACCAGGGTACGTCATATATGAAAATCAAAAAACACTCTATGTTACACCAGAAGAAGATTCAATAAGAAAATTGAAAGAAAACAAAAGTAGTTAATTTTATAGGCTATGACTAAATTTAATCGAACAAAAAGAGGTATAAATTCGCATTGTACGCGAGCTTATCCCTCTTTTTGCTTTATTTCTGGGCAACCATTGCCCGTTTGACTAAATTATTGGCTACTTCCGAAATAATGGTATTTGCTGAAGTCCCATTTAATACTGGTCTTTTTAGTGTCATATAAAAAATATATTTAGGATCTTCCGTCGGTGTGATCGTCACAACAGAATGCAAATAATCTTGTTTCTGATATATGCCGTTTTCAAAAAACTCCGCCGTTCCTGTTTTAGCAGATACATTTAGACCATCTATGGCATATTCTTTTCCCATGCCATATTTAGGATCTGTCGTTACATCTTTCATGTATTCCAACACTTTTGAGGCTGTTTCACTTGAAATCGGTGTGCCTGTCACTTGAGGCTCGACCAGTTTTTCTTCCCCATTTGAAGAAACAACACGACTGATGATATTTGGTTTCAACATTTGTCCATTGTTAGCAATCGCTGTGTAGGCCTGCAGCATCTGCAGATGAGTAACGGAAATTCCTTGCCCATAAGAAGTCATTGCTCTATCGACAGTCGTTTTATTCTGTATCTCCCCTGCGGCTTCACCAGATAAACCAAAATTAGTCGACTGTCCAAAACCAAACTTCGTTAAATAGTCTTGCCACAGTTCCGGCATTCGTTCTTGAAGTGTGACCATCCCAACATTACTTGACCACGCTAACCCTTGCCTAAATGTCATATTCCCTTCGCCCACACCATTATTCCAATCACTGATGGTGGTATCATCCACCTTGATAGCGCCTGAAGTAAATTGTTCGTTTTCATCAAATTTATGTTCTTGTAAGGCACTTGCGACCATCATACTTTTCATGGTCGACCCCGGTTCGTAAACTTCCTCCAACAAAATATTGGTCCAACGCGGATTAGGGCCATCCAGTCCTTTTCTTGTATCTAGTTCAAAAGAGGGACGCTGTGATGTCGCTAAAATATTTCCTGTTTTAGCTTCCATAAGTGTTGCCGTCACATGTTCAGGCTGATAAGTATTCACAACATTATCCATGAGTTCTTCTAAATAGAATTGCAGATTGCTATCTAATGTTGTGTAAATATCACTGCCATTTTCCCGTTTGGTTTCTTTTACACTTTCTGGCTTTACATCGCCGAGGGAAGAATTTTTTTCATAGCTTCTTGAACCGTTTTTACCAGCGAGTTGATCATTATAAGCTTCTTCGATCCCCATCACACCTTGCTCATTTCCTTGATCATCTTGTTGCGTATAGCCAATAAAGTATGAAGCAAAGTTGCCAACCTGATAGCTCCGTTTTTTCTCTTCTTTAAAATAAATTCCTGAAATCTTTTGATCATCTAATGCTTCTTGAATTTGTCGTTTCGTTTCAAAGTTCAAATTTTTGCCATTTGTACCAAATTCCACTGTAGTGATTGGTTCTCCGTCCTCGTTCACACTGGGTTTTAACTGTTTTAATGTCATATCTTTATCGATTCCTACCACTTTTTGAAAAATGTCAGCAATGGCATTCCAATCTTTTTCTTGTACATAAAGCTTTTTACCATCTAAATCTGTATAATTTTTATCTAAAATCGCATAGAGCGAAAAAGCACTGGAATCTTCGACTAATACGTTCCCATCTTTATCAAAAATCGATCCTCTTTTTGCCTCTAGTGTTTCGTGTACTTCATAAAGTTCTTTCGTCTTCTCAGCCAAAGAACTCCCTGCAACTTTGCCAGTGATCACAATATAAGACAAACGAATGGTAAATAATAAAAAGATCAAAATGATCAAAAATAAAACGATCACACCTACTCGTTTTCGGTTTTTTAGCGTTGAAAGGTTACGACTATTGAAGAATTCTTTGATTTTTTTCATTCTTGTTCTCTCCGTTGGCAGTTTTATGGTGAAATCCGTTTTGACTCAGCACTTTTATTTTAACTCTTTTTCGATGTTATTTTTGGTTCTTCCACTTTTCTTAAGCAAAAATTAGACACTCATTTCTGTCCATTTTTTCAAAGAATTTGTAGGGAATCGAGCATTCGGAATTATGACTAAAAAAAGAGTGCTCCGAACATTTGCCGTTCAAGATCACTCTCATTTTTGCTTTATTTCTTTCTTGCTTTGTGAACTTTGAGTTGCTTCCCTTTGATCGTTCGATCTTTCATTGCTTGAAGTACAATGCTGCCTTTCCCATTTAAGATATCAATATAGGTCACATTCTCTTGAATTGTGATGATGCCGATATCTTCAGCAGTGATTCCTTCGATTGAAGTAAGAGTTCCTACAAAGTCTAATGCGCGTAATTTTTTCTTTTTCCCACCGTTAAAATAAAGCTTCATGATATCCTGCTCTAATGCTTTACCTTTTGGCGATTGCAGCACTTGCTTAGTAGTGATTTTCTTCTCAAATGTTCCTCGGCTGCGTGCGACTTGTTTCGCATTTGGTAAACTGATTTGGTTCATTTTAAACCCACCGTATGCTTCTATTTCTTTTTTCAGTTCTTGATCTTTTGCTGTGAAAAAGGTTAACGCAAAGCCCTCCTTACCTGCTCGTCCTGTTCTCCCCACTCGATGAATGTAACTTTCTTTTTCATAAGGGGCGTCCATATTGATCACATGAGTGATATTCTCAATATCGATCCCTCTTGCTGCAACGTCCGTTGCCACCAAGTAACGAAATCGTTTATTTCTAAAGGCATCCATCACTTCAAAACGATCTTCTTGGATCATTCCTCCATGAATTTTACCAACAGGGTAGCCAGCGTCGACGAGATGATCGTAAGTATTATCTACTTTCTCTTGCGTGTTACAAAAAATGATACATGAGTCAGGATTTTCAACAACTGTCAGTGCTTCTAATGCAGCAAATTTTTCCTCATCAGCAACTGGTAAAAATGCATGTTGGATTTTTGGGACGGTCTTTTCAGTTGCTTCGACTGTTATCATTTTCGGTTCTGATAAATAGTTTTGGCTCAATTCTACGATTTTTTCAGGCATTGTTGCAGAAAACAATAATGTTTGTCTTTGCTTTGGCAAAGCCTGAATGATCTCCTTGACTTGTTCGATAAACCCCATATTCAGCATTTCATCTGCTTCATCGATCACTACATAGCGGATCTTATCAAGGGACAACGTACCTTTCAAAATATGGTCAGATACACGACCTGGTGTTCCAACAACAATATGGCTTTTTTGTTTGAGCTCTGACTTTTGCTTGATAAATGATGCTTTACCATATACTGCTGTTGTTTTTACTCGCTTGTACCGTCCAATATTGATCAAATCTTCTTGGACTTGTTGGGCCAACTCTCTTGTTGGTTCAAGAATCAAAGCCTGTGGTTTGTTTTCAAGCCACTCAACTTTTTCACATATGGGAATACCAAAACTAGCAGTTTTCCCACTGCCAGTCTGTGACTGAACAAGCAAATCTTTTCCAGCCAGAAGCTCTGGAATCACCGCTTGTTGGACGATCGTTGGGTATTTATAGCCTAAATCAGACACTGCTTTTCTTATTTCTTCTTCTAATGGAAAATCTGTAAACTTATTTTTTATCATAAGAACCTCATTCTTTTGTCTAGTCATCTTTTTGATTGTATGTAAAAAATGATCGTAAGTGTAATGTTTGTTCAGATCAAACATTTTCCGCTACAATGGACTATAGCACAGCTAACTTATATAGAGAAGGTCTTTTTATGAACTTATTGAAAAAATCCGGTTTTTATTTACTGGTCATTGTTGTTATCGCCGAATTAAGCGTTCCCTTTTTTCTTGCTAGATACTATCCTAATTATGACTCTATCACTATGTTGATCAGTGATTTTGGTGAAGAAGGCAGCCCAGTACGACATATGTTTAAGCTTTGGCAGTTGATTGATGGTAGTTTGTTTTTACTAACAATTCCTAGTTTTTATCTGCGTTTTAGTCAAACATCTCCCATTCTTAGTAAATGGCTAGGAATAATGATGGCGGTTTTCGCGATCGGTGATTGTATCACAACTGGTATTTTGGATCGTTCAACCAATCCGTTAGAAGCTGGAATTGAATCCTTTGTCCATGATTATGCTTCTGGAGCCGGTTTTACAGCTTTGTTGGCAGCGACCTTTCTGTTGATCCTGCTTTATAAAATGGAAAATAATTCCTTCGTGGTTCGGACATTTACGATGATTTTTATCGTTTCATTATGTTTGCTGCTTCTTTATGCTGCCCCAAAATTGCCTGTACTAAATACACTGAATATTCCTTTTCGCGGCTTATGGCAACGATTGAATCTACTTTTTTTGTATTTGCCGTTCTTTTTCGTTGCTTTGAAAAATCTATAAATCAATCAATAAAAAAATCATTACCACACTAGAAATAGCTAGTGAGTAATGATTCTTTTTTTATCATTCACCCAGGATCATTAATTGACATTTTCGATTACGCTGACGGTTTTGATCGAAGTCGATGAAATAGATATAGCCAACGGAACCGATCTGCAGCTGTTTTTCTCTAAGGATAAATGTTTCACTTGCCCCAAACAGTGAAGCGCGGATATGAGCATCACCATTCAATATCGTTCCCGGATCACATGGGTAATTCGGATCATCTAAGCTCATCAAAAATTCAAGATGTTTTGGACCTGGATAACGGTAATTTGTTTCTTCTGACAATTCTCTTGGGATTATTTTATCCAAGATACGATTTAGATCTACTTGGAGAAATTCGTCTCCATTAAAATCCGTATCATGTACATATTCCTCAAAAATCACTGAACAGGTTGTATGAGGTGATTGAACGACACACAATCCATTATTTATTCCACTTTCTGCTACAGCAGCTTTTACCTGCTCGGTAATATTGTGATAGCTCACACGTTGGCCATTAGACGTCAAAACTAAGTCTTTGGTATATGTTTTCATTTTCTTTGCTCCCTTTGTTCACTGCGAACTGCTGCAACTGTCTCCACCATTTCCATTAAGGTTTGTTCTGGATCTGCCGCACATACAATTCCGCTTGTACCGCCCGTTCCATCTGCACCAGACTCTATCGCCAGACGCACATCTTGGGCTGAACTGATTCCTGCAGCTTGTAGAACTAATGTATTTGGTGAAACACTTTTGACTGCTTCATTTGTTTGATTCATATAAGAAGCATCACTTGTTTTGCCAGTTCCGATCAATTCTGTTGGCTCACAAACCATGACATCTGGCGCCAACGTAGCGATCGCTTGTGCTTCAGCGATCGAATCTGCACAGGCAATGACCAAAATACCCAACTCTTCTGCCCGCTTCATAATTTTGACTAGATCATTTACACCAACTGGATGTTCAGCATGGTTCAAAAACGTTGCTTGAACACCTGCTGCCACAAGTCCTTCTGGTAAAATATAACCCATTCCCGGCCCTACATTCAGATTATCCATATGCTGAACAGTGATGATCAAATGCTTCGTTTCTTGTGCGATTCGAAAAGCATCTGCATACTGAACAGTGAAAAAGATATCGATTGAATATTTCTCGGCTAGTGCGTCTGCTGTTTTAGCCAATTTTAAAGCTTCTTCTCCATATAAATAGGCTTTAGGATTCACACAGAAAAACGGCGGGTTGATTGTTCTTTTTTCCACTTATACTTCACCTCTCATTTTGTTTCAAAAACTTCGTAATAGTGACTTAACGTTTGTTCGATCGCTTGATTCGCTAATTTTTTCAGCTCAAAATAATCTGTAGGTTTTACTCCTTCGATTTCCTTCATCGCTGCTGTGATAAAATCAGTGAAAATATTGATTTTAGCAATTCCTTCAGTTGCACAGCGTTTCAGATTGGTATCTCCAGATGACGACCCGCCATGTAAGACAAGTGGTGTTGGCAGTGCTGCTTTCAATTCCGCCAAGCGTTCAAAACTGATTTTAGGTGTTCCTTTATAAAAGCCGTGAGCGGTGCCGATCGATACAGCTAATGAATCGACCTGTGTCTGATTTACAAACGCAACAGCATCTGCGACTTCTGTGTAGATCGAGTCACTTTGATCATGATTTTCGTAATTCACACCGGAACCAACAAAGCCAATTTCTGCTTCGACTACGACCTCTCTTGCATGAGCGTAATCAACGATTGCTTTTGTTCGGCGAACGTTTTCTTCAAAGGAATCTTGTGAAGCATCGATCATGACAGAAGTAAACCCTAGGTCAATTGCCTGCTTTATGATATTCTCATCCTGTCCATGATCTAAGTGTAAAACGACTGGTACTGCGGCTTTTTTAGCCAAATACTTACCGACCAGCGCTGCTTCTTCCAAAGACATCATCTCTAAATGGGCCTGAGCAAATGCTAATATCAGCGGCTTGTTCATTTGATTTGCGACGGCTGTATAAGCCCGAGCAGAATCCAGATCGAAGAAATTGGCAGCCGGAATAGCATAATGATTTTCTTGTGCCTGTTTAAATAATTCTTTTGACGTAACTAACAAGGGTAGTCCTCCTATTCATTGAGTTTTGCTTCGATTTCTTGATACATTTCATCTGTCCCGATACCTGTTAACAAGGGTAAGCCCATAATAACTTTTTCTTTGATTTGATCAGGAACAACCGTTGTACTGACGATAATATCGTAGTCATCGATTCGATTCATTTCATCAGCAACTTTTGATTGGTATAAACGAACATCATTTTCATATCCTTTACTTTTTAGCCATTCTTTCACCTTGTTCGTCACGATCGTCGAGGTTGCAACGCCTGTGCCGCACATGATCAACATTTTTTTCATTTGATTTCTTCCTTTCTATTCAACAACTTTATTTTTTTTAGGGAGAACTTTATTTACATAGATCAAGCCTGCTAAAACTACAGCGCCGATGATCGCCAAGCCGCCCCAACTCAATACTTTTGTTAAGCCAACATACATCCATGTAGTCCATAATCCGCCTTCAGCAAGTGCTGTAATACTTGAATTTCCTTGCAGGTCAAAATTATCTGCTTTAGCAGACATTGTTACAAGCGGTGCGACCCATGAAGTAATATACAAAATGCTAACCATATAAATAGAACCTGCAATCACTGTTCGGACAATATTTCCACCAAAAACAGCAGCCATCAAGCAAACTAAGAATGGGATCGTTGCAAGGTCTCCAAACGGTAAGGTGGTATTTCCAGGAAGAACGACTGCCAGTAAAATAGTGATCGGTACTAATAATAAAGAAGAAGATAGAACTGCTGGATGACCTACAGATAAAGCCGCATCCATACCAATATACAACTCTCGTCCTGGGAAACGTTTTTTAACAAATTCATTTGCTGCTTCTGAAATCGGCGTTAACCCTTCCATCAGCAAGGCCACCATTCTTGGCATCAAAATCATGACAGCTCCCGTTTTAACAGCCAACTGACCAACGCCAGCTACGTCATACCCTGCAAAAATACCGATCACTAACCCGATCAAAAAGCCCATTACCGCAGAGTCACCAAAAATTCCAAAGCGTTTTTGAATCGTTTCAGGATCTGCTTTCCAATTCTTGATACCTGGAATTCGGTCAAATAGCCAATTCATCGGCAGTGCGAAGATAAATCCCGGAGCTGCAGTTCCATGAGGAAACGTGATATTTGGGAATCCGTAAAACTTCTTGACGATCGGTCCTAAAATATCTCCAAATAAAAGAATCATCATCATATAAACGACTGTTGCAGCAATTCCTATAGCAAAATTGCCAGTTAATGCATAGACAAGTGAAGCTACAAACGCAGCATGCCAAAAATTCCAAATATCAACATCTAATGTTTTTGTTAAACCTAAAATGATCAAGAGTACGTTTAGTAATACACCGATCGGAATCGCTAAACTTCCTAATACTGTTCCATAAGAAATTGCTGCAGCAGCAGGCCATCCCACATCGATGGTCGTCAAATTAAGTCCAAACCGCTCAACCATCGCTTGTGCTGCAGGTCCTAAGCTAGAACTTAATAGATCGATCACTAGGTTTAACCCTACAAAGCCAACACCAACAGTCAATGCTGAGGTAAACGCCTTTCCAGGCTTCGTTCCAAGAATAATACCAAACACAAAAATCAGAATCGGTAACACAACGATCGCACCTAAATCAACAAACCATTGTAATGCATTTAACATGTTTTTTCCCCCATTTCCTTATGCCAAGCCAACCTGATGAATAAGTTGAATAAATTCTTTTTTTGTACGGCAATGATACAGTTGCTCCATAATTTCCTGTTGCTGAATCATACTGATCAGCTTTTGCAGCATTTCCAATTGTTCGTGTGGTTCTTTTAACGCCAGCATAAAGATCATCTGAACCTCTACTGGTTTGTCACTTGTTCCCATTTCAAAAAAAGTGATCGGATTTTTCAAAGACATAAAAGCGATCTGCGACCGTTTGACATATTCACTGTCTGTATGAGGGATCGCCACACCCATATTTTTGACTGCTAAACCAGTGGGAAAATCTTTTTCCCTTTCAATAAGATGCTCAAGAAAATCTTCTGTAATAAAATTTTTTTCAGTTAATTGTTCTGTCAAACGTTTAAACGCGTCCTCTTTATCTGTTACTTCAACTTGAAATTCAGCGATTTCACTATCAAAATACATCCTCCGCTGTCCTCCTTCTCACATAAGCCATCAGCTCTTCAGCATTTTGACTCTCGATTATTTGTTGTACGTTTTCTTTAGAATTGATAACATTATATAGATCAGAAACTAAATCTTTGGCAATAGCCATATCTTTTTCTGCTATCGCTATTGTGACAATCAATCGAACAGCATTTGTATCCCATTGTACTGGGTGTTTTGTTGTCATAAATGACAGACTTGTTTCTTTCACAGTATTAGGTGCACCATGAGGAATCGCTACACCGCTCACAATACTTGTATTACCAAGTTCCTCCCTTTGAAAAATCGTTTCTTCGAATCCTTGCTCGACTAAACCCAATCGCTCATATTGTTCAATCAAATAATTCAGGATCTCCTTTTTCTCATTAAACGCCATGTTCAAAAAAATCAGATCTTCTTGAATAAATGATGCTAGAGAAACAGTCGTATTCTTTTTAGAATACGTCATCGTTTTTTCATGTTCACTCATAGTCGATAAATAAGCGGCGATCATCGCTACTTCATCTGCTGTTGGTAGCGCTGATACATGCAGAACTGGAATCTGACTTATTTCAAGCGGAACTGCTGCAATGATCAAATCGATATCATCAACTGGATTTTCCTTGATCTGCTTTTCTGTTGCGATCTCTATTACGACACTTGCAGGCAAATTTTGTTTGATACGATTGAAGATCAATTCTGAGGTCGCCAATCCATTCCCGCAAACAATCAAAACATGTTTCGTCAATTGAATCTTCTCAAATGCAAGCTGAAAATGAATCGTCAAAAAAGATACTTCATCTTCATTCAAAAATAATCCATAATGCTTTTCAAAAACGGCAGAAGCAAATTGTGTCAATGTAAACATAGTCGTATATTGTCTTTTTATATTTTCTTTCAAAGGATTGCGAACATAAATATCATTTTTTAACCGATGAACCATGGGGATAATGTGCGAAATCAATGAGTGATACAATTGTTCATCCTCATCGACTCGAACATTCAACAAATGTGTCATTTCGTCGATCAAAGCAATGGTTATCATATGGAGCTTTTGATCGATCGGTAGATCGGCAACACCCGGAACGACGCCATGTGCAAATAACAATGAACATAAGTATTGAATATCATGTTTGAAAAAAACACAGTTCAGCTCTTGACTCATATCTTCCGAAAATGCCAAAGCAATCATATAAAGCTGCATCTTTTTCAAATCTTTAAAGACAAATTCATTTTGCTCTTCAACATGATGTCCTAGGTTCAAACGAGTCAACAAAATGCACAAAGAAAGTCTAAGTGAATAAACAAAATAGTCATTTAATACTTTCCCAGTATGAATCATTAGTTTTTCAATGAATAAATTGACTTGATAAACAATTTGTGGATCTAGAATCTCTGAAAAATAGGTAAGGTTATCCCGTTGATCATGTTCGGCTTGCGGATGATACTTTTTGCTATAGCCGATCAGATATTTTTTAAATACCTTTTGAATCATCGTTTCTTTTTCCTGAGCAGTTTGTTTAGATCCAGTCTTCACAGTTAGACCATTTTTCTTTAGATAGGTGAAGACCTCATCCATATCCTTCTTGATTGACTGCTTACTGATCAAGAACTGCTCGGCATAGTCCTCGTATGTCCCTCTTTTTTCGTAAATCAATAAATCAGCCAATATGATTAATTGGCGATATGCAGGTGTAAATGCTTCATTTTCTAAAACTACCATCGTCTCGTTTGACAATACCGCTTTTAAATGTTCTTTCTGTGCGTGACTCCCAATCAAATAGATTCCTTTTCTTGGTACCCGGTCGATCGTTAGTTTCGTTTTTTCCAAGTACTTCTGAATATTCTTTAAATCTGAATAAATCGTTTTGTTTGATACTGATAACTGATTTCCGAAAAACGTAGTTGCCTGATACTCATTTTGTAAAAGCAAAAGATCAAGTAATTGGTTCTCTCGTTTTGTTAATTTCATCATCACACCTCCGGAAAGCGCTTTCCATATTTAAAGTATATAGGCATTTACGCCGCTAGTAAATTACCTTTCGCTTCCACATTAATGTGGAAATCTGTATCATTGATTAAACTATTCAATAAGAAACAAAAAGAATGCAGGATAAAAGAAAAAACACTTTTATCCGCATTCTATTTTTAGACCACTGTAAAAAAATAAGCAATTATTTTCCTTACCTGTGTACACTGATCAGTTACTATTCAAATATTTCTTTTGCTAGTGAAAATGCTGACCAGGCTTTTGGCCAACCGGTATAAAAAGCTAAATGAGTGATCAACTCTACGATTTCTTCTTTGGTTACACCGTTTTGCTTGGCAATTTTCATATGTGCTTCTAGCTGAGGTACTCCTTGAGTGAGTAGGCTAGCACAAGTGATCAAGCTTCGATCGCGGGCAGATAGTTTCTCTTCTCGAGACCAAACTTCGCCAAATAATATATCATCATTCAGCTCGGCAAATTTTGGTGCAAATTCTCCTAACTGATCGCGTCCTGCTGTTTGTTTCTTCATTTTCTCTCTCCTTTAGTGGTTCGTGTTTAACGTATTATAAAGCTCATCCGTTACCGGTTCCAACCATTCAGGTGTTCCTGCTGTGATGGCAAGATGCGAAAACCAACTGTCTTTTGCTGCGCCATGCCAATGTTTTATGCCGTCGTGGGTGACGATCACATCACCAGCAGTTAAGAATACCGCCTCTTCTCCCTCTTCTTGATACCAGCCTTCACCGCCGGTAACTAAAAGAAGTTGATAACCATCGTGATGGATATGCCAGTGATTACGGCAGCCTGGTTCAAAAGTCACATTTCCGACGCCAACAGAAACTGCCGGATCAGCCACTAACGTTTTCAGATAGCTTTGACCAACAAAGTAATCTGCATATGCATCATTTTTTTCGCCAGATGAAAAAATCACACCATCTTTTACTTCTCTATATTTTGCCATCTTTGATTCCTCCTATTGATGTCCGACAATGACATGGGGAACATAGGGTTCTTCTAAAAATCGAATATCTTCTTCTGTCAACCTCAATTCTAAAGCTGGAAGAGCCTTCGTTAAGTGACTTTCTTTTGTTGCCCCAATGATCGGAGCAACCACCTGTTCTTTTTGAAGCAGCCAGGCCAATGCAACTTGTACTCGTTCAACATTATATTTCTCTGCGATTTCTTTTACACGTTCAACGATGATTCGGTCTTGCTCTGCTGTTTTGTCATATTTTGATTGAGCCATTTTATCTGTTTCAAAGCGTTTGGTTTGGGCGCTCCAATCACGAGTCAAACGACCAGAAGCTAGCGGACTATAAGGTGTCACCGCGATTTTTTGATCTTGACATAAAGGCAGCATTTCTCGTTCTTCTTCCCGATAGAGAAGGTTCAAATGATTTTGCATCGAAACAAATTTTGTCCAGCCGTTTTTCTCTGCAACTGCTTGCGCTTTGGCGAATTGCCAGGCGAACATTGCTGATGCACCGATGTAGCGGACTTTCCCTGATTTTACGACATCATGTAATGCTTCCATGGTTTCTTCGATCGGCGTATTGTAGTCCCAGCGATGAATGATATATAAATCGACATAATCCATATTTAAACGTTTTAAACTTTGATCGATTTGATGAAAGATTTCTTTTCTTGAGAGCCCGCCACTATTCGGAACATTCTTTTTCATCGTTGTAAATAATTTTGTTGCAACCACGATTTCATCACGGTTAGCATATTCGTTCAGTGCTTTACCCAAAATTTCTTCACTTGCACCATAAGAATAAACATTTGCAGTATCAAAAAAATTGATGCCTAGATCAAGAGCTTTCTTGATAACAACTTTGCTCTCCTTCTCTTCTAACACCCACTCGTGAAAACCACTTGCTGGATCTCCAAATCCCATTGCTCCTAAGCAAAGACGTGAAACCTCCATACCAGTATTGCCAAATTTTACGTATTCCATTATGATTCCCCCTACTTGATAAGTTGCACTTTTTATTACTAAAGTTAGTCTACCTCTTAAAGTGCACTCTAAGTCAAGTCGTTTAGCCAAAAAACTTTCTATTAAATAAGTAGCCAAAAAAGAAGAAGAATCAGTTCAACTACTATATTGGCATGAACTAATTTTTATTCAGTGTCTACCAAGGTTGAGTCGTTGGACCAACAGTAAACTCATTAACATTGACATCTTCCGGCTGATCGATTGCATAAGCAACAATACTTGCGATTCGATCTGGCGCTATACCGTGTTGCTTGTATAATTCAGTCATACCTTTTGATGTTTCTTTATCCGTAATCGTTGTCAACAATTCTGTATTGATTGCTGCTGGATAAATCGTCGCTGTACGGATATTCGTTCCTTCTTGGGCCGATTCCATTCGTAAAACTTCCATCAAGTCACGAACAGCCCACTTTGTTGCACCATAAACGGCGCTACCAGGATAGGCTTTTAAACCAGCAACGGATGAGGTAGTAATGACATGTCCAGATTTTTGTTCAATAAAGGAAGGTAAAACTGCAGCCAGTCCGTTTAAAACCCCTTTGATATTGATATCTATCATTTGATCCCACTCGTCAACTTTTAGTGCTGATAATGGAGAACTCGGCATGATCCCTGCATTCAGAAAAATTACATCGATCTTGCCGTAAACTTCTTTCGCAAACGCTACTAGCTGTTTATTATCTTCTGCTTTGGTCACATCTGTCACGCGATAAGCAGCTTCTCCAGAATTAGCATTTATTTCTTCAGCAAGTTGCTTAAGATGTTCTTTTCTTCGCGCAGCTAAAACGACTTTAGCACCTTTTTGAGCTAACAACTTTGCTGTAGCTTCTCCAATTCCTGATGATGCACCCGTAATGATCACTACTTTATTCTTTATTGACATCGTATTTTCCTACCTTTCTGTAAATAAAACATTTAATTTCTTTTGATGACTGATTTGATCTAAGCCTTCAGGATCAATGACTTTTCCTAAACGTGTATAAGCATAATTCGTTTCAAAATCTTTATAAAATAGTACAAGACAATCCTTGCCAAACAACATAACATCACCTTTACTTATTTTCTCTGGAGATTGTGCTTCTGTCGGAAGTGTCTTTGGTAAATAATAATATTTTTCATTGTTGTGTAGATCATCCATCATGATTTCGAGTGGAAACATACGTTGTAATGTTTTAGCTGATGCGTTATCACACCATTCAATATAAAAATCAATTTGGTCGATCGTAACTTTAGTAATAGCTATCTTCTCTTCCTCACTCTCTGTTGGATAGTTTTTCACCATACTTGTATCTAAGTGCTCTTCGCTAAACGATGGATCATTTCTCAGAACATTTTTACAACCGAATAAGAGTAGTAATGAAAATGAAAACATCATCTTAACACCGATTTTATTCATCATTTTCATCGATCATACGCACGATTTTCGCTGGGCTTCCCACAACAACTGCATTCTTAGGAACATCTCTGGTGACAGTAGCATCTGCTGCGACAATGGTATTTTCTCCTATTGTCACTCCTGGTAAGATCGAGACATTCGCACCGATCCACGCATTTCTTTTGATTACAATCGGTGCTACCGCAACTCCTCTTCTATTTTGGGGATCAGTCAAATGATTGACCGTAATCAGCCGACTGTCTGGACCAATCAGCACATTGTCTTCTAATGTGATTCCTCCAAGATCCACAAAGGTTACATTCTTATTGATAAAAATATCTTTCCCAAAAATGATATGTCTGCCAAAATCAGTGTAAAAAGGCTGAGAAACAGTCACCGACGCGTCAATTGAATGACCAGTGATCTTTTCAAGATACTTCAGCATCTCGCTATTTTTACGATACTGTGTATTCAAATCCATTACTAATCGTTCGTTATTTTCTTTGATCATATGGACTTCTTTGAATAATGGTGAATCTGGTAAAATCTCTTTGCCCAGCAATCTTTTTTCTAAACTAATCACTTCCATCTTTTATTCCTCGCTCTCTATTTTATTACTAGCTTCATTTTACAAAATCATGTTATGATTAACTAATACTTATAAGTGATAGCTAGGTATAATTTTTAATTATAGGAGGATCTAATGGATCTACGCGTATTGAATTACTTTTTAACTGTTGCGAGAGAAAAAACGATCAGCAAAGCTGCTGAAGTTCTTCATATTTCACAGCCTGCTTTATCTAAACAATTGAAAGAGTTAGAAGAAGAATTAGGTGTAAGGCTGTTTACCCGCGGGAGTCGATCGATCACTCTAACCGAGGAAGGCGTTTATTTGGCAAATAGAGGAAAAGAAATACTTCAATTGGTAGAGACAACTACTACGAATTTA
Organism: Enterococcus sp. S22(2020); assembly: GCF_020295385.1. Lineage (NCBI taxonomy): Bacteria > Bacillati > Bacillota > Bacilli > Lactobacillales > Enterococcaceae > Enterococcus > Enterococcus sp. S22(2020). The sequence goes on from NZ_JACFUD010000003.1 coordinate 492,313, forward strand.
AGTAACCATGAGGTGATCAGCGGTAAAATCATTATTGGCGGTGGAGAAACACAGGCTTTTTCTTATATCGCTATGTTGATCAATGAATTACAGCAAAAACATCCTGATGTTCGTATCGAACTTTATAGTGGAAATGCGGATGATGTATTAGAGAAAATCGATAAAGGGATTCTTGATTTTGCACTGGTGATCGATCCTGTAGAAAAGCAAAAGTACGAATACATTCGTTTGCCTCTATCTGATCATTGGGGGATTTTGATCAATAATAGTCATGAATTAGCTAAGAAAAAAACGATATCACCAACAGACTTGCATAACCTTCCCTTATTGATTTCCAATCAATCGTTTGTCGATAATCAATTGTCCGAGTGGTTAGGAGAAAATATTGAACATTTTAATATTATTGGAACATACAACTTACTTTATAATGCTTCTTTATTAGTTAAGGAAGGAACGGTCAGTGTACTTTGTATTGATGGTATCATAAACACAGCAACTACTGATTTGACCTTCATCCCCTGTTCACCTCCATTAACAGCGACCATCAATATTGTCTGGAAAAAAGGACACGTTTTCTCAAATGCTTCAAAAGAATTTTTACGTTTACTACACGATCTAGCATAAAAAAACAGCGGCTTTCATAAAACAGCCGCTGCTTTTCTATTTAAATCGATCTTTGATGCCACTAGAAAGGTCTTTAAATTGCTTTCCTACTTCCTTTCCTTTGTTTTTATATTCTTCACCAATTCCTTTTCCTTCCTCAGCGTATTTCTCACCTAACGCTTTTCCTTGTTTTTTAGTTTGTTGAAATGTTTCTTTTAGCTGGTCGATTTCTTCTTTAAATGACATGATTACTTCCTCCTATTATTTATGATTTAAGCTCTAAAGAATGGATTTCATGTTTCCTTTTTTGGATACCTTTAAAAGTTCAGCCGCATGATCGTCCTATATTTACAGATATTATACATCTACAGATATGCGTTGTCTATAGATAGAGTAAAAAAGATGGATCACCTTATTAGGAGATCCATCTTTTGATTGCTATTTCTTCGGTTCACACTCGTCCATTGTCGCTGTGGATAGACAACCAATAAACAATGATAAATCAATATTTAAATTAGAAAAACTAGCATTTTGATAACCAAATCTCTTTAGCATGAACAATTATTTTATCGCTTACGACATAATTTTTCCTTCTTCTAAAATAAATATTTTTACTCACTGTTTTCTACGTATAATGTAAAAAACTTAACTTTTATTAAAGCGAATTCGATCTGTATCTGCTGGTATCTGATTATGGACTGATTCCCAGACACCATTTCGATATACTTCATATTCTTCAAATAAAAAGGGCAGACCATTTGACTGTGCGATATCGGCGCTATCCATCAATTGAAAATGTAAATGCGGGGAGGTAGAATTCCCTGAATGTCCAACATTTCCCAGTCTCTCTCCTTTTCTGATCCGATCACCAACGGCTCCTTTTATCGAATTCGTTTGTAAATGGACAAATGCCATATAGACATTATTTTGACACTTTATAACAAGGTAGTTCCCAGCAATTTGACTGAAGTCGTCTTTATATTCATTAAAGAAGTGAGCATTTTTTATAGCAATTGCCGAATCTACTACCCAATGCACAACAGCACGTTCTGGAACACCATCTCTAACTGTTACGATTTCAGCATTACAAGGCGCAAAAATTGGTTTCCCCCAGCAATAGCATTTATCTAACGTTACTCCAAAGAAAAAATACTTAGCAAAACAAGTGTTGTAAAACGGCTTTCTTTTATTTTCCCAATCAACCTGTACAAAATCAAACGCAAATCTTAACCCCATTCGATCCGTACCATGGCTAGGAATTCTCTTTACTGGTGTGATAGGGGCATGCCATTCGCCTCTAAGAGGAAATTCGATAATAATTGGTTGATACTGGTCTTTATTCATCACTGTTTCCTCCTTTCAAAAAGACCTTCTCAAACCGCTTTTGAGGCTAGATAAGCCTATATTTTTTTGAAGTGTACCTTTTTTTCTTTCATTGAAATTTTACCTACCTCATAGCCGTAGTTCTTCGCTTCTTTTTTATACGTCAGGAAAGAATGATCAATTGGAAACCCTAAAATAGTTTCTATTTCTTGAAAGTTCAAATAAATATCTTCATTTCCATTTAATACTAACGCTTTCCATAAATTTTCATATTTACTCATTGTTCATTTCCTCATTTCCATTTTTTACTTTTGGACTTAATAAGACTGTTTTCTCGTGCTTTTACATCACAACAACTAAAATGCTGGAATTCACTTCTAATTTTCGATAACTAATCAATACATGCATTTTTATGGTAGCTATTCATAGTCCATATAAATCTCTTTTTAGAGAGGTTTGAAGCAAGTTTCTGGAATTCGTTTACGGTTCACCATGGAGAGGTTTGTCAAATTATTTTGGTTCATTAGAAATAGTATTTTAATGTTTCCAGAAAATTCAACTCTTTCTAACTAAAAAAGTCATTACAAAAGCCAGTAACACAATTAGTATAGGTATCATTCCGGAAAAAAAAATTCTTCATTAGGGCTTGCAGTCACTTTGTTTCTTGTTCGTTTTGATACAAATATAAAAATGATGCAACCAATCACTGTTCCCAAACTATTTGCAAGTAGGTCGTCAATATCTGTAGCTCTGCTAACGGTAAATAATTGACTGATCTCGATCGCTAATGAAATGCTTATACCAAATAAAAAAGCATATTTTATTTTTCCATACACCCTACTAATTATCGGACACAAAAAGCCTATTGGTATAAAGCAAGCGATGTTAAACAGAAAGCCTAAACTTATGCCTTCTCTAAATGGGATCAGATTGATGTTCGGATTGAATACTTGCTCTTTAAAGCCGTTAATCCTATATAACTCACTTAAAGTTGGTATACCGATTGAATACTTGCTCTTTAAAGCCGTTAATCCTATATAACTCACTTAAAGTTGGTATACCGAAAACGTTCAAAAATGTCACACTCATATAATAAAATAGTAGCAAGGAGGCGACCACTATTCTTATTCTTGAAGACAGTTTATTTTTTCTTGTAAGACACAATAAGAAACTAAACACGGCAAATGCGCCTAACCCATAGATTGGTTTCAAAGTTAAAATAGCTACTATTGATTCCCAAAGTCCAAGTTGTTGCTCCACACCTTCCGCCTTCTTTCTTTAAAACTTTTTGTTGTTTATATAATAGTTTACACATCCATTGTCGCAGCAATTTTTTTCAATGTATCGATACGTTCGGCTAATTCGACTGTATTTATTTTAGCCTTCTCCAAAGAGAGAATCAGCTTATCACAGACGGAGATGATGTCCTCTGATGGTTCAGGGGTATTCAAAATAGCTTTTATATCATGTTCTTCTTTGCGATCGACAAAATGAAGTAAGCGTAAAATGGATTCTAATGAATATTTTGCTGAATGTAATATACGAATGATTTTTAATCGCTTTAGATCATCTGCTGCATAAATGCGATAGCCATTTTCACTTCTCTTTAACGATAACAAGCCATTCAGTTCCCAGTTTCTTAACGCATCTGTCGTCACGCCTAAGTAATCCGCTGCTTCACTACGCTTTAAAGAAATGTCTTCCTCTTCGATCGTTCCATTGATCATATCTTCAACGATATGAATCGCTTCATTCGCCTCATCGATCTCTTGATCGATAGCCAATACATAATCGTTGAGCAGTGCTGTTGCTGCAGCAAATTCATATTTTGCCAAAGCTTTGATCAGCTCTCTCATCATTGCTCTTAATCCAGATTGGAGCACCTCGACCTGAAAAGCAACTTTTGCAGTTTTTATCAATTCAACATGATACTCATTGTATATTCTATAGCCGTTTTTAGCTCTTTGAGGCTTTGGAATCAGTTCCCACTCCTCATAGCGTCGAATCGTGTTAGGATGAAAACCAACTATTTTTGCTACCTCAGACGTTTTATACGTGTCCATCCGTTTCTCCCCCATCATTCAAAATAAAAAGCGTTAGCTCATGAAGTGCTCTAGAACAGCTTGTATACAGAAGATTGCTTTTTGCCGATAATTGTTCCTTCCTGATATCTGTCAGAATCACTTGGTCGAACTCTAAGCCCTTAGCATATTGAGGCGTCGTGATAATGATACCTTCAGTCATAGCTGTGGACTGCTTCCCAAAACGAGTGATTTCATAAGAAGAGAGCTTTTTTTCAATTTTAGCAACTTCATCCCAAGTTTGACAAATGATGCCGCAGGTTTTATGTGCTGACGTTTCAAATCTTTCTACTATTTTGATTAGCTTTTCTTGTTTTTCCTTTTGGTGATCAACATACATAAGGTCAACTTCTTTATTGTGACGTTCAATCGGAGTGAGTGCATTATTTGTCGTAAATCGTTTAGCAAATTTAATTATTTCATAGCTGGAACGATAACTGGTATTGAATGCGACTACACGGTTGTTTGGAACAACGGTTTGTAGTCGCTCTAAAAAATTCATTTCGGTTGTCAGTAAATCTTGATTGACATCTCCGCAAATTGTTTTTTGGCAAGGAAACAAACGATCCAGCACATAAAAGTGCAGCAGCGAATAATCTTGCATTTCGTCAATAACAATATGTTTGATTTGACGATTGGGAAGAATTCCCTCAATGTTCATTTTGAAATAGAGATATGGAAATAGATCAGCATAATCAATCTTATTTTTGTTTTGATTAAAGGGAATCTTTTCTAACATCAAGAAGTTCACGTACTCATTCAAGCTAGTTGTTATTTGCAACCTGTTTCGCAACTCTTTTTCTATTGCTTCGCGTATATGATTTTGTTCATTTTCAGGTGCGATCTTACTTAATTGCCGTGCTAATTGCTTAGCTCTATCGAGCAATGCGCTTTCCGTAAGAGTATTATTTACTTTTTCCAATTCTTTTTTTGAAAATGTGTACTGATGATCAACTATAATATCTTCAGAAAACAATCTATTATTTAGCTGTTGGATATGGTTTTTCAAGGACAAAAAGAATTTCTCTGATCGTTTATACAAGTAGGTTTCAGCCTCTTTTGACTTTGGCTTTTCTACGATTCGATCTATTTCACCTTGTCTGTCAGTTACTGTTAGCTTTTCTTCAATCATTGGTTGGACAAGCTGCGTGATTTCAAGCTGATTTAGCTCATCTTCTCCTAATTCTGGCAAAACAGTTGAAATGTAACTGGAGAAAACATCATTTGGTGACAGAATCAAAATATCTGAAGCCTGCAGCTCTTCTCTTTTTTGATAAAGTAAATAAGCAATTCGATGGAGGGCGATAGATGTTTTTCCAGAACCAGCCACACCTTGGATAATCAAGTTCTTGGCTTTTACATCTCTGATTACTTCGTTTTGTTCTTTTTGAATCGTGTGAATAATGGTCTTCATTTCACTTGAAGTATTTTTACTCAGCTCATTCATCAAAAAGTCATCATTCACTGTATCATCTGTATCGACAACAAATTTAATCTCGCCCTTTTCAATTTCAAACTGCCGTTTACCTTTTAAATATCCATAAAATCTCTTTCCTAATGACTCGTAGTAAGCAGAACCTAAGCTAAAATCATAATACAATGAGGAAATCGGTGCACGCCAATCATAGATCAGCTGCTGTCCTAGATCATCCGCAAATCCATACCTACCAATGTAAAAATTCTCTACGTCTTCGTCATCTTCAAACTGAAACTTAATTCTTGAAAAGTAAGGTGTTTCTTTTAAATATGCCAGCTTTTTTCTGATGTTCGTTTCAAAGTTATTACGCTTATCAATAAAACTTAAGTTTTGCTGGTGATTGTAAACCTCATACTTGTCCAATTCATTTTTATACTCAACTGTATATTTTTTGATATCTTTATAAGCCTGTTCATTGGCATTTACAGTCCCATCGATTTGTTCAATTTTCTTTTCAATTTTTTTTATGACTTCTTTTAGACGTTCATTTTCTTTAGTATTTGACATGATAACTTCCCCTTTCTCAATGATCTTATCAAGAAAGGGTACATTGGTGGTATAGTGTAGGGTTTGGAAATTTTACAATAGATAGATTGTTCTTTTTCTAATTTTCTTTTAAAGTGATTCTCTCATTTTCAATCAGTAATCATACGTATCAATTTCACTGACAGCTTTTTCAAAGTCTGATTGATGCGGTAGAACTTTTTTTTCTTTTGGTGGGAATGTTTTGTCAAAATCATCTAAGATGGATTCATCTGGATACATCGCTTCTGAAAAATGAACGCTACCGCTTATGCCATCTAATGCACCTTCAAATAGAGGCAATGCCATTACGCCAGTATAAAATTTACCATCAGGCATCGATATATTATATTTCTTTGTCCCTACAAATCCATATGGATGATAATGATACGTAAAGCCGCCAAGAATAATGGCATTAAAGCCTAGTCTTTTCGCTTCAGCAAGTGAGTGCTCAATCAACATCCGACCGAATCCCTGTCGATGATATTCTGGTGAAATACTCACTGGCCCGAAAGTTATGATCGGATGCTCGATCCCCTCCTTATCGATCACTTTCGCTTTTGTGTAGAAAATACTACCGATGATCTGATTGTCTAATTCAATAACGAAGGACAATTCGGGGATAAAGTCAGGATGTTTTCTGATGTTGTGAACCAGTAGATGTTCGACTGCTCCTGGAAAATATAAATTCCAAAATGCTTCTCGTGTGATTTCTTCTACGATTCTATAATCTTTTTCGTCTTCATGTCTAATCGTAATAGTCATATTTTCCTCCTAGTAATAGTTCTTTTATTTTTTTTTAATATAATCTGTCTTAACAATCCGGCCATCTAAATGAGTATCATTAAGATATTGAATATGAATCTTCCTGACTAAATTTCAACTATTTTTCTTACTGTATTTGCTGTTCTAACTGTGATCTTGTCACTTACTTTAGAATGGGCAGTTTTTGACCACCAATTTGTCTTTTGATAATCCTTACGCTTAAAAGACCAGAAGATAGCATTTTTATAATTGTATACTTTCTCATACTCATCTTTAGGACTCCCAATCTCACTATAAAACTCGTCATACGATAATTTAGGAAACATAAAAATTAAATTATCATATAGTTCTTTGTTATTTCCCCCCCACCATGCAGGAGCCTTATCTAATATATCTTCCAGTTCTTTCTGGGAAATAACAAAAACTGGTATGTCCAGTTTGAACTTATTTTTTATCGTCGTTTTTATTGTATCTGCAAGAATATCTATAGTGTCTGTATCACTGGAAAAAACAACATTCCCACTGTTGAGATGTGTAGAAACTGCTGAATATCCCAGTTCTGTAAAACTTACTTTTAACTCAGACATAGCTATCTTATTCTTGCCGCTTATGTTGATACCTCTTAATAGTGCAATATATCTTTCCATATAGCAATTCCACCTCTATAAATTTTGGTTTAGTAAATTGTAGCAGAATCAAAAGTAAAAAAGTACGATTGAATAATTATAGACGCATATTCAATGTTGTTTTTCAAATTTAATTTTGTTTACAGGCTTAGACGATAGTATAAAACTATCGTCTAAGTCTACAAAAATCCTATGATTCCAAAAAGACTACTTCTACCAGCTTAACAAATAGACCGTAGTCTATCCGTTTTTCAGCTTATTGATCAGATACCTGTGATGCTCACCAGACATGCTCCTTTCAATTTTTAGATGGTTCGATTATTTTCGAGATAAGTAGAATAAATAAGAGTAGCTATTTTAATCATGCTTTCGCACAAAGTTTATCTAAACTATTCTCAACATATGAAGAATTAGCTATAAACAACTATCCTTATTCCCATCTAAAATAGCGCACAGCAATAAAAATTCCAATAATGGAAATAGCTGTTAATAGTAAAACCATATAAAGTATCCCATTTTCTTCTCGAAACGTAACAGCCTTTAATAACTTGATGCCTTGCGTCAATGGCATAATATCCGCTATTTTCTGTAGTCCTTTTGGCATGATTTCATAAGGAACTGTCGCTCCTGATAAAAAGAACATTGGAAAGAAGATTGCTGAATTTATCGCGCCCGTTGCTTTTTCACTAGGAGATAAACTGGCAACGATCAAACCAATGGCATGAATGGAAATCATCACTAAAAGATAAGCGAGGATAAAGTAAGCCCAGTTGCCAACATAAGAAAATTGAAAGAAAGCAGCTAATACGCCTAATAATAACAGCATCGATACAATGCTGATCGTAAAGCAAAAAAGTAGATGAGCCAAAAGTAATTGGATCGGACTAATTGGTGTAACCTGATATCTTTTCAAGATTTTTCGTTCACGGTAAGAAGATAATGCCAGAGGAAGACCCATCACACCTGCTGAACAAATTCCTACAGTCGAAACTGATACAAAAGCTGTATTCAGCGAATCATTACTAGAATCCATAAATCCCATAAGAGAAACAATGCCAAGCGGAACAAAAATACCAAAAATAATGGAAGACATTTCTCTTATCGACAGTTTTGCTTCTGATTTATAAAGTAACCAAAATGTCTTCATCTTAATATTCTTCCCCGATAAGTGTTAGAAAAGCTTCTTCAAGTGTGTCTTTTTTACTTTCTAATATTATTTCTGCTACTGTACCGCTTGCCACTTCTTTGCCCTCTTTTAGGACTAAAATACGATCACATAAGGTTTCTACTTCATCCATATAATGTGAAGTCAGAAAAATAGTCACACCTTTTTCTTTAAGCATCAGCAAGTACCGCCAAACGTCTCTTCTTGCTTTGGGATCAAGTCCTGTTGTCAACTCGTCTAAAAATATGATCTCCGGATTTCCCATGATCGCTAGTAAAATACATAGCTTTTGCTTTTCTCCGCCTGATAATGTAGCCAAAAACGAATTCAACTTTGCTGAAAGACCGAATTCATCCAGTGTTTTCATCCAGTCAATCGGCTTTTTGTACAAGGAATGAGTAATTTCACAGATTTCTTTGACCTTCAACTGATTTTGAAAAGCTGCTTCTTGAAACTGGACACCCACATATTGAAAGAGCTTCTTTCGCTCTTTTCTTGGGTCTTTGCCTAACAAGGTAATACTTGCGGAATCATATTTTTGCGTACCTAAGAGGCAATCGATCGTCGTTGATTTGCCTGCCCCATTATGACCGAGCAATCCAAATATCGTCCCTTTCTCTACAGTAAAACTCAATTTGTCAACTGCACGTTTTTCTCCAAATGTTTTTACTAGATCTTTCACTTCAATTGCCTTGTTTTTTTGATCGATCATCTTTTCCCTCCAATCATTTTCTAGATTCATTCTAGCCAAAAATGATTGGAAGGTGGTCTAGTGGAGGGTTTTCAATAATGGAAAATTTCAAAACGAATACCATCTGGACTTTCAAAAAATAATGCGTAATAACCTGGTGCGATCCGCTCTTTATATTCCTTAGGCTTGCCATGAAGAATTTTTACACCCAGCGCTTGAATTTTTGGAAAAATTTCATCTACTTCCTGTTTACTCCCTGCTTTAAAAGCAATATGCTGAATAGAACCGGGTTTCCTTGAATCAACTTTCTCTTTAGCAAATGTTCTTTTGGGCGAAGAAATACCGAAATCAAATGTATCACTTAAATATTCGATCACTTCCATATCTGCGTGCTCTAAATAACCAGAGTATTTCTTTTGTATATCGAAACCTAAGAGTGCAAATAGTTGATCATAAAATGGCTCAGCTTTTTTTACGTCCTCTACTGTGATCTGTATATGATGGATATTGTAAGCCATAGCGTCTCCTCCTTCTTATTACTAAAAGTTATTTTGTATTTTCTATTATAAAAGGCGGGTGTTGTATCGCTTTATTTGCTAAATCAACTAAACGATTTTGATCATCATCTGCTGCGATTCGATTTGACTTTAATGTTCCACAGCTTCTACAACGATGAATGATCGCCCACTCACCATCTTTTTTTGACCAAATACTGATTGCATCCATTTTTCCTTTGCATAATGAAGCACGATCGCCAGGTAAATTATCTGCATGGATACTTGTTAAACAATAAGGACAATGATTTCGGTGATTACTTCCAGCGTATTCTGGATTTACTGCTCTTCCACATTCTTTACAAATAAAACTTTCTAAGCAAGCATTGACTTGATAGTTACTTTTTAATTCTTTGACTAATTTACTAATGCCTTTTTCTGTCTGCGTTTTTTCTTTTAAATAGGCAGTTTTGTTGCTGATATATTTTGCTTCTGCGTGTAACTTCAAGTAGCTTTCCCATCTTTCAAGAGATAGGTCACCGGCTTGCAGCGCTGTTTTAATGGCACAGTTCGGTTCACTTTGATGCTGACAATCTCTAAATTTACATTTTCCAAAGTAATGCTCTACATCAGAAAAACTTTGTTCTAGACCTTCTGACGCATTCCATATGCCGACTTCCCGCATACCTGGTGTATCAATTATTTTGGCACCACTACTCAAAACAAATAATTGACGATGACTCGTTGTATGTCTACCTCTTCCATCTTTTTCACGAATTTGTTTGACCTTCATAACCTTTTTATCCATTAAACTATTGATCAATGTTGATTTGCCAACTCCTGAAGAACCTACTAAAACAATTGTTTTATCTGATTTCAAATAACGATCAAGCTCCTTCAGTCCTACTTTTGTATGTGCACTAACAATATGAACGGTTGTTCCAATTGCGACTTGCTGTGCTGCTAAAATCAGATCAGCATGATTTTCATTGAGGTCACTTTTAGTCAAAATCACTACTGGTACTCCACCGGACTGCCATGCAAGAGTTAGATAACGTTCTAAACGGCGAATATTGAAATCTTGATTTACTGCTTGAAGAATAAAGATATAATCAAAATTCGTAGCGATTATTTGTTCTTTATTTTCAACATGGTCAGCTCGAGATAAAGTAGAGCGTCGAGGCAATGTACGAAGAATTTGACTTTTATCTTCTCCTTGCCAATTTATCATTACATAATCACCAGTTGCTGGATAATCTACTTGTCCATTGAGGTAATGTCCTCGTTTAATATGGGCAAATCTTATACCTTCCTCACTTATTATTTCAAATATATATTTATGAACAGCAGCTACTTGAGCTTTTATTTCAACTATCTGATTCACTATTTTTGTTGTATTCATACTTTTTCTCCTATTTTCAAAAGGGAAATCTTTTCATTGATACGAAAATCTATTTGATTTCATCGATTTGTAAATATTTCCATTTGTTCTTAAGAGATACCTGTCCAAAATAATCAGCCTTCTAAAAAATACAAAAAAGACGATAGTCACCCTATCGTCTAAGATTACAATAATCCTATTTATTCGACAGATATCACTTCTACAAGCACAACAAATAAACCTACGTTTATTTGTCTATTCAGCTTATTGATTAAATACCTGTTACACTCACCAAGCATACTCCATTCATTTTTAGATGGCTTAATTATTTTCAAGGTCAGTATAGCAAAATTGTTAAACTAAATCAACTTTCAATTTCGTATTTTGGAGCTTCTAAATCTGAACTATCAAAATGAAACCTTTTAAAGAAACAACGTTTCTTCTCCTATTTGGCAACTTATCTTAATTCATTTTATTTTTTAAAGATATTTTCTTCTCATAAACCCGATTTCTTACTCAATTTGATTGTACAAAAAAAGTACCTTCTTTCGAAGATACTTTTATACTATACCAATAGTGAAACAAGCATGAATAAAAATGTTTATTAAAGAAGTTTGGATGTTTTTTAACAACCAAAAACGGCTGATAACACTAGGCCTCCTATTTAAAATCCTATTTCTTCGGTTCGTCCTCGTCCATTTTCAGAACTGCCATGAAGGCCTCCTGAGGTACTTCCACCGAACCGATCTGTTTCATTCGTTTTTTACCCTCTTTTTGTTTCTCTAATAATTTACGTTTACGAGAAACATCTCCACCATAACATTTCGCTAAGACATTTTTACGCAATGCTTTGATATCTGATCTAGCCACGATTTTTTGCCCGATCGCTGCTTGGATCGGCACTTCAAATTGTTGTCTTGGAATCAGTTTTCTTAATTTTTCTACGATAGCTTTGCCCCGTTCGTAAGCAAAATCTCTATGCACGATAAAGCTTAAAGCATCGACTTTTTCGCTGTTTAATAAGATATCCATTTTCACAAGTCGGCTAGTTCTATAACCAGACATTTCATAATCTAGTGAAGCATAGCCTTTTGTACTTGATTTTAGCTTATCAAAGAAATCAAAAACAATTTCCGATAGAGGTAATTCATACACTACATTTACACGATAATCATCTAAGTAATCCATGGTTACGAATTCTCCCCGTTTACGTTGAGACAATTCCATTACCGCGCCTACATACTCATTCGGTACCATGATCTGTGCTTTAACAAAAGGTTCTTCTACAGAATCGATCGTTACTGGTTCAGGAAAATCAGCTGGATTATCAACAACGACTTGTGAGCCATCCGTTTTATTGACATGATAAATAACAGAAGGCGCTGTCGTGATAAGATCTAAATTAAATTCACGTTCCAAACGCTCTTGAATGACATCCATATGCAGCAATCCTAAAAATCCACAACGGAAACCAAAGCCTAAGGCTTGAGATGTTTCTGGTTCGAATTGTAATGCAGCGTCGTTCAATTGAAGTTTTTCCAATGCTTCTCGTAAATCATTGTATCGGGAATTGTCAATTGGATATAGACCACAATAAACCATTGGATTCATTTTACGATATCCCGGCAAAGCTTCTTGTGCTGGATTCTCTGCTAATGTGACTGTATCCCCAACTTGAGTATCTTGTACTGTTTTGATGCTGGCCGTGATATAACCGACATCACCGACCATCAAATAGTCACGAGCAACCGCTTTTGGCGAGAAGACGCCGACTTCGGTTACATCAAACGTTTTACCATTGTTCATCATCTGAATCTTATCACCTGGTTTAACTACACCATCCATGACCCTAACATTCAATACGACACCACGGTAACTATCATAAACAGAGTCGAAAATCAATGCCTTCAACGGTGCATCTAAATCGCCAGCTGGTGCTGGCACATACTCTACGACCTGCTCTAAAATATCTTCAATACCGATCCCTGCTTTAGCACTAGCTAAAACTGCTTCACTAGCATCGATTCCGATCACATCTTCGATCTCAGTCCGAACACGTTCGGGATCTGCCGCTGGTAAATCGATTTTATTGATCACCGGTAAAATTTCTAAGTCGTTATCCAACGCTAAATAAACATTAGCTAATGTTTGAGCTTCGATCCCTTGGGCTGCATCAACAACTAAAACCGCACCTTCACAGGCAGCAAGACTACGAGATACTTCGTACGTAAAATCCACATGTCCTGGGGTGTCGATCAAGTGAAAAATATAAGTTTCGCCGTCTTTTGCGGTATACGTAAGCTCGACTGCATTCAGCTTGATCGTGATACCCCGTTCTCTTTCAAGATCCATAGAATCCAACAATTGATCCTGCATCTCTCTTGATGTAACCGTATTTGTTTTTTCTAAAATACGATCGGCAAGCGTCGATTTCCCGTGGTCAATATGGGCAATAATGGAAAAATTACGAATTTTTTCTTGTCTTTGTTTCATTTCATTTATATTCATTTATTGTCCTCATTTCTTTAATAAACAGCTAAATCAGTTTTGCTTTTTCAATACCTTCAGCAAAGACTCTTAGCTCCGATCATTTTCAATCAGCACTTACCATTATAACAAGGTTTCACCTAGAATTAAAGAACTTTCCCATGAATCAAACGACTTATACTAGAATCAATCTATTCGTATTCGTCAAAATGATCTGTCACGTAGATGGACTGTTGGTTTTCCAATAAAAAAAAGCCTCTTTGCGGCACTTCTAAACTTAACAACTCTTCTTCTTTCAGCTTTGAGAAACAGCCTCGCAGTACTCTCCCAAGAAGTCCATGAGCCATGATGATCACATGTTCTTCCTCAGCCTTTTCCAAATCAGCTAACCATTCATTACAGCGAGTTGCTACATCAGAGAGACTTTCGCCATTTGGTCCTTTAAAGTACCAATTAAAAGTATTTAACTCAAGCTCTGGCTGTTGTGCTTGAATCTGTTCTCTATTCTTCCCATTCCACTCACCGATATCAACTTCCTTCAAACGCTCGTCAGTCACTATAGTCAATTCTTTGCGATCTAATATTTGCTGTATTAGCTTTGAACTTTGAATAGCTCTTCCCAACGGACTTGATAGAAAAAGAATCTGTTGGTCTTGAACATCTGCCAACTTTCGTTTAAGCAAAAAAGCATTGGTCTGAACTTGCTGTACGCCCGCATCCGTCAATGGAGAATCTAAAATCCCCTGATAGATCCCTTTTTTATTGAATTCCGTTTCACCATGCCGTAATAAATAAAGCTTCTTTTTCATTACATCATCTCCTCTCACCAAAGAGTAACATACTTTTAAGCCAATCGATTGCCTCTTAATTCTTTTTTAATAAGCAAATACTCTGTATATTCCATTTTTTTTGATATACTGAGGATAGAAAATTAATTGGAGATGGAAAAATGGACCAAAAAGAGTTCAGAGAAAATTTAGAGTTAAAAGTTGTTGATGAAAAATATGTTGATCAGTTCAATGAGCTATTGAGCTATGTTTTCCAATTTACAGAAGCAGATTTAGAAGAAAGCGGTTATGAAAGTAAAAAAGAATTGATTAAATCCAAACAGCCAATTTTGGAACAATCAAAAGTTTTTGGCTGGTTTCACGAAGATAAGTTGATTTCTCAAATCGCTATTTATCCCTGTGAAGTCAATATCCATGGTACCTTGTTCAAAATGGGCGGAGTCACTGGTGTCGGTACCTATCCTGAGTATGCTAATCATGGATTGATGCAGGATCTGATCCATCTAGCCCTTAAAAACATGCGGCAGGATAAACAATGGATCTCCTATCTTTATCCATATAATATTCCTTACTATCGTAGAAAAGGCTGGGAAATCATGTCTGACAAGCTGTCATTTAAAATACGTGACACACAGCTGCCCAAACAAGTAGCTGTTCCTGGAATGGTAGAGCGGGTCAATGTAGATCATGAGGATGTTTTTTCGGTTTATGCAAAGTTTGCCCGTCAAAATCACGGAGCATTGATTCGCAGTGAGTTCAACTGGGAAGAATACTGGCGCTTTGAAAATGAAGAGGAACGAACAGCCGCCGTGTATTATGGCGCAAATCAGGAGCCTTTAGGTGTCTTGTTTTATTGGGTCGCTGAAGAAGTATTTCACATCAAAGAAATGTTTTATATCAATCAGGAAGCCAGAAATGGCTTATGGAACTTTATCTCCGCTCATTTTTCAATGATCTATTGGGCTACTGGCGATATTTATAAAAATGAGCCCCTCGCTTTTTTACTTGAGGATAGTCAAATCAAAGAGACGATCGAACCTTACTACATGGCGCGAATCGTTGATGTCAAAGAAATGCTTCAAGCTTATCCTTATTCAAGTACTGCAAAGCCGTTTCACTTCGTAGTCAGTGATCCGGTGGCTGAATGGAACAATGGCATTTTCAGTTTGATGTGGGATGAAGAAGATCAAGTCACTATTTCCGATGAACCCTTAGGACAGCCTGTAACGATCGATATTCAAACATTGACTTGTCTTTTGATGAATTATCGCAGACCAACCTATCTTCACAGAATCGAGCGTCTGATCACTGATAAAGAAACATTGCATTCATTAGAACGGATCATTCCTGATCAGGAAGCTTATTTTAGCGATTATTTTTGAGTCACTTTTTTACCGAGTAGCTATAAACAATTATTGGAGGAACGTATAAGATGAAAATTTATTTTGCTGGTCCCATGTTTGCTAAAGCAGACTTACTTTACAATGACTATTTGGTCAAGAACATCCGTGCTCTAGATGATAAAATAGAGGTCTATCTGCCTCAGGAGAACAGTGCAATCAATGATAAAACTGCTTACGCTGACAGCAAAATGATTGCTCTCGCTGATACCGAACGAGTCCTTGAAAGTGATTTGTTGGTTGCAGTTCTAGATGGCGCTGTCATCGATCCTGGTGTCGCTTCTGAAATTGGTGTAGCCTATGCCAAAAATATTCCAATGGTTGGATTATATACAGATACACGGCAGCAAGGGGCAGACAATCAAAAAAAATTAGATGCTTTAAGTGACACCGCTGAAAATCAATTTCACTACTTGAATCTCTACACAGTAGGTTTATTAAAATTGAATGGAACAGTGGCAACTGATGAGCAGACGTTTCTATCCTTGATCGAAGAACATCTGAAAAAAATAGAGCACATATAAATCGGGAGGTTTTTTTATGAAAATAGAATTTGAAGATCAACAAGAAAAACGGTTGTTCTATTTTTTACTCGCATTTGGCTTCATTACTTTACTGGTAAATATCGTCAAAAGTTTTGTCGTTCAGCCTAAAGAACAATACCTACTATTGACTGTTGAAATGATTGCAGGGATCGCAGTGATTTTTGTTCCTTTTATTTTTACACGATTCACTGGATTGATTTTCCCAAAAATGGTTCGGCTTTACTATTGGTTTTTTCTTTGGATCGCTGTGTTCCTTGGTACAGGGTTACGATTGATCATCATCGTGCCATTCTGGGATAAAATTCTACATGCAGTCAGCCCTATCTTATTGGTAGCTGTTGGTTATGCGATTATCGGCTATTGCTTGAGAGAAGCTGATTTTTCCAAGATCAGTCCTTGGCTTTTTATTGTAATGGGCTTTGCTTTTGCTGGTTTGTGTGGTGTTTTTTGGGAATTTTGGGAGTTTTTATGTGATTCTATCGGGAATATGAATTTGCAGCGGTATATGACTGAAGCTGGGCAACCATACATCGGTCGTGCTGCATTGATGGATACAATGGGTGACTTACTGACCAATACAATTGGTGCATTGCTTTTAACTTTTTATAGTTTTATCAAACGTAATGATCCTGATTATTTTAAAGCATATGCATTTAGAAAAACAAAATAATGCTTCACGCTAAAAAAAGGAGTTATTATTGTGACATCGATTTACAAGAAAACAGGAATCCTTTCAAGTGAAAAAGTGGAGTCTTATGACGCAGGTGGCATTAATAAAAAGACGGGAGTCTTATCAAGTGTGATGATCGGCTCATATGATAGTAAAGATGATGGCGCTGCGGCGGCTGCATTACTGCTATTGAACTTATAGAAAAAGAGAGCTTGGAACAAAACTAAAAACCAGTTTTGTTTCAAGCTCTCTTTTATTTGTGTGAACTAATTATTCTACTTCTAACTCTACAGAAATGTTCCCTTTAGTTGCTTTTGAATATGGGCATACGTGATGTGCTGTATTGACTAATTCAACGGCTGTTGCATGATCTACCTCATCGATTTTGACAGATAAGACAACACCAACTTGGAAACCAGTCTCTTCATCACTAAACAAAGAAACAGTTGCTTTTACTGTACTCTTAGAGTGGATGTTCTTTTGTCCCATCACAAGTTCTAAAGCACTGTTGAAACAAGAGCTATAGGCTGCAGCAAATAGTTGCTCAGGATTGGTCTTATTTTCTTTATGCGGACCGGGTGATGTTACTTCGTAGCTGAATGATTTATCCGGCGAGTATACTTCACCTTCTCTTCCACCCGTATTGATAATTGTTGTTGAATAAATTTTTTTCATATTCTCTTCCTCCAAATCATAGATGTTTTATTTACCTTTCATACAATTATATTGTACACAACATTTTTAGGGAAGTACATTATTTTGCTTCAAATAGTTTACTCGATTTTCAACAGCTTTCCTTCTGTTTCCATCGTGTATTCAAAATTAAAATGGACTGGCACATAAAAGTTCCAGTCCATTTTTTTATCATATTTTATGATCGATCTGTGCAATTTGTCCACTTAGCTCATTGAGTTGTTTGATCAAAGAAAAATAGTCATTTTCTTCAACATTCAACTGTGTCAAACAACTCTCTACTTTTTCGTAGATTTCCTGCTCTAATTCGACTGCCTTTTCAGAAAGAGAAATAATCACGATCCGTTCATCTTTAGTTAAACGATTGCGATGAATGTATCCACTTGCTTCCATTCTTTTCAGCATCGGCGTCAACGTTCCTGTATCTAGTGCCAGTTTTTCTCCTAGGTCAGTGATCCGTTGATCAGAGTGCTCCCATAAGACAAGTAAAACTAGATACTGCGGATAGGTCAACTGAAATGGTTTGAGTGCTTTTGCATACATTCGATTAAATTGCTTATTTACTGTTTGTAAGGAAAAACATAGCTGTTCATCCAAACGTCTGCTCTTTTTTCCCATATCATCCCTCTTTTGACTCTCGTGGTCTTTGGTGTTTGTCTGAGATCATTTTTGCATAATCGTCAATTTGCTTTCTCTGATTTTCCAGTTTTTCTTTTTTATGATTTAAGTATTGCTTTTGTGACGGATCATCTGTTTTCGCTAGTTCTTGATCTATTTCTGTAATTTTACGATCTACTTCTGACTGCCACTGATGATTGAACTGATGCCACCATTCTGGATCTTTTTGCGCACCTTGGGCATTATTCATAGAAGAACGCAATAAAGCAGCATATTTTTGAAAGCCATTATCCCAAGGCTGACTTTGCGACTGAAAATAATATTTTCTTTGTTCGTCATTCATTTGATCGACATAAATATCTTCCTCATGTGTGACGATGTTTTGTAAAAAGCCAAAAATTGGTAAACCAAGATACACAACCAGTCCTAGTTTAGGATAAAAATAAGCTAACACTAAAAGAAAAATTCTAAAAATAAAAGTTCCTCTATGTTTGAATCTGATCTTTCGTTGGACCCCATCTTTCACTTTCTTTTCCTCATTGATCTGTTGCTCCAGCGAGTTAAGTAAGATTTGTAAAAAGATAGTAACGATAAAAGTCAACAGTCCATACATGAGGACGATCTCCCGGTTCGTATCTTCGATCAACAATCTAGTGAATGCTGGTACAAGGGAAAGAAAAAACATCAGGATCATGTAAACAACAAAATCTTTATTCTTGATCTTATTAACGAGATTAAAAACTTGTGCAGTTTGATACCAAAAATTGCCTACAAAACAAAAACTAATAAAATAAATGCCTACAGAACGAAATAATAGCTCTAATTCTATATTCCCAGATTGATTTAATTTTATCGGCAGATCTAAGACCATGATCGTAATAATAATTGCTATGATTGCATCGCCAAGCATAACGACACGCTCTTTCATTTTCTCCAAAATATCCACTCCAATCTTCTACTCTTCATTATTTTATAGTAAAAATGATTTTTCGCAATCATTTTGTATTCAAACAGTCGAAACACTTCATTGACTAGAAAAAATGCAGGAAAAAAGTAGCATTTTACTTTCTCCTGCATTTTAAATTCGACTGGTGAAGATACCACTTGGTATAATCATGCAACGTTCTTTCTATACCTTCAACTCACACTATCTACTCTTCAAATACTTCGTTTTCAAAGACTAATTGATTGTTTAATAGACTGATCGTTACTTTTGTTTTTGGTAATACTCTACCAGAAACGATTTCTTTGGCCAGTGGTGTTTCTAGTTCTTTTGTAATGAATCGTTTCAAAGGACGAGCACCATATGCTGGATCATAACCACTTTCAGCGATCCAAGTTTTCGCTTCATCAGAAATGACCAATTCGATCTCTTGATGCTCTAAACGTTTAGAAAGCTGCTCTGTCATTTTTTCAATGATCCCTTTGACATTATCCAAGCTTAGAGGAGTGAATAAAATCGTATCATCGATTCTATTTAAGAATTCAGGTTTAAAGTTTCCACGTAAAATCGTCATCACCTGTTCTTCTACCTCTTCAGGAATCGTTCCTTCAGGTGTCACACCCTCAAGCAGTAATTGAGAACCAATATTGCTGGTCATGATCAAGACTGTATTTTTAAAATCAACGACACGGCCTTTAGAATCTGTCAAACGTCCGTCATCTAAGACTTGAAGCAAAATGTTAAATACGTCAGGATGAGCTTTTTCGATTTCATCTAATAAAACGATCGTGTACGGATTCCGGCGAACGGATTCGGTCAATTGGCCGCCTTCTTCATAGCCAACATAGCCTGGAGGCGCACCGACTAAACGAGACACACTATGTTTTTCCATATATTCACTCATATCGATCCGTACCATATGATCTTCGGAATCAAATAAATCTTCTGCTAAAGCTTTAGCAAGTTCTGTTTTCCCTACACCGGTTGGTCCTAAGAATAAGAAGGAACCTAATGGCCGATTTGGATCTTGCAATCCTGCTCTTGAACGGATCACCGCATCACTGACTGCATCGACTGCCTCATCTTGTCCTATGACACGTTTGTGTAATGTTTCGTTCAATTTCATCAATTTTTCTCGTTCGCCCTCAACTAACTTCGTTACAGGGATCCCTGTCAAACGGCCAACAACCAAAGCAATTTCATTTTCTGTCACTGCTTCTTGAACCATTTTGACATTATCTTTGGCATTCTTAGCTTCTAGATTTTTTAATTCTTCTTCTAACTGTGGAATAGTTCCATGACGCAACACCGCAGCACGTTCAAGATCGTAATTATTTTCGGCGTCTTCTAATTCATGTTTAGCTTTGTCGATTTCAGCACGCTTGTTGCTGACTGCATTGACCTCTTCTTTTTCTGTTTCCCACTGCATTTTCATTGCATTTGCTTCTTCACGCAAATCAGCGAGTTCTTCTTGTAAGGCACTTAGTCGTTTTTTACTTGCATCATCAGATTCTTTTTTCAATGCAGCTTCTTCAATTTCTAACTGCATCAAACGACGAGTGACCTGATCTAACTCAGTCGGCATCGAATTCATTTCCACACGAATCGTTGCACTTGCTTCGTCGACTAAATCGATTGCTTTATCTGGTAAAAAGCGGTCCGTGATATAACGGTCTGATAAAGTAGCCGCTGCGACTAAGGCATTATCATGAATATTCACACTATGATGGATCTCAAAACGTTCCTTTAATCCACGTAAAATACTGATCGTATCTTCGACAGTTGGTTCTTTCACCAAGACTTTTTGGAAACGACGTTCTAAGGCTTTATCCTTCTCCATATATTGACGGTACTCATCTAATGTGGTTGCACCGATCAAGTGCAGTTCACCACGAGCTAACATTGGCTTCAATAGATTTCCTGCATCCATGCTTCCCTCTGTTTTACCTGCACCAACAATATTGTGGATCTCATCAATGAACAAGATGATTCGTCCATCACTTTTCTTCACTTCTTTTAAAACAGCTTTCAAGCGCTCTTCAAATTCTCCACGGAATTTTGCACCCGCGATCAATGCACCCATATCCAAAGAGAAAATCGTCTTATCTTTTAAGTTTTCAGGCACATCTTTACGAACGATCCGTTGAGCTAAACCTTCAATGATCGCTGTTTTACCAACACCTGGCTCACCGATCAATACCGGATTATTTTTTGTTTTTCGAGATAAAATTCGGATCACATCGCGGATTTCCTCATCTCGTCCAATAATTGGATCCTGTTTGCCGCTTTTCACTTGTTGGACTAAATCCACACCATATTTTTCTAATGCTTTGTATTGCTCTTCTTGATTTTTAGAAGTCACACGATCGCCCCCTCTAATGTCTTCAATGTTTTTACGTAATTCTTTTTCTGAAATACCTTGGTTTATTAAATATTTTGTTAATCGGTAATTTTTAAGTTTCATCAACGCTAATACTACGATTTCCGTTGCCAAAAACTCATCTTGAAAAGATTCTCTTAATTTATCTGCTTCGTTCAATAGGTTAAACAAATTTTGACTCATGCTTTGACCATACTGAATATTCCCACCTTGAATGCTTGGGTACTCATCTAATGCTTTATCTACCTCTCGTTCAAAAGCTTCGACATCAACACCTGCATCCGTATAAAAATTACGACCAAAATGATTCGGTTGTAAAAAAACTTTCCATAAATGGGCAATATCGATTTCCTGATGACGACGCGTAACTGCAATTTGCTGTGCTTCAGCGATCGCCTCTTGTAACGTAGTAGTCATTTTTTCGATGTTCATAGAATTCCCTCCTAAATTTAAAAGCTGATCAGGCTCGTTTCACTCTGACAGAAAAATAAAATACTGATCTATTTGATCTTCAACTTTTAAAAAGATTGTTTGCTTTAAATAATCTATATAAATAGTACCGTTTCTTGAGCAAAAAAGCAGTACTTCTTTTGGACTATTTTTTAAGGTTAAAATGACTGATCAATTTTGACCTTATGAATCAATTATACTCAATTAGTCAGTAAAGGTCAAACAAAATCAATTGGAAAACGATCGATTTCTCTCACTTTTTATGATAACTCAATCACTGATTTTAGCAACAGATATGCAGGCAAACAAAAAGATCAAGCACGAACCTTGTGCCTGATCTTTTAAACTTATCTAAATTTTTTCAACTTTAACAACTGCATTTCCCGCGATTTGCGGTGGAATCGACATCGTCATTACGGGTAACCCACTTAGTGTAAATTTAACACTATCGCCAGCTTTTAATTGATCTTCTGTAAGTCCATCTGCTAGCTGTTCCTTTGTGACATTCAAGATGACACCATCATTTTTCATTGTGCCGATGATTTCCTCTGGGTCCTCAACTGCTTTTACGTCATTTAAGAAAAGACGGATCGACTGGTCAACCGTTTCATTTTGCACGGCATCTTCCACTAAAACTGCCGTAAAAATTGATTCCTGATCCTCTTTAACATTAGAGCTTGTATTTGTACTTTGATTTTTTTGACTGCTCATTGTCGTATCTTCACTTCCTGATTCGCCTGTCTTCTTATTCCCGCTGCACGCGGCTAAAGAGATTGCTGCAAAAATCGTTACTAAAGTGATTGCGAGTTTTTTCATATAATTTCCTCCAATCTATACACTTTATTATAACTAGACATCATATTGAAGTCCATTCAGAGCTTCAGAAAGAAAATCTGATGCCTTTGTCATTTCTTCAGAATCATATTTTGCTTGAGAAACAAGTAAATCGATCGTCAAATTATTCAGGTTAGTTGTTTTTTCAAGTTCTTCTAAGAAGCGTTCTTTCAAAAGTTCCCGAAATTCACGCAATGATTCAGGGGTTGAAAACGTATAAGAGCTCCACGTTGGGGTTACTTGATTGACCATATATAAGCTATTGCTTTGATCGGAGCTTTCTTGAAAGACCCGCGTGATCATTTTCAATAACTCTTTAGTCTGTTCTTCTGTCATCAATTTTTTGAGACTGTCCCAATAGCGAATACGCACCACCACAGTGTACAAGTCTGTCTGAAAACGTTGGGACATCGTGACAAACATCGGGAAATCACTTTCGTATAGCGTTAAGGTTCTCAAGTGTGTCTCAGCATCCAGTGCGTTGTATTGTACATTGTTCTTTTTCAATCGCTCGTTCTCTTTTTCCAACAAACGAACTTGATAGGTGATCAAAAAAATACTCAGGCAATATAATGGTGGAATGATCAACCAAAATAGCGAAGCATAAGTAAACTGTTTCATAAACACATATTGATAAGAAACATAGCCCAACTGAACGAAAACAAAAATCAAGGTAAAAA
This sequence comes from Enterococcus sp. S22(2020), assembly GCF_020295385.1. NCBI lineage: Bacteria > Bacillati > Bacillota > Bacilli > Lactobacillales > Enterococcaceae > Enterococcus > Enterococcus sp. S22(2020). The sequence continues at coordinate 515,929 of NZ_JACFUD010000003.1, forward strand.
TCAGGCCTGACACAATACCTGTAAAATAAGTAATGATCACAAGAATCAATGTGATCAATAAACTGATCAAGTCAATGAAAAAGCCGTTATTTCCCAAACCGACAAAAATGACGGTGATGGAGACTAGACTGATAAAAAACAAAAGGGACAAATCCATGATCGTACTCGCATAGCGTTTATTCAGTTTCATCGTCATTTCCCCCTTGAGTGTCTTTTTTCAAAATAAAGAATGCGGACAATCCAACGATCATGACCACAAGTAAGAAGACGACTAGGTAAATACCTAATTTTTGATTATTGATGATCCTTTGACCTAAGTTTTCTTGTTGAGATTGACTTACTTCTTTTTTAAAGCGGTAGTCATAGCGTTTGTAATTATTATCGACAACCAGTGCATCGCCTTTATATGTCGAGGTATTTTTTTCAGTGGCGATTTGAGTAGAAGCCAGAAAAACATTCTCAGGAGTCGTTCCTGTCAAAATCAACATGGCCGCTTTGCTTTCAAAAGGTGAAAAGAGCAGTTGTGCTGTTCCGATACTTTTTCCATAGTCTTCCTCAATACTTAGTTTCTCATTCGAAACGAATGTAGAGAATGACTTATCGTAAGCGAAAAACAAGTCATTGTTCAACGATTTGATCAACGCATTATCATTTGGTGTCCCTAAAACAATTAGATTATGTGTCGATAGCGCAGATTCTTTCGGTTTTGTTTTATAATAAGTGATTTCTCCGACATTACTTTGAGCGTAGTTTCCAATCAAATTGAATATGTTTGTCAATGCTTTGAAATAATCCTTATTAAGTTTCTCAGGAAGCACCACACCTAAATCTGCAAACGACTGACTTTTGACAAACATATTAGGATAGTTTGTAAAAAGCATCGTATCAAGCTCTTGCGTTTTAATAAATGCGTTAGAGGTATTCTCGATATAAGCCCATGGGGTTTGGTTGCTTCGGATATTTTCCGGATTTTCAACGACTAAATCAAAGCTAACTTTTAAAACAAAGCTGTCAGTGATTCCTAGATCATTCGGAAACTCTACTAAAAATTCATCCCCGTTGGCTTTGGCTGCACTTAACCGCTGACTTCCAATTGGACGATCATTGACTGAGACCGTCACTAATGAGTTATCAAAGTCTAAATTATCTGCATATTTAAAATTCAAATGAACCGAGCTGCCATTTGCATTATTTTGATCGACAGGCAAATTGACGAAGTAAACTTGTTCCTGATGATTCACACCACTCAGTTTATCACCAGTAGAAGTTAACGGATATGTACCGTCAAACTCTAAAGATGAAGTAAAAGTCAACGTCTCTTTCGTGACTCTTTTTTCAGTTTTTTCTGTTTGTGTCATCAATTCTTCATTGCCGATATATCGGCCAGCTCTGATCAGCAGTGCTTCATCTTTTGAAGTGGCAACTAAAATATGCTTTCCGTTAGATTCAAAACGTTTTAAAACCGCTTCGTTCTCTAAATTTTTTGCATCGATTTGCTGACGATACTCTTTAGGTATTTTGTCATAAAGTCCTATGATCAGCTGATAAGGCTGGTCGTGCTGTCCTTTTAATGAATCAAGCTGCAGTAGTTCACTTTTGGTTGTGATGATCCTTGAAACTCCAGCCAAAGCGTATGTTGCAGCAGATAATTCTTTTTCAGTAGCATCTTCTGGTACCAAGATCACGCTTTGTGCATTAGCGATCGTGTCTGCTCCGATAAAATGGTTGTAAAACGAATGAATACTTGCTTCCGGCAATATAAGATCATATTGAAAATTGACATTCGATCCTTCATAAATCGTCAGCCAGTTCGCGGGTGTTTCAATCAACGTATATGAATCTTCAACTGAATGATTGATGATTTGTCCCTCTACTGTCAACGTATTCGTTCCTTGAACTAAATCAAGCGGAATCGTAATTTCCTGTTCTTGGATCTCCGTTGTATTTTTTGGTCTGAAAGAGAAAAACTTTACACCATTGACTGCAACGGTCAAATCAGACTCTTGAGAATTTTCAAGTTGAGTAATTTGAAATTTCAAGTTCAATGTTGCTTTTTTTACATCCCAATAATCGATTTTTGTGAAATACATCGTTGCTTTTACAGAGGTTCCTGTAAGTGATGTTGTTGGGTTTTGAAACGGTTGAGTAAATGTATGGTTCTCTTGCTCTGAGGTTTCTGCGAATACTGTCCGACTCCCAAGTACGAACAATAGACTTAAAAAACTGATAAGAATGATAGGCATCTTTTTCATGATTAAACTCTCCTTATTTAAATCGTTCCGTCTTATACCATTTTGTTTGTGTCTGTTTATGAAATACTGATTCCTTAATGTACATGAACATACCGTATGCAGCAACAACCAGCCACATTTGGCTATAAGTGATATACATCAAAGCGATCACTAAGACATTTTGCAGCTTCATTTCTCCTTTTTCTGTGGAGATACTGACATAGGTGCTAAAAATAAAGAGTAATACCGCTAACAACCATAACGAATTACTGAATCCTTCTAAAGTTGTACTCAAATACCCCGAAACGGACAAGACAAGCATGATATCCGATAAAACTAAAGAAGTCATTAAAAGAAAGTAAATCGATAAGAAGTATAAGATATCAAAACGAATCCGTTTTGCACTTGGATGAAAAATCAATTTCGCATTTTTAACAATGACATAAATATTTCCTTTGACCCAGCGTGTTCTTTGGCGGAACCAGACAGAAAGTGTTTGCGGCTCCTGCTCCCACGTGACTGCTTTCGGCTGAAACTTGATCTTATACCCCATCATATAAATTCGAAAGCTGATTTCTGTATCCTCCGCTAAAGCTTTATCGTCCCAGCCGCCGATCGCTTCTATGATCGATCGTCGAACCACAAAATTCGTACCAGGGATCGTACACAGTTTAAACAATTCAAATCTTCCAGCCTGAGCCATCCATTGAAATGCGAGAGTCTCGATATTGATAAATCGGGTTAGGAGATTGGTGTCCTTATTACGTGTCCTAAACTTACCGATAACAGCGCCATATTCATTGCCATCCATCAGTTCGGCGACTAAATACGTCAGCGCATGTGCTTCGGGTGTATTATCTGCATCGTAAATCGCGATAACCTCTCCCTTTGCTTCTTTAAAGCCGATATTCAAGGCATTCGACTTTCCTTTCCCTCCTGTAACTGCATCTGTGTTGATGACTTTCAAATTTCGTGTGGGGAATTCTTTGCCAAGAGCCTCAAGTAATTCAGCGCTGTTATCACTTGAGTTATCATTGATCACAATGACTTCATAGCGGTCAGCCGGGTAACTAAAATTTAATAACGCTTCAACTGTACGTACGATCACGATCCCTTCATTATGCGCTGGTACCATGATTGATACAAAAGGAATCTGCCCATTTTTTAGTTTTGGAGGTTCCAGATGATCTGTTTTTAAATAGTAAATATAACCGAAAATAACTAGTACAATATTTACAAGCAGCAATGACCAAATAATGATCGTTGCCGCAAGCATGATTCCGTCAGCTATTGTCATTTGCTCCCCCTCTTTTTCTGAATATATTTTGATCGATAGTTTCTTCGTCCAAAGATGAACAATATACTTAAAATGGCTAAAGTCGACAATACAAACACGATCAAAACAATGTTCGTCACATTGAAAAATCGAGCAAATTGCCCTCTAAATACTGTTTCAGTCACTTCGGTATTCGGTATATTTTTTAAGGAGTTGACTAAGTTCCCATTTAAATATCTGCGACTATTAAGAAACTCGATATGCTGAGTCTGCGTTTGAACGTCAAACTGAAACCTGTGTTGACCTACTTTATAAAACTGTAATGGAGAGTTAGAGATATCTTGGATGATTTTTTTTATTTCTCTTTTGGAATCTGGAAACGAAAAACTCATAGTTACAGGCATTGGAAACGAATAATCAGCTGTCACACCATCTTTTTTCCACGAAATTCCAGCGAGATACTCAAAAGGGAGATTATAAAATGCCGTATTAAAGACATCTGAGTTGTTCGTCTTACCTCTATAATGTTGATCTTCAATCGGTGGATTCTCACGTAAAATGATCGTCTTACTGATTTTCAACCCATCCGCTTGATACTGTGCATCCTGATTCCAATAGCCATGAGCTGAGAATCCAACAGGAAATACACTTCGATCGATCAGAAGACTGATCTGCTGCTCTAAAAGCTGGGCTAAAGCATGGTTATCATTCAAATTGACATTATTTACGACCGGCATCTCTAAAAAAATGATTCCAGATCCCGATTCAAACGAGCGAAGCACATCTGTGAACACATTATACGGCTTTGTTGTATTGTTTCGGTTCACACTTGTAGTGGAAACAATATAAGGGATACTCACTTTCGATAACGCTTTTTGAAAATCAGAAGCAACGCCCATATCTTTCATTGGATTTAAACCATCTATCGTCAAAATAGGGTTATACGACTGCTCTACTTCTAACCAAGAACCCATCAACTCTGCACTTTTCAAAAAAACTGCTCCTTTTTTATCAAAAAAAGGCAAAAATCCGTGACCATTTTCCAGCACACCAAATGGGATTGCTTGATCATCGATTTCTTGAGCTCTTAACCGACCAATTTTTTCTCCAGCTGCCTCTTCTAAAACGGTTGTCTTTTCTCGATAATTGAGAATTTGAGAATAACGGTCACGCTCATCTTCCAGCGTAAATTGACGGTGACTTAAATCCCGCCATTTTCCTGTAAAAAGCTGCTGCTCATCTGGCGCGACTTTCGAACCGATATGTAGCTTTTTCCCAGAAAATCGGCTTCTATCCTGTATAAACTGTTCATTTAATTCTTTATCAGACCAATTGATCATCGTAATGACTCCGTCAAATTTTTGATCGAACATCATTCCACTTATATATTTATCTTCTTCAACAGTTTGGACACTTGCACCAAAACTTGTTAAAAGACGCTGGATAGAATCTACATCATTTTGTTTATTCTCAGCAATATTTAAACTGTCATAGACAAGTAAAATGTGTTGTTCTTCCGCCAAAGCCTTCTGTGGAATGAAAAACAAACAGCATAAAATGAAGAATAGACTATATCTGAGTTTCATATTCCAGCCCCTCCTTTTGCACTGGTTCATCATTCCAGATCCGCTTGCCTACAACATCTGACCAAAGCAATAACGAAATCAAATCGAAATAAAGTGATACAAGGAACAATAAGCGGATTAAATCTGAATCCCCATTGATCACTATAGATGAAAGAAAAATAAAGATCATATTCACTAAAAATCCAGCAATCAAAAAGAATCGTACGACCATACCTGGTCGTCTTTCCCTAAATCCATTGTAAAAGCCCACCCCATAAATGCCGATCAACACAATACTGAAAAGAATATAGAAACCAAAAGACTTTGGATAGCCGGCTGCTTTGATTCGATTATATAAAGTAAAGAACCGTGTTTGTTGTGCCGGCTCTCCTCCAACTGATTTTTCATAATTGCCGAGTTCGGATGGCTTAACAAAATATACATCTTGTACGGCTATATCCAATAGCTTATTGAACTCATCTGGATGATTGATGTAATTGATGATCACCCAGATCGTACCAGCTTTTTCAAGGAAATTTTCTTTTACTTGCTCTGATTTTGGAGATACAGGACTATATTCATCAAAATAGGTCGTCCCTTTTTCCAATCCATATTGACGGTTGATACCACCTTCACGCATTCGTGAATCAGGATTCGTCGTTTCAAGCATGACGCCTCTAGTTAAGCTGTGATATAGATCGATCTCGCGCGTCGAATAAGGGACAAAAATAGTACCCATAATGAGGAAGCCAACAAATGTTACTAAAACAGCACTTAGTGCTAATCGTGACCCTTTACTTTTAGTAAAAGCGAAAAGTCCAAATCCCATGATCAGAAGACCAAAAATCAAAGAAAATTGCCGTTTAGTTACACCAAGCAAGATGACTGTGCTGATAAACAATAGAAGCCAAATTAAGCCTCTTTTGCCAAAATCTTTTGTACGATATAAATAAATGACCGATGCAAAAATATACAAAGATGCTATCAGGGAGGTCGCTTCTGGATAAAATGAGTTGAAATAAATCGTATATGATGTATCTCCTAAAAGAAAAATCACAAACAAAGAAACTAAAAAGCTCCGCCCTTTCGATAAACCAGCACTCAGTCCTCGCACCAATAAATAGATCCCAGGTAAATAAAACAACAAATAAACCGCACCCAAAAATCGAATGTCAAACTGATGCGCACTGTAAAAAAGTTTATTTAGCCAAATAGCCAGTGTAATAAACAGTTGTTGAGAAGAGATAAATATACTGGAGGATTGGTTGTAGTATTGCATGATGGAAAAATCTTTTTGAAAATAACTTAAATAAGAATGGTCTTCGATATTTTGAATATAAAGACCACTGCCGTTTAAAATGCGATAATAATTGCCATTATCCGCTAATCCATTGACTGGTGGAACAAACAATAAAATACTTGTGACGATACCTATTACAAGTACAGCAAGTAACGGTGGAGAAATATACTTAGAGAAAACAGTAATATAATGTTGGAACCTGCGCACAAAACTCTTCACGCTTTTCACCTCGATCACAAATCATATGCTATAAGAGCCATTAAATTATTATAGGAAAACACATCTTTTGTCCGGATATCACCAAATCCTCCATAAAACAAACTACTTGAATCGGTGATTTGAAAATTATTTAAAATCAAAATCGAAGAATCGTATAACTCCTGATCATGGATAACTGCTCCAATCACTGCTGCTAAAGCATACGCAGCAGCTGATTGATTTTTATCCACCGGAACGCCTGTTAAATCATAGGAGTTGAACAAGGTCCCCTTGCTGACCTGATCCTTAATAAAATCAATACTCTCCTGCTTTTGAAGACCAGCCTCTCCTAAGTGCAGGATCGTAAGTAAGGATTCAATCACATTGATCGTTCCAGTATTTTCATATTTATTCGTTTTGTGGTTGTATCTGGTTTGATAAAAAGGAAAGGTATCAGATATATAGCCGTTTTCAATCAAAGAATAATGATATTGTAAATAATCAGCAGATACATCATACTTTTTATAAAGATAACCCATTGTTTTTAAATCAATATAAAAAAGCGAGGTACTATCAGATTTTTTCTTTTGATCAACATCATAAAAGTCGATCAAGACATTATCATCCATTGATGTTTCCATAAAATTTTTAGCTAAGGCATCAATTTCCTTTGTATAGTCTTCGGAACCAAATCGAGCGCTAGCACCGATCAACGCTCGAATGATCCTTAAATCATCGACCGAAGCATTTACAGGAAATTTCTTGCCATTTTCATCTATACGATAGCTGAATTGGACTTTATCATAAAAAAGCTTCTTTGTTTCTTTATAATACGCATCAAAACGGCCTTTTGTATCAGTCATTTCAAGATTTCTTAGGTATAGCCCAGAAGATTCACTTAGCATTTCATGCCCTGTTGCTACCTCAGTTGACTCTGTATTTTCCAGAAAGTTGGTTATTATTCCACCACTTGGAAGCAGCATTTTTGTATCGATAAAGAACTTAAGATTATCTCTGCGTTCTTGCGTCTCTGGTGATTGTTTCACAGTTTTATGCCTAAAAGTCTGTTCATCCGTTGTCATCAGTTTCATGATTTCCGGTTCCACCTTTTTTACATTGATTTCTTTTGTCGTTTGTCTGAAAAAAAGAAAATAGGCGAACACGCCCAAAATTAGTATCCCCCCAAAAAAGACTACTTTCTTTCTCATAATTCACCTCAGCCATTTGTTTTTATGTCTTTAGTGTACACATTTCTTTGTAATAAAGCGAATAATCCGCAACCTAGTCAGCAACTTTAAAAAGAAAAAAAGGACTAGGACATAACTCTACGAGTTACGACCTAGTCCTCTTTAAAACGAATAAACGGTGGAAGCAGAAGTAACTACTCCGCTTCGATCACATCAGCTAACGCATACAGTTTCACAATTGTTCAAAGAACAAAGTGAAGCTAGCAACATTCTAAGTGCTAAAGCACTAAGAGTTGAAGGTTTCGGAAATAAGCTGAAATTGCTGTAAAACACAACGAAGAATGAGTTGATGCTTTCTCGTCAAAGACTCGTTGCAGATAAACAGTGTTGCACAGTACCTACTTGCTTCTCAGAGTTGAACACTTCTGTCCCATCCTCTTTTCTAACCATTTCTCCGGTCATTTCCGGACATTGTGATTTCCTTTGCTAAATAGCGAACACGTTCCATGATCCTTCGTGCTTTCAATGGTTCTTGTTCCCCTCGTTGTGTAACAGTTAAATGTTTTTCAAGATCTTTTAAGTTTAGATTCGATGAAAAGAAAGTGACTAATTGCTCTTGCATTCGATATTGTAGGATAACACTCAATACATCGTCACGAATCCATGACGTCATCGATTCAGCGCCCAGATCATCGATCATCAACACTGGAGATTTTTTGACTGCATCCAGCTTTTCCCCCACTAGATCTTTCGCGATCGCCTGCTTCATTTCTACGGTAAAGGTTGGAAAGTGAACGATCGTTGTGACAAATCCGCGCTCAGCTAAACTATTGGCGATGGCACCTAAAAGGAATGATTTTCCTACGCCAAATGTCCCTTGTAAATATAAGCCTTTATGAAATTCTTTTGGGGACTGCGAATATTCCTTGATAAATTTCATCGCTCCGGCAAACGCTTCTTCCCGTCCATCTGAACTTAGATCGAAGGATTTCAAGCGAGCTTCACGGACATCTTTTGGCATGTCCATCGCCTTCACACGTTTTCTGATCTCTTCTTCTTGCTGCTTCGCAATCAAAGCCTCCGTTGGAATATAAGTGACATCGATATAATGGAAGTTCAAAGCTAATTTTGGTTCGTAACCAGGGGCGATCATCGTAGGATCGTTTAGCTGATACTTTCTTTTCTCCTGAACAAACTCATATAATTTTGAATAGCTTTTTCGGATATCATCATCTGTCAAACGGTCGCGATGTTCTTCAATAAATTTTTGGACATCATCATCTTTCAAAACAACATTCACCAACTCGTTATAACGTTCACTCATATCTCTGTTTCGAATGATCTTTGACATTTCTTTTCCTACATCTTCCATTATTAATCACCTTCTTCTTTTAATAATTCTCGAAGCTCCCTTTCAAGCTCGGCTTGTCTTTCGGGAGATAATTTCTTTTCCTCCACTGGATTGTCTACCCAGTCAGGCAATGTTTCCTGACGAATAACTCGATTATTTTGTGGATAACGGGGCTTACTTTGATTTGTCTTACTTTTTTGAGCTATTTCACGAACATGTTCGATGGCTTTCTCCGGTGAAACGATTTCGCTTTGAGCCCATTCATTGGCAATTCGATTTACATAGTCTGCCTTTAGCGTAGGCTGCTTTTGAATATTGTATACATAATTGATCAAAATATTGATCACACTATTCGGTAAGCCAGATTTTGAAACTAGATATTTCACTAAAGAGCGCTCTTGCGGTGTTGTATACCCGCCTTTGCTATTTTTTAAGGCCTCTAAGTAATTCAACGGGAAGTTATTTTCACTATCCATGATCATTTGAATATCCATTTCTGAAAAACCAGACATTTTCAATGAATTATATCGATAGGTTTGCTGATCCGCTTCTGAAAGATCTGCCTGTTCATTTTGGACGACTTCACTCTTTCTTTGTTGCTTGTCAGGGTCGTATGTTCTATAAACCGCACGTTTAAAATCCTTAGTATCGATCTTACCCGTATAATAATCAAATGATTTTGAACAAAAATCGACCATATCCAATTCTGTGATGCCAAACAAATTATGAAAAATAAAAACTTCTTCCTTAAATCCATCCTTATTATCCGGCAGTTTTATACCTAAACGCTCGATTCCCTGAATAAAATAGGCCCAGTCAAACGACTCATTTACAGCACTGATTTTTTTAGCAGGACGAGGATCCTTAAACGACGCTTCAATCTGTTGTAATTGCCTATTTTGAGCAACTATCTGTTCTTCTTTAAATAAATAGACATCCTTAAAACTTGCTGAAATCTCTTCATAACCAGCTAACGAGAAAAAGTTTGGCTTAAAACGAGCAAATAGCTTATCCAGCTTTCTTTGACCGACCGTATTCAAAAGAGTCAATGTCAAAACTTCATCTTTGAAAAAGCGCTCAACAGTTTCCGGGTGATTCAATCGATAGAAAAAAATAGTGCCTAACTCAGGATCGCTTTTGACAAACGTATCTAAAAGTCCTATTCCTTCTAATTTTTTTCTTGCGTCTAGAATTTGCTTGATACTCTTATTCATCATCGTGATCAATTCAGCATGAAACAGTGATTCACTCGTACCACTAGTCTCTATTTCCGACAAAAGTGTCGTATACAAACTGAAGGCATCTGAACCAATGATCGGCTGATACAAAAGCGTCAATACTTCCCGCTCTTGATCAGATAACGGTGTACTTATACCGACTTGAAAAATGCTCTTTGGTTGGACTTCTTTCCAATTACTTTTCAAGGAAAGACCTCCTTATTTATTGGTTGCATCATTATTTGACGACTTAGCTTTATCAACGATTCCTTGTAATTCTTTCAAAAAGACACTCATGTCTTTAAATTGACGATAAACACTCGCAAATCGAATATAAGCAATCTCATCCAGATTTACAAGATCTTCCATCACGTATTCACCAACTAAAGTGGTCGAAACTTCATTTTCCCCTAAACTACGTACTCGATTTTCAACATTATCAACAATTTGCTCCATTTGTTCCATTGCAACAGGTCTTTTTTCAGCTGAACGAATCAACCCACGCAAAATCTTTTCTCTATTAAATTCTTCTCGATCACCATTCTTTTTGATCACTAGCAATGGCGCCGCTTCGATCCGTTCAAAGGTTGTAAAACGGTAGTTACAATTTTCGCACTCTCTACGACGACGAATCGCACGCCCGTCATCTGCTTGACGGCTATCAATGACTCGAGAATTATTATGATGACATCTTGGACAACGCATAATATTCACCTCATTTATCTCTATTATTATCTATTATTTCGTATAATCGTTGTTTACTACTCGTATTATAACATGAAATGGCTGAGAAACCAGACATTAACTATCTATCTCTATTAATTTTTTCTTATAGTATGAGTTTTATTTAATAACAATTATCCATCGTGAAATAAAATAACAAACCACGCGAAGAAACTCTTCCTTACATGGTTTGTTACAGTTGTATGATTTAAAAGTTATAGCTCTATTTTATTTCTCGTCCCCCAGCCAGTGTTTTTATGAGTAATGTATCCCCAAATTCGCACAGGTGAAAGAACAAAAACCATCCATAATACGGTAAAGGGAAACGCACAAAATACGATCCACTTGTCTCTTTTAGCCAAGTCATTTCTTGGAATCGAAATATATGATAACGAATAAACGGCACTAAAGGCTAATGGAGCTAAAAGCAAAAATGGAATATCTGTCATCACGAAAATCAGCCAATACAATAATTGCAGCTTGATCACAATCATCGAAGCAAACATTGCCCAGCCAAAAGCTTGCCTAAAAAACACAAAGCTATTGATCGGAAAAAGGGACAGACGCCAAAAGCCTCTAATAAAGCTTCCTCTGCTCCAACGAAGGTGTTGCCGAACATGATGGCTAAGTTTATTTGGTAACTCAGTATAAGAAACTGCGGTTGACTGAGCAACTGCTCTCCCTAATAAAAGAGCAGCCATCGTCAAAAAACTATCATCTGAAAACTCCACTCTTGCATGGCCAAATCGTTCATTTTCATACCCAAGAGTTTCGGCTAAATTCAGAACTTCCGCACGATAAAAAGCGATCGGTCCGCTGTTAACTGCTACACTGCCAAACATCGAATTCATCGATCGTTCTATCAGTACCATATGTCCAACAACCAATAGATCCGTAATGATCGTTAGGATATTATCTGTAATATTCCGTGTAACAATGACTCCAGCAACAGAATAAACTTGCTCGTCTTCAAAAGGGATAATACCTTGCTCGATTGCATGCTTTTCAAAAACAGTATCACTATCCACAGTTAAAATAAGTTCATTATGAAAATCAGTGATATTCAACGAGCGGTAGGCCAGTAACTGAGCTGCCCGCTTCCCACTGTTTTTCTGAGTCAAAAATTGAAACTGAATATCTTTTTCGGCAAAAATCCGTTGGTATTTAGCAGAAAGTTCAGCATAATCAACTAGTTGACTGCCATCATCTACTGCAACGAAAGAATAAGGTTTTACTGTTTGATTCAAAATAGAACGAAAAGCATTCTCGATATTTCCAACCGGTTCATTATATATGGGCATCAGGATATGAACGTTTCGTTCTTTAGCACCATCACTTGTATAAGGCGTATATAAAGCACTCAAAACGAGTGTTGCAAGCGCCACACCTCCACTCATCGTAAAAAATGGAGCAATACCACTCAAAGAGTGACGGGAACCATCTGAAAGTCGATACCCAAACCAGATAATACCTAAAATGAGCGTCGCAACGACAGTGATAAATAGCATGCTCGTGCTTTTTTTAAACAAGATCTGTTCTTTTCCGGTTTTTCGTTTTATTGACCAATAACCAATTTTATACCGTCTAATTTTTGGAGTGATCCCAGAATCTTTAAGGACTCTTTTTTTCTGATTATTAAACGTAAAATGAATGATCAAAACGAATAGAACGACAAGAAAAAAGGCTGTCATTGGTAATTTTCCGGATAAAATAAACTGCTCGATCGTCTGATCATTAAAATGAGTGAGCTCATAAAAAATAATGTAACCGATAGAAAAAACAGGAATTAAAAATAACAGAGATTTACCAGTTACCTCAAGCAAGAAAAAAAGACTTTTTTTCATTGAAACATCCTTTCTAAACAATCAGTAAACCCAATCAATAGTGATATGCTCTTAAAAGAGCCACATCTTTAAAATCTAGCTCCAAACCTGCTGGAAGGTTCAATTCAACTTTACCTAAATAGATGCTCTTGCCTTCCCCTTGAATCACCACAGATCGATCAAAACTTTTTTCAGGAAAGTTGAGCAGCAAAATAGAACGACGCTGCTGCTTCTTTTTAGTCTTATCAAAATGAAAGATTTTTTCTTTTTGAACCGTTATTCGATTTTCTGTTGTCAGTTCTTCTTCCGTTTGGGGGAACTTGATATCTTTCTTTAGATCGATTTCACTTATATGCGTGTTTGATAAAGCCTCGACCAGCTCGGACCATGAAGAAACCTCAGCATATTTTTTTTCCTTTATCACTAGTTGAGTGGGTTGACTTTCTTTCGTCGTTTTTTTAGGCGCTTGTTTAACTAGATGTACCCCAAAAACAAGAGCTGGTATAGATAAGAGTAAAAGCAATGGGGCCAGCACAGTTTTTAGTAATTTTTTTGAGCGTCGATTCTCAATAACCTGTTGTTCTTTACGCTTACTCTTTCTGGACATTTCAATCACCTCACCCATTTCTTATCCAGATTTCAATCATTTAGACTGTCGTCAAATCGTAAAAAAGACGGCTATTTTCAATGATCTTTGGCTTGTTTTCTTCATAACGTTCATGATCCACAGCATAGATCACTAAATCAAAAGAAGTAAGTTCATGGTAATTGTTCTCTAAACAGCATATCTTCTCATCCTCTTTGGTGTAGTAAGCATGCAAGACATCGTCATAAGCGACGATGTGTTCGGTCATTTTTCCTAATTTATCCATCAATCTACGAACTGATGACATCCGGATATCTGCTACATTTTTCTTATAGGTTACTCCCAAGATCGCAACTTTCAGTTCTTCAAGTTTTTCCCCTTGTTCAACGAGATAGTCATTGATCTTATGTAAATGATAGTCGAGCATTGAATCATTGATTTGGCCTGCTGTACTGATCAAGGGAGTATCGATTCCTCTTTTTTCCATCAACCAAGTAAGATAATATGGGTCAACTGGAATACAATGGCCACCGATCCCTAAATTTGGTGTAAACTTCATAAATCCAAACGGCTTGGTTGCTGCTGCCTCCAGCACTTCTCCTACACTGATTCCTAAATTATCCGTGATTTTTTGCAGCTCATCTGCTAAAGCAATGTTGACTAGTCTAAATGTATTTTCATAAATCTTTGCAAGTTCTGCTATTTTTAAGCTTGAAACCGCTGATACATGATCTCCGTATAACGCTTTTACCTGTGCAAGACAGTTTTTAGTATATCCCGCTACGATCCTTGGGATTTTCGCACTTAAAGATTCTGTATTTCCTGGATCGATTCGTTCAGGAGAATACGCTATGTACAAATCAGTACCTATGTTGTAGCCTTTTGCAGCAAACTTTTCTACCAGATATTCTTCTGTCGTCCCTGGATAAGTAGTACTTTCTAAAATAATCAATGATCCTACTTTCACTTTATCTTCAATCAGACTTACTGCGGATTTCACATAACTCAAATCAGGAATTTTATGATCGTCAATCGGCGTTGGCACATCAATAATGTAAACATCTCTATCCTTCAGCATTTGTTCGTCAGCTGTAAAAACTGTTTCCTTTTTTAACATCTCAGTAATCGATTCGTTTGACATTGTATCAAGATAGCTGACACCTCGATTCAGTGAATCAATCTTCCTTTGGTCAATGTCAAATCCAATTACCCGATGACCATTTTCTACATGATTCATAACACTCGGTAATCCTACGTAACCTAAGCCGATCACAACTATTTCTTTTTTCATCCTTAATTCCCCTATGTTTATTTTTTTCATTTTTCTTTTACGTAAGATAACACAAATCAAATATAATTGTCTATATATTTTTAAAACATTTAGTTATTTAAAATTAACTATATAATTATTCCCTAAATACTAATAAATCGAATTAAACCTCATGAAAACGCAAAAATAGCAATGTGATTTTTTATTTTCACATCGCTATTTTGAAATTAACTAGCACTCTCTATCAACATAAATAAAATAACTATATAACACTAATTCTATATAATCAAAAAATATTTTTTGAAAGCCATTTCTTGACTTGTTTTTTTGTCTCTTCCGTTGTTTTTTGATTATCAAAAATGATATCTGCCCGATTTTTTTTCTCTTCGATCGGCATTTGACTATCGATTCTTTGTTCAGCCTCCAAAGCTGAAAGGTCATCTCTCTTCATTAAACGAGATAATTGTAGCTCTTCTGGAATGTAAACCACTGCGACTTGGTCGACAACCGCATCATAGCCTCCTTCATAAAGCAAAGGAATATCGACAATAACTAAGGATGAAAGATTTTTCTTCCGAGCGATATCCGTTAAGATAGCTTCTCTTAAAAACGGTGACAGTACTTGATTCAATCGCTCTCTCTTTTGCTTATCTGAGAAAATGATCTTTCCCAGTTTTTTTCTATTTAAGGAACCATCAGCAAACAATAGTTCAGAACCAAATGCATCAACGACCGCTTGAAGTCCGGGAGTCCCCGGCTCAACTATTTCTCTTGCGATTATATCCGCATCCACAATAGGAAAACCTTCATCTTTAAAAATCTCAACGACTGTGCTCTTGCCTGTAGCGATCCCTCCAGTTAATCCTAATATCATTCCCATCTATCCTAGCTCCTCACTTTCAGTGTTTGACATTTCGGACAAAAATGAGTGCCTCTTTGAGCGACTTTGATCTTTTTTATTGGTGTGCCGCATCTTGGACAAGGCTGATTCGTCTGACCATATACATTTAATGAAACTTGAAAGGTCCCAGCTTCTCCTAATGCATTTAAATAGCTGCGAATCGTTGTCCCGCCAGCTTCAACAGCTCGGCCTAAAACATCGATGATCGCATAATAAAGCTGACTTACTTCTTTGCCATTTAACGAATCCGCGGGTTGTTCTGGGTGGATTTGGGCCTCCCACAATGCTTCATCAACATAGATGTTCCCTAATCCAGTTACTAAACGTTGATCTAAAAGCAAAGGTTTGATTGCCTTGTGATGTTTTTTTAGACCTTCACGAAATGATTTCAATTTGAACTCAGTTGGAACTGGTTCCGGGCCTAGTGCTAGAATACTTTTATAATTTATCCCCTGATCTTTTTCAACCAGCGTCATTCGTCCAAACTTACGAACATCTAAATAACGAAGTTCTGTGCCATCCGTAAACTTAAATATTACATGAGTATGCTTATCCACTGCATCTGCGCTATCGTGTGTTTCGTATTTTCCCTCCATACGTAAATGAGAGATCATATCATAATCAGTAAACTTAAATAGCAAATATTTTCCTCGTCGTTCCATTTTTTCTAGACGTTGACCAACAAGTTTTAAAGCAAAAATCTCTGCTTCAGGTGCTTCAATGATTCTCGGCCATAAAATCGTAACTTCTTGTATCGTTTTTCCGATGACTAATTTTTCCAACCCTTTTCGAACCGTTTCAACTTCTGGTAGTTCAGGCATTTTCCATCTCTCCTTAGCGGAAAGAGACTGATGATAATGGCAGTGAAACAGATAGGCTTATCTTCCGCATTAAGCATTCTCTGAACCAACCGATCAACCAGTCTCTTTTTAATTTATTTATTATTTTGCTTCATACCATGTTTTGCCCCAGCTACTATCTGTGATCAGAGGTACATGAAGGGCAACTGCATTTTCCATAACGTCTTTGACTAAAGTGTTTAGTTTTTCAAGCTCTGTTTCAGGAACTTCAAAAACGAGTTCATCGTGTACTTGAAGCAGCATAGTCGCCTGCATTTTTTCTTCTTTTAAGCGTTGATCCATTTCGATCATTGCAATTTTCAAAATATCCGCAGCACTTCCTTGAATCGGTGTATTGATAGCTGTCCGTTCAGCAAATGATCGCAAATTAAAGTTTCGTGAATTGATATCAGGCAAATAACGGCGTCGATGATACAACGTTTCAACAAATCCTTTATCTTTTGCATCACGAACGATTTCTTCCATATATTTTTTAACACCTGGATACTTTTCAAAGTATGTATCAATATACTCCTGTGCTTGCTTTCTAGTGATTCCAAGATTTTGAGACAAGCCATAATCACTGATCCCATAAACAATTCCAAAATTCACTGCTTTTGCTTGACGTCGCATGTTTGGCGTTACATCCTCTGCTTTTTCAATTCCAAACACCCGCATCGCCGTACTAGAATGGATATCCTGTCCTTCAATAAAGGCTTCTTTTAGATGTTGATCGTCTGAGATATGCGCCAATACCCGCAATTCAATTTGTGAATAATCTGAAGAGAAAATACGCCAATCTTTTTCTCTTGGAACAAATGCCTGACGAATTTTTCTACCTTCATCCAAACGGATCGGAATATTTTGTAGATTGGGATCGATCGAACTTAAACGCCCGGTTTGTGTCAAAGTCTGCACGTAACGAGTATGAATCTTATCGTCAGGCTGGATCACTTTGAGCAAACCTTCTACATAGGTCGATTGGATTTTAGCGATTTGACGGTACACTAGAATATCTTCGACGATCGGTGCCTGTTCCTTCAATTGCTCCAAAACATCCACAGCTGTAGAATAGCCTGTTTTCGTCTTCTTGATGACTGGCAAGCCCATTTTTTCAAATAGGATCACTCCTAATTGTTTTGGCGAATTCAAGTTGAATTCTTCACCCGCTTCAGCATAGATTTTTTGTTCGATTTCACGTAAACGATCTGAAAATTCGATACGCATATCTTTCAACCGCTGCGCATCCACTCTGATTCCAGTAATTTCCATATCAGCTAAAATACGGGACAACGGTAATTCCATTTTGTAAAACAGATCTGATTGATTTTTTTCAGCTAATTCATGATCCAGCTTTTCTGTCAGAAAATGGATCGCATTGACTTTTCTTGCCAAGTGACTAAAGAATACTTCTTCATCTTCCGGTAAGCCTTTTTTAGCCCCTTTTCCATAGATCGCTTCATCTGATCGAATGTCACCATATCCGTAATATTGCGCAACGCCTTCGATATCCGCACTATTGTCATTTGTATCCAACAGATATGCCGCCAATAATACATCAAACTTGATGCCCTTTGTTTTGCCAACATAACGATTAAGTGCTACATACGTACGTTTCGCATCATATACGACTTTCTGATATTTATCTGACAATAGCCAGTCGATAAAGGGCTGACTTTCAAAAAGAGCTAAATTGTTTGTTGTATAAATCTTTTTCTTTGTTCCCCACGCTACTCCGACGATCGGCGATGTATGATAATTATCTTCCATCATTTCTACATACAAAGCCATATCTTCCGTAAACATTTCCTTTGTAAATGTGTCAACTACATCAAAATGAACATCCGCTAAATCAACGGCTTCTTCTTCAATGTCCAATTTACTTAAATGTTGTTTAAACTCCATCTCACGATAGAAAGGAACTAATTTGTCTAAATTTTTTCCATTATAAACTAAACTGTCGATAGAAATATCGATCGGTGCATTGACATCGATCGTTGCAAGCTTTTTACTTAAAAAGGCCTGTTCTTTATCATTAATCAAGTTTTCTTTCATCTTACTTGGTTTTAACTCATCGATATGCTCGTATAAGCCTTCCACCGAACCGTACTCTGCCAGTAACTTGATTGCTGTTTTTTCTCCTACCCTCGTGACCCCGGGTATATTATCTGAACTGTCTCCTGCAAGACCTTTCATATCGATTATTTGCAAAGGAGTCAAACCATATTTTTCTTTAATAAACTCTGGTGTATAAGTGACTAATTCACTAACACCTTTTGTAGTCACCTCTACCCTGATATTCTTATCAGCCAATTGCGTTAAATCTTTATCCCCAGAGACAACAACTACTTCAAAATCATCTGCTTCCACACGACGTGCAAGAGTTCCAATAATGTCATCTGCTTCGTATTCCGGCAATTCATAATGTTGTATCCCCAAAGCATCGATCAGCTCGCGAATATAAGGCATTTGTTCTTTAAACTCACCTGGAGTTTTAGCTCGACCAGCTTTATAGTCATCAAAAAAAGCATGGCGGAAGGTCGTCTTTCCCGCATCAAAAGCAATCAAGACGTGGCTCGGCTCTTCTTTTTGCATGATATTATCCAACATATTGTTGAAAAAAAGAATCGCATTTGTATGTAAGCCATTTTTTGTTTTAAATGACTCAAAATTTTGAACAGCATAAAACGCTCGAAACGCTACACTATTCCCATCTACTAATAATAACTTCTTTTTTGTCATTCTATTTCTCCTCATCTTCAGCAAACTGGTGTCCTTCTCTATTCTAACAAAAATCTTAAAACTTTGCAGTAGAGAAGAAAGGAAAGAGCACATTCAAATTTAAAGCACAAAAAAACCGCTCTGCACACATTCAGAGCGGAACATTAGGATTCACACAAATGAAACAAACACACACTTTTTTTTGTTTTGTTTCGATAGTTAAATAATACAAGGAAGTTATGAATAAAATGTGAATGAAAGATTTCTAAAATGTAACTTTTCTTCGATAAAATCCTTCTTCTTAACTACTATTTTTTGATGCATCTTTTCTACATGTATCATTATTTTTGGGGAAGACTGATTTTTCTCTCTAATATCACTAAGAAAAATCACTATATCAAAAGTAGTAGCTGCTTTTTCTCGCGTTTTTTTAAGTGTAGAGAGCGAAACAAAACAGATGTTTAGTTTTGTCCCGCTCTCCTTCTTTGAATCAATTACTTTTGGCTTTGTCTCATTGTAGATGTCTGAAAATTTTCAGAATAGATTTTTTCAACTTATGGAAGCTGTGATCGTTCATCAGCTTTTAGATATTCATTTCTTATTCTATCTTAATTTTTTTCGACGTTCTAATTGAAGGATCACGCATAGAATCAACATGAATAAAGCAAATAGAGCTAGGTTTTCTGATCCATTTTCTCCTGTGCTCGGTAATGATGACCTCGGACCAGAAGTTGCTGGCAAAGTACTTGTATTATTAACTAGTGGTTTGAAGCGTACTGTTTGCTTCTCATTCTCTAAATCTAAATGCTCAGCTATCACTTCATTTTCAGTCAGTAAAGTCTCTGTAAATACGATCCCGTCATTACTAAATAATTGACCATCGACCTGATACTCAAATGAAAGTGTGATCTCTGTTTTTTCTGCAATAAACGTTTTTTGCTTCGTTAATTCGTCAATGACTCTTCCGTCTGATAAGCGATGCCCATTCACATTTACAGTATACTTATGTCCAATGATCAAGCCTGTAATCTTAGCTGTTTCCTGAATTGTTGTATTTTGTGCTGGGACTAAGATTTTCTCTCCGTTTTTCCCTTGAGCCAAAGTCGTGATCTTGGGATCGGTAAATTGAATCGTTTGTTTTTTATTCGTCAAATCATTGTGTTCTGCAATGACTTCATCGTTGAACAATAATTTTTCAGTAAATACGATGCCATCACCAGCTAATTCTTTTCCACTTAAAACAAAATCAAAACTGTAGCTCATTTTTGCTTCTGTTGCTGTAAATACAGCTTCTGCCCTTACTTTTTCGTAAGGCTCCCCCGTCGATAAGCGGTATCCTTGAACAATTACTTTATACTCATCACCAATAATTAGGTCAGTAAAAACAGCGGTTTCTTTAATTGGTATTTTCGCTAACGGGTCAAATTTCTGTTGTTTATCTTTTCCATGAGCTTTTGTAGAAATCTCAGGATCAGTAAATGAAACGGTTTGATCTTCATTCTCTAAATCTTCATGATTGGCTACTTCTTCATTTTCGTAAAAAAGTTTTTCAGTAAAGACAAGTCCATTCCCTTGTAGGTCTTTGCCATCTAAAATAAAATCAAATGTCACTTCCATCGTCGGGCTTGTTGCAATGAATGTTTTCGTTTCCAAAGCATCATCATATGGCGTATTATCATTTAATCTATAAGCCTGAACAGTCGTTGTGTATTTATGTCCGACAACAAGATCAGTAAATGAAGCGGTTTCTTTGACCGGAACTTTTGTTAAGGGGTTAAATTGTTGCCTGCCATCTTCTCCCTGTGCTTTTGTAGTTATTTTAGGATCATTGACTTTTATCGATTGTCCTTCATCATTGATATCTTCATGTTTGGCCACTTCTTTTTTACTTACGGTGTCATAGATGTATTCATAGAAAACAAGTTTTTTTCCACGATATTTATTTCCATCTACAGTCGTTTTTACCACATAAAAACCTTCATATGCTGGCGGAACAAATGATCCTTGAAGTGTTTCAAGAACTTCGCCTGTCTCTTGATCGACGATTTTCGCAGTGCACTGATAGGTTCTTCCAGCAAATAGCCATTTATAGTGAATCGTATCTTCTAATTCGATTTCTTTTGTCGGATCAACAAATTTTTCCCCATTTTTTCCAGTCGCAGTTGTATTGAGCACTACTGGATTGGGCTCATTATCAACGATGAGCTCTATTAATTTCCCATCGTTTTCTACCGTAACGTTGAAATCATATTCTGTTGTGTTTGGTAAAAAGCCATGCAGCGGTTCTAATTCAACAAATCGGTAACCATCCCTATTATATAAAAGTCGTTCGATGTTTATTTCTCCATTGGCATCTGTTTTATATTCACCAATCAGCGTTTTTGTCACACCAGTCAGCTTGTACAAAGCAAATGGGACATCTTTTAACGGTCGATTCGCATCCTTTTCCCGTTTGATCAATTTGATTGGTTGTTGAGCCCAACGATTCGTGAATGTTTTTGTAATCGTTTGTCCGGGCTCGATCACGACTGTTTGTGGAATGTTATCGATAACACGACCTTCAGGAGCACGAATTTCTGTGATCGTTACACTTGTCCCCATTAAAATGTCATCAAGCTTGACCAAGCCATCCTCACCTGTTGTTCGCTCTTCAACTATCCCATCATATTCAAATCTGAAAACAGCATCTGCAAGCGGGTTGCCCTCTTCATCAAGTTTTTGAGCCGCTGCCGAACCAGTCTTAACGACCTTGACGCGAATTTTAGTTTGTGTTGGTTGAGCTTCACCGGCTGTTGTCATCGTTTGAGCATTTTCTTTCACCCAAAAATATTGAACACCAGAAACAGGAGAATTTCTTTGAAAAACGATCTCTCCATCATTAGAGTTTATAGACGGAGTGATCTTCAATGTGTTTCCATCTTTTGACACACTTGTATTTCCGTCGTTTCTGATCTCATGATAATAATTGAACACATTTTTACTATCATTCAATTGTACAGTTTCACCTGCTTTGACCGTGATTTCCTGATTATCAAAACTAGGTTTTGTCCGATGATTGTCTGCTCTAGCATCAATTTGACTCTTGTAGGCAGCATAATTAGCCAAATCACTTTGAACTGTATATCCTAAAGCTTCCCAAATATAAAACTGTGTCGCCATATATAACTCATCAGAATCATTCCCATTGGAGCCAAAATTGATGATATTATTGATTATCTGTTTTTGGTTCTCATTGATCAAACCTATTGACGGATGCGGAACATAACCTTCACCTTGGCCGAACTCAACTCCTGGCTGAACACAATAAGCAATACCTCCATCTATTCTAAACTTTTCAACATGCAAGGCAATAATCAGCCAAGTTTGATCTAATTTTACTGAATAGGACATTGGTATCAGCTTTTCTACTGATCCAACGCCTCTAGCTCTCGCAAAAGGTATATTGAGGACAACACCTTGATCATTTGTTACATGAACTTCAAAGGTTGGATTTACACTAGCATAAGATCCGTACATATGATTAGCTAAAGCAATGATTTCTGCATCAGTCAAGCCTTCTACACTATATGGATCTGCTCTTGCAGCTAATTCAGCACCTGATCGTTCTTGCTCCGTATTTTCTTCAGTGCTTTCTTCCTCAAGCAACGAATCTTTTTCAATCACTGGCTCTGGAAACGCTGCTTCTAATTCATTTGGAGTTTCTAGTTCCTCAGTGCTTGTTTCGGTCGTTTGGCTGTCTGTAGTGTCGATTGATTGATCTACCTGTTCATCATCAACTAAACTGTTTTCTATTCCATTTTCTGCATAAGCTGTGATTGGCTGTATCACAGATATAAAATTTGAAGCTAGCATAAAGAAAAGAACAAGCCATGTAAGAATTTTCTGTTGTCTTATTTTCATTATTTTCCCCCACTTAATCATTTATTTTATGCTTGTTTCTTTCTTCGGCGGTGATCGAATTTCCATTGCTGTCCCTCCTTTTAGGTACAAAAAAAGACGACCTTTTTGTCGTCTTACCTGAGTCTTGTCTATTCTTTGTCGGCGATAAAAGTAACTAAATTTTAACCTGCCTAAAAAAATGAGTGAGAAAACTCATGTCCTATCGTGAAGTTTATAGCAATCGAAACTTCAAACTCTATGAGAGCAGAATACTTGAAAAGTCTCTCAATGTCACAGCAATACCTCATTCGGTTCTACTCTTTCGCCCTAAGCTGTACTGATAACGAAAGCGGTGGACTCACCGGATATTCAATTTCTGTCGCTATTTTTACTCATTTGATATACTTTAGCATTGAGCTTCAATTTTTGGTTATAGGCTAGGCGTTGTAGAATACTATTGTAAACATCACCTTTACCCGTATAAAAAAGAGCTGCACCTTGCTTTGAACGTTTAGCAATCATTGTCTTTTTACAATCAAAAACCATATGAACGTCTTCATAAATGTTTTCAATTATTTTCGACTCAACAACCATATATTGCTTTCCCATTTTTCCTTCTTCAAAATACATTACACGTTTTTCGATCGTTTGATTTTCCGGATTTACAGTCCATTGAACAGATTGGCCAAACAGCTTCATTGATTTAGCTGAGGAAATAATATCCTCCTTTGTCATTTTTATAGAATCTTTCCTTGCCAAATTAACACCTCCAACAACGCTTTTTCATTTTTAAGTAAAGCTTAAAAAGAAGAAACTAATAGCAAAAAAGCTAGGGCGCGCCACTTATTAAGTGTAACGCGCCCTAGCTCAAATAAACACACAAACAAAATGCGAGTAATACAAAACGAAAGTTTATTCTTACTAGTGATAGAAAAATAAAAAGCTGTTTTTTCTCTATCAAAAATCTGAAAACTTTGCTATACTCTAGAATGTGGCTTGCTTCAGTAAGCTACAGGGGTGCATTCCACATAAATCAGTACACGCTGTTTTATTGTGGACTAGTATTATGCTGACCTAGGCCTGAGAAACCTGGCGAGTGATACTAGCGCATCTCTATTTTTTTTATTAGTTTCTTCTTGTTAAACTTCAATACTCTTTTAAATTAACATGCTTTTAAAAATAAAACAACTATTTTTTGATTTTTATATTTCAACCTTGATACTAAAATCAACTTCCTTTTAGTAATAAATAACAACGCTTACCACATTCTTCATTCATTTTATTTGTACTCCCATTTCTCTCATTATAAATCCTTTGAAAATAAGTTACCATCGGTCATTGAAAAAAGCGCAAATTTTAACTATCTCCTTCTCAAAAACGATTTATTTTCGTCTTTTTGAGCGAAATATCGACTCTTTTATTAATTTTTTTTAATAGTTCAGCTATAATCTTTTCTTGAAATCAATAAAAAAGGAGCGATTACTATGAAAACAAAATCAGATGGAGAAGTATTAAAACAACTGCGCACCTATCGAAAACTTACTCAACTAGAGTGCTGTCAAGGAATCATTTCAAGGCATACGTATTCTAAGATAGAACGAAATCAAACCGGTATACAAGTTCAGATCTTGGTTGAGTTGCTTGAGCGCTTGCATGTAAGCTACGATGATTTTCTCTTTTTAAAAATGGGCGGTCAAACTCCTGAATTTTATCGAAAAAAATGTGCTGAATATACAAGAGAAAATCTTTTACATGACTATCCTCAAAAACTGTACGACACATTAGAAAAAAAGAAAGAACAAAGTATCAAACATTTTCATGATTACTTATTTTGTAAAAAGAGGATGAATGAGCTCGACGTTGAAAAAATTGAACGAATATCAGAATCTGATTTAAATCAATTGCATTCATACATAAACAGATTAACCTTTTTTTCTACCATCGATTTAACATTGTTTTCGGATATGTGTACTTTTCTGACATATAAAACAGCTAAATATGCAGGTTCGAAAATCATTGAACAGCTTGATGATTTTTCTGACTACCTTTCACTTACTCAAGCATATCAACAGGCTTTTCATCAGGCACTGACTACAATGACTTCTGTTGCTTTAAATAACAATGACTATCTTTTTGTTCAACTATTACTAAAGAAAACAAAAGAATTCATTTTTTATTTTCCGAGTCATTATTATTTAGTCAATTTTCATTTGAATACAGATATTTTAAATTACAAACAAACTGAAAATAATTATTATTTGACCAAACTATTTGTATTGAAAGACTATATGAAAATATTGGAAGATCACTCACTTGCGGATAAAATAGAGGAACAAATAAAAACACTACTTCAGCAAACAGCGTCATTACCAACGAATCAAAGCAAGTAACTTTAGCCAAAAAAGTCCATTCCCACACACGGAATGGACTTTTTATATTATTCACACACAAAATAGAATTGCTTTACAAAAAGAATCATACTAAATCATTGTGAAGATTATATGAAAAACTTGTATTTTAAGGTAGAATATTCCCCGCAGCACGATAAATCTCATACCATTCTTCTCTTGAAAGTACGATATCAGCTGCTTGCGCTATTTCTTTGATACGCTTAGTATTCATCGTTCCTGCAATCACTTGCATATTCGCAGGGTGTCTTAAAATCCAAGACGTTGCTAAACCAGTTGACGAGCAACCATACTTTTCGGCAATGCGATCCAGTATTTGGTTTAACTCTGAGAATTTATCATTTCCAAGAAAAACACCTTCAAAAAATCCATATTGATAAGGAGACCACGCTTGGATCGTCATTTGATTCAATCTAGAATAATCTAAAATACTCCCATCTCTGTCAATACTTGCTTCATCAGTCATATTGACATGAATTCCTTGATCGATCATTCCAGTATGCTTGATTCCAAACTGTAGCTGATTTGCCAGCAATGGTTGTTTGACGGTTTTTTTCAGCAATTCAATTTGCATTGGTTTTTGATTACTTACACCAAAATATTTTACTTTTCCTTGAGATTCTAATTGATCAAAAGCTTCAGCAACTTCTTCTGGTTCTACTAAAGTGTCAGGGCGATGTAATAATAAAGCATCAACATAATCCACACCCAAACGCTTTAAACTGCCTTCAACAGAAGCAACGATATGTTCTTTTGAGAAGTCAAACATTCCTTTGCGGATCCCACATTTTGTTTGGATAATGATATCCTCTCTATTAATTGCGGATTCTCTTAGAGCTTTGCCAAAAATCGTTTCACATTCTCCTCCTCCGTAAATATCCGCATGGTCAAAAAAATCAATGCCATTCTCATATGCGGTTTCAATTACTTCTGTAGGATTTTCTGCTCCATTCATCCTCATACATCCAAGAATGACCGATGCCGCTTCTAACTCACTTGTTCCAAATTGAATTTTCTTCACTGTGAAACCTCCTAAATTTGTCTTTACTTTTATAGTGTACCACAACTCTATGAAAGGGCTTCAACTAATCACTTTTTTTAAGTATTTTTCCAATTGAAAAAACTGTTTTTCACAAAATTCAATATCAATTAGCATCACTGGCCTTTCACATTGATGAAATAAATTTTGGTGGTACGTGGTCGTTAAAATAAGCGTTGCATAACCGATCGTACTGGATGTTCGAGCATAAATAACGACTAAATTATATTTGTATTGAAAAAAAGCAGTGATTCGCTTACCTAATTCATATTCTTTTTCCATGGAGAAATCTGTCATCAAACAAATGACGATCTTTTTTTCATTGTAAACCGGTGATGTAAGTGTCGATAAGATTGTGAAGTAGCGATGAACAAGTAACTCTCTCTTCACTTTTTTATAGACTGGAATTTCTACTATCAGTTCATCAACACACGTATGAATCCTTTTCAGAAACTTAGGGTACATTTCCTGTAATTTGTTGACAGAACGATTTCGCTCGAATGATAAATCAGAAACTAACTCATAAAGTAAGTGAAAAGAGAGAAAGCTTATCACACTTGCTTTGGAATGCTCGATCTTTTTCTCCCAAAAAATCTGTCGAAATATAGTTGTTGCTATCAGCGTATTTAAATAGCAGGTGGTCTTTTTCGAAAAATGTTCTTCAATAATAAAGGCTTGCATACTTGCACCATAATAGGGTAAAAAATTTGCCTGAATCATTAAATACAGATAAGCAAATTCTGACAGAGGTATTTTTTTAGCGAAGCCTTCTTTTACAATCGTCTGAACAAAATTTGAAAAAATGGCACTTTCTTTTAAATAAGGAGACCACTCACTTTTTTGACGAATCTGATGGCCATTGCTTTCGCGCCATAATGCAATCTGGATCATGCGGGAAAAAGATAGTTTCTGAAGATCGTTGATTTTAATCTGAAAAAAATGAATGATCGTTTCTGCTAATTTATCACTAGATTCTATTTCAGATGAGAGAAAGCTGCCGATGGTTCCTCGATAGACAAGCCAATAAAAATGCAAAATAAATGCCCGGATTTGTACTTCATCTCCCACAAGTTGATAACTGCCTCTTCTTAAAGAAAGTCCACTTTTGCGTAACCATAAATCGATTTTTTTTATTCGTCTTCTTAAACTGGACTCACTAATTGAAAGTCTTTCTGAAAATTCTTTCGTTTGAATAGTTGTATCGTCTATTATTGCCTTCAAAAAAATAATTTCAGGGAGCTCACACAAAAATCTAGTTAAAAATATTTCTACATAATAATCACTAGATTTTTTTAAATAATAGTAATTTATGGATTTACGACTGATCGATAACTCCGCCTCTAATTGAAATTGTTTGATAAGAAGCTTTATCTTCTTTATGTAACGCAAAATCGTTTTTGCATTTATAGATAATTTTCTTGAAAATATCTCCAACTTTTCTTTGCCATCAGCAGAAGCAAGTAATAAGAAAAGATCTAGTAATTTTCTGGCATCGTAATCAATAAGTTCTTTGTAATCCATCTCCTGTGTGTTCCCCCAATAATTAGTTTTTGATGTCTTCTACATACAAAAATGAGTCTACATAGATAAACTACGCAGGACTCATCGCTTTTCATTTTTTTTTCAGTTTTTGTATTAGATAATCAAACTTTTGAGTACACAAATTAGAAAAATCATTATTGAGGCGCAAATAAAAAGACTTTTTATGCGTATGTTATTCATTAAGAAGTTCCTTTAACGCCATGTATAACTTTTTAGTCGCCAACAAATAGCTGCCTTTTTCATTTTCAATTTTTGGTAGCCCCTGTCCCATAACTCTTGCACAAATTTCAATCGGTTTTGTTCAGACGCCTTTTTTATCACAATATACATTTGAGTGATCGCTTTACGGTTCATTTTATACTTTTTACGGTTTCCACCGGTGAACCCATAAAATATTTCTACGCCCTCAGATTTTTTTGTTCTAGGAGAATTTTGAACCAATTCATTGTGTGCCTTCTTGATTCTTTTTAATAATATTTCTGTATGCTGAGGATCAAACTGATGATGGATGATGAATTGATGCAAACGTGTGTATTCTATTTTAGCGATATGATTATAAAGTTGTGAAGCATAATCAAGTCCTTTATATAAAATATTCGCACTGAATGACATGTTTACCATCATCTTGTACTGCTGAACAAATGCTTCTTCTAGTTTTCGTCCGTCATTTTGAAAAGGAACTTCCCTATTCAATTTTTCCAAAAATTCATACAATAAATAATTTTTACGTTCTTCCAATTTGGCCGTTTTTTTCATTTTCTTCTTCCCCCTTTTTATAAATAATGAATAAATTTCGGTAAAAATAAATAAAAACAAAATGCTGAGATAGACAATTATAATTTTATGTACCAGTTTTTAAAACAAAGGAATAAACTAAAAACATTAGCTAAATCAGCTCAATAGCATGTCGTGCTTTCACCTCCTTCACCAAACGAATGAAACTATTTCGGCATAAAAACAGATTATCATTTAAAAGAACAAAAATCAACAACAAATTGACAATTAAACACTACAATTAATCTTCAAAAAGTGATATAGTAGAAAAGAGAAAAAACAGGAGGTACTATCTTGAAAATAGATTTAAAAGCAGCAGGACAGCGAATCAAAGATATTCGTTGTCAGCATAATTATTCTATGGCACGTTTTTCAAAATTAGTTGGAAATTCTAGTGCCAGCACAGTAAACAATTGGGAAAAAGGCAATAATCTGCCAAAAGAAGAACGTTTAGAAAAATTGGCTATTCTTGGCAATACAACAGTAAATTGGATTCGTTACGGCAGCTTTGAAGAATATGTGATTCGTTTACTGTCTCAAAATAAATTAAAGGCTTCGCTTCAGAAAGATCAATTACAACTACTGATGCAAACATTAACAAAACAGAAAATTTCTTATTTGCAAGATTTAGAAATCTTGACCACTGCCCATGAGCTATTTCCAGAATTATTTGAAACGACTTATCAAATCAAGCTCTCACAAAAAAGTAATTTAGTGATTTCAGAAGATCCTATGGTCTATAGGATCGAACAAGATCGTCAATATCGTACAGATTTTCTACCAAAGATCGATGCTTTATTTCACAAATCGAGTCAGAAGCAAATCAATGATATTCTTTTATTTCAATTATTTGATCTGTTAGAGCGCGCTGAAAAAAATCAACTTCTGCCTTCTCTTACTCAAGTTTTCTCTATCATATCTGATGTAGTGACCAATGATATTGCCTATGATGACCCTCATAAAGTAAAAATCGTGGATTATTCAGCATTTACCGATAAAAAAACACGTCAAAAGAAGTTGCCTGATAAAACAATTCAAAAGAGATATACTCAGGAGAAGGATACTCTTCTAGCACTTTTGGATGTCTTCTACATTGACCACAATAGAAAGTAATTTAAGGATCTTTCTATATACTTTTGTTACTGTAAAGACCTAGATGTCATATATTACAATTAGATGATAAGTTTATTTCCAGATTTTAAATTTCATCGTTTTTTATTAATCTTATGGTTCTTAAAGGATTATTCCTCGTAGATTATGGTATACTTTTATTTGTGTTATCAAAGAATATATGGTGGTGCAAAACTAGTAGCTGGATGTCTTTTGAGCAGCACTTCTTGTTCCATTTCTAAAATATGAAAATCAAAAAGCGAGGATGTTACTTTGAAGAAGAAATTATTACTTACACTTTCATTTATATTGTTAGTCCATGCAGCGCCTATGAGCGTATCTGCTGAAGACATCGATCAAAAAATCGATAGCCAAACGAAAAAAATAGAAGAAATCATAAAAAATGAACAAGACGCTAAAGAATATTTAGCTACTCTAGAAACTGAGATCGAAACAATCGAAAATGAATACCAATCTGTGCTATCTGAAAAACAAAAACATGAAAAAGAAATGAACAAACTAAATACAGATATCGCAACTTTGGAAACAAAGATCGAAAAAAGAAATGACCAGTTAAATGCTCAAGCAAGAGTTACCCAAACAAATAATGAACAAGAATCAGTTCTAGCTGTCATTCTAAATTCTGAGTCGATTTCAGATGCTATTTCTAAAGCATTGGCAGTAAACACATTGGTCACTGCGAACAATGATATTTTGACCGCTCAAAAAGAAGATAAAGAAGAACTTGATAAATTGAAAGTTTCTTTAACTAAAACATTAGAAACGCTTGAAAAGAAAACTGCTGAGCTTGAAGAAAAAGAAGCTGCATTGACTGAAGCGAAGCTAGAGCAAAATGTAAAAATCAATGAAATTTCAGCTGCCCTTGCTACTGAAAAGGCAGAGAAAGATAAATTTGTTAAACAAAAAGAAGAAGCTGCAAAGAAAAAAGCCGCTCAATTAAAAGCGATCGCCGAAGAAAAGAAAAAAGAAGCGGAAGCAAAAGCAATCGCTGAGAAACAAGCCAAAGAATTAGCAGCAAAAGAACAGCAAGCTGCAGCAGCTTCAAAAACAACTGATTCAGAGAATACCACTACAACAGTTCCGGATACAAATACAGTTAGTACGGTTGAGACCCCTTCTGACTCTAACGACAGTCAAGAAGTTGTGACGCCACCGACTTCTTCAGGCGGCTGGGCTTCTCCTGTTGCAAGCATGATCGTAACAAGTGGATTTGGCGGAAGAGAAGATCCTACGGGGATTTCTGGTTCTTTCCATGATGGTATCGACTTTGGGGGCGCTAGCGGCACTCCAATCATGGCCTCACGCGGCGGTGAAGTCGTAACAGCAAATTACGGAGGTATGGCTGGAAATCATGTTGTTATAAAACATGATAATGGCTACTATTCTTACTACCTACACATGAGCAGTCTGAGCGTTTCAGCTGGGCAAAGTGTTAGTGCGGGACAAACATTAGGTGGTATGGGAACAACTGGTAATTCAACAGGAGTCCATTTACACTTTAGTATTTCTACTGGTTTATGGAGTGGCTTTGTAAATCCTGCCCCA
Source organism: Enterococcus sp. S22(2020) (assembly GCF_020295385.1). Classification (NCBI taxonomy): domain Bacteria; kingdom Bacillati; phylum Bacillota; class Bacilli; order Lactobacillales; family Enterococcaceae; genus Enterococcus; species Enterococcus sp. S22(2020). The sequence goes on from NZ_JACFUD010000003.1 coordinate 547,435, forward strand.
TTCCTAGGTTTGTAATCAATTATATAAAGATAAGAATTTTGGGAAGTTCCTGATTTTCTTATCTTTTTATTTTATGTAATTATTTAAAGTCCTGTACAGAACATGATATAATTAAGATAGATAAAGAAAGGTGATGAGTAAAATGATCAATGACTACAAAAATATTTTAGTTGCTGTTGATGGATCAAAAAATGCTGAGTTAGCCTTGCAGCATGCGGTTGCAATCGCTAAAGAAAAAAATGCCACCTTATACTTGCTTTCTGTCGTTGATGAAAATGCAATCAGCCACAGCTCTTATGCATATTCAAAAGTTTTAGCTGAAGAGAAAGAAGCGATCGAAAAAGAATTATTGAAAAATATCTATTATGCCACACAACAAGAGGTCCATGATGTGATTCCTCTTGTTGAAATCGGAAATCCTAAAGAAACGATCGCAACAATCGTTCCCGCCAATCAATCCATTGATTTGATCGTTGTCGGAGCAACAGGAAAAGGACAGATTCAGGCAAATCAACTCGGTACTACTACAAGCTATGTTGTACAGTATGCACCTTGTAATGTTTTAGTAGTTAAATAAATAATAAGTAAAAAAAGTAGGAGCTGCTGATAAGCGCTCCTACTTTTTTTACTTATTTCTCTAATTTAGCGATCAAAATAAAACGATGTTGAAGATTTTTGACTTCACCATTTAGTGACAATTCGTTTTGCAGCTTTAGTAACTCATCAAAATGGACCGATACCGAAAAATCGGGGTACTCCCAAGGAATTCTTTTCATGTAGTAAATCAGTCCTTCCATATCATAAAATTTTTGATAAGGAAAAAATTCTTGACCGAAAATCAAACTGAAATTTGTTTTTTTTAGTCCTTCTCCAGCAGTCTTTAAAGACCAACTTGTATGATCTCTTTGTTCAACCATTGTCATTTTTTCTGAAAGAATAAGCCCATTTTTTTCTCCAACCTGTTGAGTGATAAATAATCCACCCGATCTCAGAACACGTCTAACCTCTCTTGGATCATAGGACTCATGACTATTTAAAACGATGTCGAATGAATCATCTGGAAAATCTAAACGATTTGTTTCATCAACATAAACGATTGTAATTCCCAAAGGTTTCAGTACCTTTTGAAGTCGCTCATAGTTAGGCCGCCACCCTTCCGTTACACTTGTTCGCTTATAGGGGTGACCAAAAGTCAATAATCGTTCCCCTCCTCCAGTTCCCATATCTAATAGAGACATTGATTCTTTTAAATATTTACGAACAAGATCATCATAAGACCAAGGTAACTCTTCTACGCTCCACCGATTCTCCATATAAGAAAAATCCCATCCGAGAATATTCTCCTGCTCAAGTGATTGCCAATATTTCTTTTGTTTTTCTTTTTTCATAACCGCTTCTCCCTTACTTAATCGTTATACAGTAAGATCAATACAGTTATTTTTCTGATAGATAAACTTTGGCTCAATACAATCTCTATCAGATCATAACTGTATTGAGCAGCTACCTCGATGCATCACTTTTCCTTCTTTCATTCTAGTAAAAAATAAACAGCCATTGAGATTTTTTTTAGTTGAGTATACTGGTATTATTTTAGCCCATTATGATCGATCAGTTCTTTAAACCAATGTCCGCTTTTTTTCAATCTGCGCTGATCCGTTTCTAAATCTAACTGATAAAAACCATATCTATTTTTATACCCATTCAACCATGACCAACAATCGATGAATGTCCATGAATGATAGCCAAAGCAATTACTTCCTGCCTCGATCCCTTTATACAGCTGTTCCAAATGTTCTTCCATAAATTCGATACGATAATCATCCTGAATCATCCCTGTTTCATCCATAAATCGTTCTTCATCAGCAACGCCCATACCGTTTTCAGAAACATACCAAGGAATATTTTTGTATTCATTTTTGATCATCATTGCCACATCATAAAGCGCTTCTGGATAAATTTCCCAACCGCGGTAAGGATTGATTTTTTTATTTGGCCAGTCGTAATGAGCGTAGAAATCTTCTGGTGAGCTTGCCGGATGATTGACCCGTTCGGGTGCTTTAACACGGCGCGGCTGATAGTAGTTCATACCAATAAAGTCGACTGTATTTTGTTCAATTTCTATTAAATCTGTTTTTGCCGTAACTGGAAGTAACTGATTCTCAGCCAAACAATCGATCAGTTTCTTTGGAATCGTTCCTAAAACAGCTGGGTCTAAAAAGCTTTTTGTGTTCAATAAATCTGCGATTTCCGCCGCCTGTCTATCTTCTACAGACTCACTTCTTGGATAACAAGGAGAAACATTCAAAATAATACCGATTTCACCTGGATAGTTGCCGTTTCTAAACATTTTTACAGCCATAGTATGCGCCATCAACGTATGATAGCCTACTTGAACTGCCTTTTTAAAATCATTGACTGCCGGATAATGGTAGCCATACAAATAACCACATTCGACATGAACCATGGGCTCATTGAAAGTCGTCCAATACTCAACTAGATCGCCAAACAGATCAAAACAGGTCTTTGCATAAAACGCAAATGCATCTACAGATTCACGTACTTCCCATCCACCTTTTTCCATCAGCCACCAAGGCATATCAAAGTGAAACAAATTGATGATCGGTTTTACCCTATTGACACGAAGCTCCTCAAAGTAGGAACGATAAAATTCGACTGCTTCTTGATTGATGGTTTTTCCATCTGGTAATAAACGAGTCCAAGCAATAGACGTCCGAAAGGAATTCATATGAATGTCTTTCATCCGCTTCACGTCTTCTTTATAAAACTCGTACATATTTGTTGTGTGTTCAGGACCTTGGTTTTTTTGGAATTTTTCCGGTGCTAATTCATACCACTTGTCCCATGTCGAAGGACTTTTTCCGTTTAATAAGCTGTGACCTTCTGACTGCGTAGCTGAGGTCGCTGCTCCCCATAAAAAATGTTTTGGAAATTTTTTCATCTAACCGTCTCCTATTTGCCTATTTTTAGTGTCTCTAACACTAACTTGTAAAACATCATATTTGCTTATGAGAACCATTCATGAGCCTAATAGCATTAACATTGATTCCTTCAAACGTCAACTTGGGATCGTCTTTCGCTTAAATGAGCATCTGTTAGAGAACTTCTTTTTCTGCCTGATCATTCGCCGTTAAAAAGATTTTTTTAAAGAAGTTGCTTTATCGTATTCTGATAGATCTTATCATCCATCAATACGTAATTCTCTACGTTATCTCCATCATAAGCATAAACGTTTTTCCCGTGATGTTCAACAATTCTCATTGTTTTATAGCTAATTCTATTTATCTTGCTTGCTCTGTTTAGGATCGATCTGTATAGATAGTTAAAAAGATTTCCTTTAAGGAACCTAAGCTACAACGGCAAACGATTTCACAAAAATCAGATAATTGTACGTACAACGAACGGAACTTAGACGAAATCCGAACCAAACTGAAAAAACAATTCCGATAATCTATTTTTTAAATCTTTTTATGTAATTATTACAATGTCATTCATATTGATCAGATACAAAAAAGGCCATGACATAACTCTATAAGTTACGGCATGGTCTTTTAGCAATGAGTAAACGTAGAAGTAGAAATGACTTCACTTTGTTTCGATCATCTCTCTCTAAATATCAACATCAAGGTCTTTATTCTCAAAGCTCTATGCTTCTGGTTTGACTAGTTTTCCTTATGTCAACACTTCATATTCGGCAATCGTACTAGAAATAATCCCAGAGGATTTTGACTTTTCTCTCGACTCTTTCTTTTCTGAATTTCTTTGATGCATTTGTTTAAAAGACTGACTTTTTACCCAATTTTTTTGGTGCTCCTTTGATACCCAGCGACTTAGCACAACTAATTCTGTGATTTCTGGAGTTTCTGGCAACACTCGATACATCAACTGAAAATTTAAAAATCCTTCAACTGCTTCCATGCTTTTTTTCGTATGACCTGCAGTAAACTGCTGAATAATTCGCTGGGAATGTTCTGTTTCTGCCTGGATCGTATTCGTTACAATATACATTTATTTCCCTCCATGATCGATCTCTGTATTTTCAATAAAATAGTCATCGATGATTTCTCCTTGATCAAAATGCACGATTCGCTGGCATGTTTGGCTAAGAAATTCTTTATCATGTGAAATGATCAAAACCAAAATATCTCGCTCCTTCAACCAACATATTGTTGTGGCAACTTCTTCCATATGCATCAAATCAAGTCCACTTGTAGGCTCATCAAAAATAATGATTTTCTTTCCAGATAAAACAGCACTGGCAATCGCGACCCGTTGTTTTTCTCCACCTGATAAGGTTTGAGGATGGCGAAAAAGCAGCGGTTCTAAATGAAGCATCGCGATGATTTGATCGATTTCTTCACTTTCTTTTGCATGTAGACAGATTTCTTTTTCTACAGTTTCAAAAAATAGCTGTAAATTCACATCCTGCATGACAACAAAACTTTCTTTGATCAGCTCTTTAGGTGTCATTGTTTTTTGGTTCAATAGGATTTTCCCAGAACGCGGCTTAATGAGACCTGATATAAGTTTCGAAAAGGTAGATTTTCCTGCACCATTATGACCAATGATGCCTGTTACAGATGAACTAGCTAGCTCTAAATCAGGGATTCTTATAGAAACTGATCCGCTTCTTCGATAGTGAAAATCCAAATTTTGACAAGTTAGTACATGCTCTCTTGAAACTTTCGGTGATTCTTTTTTTATAAGAGCCGTTTGCTCAAGCGAACGCAGTCCTAACTGACGTATCTCATCAGGTGATTTTTCATTCATTTCTTGTCGTGTATATTGTGTAACGATCTCCCCTTCATCCATAAGTATATAGCGATCTGCAAGTTCTTTTAAATAGTACAAACGATGTTCAGAAACTATGATCGTCATTCCTAAATTTTTGAGGATTTGTAAATATTCTTTCAGTTTTCCAACTGTTTCACCATCTAAATTACTCGAAGGCTCATCTAATAAGAATAAGTGATGTTCCAACATACTTGCAGAAGCAAAAGCAATCAACTGTTTCTGTCCACCGGATAAATGAAACATGCTTCTATCTAAAAATGGTGTCAACGAAAATAATTCTGCGATTTCATCGATTCTTTCAATGATTTCTGTCCTAGGTACACCATAATTCTCCATAGCAAATGCTAATTCTGAATAAACATCATTTGTAAAAAATTGTGTTTTAGGATTTTGAAAAACCGTACCGATATCACGAACATACTGGTTAAATTCTTTCGTTAAAAAGTCGTGTCCTAAAATCGTTCCTTCTCCTGTCAGATCTCCCGTATATAATTCTGGTATCAAGCCATTCAACAGTCTAAGCAGTGTCGATTTTCCACAACCGCTTTTTCCACATAAAACAATAAATTCACCAGGCTGAACAGATAGATCGATGCTCTTGATCACCGTCTCTTTATCCTCATAAGCAAATGTCATCTTTTTTAAGTCGATCATCCAATCTTCCTCCCAAACAACATACCTAGAATAAGAAAGCCCATCAATACATAGTCCTGTATTTTTAAACGAATCTCATAAACACTTGTATGAGCTGTTGGGTTAGCCAATCCTCGAGCTAGCGCAGCTGCTGATAAATCCAATGACGTATTTTCCGCTGACATCAGTACGGGAACAATGATGTATTCCATTGTTTGAAAAGGATGCATAAATAAATCTACTGTCGAGACAGCGATCCCCCGATACTTCATAGCATTTCGGATACTTTTAAAATCTTGAAAAAGAGTTGGGAAAAAGCGAAATAGCACCGTTAAAGGAACGATCAAGCCAAAAGGTATACGGCATTTTTTTAATGCTGCGATCCATTCACTGATTTTTGTCTGATTCATTGCAAAAGCTGCTGCCATAACCGTCGGTAATAAACGACGATTCCCAACCAAAAGGAAATCAAAAAAAGCTGCCGCTCCATTATCTATGTAGGGAAATAACAAATGATCACCAAGAATGAACAACCAAAAAATCGCATAGAAAATCGTTCCTTTTTTAAATGCACCATTTAAAATAAACAGTCCATATAACAAGCTCACAAAAAGTATTTCAGCAGTAAATGGTAAAGGGAACATCAGCAAAAAGCTTGCAAATAAAATCGTACATAACTTACTTCTAGGATCAAACGTTACGTATACTTTGCTCATAATTCTTCCCTTTAGTTTTATCAAAATGCTTCACATAGATTTTTTGTCCAATCAATATACCTAAAACACTACAAACAATAACAGCGATCGTACAAAAATAAAACATGCCCGTCGTGATCGGTGTAAAGACTTTTTCGATGTAGACTGAATCTTTGCCGCGTGTAATCAATGCATCAATATATGCATTTTTCATAAACCACAATGGCAGCACAGGACCCATCAATCCAAAACTAAAAACAGTATAACTGATCATCGTCCGAGCTTTTTGTGGTAATCTCGTTTTATATTGCAGTAAATCTGCAGCGACTGCACAAATAATACTTGGTAAGAATGATAAAGGAAAATGTCCAGATATCAGGAAAAATAATCCCATCACACTCCCCATGATCGTAATCGCACCGAATCGAGGAACACGCTGGATCACTAATAAATAGACGATTCCAGCGAACAAAGCAGTCGCACTAGGAATCAAAACATTGTTAAATGTAGGAATCGTGAATGTTAGGATCGCCAAGGCAATCGATACAATCAAAAAATAAATAGCAGTATAAATACCAATTGAAATAAAATCTTGAATTTTTAATTTTTTCATTTTCCCGGCCCTTCTTGCTTTACTATAGATAAAAATAATAACTGCCCATAGACAGGACTGTTTATTTTAAGTTGATATCGTCCTTTAGTCAACAGATCAGTTAAAAAAATAGCTGATGGTCTGTTACGTTCGAAAGGATGGATAGCCCGTCTAAAGAATCCTTGATCCACTCCTTTCCTTATTGAGTTAGTATAACACAAGCACATGATAATGAGAATCATTATCAGTAAAATAAAACTCACCTTTTATAACTGATCAAAAACCAACCCTAGTCAGATATCTGCACTAGGATTGGCTTTTGATCATTGAAGTGTTCCAGCATTTTCTTCTCTATCAAACGGATTCGTTACACACGCTTCAATAGCATAATAAAGACCGTCACAAATGGTTTGAAGTGGTAAACAAGCCGTTCCAGGTGCCCGATCCAGTACCTGTCCAGGCTCAAAAGGAACATGGATAAAGCCACCTCGTACATCGGGATATTCTCGATCGATCAGATATAATAGTCGATACATCACTGCGTTACAGACAAAAGTACCTGCCGTATATGAAATATCTGCAGGTAACTCATGAGCTACTACATTTTTTCTCATTGCTTTGATCGGTAGGTTCGTAAAATAGGCAGTTTCTCCATCTAGCTCTAGTTTAGCACCTACCGGCTGATTTCCTTTATTATCTGGAATTCTTGCTTCGGCCAGATTGATCGCAACTCGCTCAAAAGAAATGGCACTACGTCCACCAGCTTGCCCCACACAAATGACGATATCAGGCTTCATTTCTTCAAGAAGCCTCTTCAAAATAACACTACTTTTTTCAAATTCAGTGGGAATTTCAGCTTTGACTATCGTCGCTCCAGCAATTCTATCCGGTAAGAGTTTTACAGCTTCATATGAAGGATTTCTTGATTCTCCACCAAACGGATCGAATCCAGTTACCAATACTTTCATTGTACAAATCCACTTCCTTTCAGCTAAAATACACCGTTTTCTTCTTCAGCGTTTTCATATAACATTTTTTTCTTCCCATCTTCCATCGTTTCCCAATTTTCATCATAAATGTGATCTAAACATCCATGATCATCATAAGAAAGAATGAATTTATGCTCTTTCGTTTCGTCATGGAATAAAAGAAAGTGCTCTTTTATTCCGTACTTTACATTTAAATCATCAATAGACTAGATCATGCTTTGACTAACGGTATAATCTGTGTGGCAATTTTTTCTAAAAACGCTTGATCATGCTCTACTAAAAGCATGGTTGGCTTGACGGATAAAATCAATTGTTCTAACTGCTCTTGATTAAATACATCCAAATAATTCAAAGGTTCATCCCAGATATAAAATTCTGCTGGCATCGCCAAAGATTTTGCCAGTTCAACTTTTTTACGCTGCCCCATACTCATTTGCTCGATCCGATTATGAAAAACGTCTCTTTCCATCCCGAGTTTATGCAAATTATTGAGAAATTCTTGGTGATTTAGTCCTTGTGCTTCTGAGAACTCCGTCAATGTTCCTCGATTATCCTCATAATTTTGGCGGACATAGCTGATGTTCAATTTTTCAGGACGATTGATTTCTCCTGAACTTTCTCCTTCGAACTGATTCAGTAATAAACGAATGATCGATGATTTTCCTGAGCCGTTTGCACCAGTCAATGCAAGTCGATCCCCTTGATTTAAAGTGAAAGAAACAGGTTGAAACAAAGGCTCACCTTGATAGCTTAAAGCTAAGTGTTCAACTGTCAATAGGCGCTTATTGTGTCCAGGCTGATAGTTCATGGTCAATGGATCGATATACTCGATATCTTTCAATAAGCTTTCTTTTTCAGCGAGCTGTGTTTCCATCCTACTCTCGATCGATTTTGATCGTTTCATCGTACGTGCTGCCCGAGCACCGATAAAGCCTGTATCGTAAATTGCTCCACTACCTTTTTCAGAAGCTTTTCCATACTTATCTTGTTCTTTCGATCGAGACCATTCAGCTTTTTCAGCAGCTGTTTTTCGGAGACGAGTGACTTCTTTTTTTAGCTTTTCATTTTGCGCTAGCTCAAACTCATCTTTTATCTTCTTTTGTTCCTCATAAACAGAAAAATTTCCTTGATATAATTCCAGCTGACTCTTCTCGATCGATAATACATGATCAACGACGTCGTCTACAAAAGATCGATCATGACTAACAACGATAAATCCCTGACGTTTCTTTTTCAAGTATTCTGCTACTTGCTTGCGACCTGCGATATCTAAATGATTAGTCGGTTCATCGATCAGTGGAAAATACTGATCATCAATGAATAATAAAGCTAGCAGTACTTTCGTCTGCTCCCCACCAGATAATGTTTCAAACTCACGCCATAAAATTTGCGGATCAACATTCAAAAGATTCAACTCACGTTCGATTTCCCATTGTTCAAAATCACTGATCTCCTGTAAAACATAAAAAGTCAGCTGTTTTTTATCCTTGATAGGCTGCGGGAAGTACAAAAATTCTAATTGATGGTTGATTTGTCCGCTATAGCTTAGCTTGTTCTGTAAAATATTTAGGAGCGTCGTTTTTCCCCGCCCATTTCTTCCAATTAGACCTAATTTCCAGCTGGTATCGAAATTTAGATTTGCTTGGTCAAATAAGAGTGTTCCTTGATTATCATATCCAAACGTTAGTTGTTTGATTTCAATTTTTGACATATTATCACCTCGTTAAAAAAAAGCGGAAGGCTGCTTTAAACACCTTCGACACTTTTCAGAACTGGCTTACTCATTTATCTGTACACAAAAAGACCCGTACACTGAAAAATCATCGCCAATCCTGAAAATCTGCACACTGCTCCCTTGAAATACTTCAAGATACAGTCTGAATGCAGCTTCAACAAATCGACTTAATTTTTCAATGCACGGATCCCTCTCTTCGTTTTTATTGTTTTCAATATAGCATGAGGAAATATTACTTGTCAAGAACTGCCTTTTACGGATGGATAAAGTAAATAGCTCTGATACTTTTTTTTCAGAAAAAAACTTACTTTTATGATACTTTTGAAAAGATTCTATCAATCTTTCTAGTCCCATACTTTATGTGATGGTTTTGTTTTATACTGAGAGTGTGAACATTTGCAAACGGAGGGATTATTTTGAAAATAGAACATATTGGATTATGGGTTCGTGACTTAGAAGCGATGCGAACATTTTATCAGACGTATTTCAATGTAACATCATCGGAGCTTTATCATAATACTAAAACAAGTTTTCATTCTTATTTTTTGACTTTCGAAGATGGCGCTAGATTAGAGATCATGCAGCGTGAAGATGTTACGAATAGCACTGGCACCAGTGAAAGCTTAGGCTTTGCCCATTTAGCGATTTCTTTAGGAAGTAAACAAAGCGTTGATGCGCTGACGAATGTTTTAGTACTGGAGGGCTATGAATTGTTAAGCCCTTGCCGAACAACTGGTGACGGTTATTATGAATCAGTGATTGCTGATCCAGAAGGAAATCGATTGGAATTAACTGTATAGTGAGGAGAAACGAACATGACTATTAAAGCAATTGTATTAGATATCGATGGCACTTTGTTAAATGATGACAAAGAAGTATCAAAAAACACACGGGAGTCCCTGATCGATGCACAAAAAAACGGGATCAAAGTCGTATTGGCTTCCGGCAGACCAACTCCCGGTATGTTAAAATACGTCGAAGAATTGAAATTGGATCAATATAATGGGCTGCTTGTTTCATATAATGGCGCACATGTTTTAGACGTTTGCACGCAAGAAGAACTGTTCAGTCAACCTCTTTCTACTGAAACAGCAAAAGCTATTTTAGAACATTTAAAACAGTTTGATGTGAAACCAATGATCGCTCACGGTGACTATATGTATGTGAACGATGTTTTCGATGGTCTCCTTGATCTTGGCGCTATGGGTAAACAGTTCAATATCATTGAGTATGAATCTCGCGGCGGGAACTTCCAGTTATGCGAAAAAAAAGATTTAGCTGCTTTTGTTGAATTTCCATTACACAAAATTTTAGTGGCTGCTCAACCAGAATATTTACAAAAACATGCCGAAAACATTTTAGCCCCTTTTAAAGATATAGTGAGTGGCGTCTTTTCTGCTCCAATGTATTTCGAGTTTACTGATCAGGGGATCGACAAAGCTCATGCTCTAGAGCAATCGCTTAAGCCTTTAGGAATCCAGCAAGAGCATATTGTTTCTTTTGGTGACGGACATAATGATTTGTCGCTCATCAATTACGCTGGAATCGGTATTGCAATGGGCAATGCGGTAGATGAATTAAAAAGTGCAGCGAACAAAGTTACAGCGACTAACAACGAAGATGGAATTGCAAAAGCATTGGCAGAGTTACTTTAAAACAGCCGTTTCAGTTTTCATTATTTATTCAACTTTTGAGTGCCGAACCAACCGTAGAAATAATGCTTGGTTCGACACTCTTTTTTACATAAATGGTCATTATCAGGTATACTGAATTCAGTAACACGAACATCATTGAAAGGTAACTGATATAATGAGCCTATTTTTTAAATTAAAAAGCTTAGATTCTTTAACTGCTAGTGAACAAACTCTCGTTGATTACATTTTAGAAACGCCGGATGAGGTGATCCACTTTTCTCCACAAGAGTTGGCAGAACATTCTTACGTGTCGATTTCAACCATTTATCGTTTGATCAATAAGCTTGAGCTTGATGGTCTGAATGACCTTAAACTCGCCTTAGTCAATGATTTAAATGAGCACCGAACGACACCGATCATCGATATAGACTATCCTATTTCTGCCGAAGACAATCTCTATGCAATGACGACCAAATTGAAAACAGTATACGAACAAACTGTACAATCCACCATCGATACAAACAATTTTGATCAAATGGCAGCAAATAGTGATTTATTGAAACAAGCGAAATATATCGATGTTTATGCTTCTTCCGCAAATATTTATTTTGCTCAAAACTTTCAATTTCAACTGCAGGAAATCGGGAAACGAATCAATGTCCCCATCGATGATTACACACAAAACCTGAGTGCAGCGAATAGTACACCAGACCATCTGGCGATCGTTGTTTCATATGAAGGACGAGGTTCTAGTGTCAAAAAAATCTTAGATACCTTAAAAAAGAATCAAAGTAAAGTACTGTTGATCACCTCTAAAAATAGCCCTTTACTTAAAACAAAAGTTGATGGCATCTTTCTTTTTTCATCCTTGGAGAACCATTATAACAAGATTTCTTCTTTTTCTACACGCATGTCCTTGATGTATATCTTTGATTGTCTCTACCTTAGCTTTTTCAATCAAGATTATGAAAAGAACCTTGCCTATAAATTAGCCAACTATCAAAAAATGAATCCTAACTTGATATAAATGAAACAGCCAGCTGAAAATTCACTCTATCAGCTGGCTGTTTTTTCAACTGTTTAAAACTAGACATCTACCGATTTATCAAGCCTATGTCCATTTTCATTTTTAACACACGATACACAGATTGATCCAATGCCTCTGTTGTATACACTCCTTGTTCGATTCCTTGCAGCACATAGGGAATCTGTTCTTGAAAGGAGGAAGATAGAATCAAGTCATTGCCGGCTTGCAGTGCAGCCAAACCTGCTTCTTCCTGGGGAATAAATTCGGCTAATCCCGCCATATCCATATCATCTGTCATGATCACGCCCTGAAACCCTAACTCATTACGCAATAAATCATGGACTGGTTTTGAAATAGATGCCGGCATTGTTTCATCAATACTTGTTACAATATTGTGAGACACTAAGACACTATCAGCGCCAGCCAAGATCCCTGCTTTAAAAGGTAAAAAGTCGTTCGTTTGTAATTCAGCTAAAGTTCTTGTATCATAAACGATTTCGACATGAGAATCTCGATTATTCCCATAACCTGGAAAATGCTTCAACGTAGAAACAAGCTTTTGATTTTTCAGCTCTTCTACGCTTGTTTTTATATACTCACTTGTTTTATCTGCATCTAATCCTAGCGTCCGATCGTAAATAAATGCTTGAGGATCAGTAGCAACATCAGCGTCAGGGAAAAGACCGGCTTGAATACCGTAAGAGTGTAAAACAGTGGCTTTTTGCTGAATATCCCTACGAATTCCCGTTAGACCTGAAGCTTGATAAATTTCTTGGGGTGACTGAAAAGCATCTGCAACTAAATCAGTTCCTCTACTTAAACGAGAAACAGTTCCACCTTCCTCATCAGAGGCAATCAATAATGGAATTTTACTTGCTTCTTGATAAGAAGCAATTTTTTCTTTTAATGTCTCTGGCGTCTCCATTTCTACATCGCGCCCAAAGAGTAAATAGCCGCCTAGATGATTCAGTTGAATACTCTCGATCTGACCTTCAACCGGCACACGAGCTAAGAATAACTGACCGACTTTTTCTTCCAAACTCATGGAAGCCATCAACTTTTTGATTGCTTCATCCTGCGTTTTAGCTGAAGTTCTTTTTTGTGTTGAAGAAGTTGTTGTACTGCTCGCCAAAGTTGTTTCTGATCGTTGACTTGTTTCCTTTTGTTCTTTTTGATTCATGACTAAAATCACTCCCAAGCTGATAACAAAAATAAGTAATAAGAGTAAGATCGCAGTAATAAATGTTCTTTTTTGATTGATAGTCGTTCCTCCTAATTTAAAAGCAGCTCATTGCTTTGATGCTGTTTATTTTCTTCATACCGCTATCACCGATCACTTTAAATCTCTATGTTAGCTTCTGCAGCGAAAGATCTAGGTGACAATCTAAGTATTCACTCCACTCATTTTAACAGTTTCTACCATTGAAGTGCCAGTCACACAACTTTTTTTGAAACTTGAACGCTAATTTTTGACAAAAAAGTAGCCGCGTGAGATGCTCTAGTCGTATAAAATAAAAAAAGAGAGGTTGATTTTCTATGGCTACAATGGTATTTGTCAATTTTCCAGTAAGTGATGTTAAACGAGCGACAGAATTTTATGAAAAATTAGGTTTTAAAAAGAATGAAGAATTTTCTAATGAAGAAGCAAGTTCAATGGTTTGGGATGATAATTTTTGGATCATGTTGTTGAATCATGATTTCTACAGTAAATTTATCAAAGAAAAAACGATTGCAGATGCCCGAACGACAAGCGGTGTCTTAGTATCATTCAGTATGGAAAGTGCGGAAGCTGTGAAAAAATTTGGTGAGACAGCCAAAGCAAACGGTGGAGATTTTTATAAAGTTGATATGGGCATACCAGAAGATCAGATGTATGGTCTTGAGGTACAGGACTTAGATGGCAATACGTTAGAACCTACTTGGATGCAAATGTAAACCAATAAATAAGATGAAAAACGATGACTCAAAAAGGACGCAACACTTAAAATAGATATGGCTACGTCTTTTTATCGTCGTATATTTTAGAGGCTGTGATATAACTAGTTGCTAGTTATACCACAGCCTTATTTTTTTATATCAATCAAACAAAAATAACTTCTTCTCTTTTGCTATTCTGTATTCATTTTAGAATGTATGTATGCTATCCTATTGTAAGTTACTCGTATGAAAACGAAAGGAAAAACAAACAATAAATGAAAAAATTACTATTTTTAATAGCAAGTATGCTGCTTTTAACTAGCTGCTCCTCTAGCAATACAGAAACAAAAGAAGAGACGAAAGACTCAACACCTTGGGTTACCTTTGATACGATCGATATTGAAGCCAATGAGTATGGGAGTTTCGTATTATCAGGTTCAGCAAAGACCTCTTTCTCCATAACATACAACAATCATACTACATCTATTTTTGTTAAAGATGGAAAATTTAAAACGATCCCATTATATGACAAGAATTTTCCAGATTCTATCCCAATCTCTTTCAAAGTATACGGTTCAGATGACTATAAGCCCTTCACACAAACTTTTACTTTAAATTACAGTAAATACATCGCAAGAAAAGAAGCTGACGAACAACACGCTCAGAAGATCAAAGAGAACATGCCTCTTCTTTTAGAAGATATTGTGACCGCTTCCAATGGGCAAATCATTGCTATAGAACCTATTTGGGGTAATTACACTACGTTGAAAGTTGTCCTCCCTCTTGACCTTAAATATGAAAAAAATGGTGAGAAAAAACGCGCAATGGACAGCTTAGGGCATGATATCCAAGCAAAAACTTCCGAAATTCTTTCCGCTGGAAAAGAGACAATCCCCTCCCTCACCTTTAGATACAGCCAAACGAATGAACTACTTGGCCAATCTCAGGCATTGTTTAAAAATCGCTTCACTTTGATTGACAAGGATACGAATTGATCATTTAGCGGACTTATACAAATATACTGAAAACGGAGAATGAATCTATTCTCCGTTTTCAGTATATTTCACCACTAACAAGCGACTATTGAAAGTATGTCCCAACCTTTAATATGATCGATTCATTCAATTTACTTTTTTTCTTGAACAACATTCACTAGCTTTCCTGGACAAAATAAATTCGGATTGATTTTTAGCAGAGCAATCAAGAATAAAGCTGTCACAACTGCTGTTGCTAGACCGCTGATGCCATTCATAACAAATGAAAACAGCCATGGGTTCATTCCCCACAATGCAAAGCTTCCCCAGAAAATCACACCGGCAATAAAATGCCAGAAATAACGCATCAATGTCCCTAAAAATGTTGCATAACAAATGATCGACACACTCTTTTTAAACGTACCATTTTGGATCGACTGCTGTAGCTTCCCACTAAAAACGCCCGCAAATCCTGCGAAACCAAAGGCCAAAATGTATTCAATCACCACTTGAACTGGGGTCAAATAATACACTTGGGCTAACGGAAAATGAAGTAATCCCCAGATGAATGCTGAGAAAAAACCAGCCTTCGCCCCTCTTCTTAAAGCAAAAAGAGTCACAGGAATCATCCCTAAAGAAATTGAAAAACTGCTGCCGATATTCGTTGGAATAAAAGACAAAATCATGGCAATTGCCGCAACGATCGTTCCTTCGATCCAGACTTGTAATTCTTTTTTTCGTTGCATAAAAAAACTCCTCCTTTAGAACGACCAATTCACAAAGGAGGAGTAAAATGCGTATATTTACTCCATCACAATTCCTACGCTCGTATTAACGAACAGGTTCGAAGGGTTTAGAGTAGGTACTCAATCTCAGCCAAGGCTCCCCTTTGTGATGGGTTCTATTTAATTTTTAGTTTGCATCTATTAGACACTACAATAAGCCTATCATGTCTAGCGAAAAATGTAAAGCTTTCCATTTCGCCATATTTGCACTAGCTATAAGATACACAAAAAACGTTTAGAAACTAACTATAGACGTTTTTATAATGCTTATCCTCAATTACTCAATATTCACCTTTGATCACAAAAAACGAACCGCGAATCGTACCGGCAAGCTTTGATTTTTGTCGAGCAAATTTAAATTTCCCTTCAAACTCAACCGGGATATCGATTCCATCAGATAATTTGAATCCAACAGCTCGTTTTCCCCCGTCTTCTAACGTATACATCACGTTGACAGATAAACCATTCTCGTAAAACACATAAGCCATTTTGATTCCATCAACTTCAAAACTTGAAACTTCTAGTGGTTTATACGGAAACGTCAAATCACGTTCTGCCAGAATTTTTTTGATCCAAGCTAGCGTTTCTGGATCTTCACTTGCAGGTACTGTTACAAATTCATGCTTGTATTTATTCCAATAATAACGCGCCTCATTTGCTCGTAGGCCAGCTAATGCTTCAGCTGCTGATGAGCTTTCAAAGCCAACTGTCGATACATTTTTAAAATCTACTTTATAAGACATGAAGGTTCCTCTTTTCTAGTTTTATATGCTTATTATAAGAAGACGATCAATTCTTTACAACTATTAGAACTGACAATTATTAATAGAAAACTATTGTAATTTCGCTGTCCTTTCACTATAGTAGACTTGTAAAACATTTAACAAGCGGAGGGGCTAAATGATGAAGATCTTGTATATATCTATCTCGGGAAATACCCGTTCCTTTGTAAAACGTCTCGTTGATTATGCCGATACTCAGCATAATGTTCAAATCAACGTACTGGAAATCCATGAAAATTCAACGTTCGAAAATGAGACAGAACCATTTTTCACCTTCGTTCCTACTTACTTGGATGGTGGAAACGGCGTAGATAATGGTGATACCGAAATATTGACAGAAACGATGCGGGAATATTTAGATTATCATGATAATTATCGTTATTGTCTAGGAGTTGTCGGTAGTGGAAATAAAAATTTCAATCATCAGTATTGTTTGACTGCTAAGCAGTATGCAGAAAAATTTGGTTTTCCTTTTTTGGCAGATTATGAGCTGCGCGGAACACAAGAAGACATCGAACATGTCTATCGTATTTTAGCCAATACAGCTAAAGACTAAATAAACAAAAAAACTTGCGTTTCAGTTATAGCTGAAACGCAAGTCTTTTTGCTTATTATAATAGTTCTTTTCTTAATTCTTCATCTGTTTTTGGTGACAAATATTTCGGCGGAATATCTAATACAGTAAATGCACCGAACTGTTCCTCCTTAGCCAAACGAACACACGCTCTCGCATAAGCAACCAAGACGCTTGCTGTAAATTCTGGATTACTTTCTAGTTGAAGATTGTATTCAATGACTTGTTTCGTATCTTCATGCGTTGTTCCAGTGTGCAACACAGTACCTCCATGCGGCATTGCCTTATGCTCTTGATCCAATTCAGCTTGGGAAATAAAATGCACTTCCGTATCATAATCTGCAAAATAATTCGGCATCGAAATGATTTCTTCTCGGATTTTTTCTGCATCACTGCCTTCTTCCAACACAACAAAACATTCTCTAAAATGTTTATCTCTTGTTGTCAAATTCAATGTTTCACCAGCTTTAAGTTTAGCGATCACTTCGCTATTTGGGATCGTATATTGAACAGCATCACTAACGCCTTCGATTCTTCTGAGCGCATCTGAATGTCCCTGACTGACTCCTTTGCCCCAAAACGTATTCGTCTCACCAACAGGCAAAATACTTTGTGCATATAAGCGATTTAAGCTGAATAGACCTGGATCCCAGCCAGTAGAAATGATCGATGTTGTTTGATTTTCCTTTGCTGCTTGATCCACTTTTGTAAAATGCTCTGGAATCTTCGCATGTGTGTCAAAGCTGTCGATCGTATTGAATTGTTTTGTCCACTCCGGTGTTTGTGTTGGCAGATCTGTTGCTGATCCACCGCATAGAATACACACATCGATAGCGTCTTTTTTACCGTTCAATTCATCCATCTTATAAGCTTTTGCCCCTTCGGTTTGAACGGTCTCAGGTGCTCTTCTTGTGAATACTCCGACTAATTCCATATCTTCATTTTGTTTGATCGAACGCTCAACGCCGCGTCCAAGGTTCCCGTACCCGATAATTGCTACTTTGATCATACTTACATTCCTCCACTTCTCTTGAATTTGATTATAACAAAAGAATAGTTTCCCTGACAATGACTCTAAAAAACTTTTGCGGCATATTGTTTCTTTATATAAAAAACCGCAATAATCATTTTTGGAGTTTAGAAAAAAGCTAGAAATGACCTCTTCCTTGTCATTTCTAACTTTAATCGGTTTTAACTTTTTAAGCTTCGTCTGCTAAATCCTCAAACTGAGAATTGTAAAGTGACGCATAGTAGCCACCTTCAGCAAGTAATTCATCATGTGTTCCTTGCTCTTTGATATCTCCGTCTTGCATATAAAGGATCTTATCTGCATCTTTGATCGTAGATAAACGGTGAGCGATAACAAATGACGTACGTCCAGCCATTAAATTATTCATCGCCTCTTGGATCAATCCTTCTGTTCGTGTATCAACAGAAGAAGTTGCTTCGTCTAAGATCAAGATCGGTTTGTCGGCTAAAATAGCGCGGGCGATCGTCAATAATTGTTTTTGACCTTGAGAGATATTAGAAGACTCTTCATTCAATTCCATATTGTAGCCGCCAGGCAATGTTTGGATAAAGTGATGGACATGCGCCGCTTTCGCAGCAGCGTAGACTTCTTCATCCGTTGCTTCAAGACGACCGTAACGAAGATTTTCCATGATGGTTCCTTTGAATAACCAAGTATCTTGTAAAACCATTCCGATATTCTTACGTAGATCGGCACGATTGAAATCTTTGATATTGTGGCCATCGATCTTGATTGCACCAGAATTGACATCGTAAAAACGCATCAGCAATTTGACCATTGTTGTTTTCCCTGCACCCGTTGGACCAACGATCGCAACTGTCTGTCCTGGTTCCACATGGGAACTGAAGTCATGGATAACGATTTTATCTGGTGTATAACCAAATTGTACATGGTCAAAGTCGACCATTCCTTCGGCTTTATCGATTTTAACTGGATTTGGTACCGTTTGATCTTCTTCTTCCTCACCAAGAAATTCGAAGACACGTTCAGCAGCTGCCGCCATTGATTGAAGCATATTAGATACTTGCGCTAATTGAGCGATCGGCTGTGTTAAGTTACGTACATATTGGATGAACGCTTGGATATCCCCAACTGTGATCGAACCATTATATGCCATGATCCCACCAACGATCGCAACTGCAACATACCCTAAGTTTCCGACAAAGTTCATGATCGGCTGCATCAAACCTGAAAGAAATTGAGATTTCCAAGCTGATTTGAATAGCACATCATTTTGTTCTTTAAATTCATTCAAAGAGTTTTCTTCATCATTGAACAAACGCACGATATTGTAACCGCCGATCGTTTCTTCAACTTTACCATTGATCACACCAAGATATTCTTGTTGTGTTTTAAAGTATTTTTGTGAGTTTTTTACAACGATCATGATCAAAATAAAGGAAATCGGTACGATCAAAATCGCAATTCCTGTCATTTTAACTGAGATCGAAAGCATCATCACGATAACTCCAATGATGGTGAAGACAGATGTGATCAGTTGTGTGATCGATTGGTTCAATGATTGTCCTAATGTATCCACGTCATTTGTGATACGAGATAAAACTTCCCCAGTCGTCCGACTTTCAAAATAGTTCATCGGCATACGATTGATTTTCTCTGATATTTCTTTTCTCATGCGGTAGGTGATTTTTTGCGAAATCGTCGACATGATCCAGCCTTGGATGATCCCGAATAACGATGCAACAAGGTATAAACCTAGCATGAATAATAGGATACCACCGATTTTTTCAAAATCGATCCCACCGGTTCCTTGATATTTCTTGATTAAACCATTAAATAATTCTGTGATTGCTTTGGATAAAATTTTTGGTCCCCAAATATTGAATACGGTTGAGGCGATCGCAAAGATCATCACAAAGAATACAGGAATTTTATAGGCGCCGATATACGACACTAATTTCTTGATCGTTCCTTTGAAATCTTTTGCTTTTTCTACTGGAGCAATTTGTCCAGGACCACCGCCGCGACGAGGGCGGTTTTGTTTTTCTTCTGCCATTATTTGCTCCTCCTTACTCCGCTTCTTCTATGCCTAATTCAGCATTGCTTAATTGTGACTGAGCGATTTCTTGATATACTTTTGATGATTTCATCAGTTCTTCGTGCGTTCCTTGATCAACGATACGTCCTTCATTTAACACGATAATGTTATCTGCATGAAGGATCGTTGAAATTTTTTGAGCAACGATGATCTGTGTTGCATCTTTGATATTTTCAGACAAAGCCTTACGTAAAGCAACGTCAGTTTTATTATCAAGTGCTGAAAATGAGTCATCAAAAATCAAGATCTTAGGATTTTTAGCTAGAGCACGAGCAATGGACAAACGTTGTTTTTGACCACCGGAAACATTCGTTCCACCTTGAGAAATCTCACGGCTGTAGCCTTTTTCATTCGAATCGATAAATTCTTCTGCTTGTGCAATTTGAGCTGCTTTTTTCATTTGTTCATCTGAAATATCTGCATCTCCAAATTTGATGTTTGACGCGATATCACCTGAGAAAAGTACCCCTTTTTGAGGAACAAATCCGATGATTTCATGTAATTTATGCAAGGACATTTCCCGAATATCGATGCCATCGATTGTGATTCGTCCACCTGTGACGTCGAATAATCTAGGAATCAAATTGATGACCGTTGATTTACCAGATCCTGTTGAACCGATCAATGCGGTCGTTTGCCCTGGTTTTGCCACAAAATTGATATGATGTAAGACATCCTCATCGGCATCGCCATATCTAAATTGAACAGCTTCGAATTTCACTTCACCATTGAATTCATGGTCGTCTTTTGGTTGTTTTGGATCTTCGATCGTCGGTACGGTCTCAAGAACTTCTTCCACACGGCCTGCTGCTACATTTGCACGAGGAAGAATGATCGATACCATCGACAACATCATGAAGGCCATAACGATTTGCATCGTATAGGTGATGAAGGCCATCATGTCCCCAACTTGAAGTTGGCCCATATCCATATTATGACCACCGACCCAAACGATCAAGACTGAAATCCCATTCATCAACAGCATCATTACCGGCATCATGATCGACATTGCGCGGTTGACAAATAATTGAGTTTTCATTAAATCTGTATTTGCACGGTCAAAACGTTTTTCTTCAAATTTTTCACGAGAAAATGCCCGAATAACAGGTAGTCCAGTGATGATTTCACGAGAAACTAAGTTCACTCTATCCACCAAGTTTTGTAACGCCTTAAACTTAGGCATCGTTGTTGCCAATAAGGTTAGAACTAAAACCAATACCGCGCCGACCGCTACTCCAACGATCCAGCCCATACCAGTTCCTGTTCGGTAAACTTGGTAGATCCCGCCAATACCAAGGATCGGTGCATATAATACGATACGCATGATCATGACGATCCCCATCTGCATTTGTTGGATGTCATTCGTATTACGAGTGATCAATGATGCTGGTGAGAACTTTTCCATTTCTGTGTTGGAGAATTGCAATGTTTTTTCATATTGTCCCACACGTAAATTTCGTCCGACAGATGCTGCCACGATCGAAGCGATCAAACCGACAATAATTGCAGCGACAGCAGAAATCAATGTTAACAAGATCATTTTTGAGCCAGTTTTAATAATATAATCCGTTTGAATTTGTTGTGTGTCCATATTCAACGCCTTATATTCAGCTAACGTTAATTGGATCCCTACAGTTCTAAGTGAATTTGCTCCAAGATCACCTAAGTTATCTTCTGTTTTCTTTCTAGCAGCTTCCACTTTTGCGGGCATTTCATCCGTTCTTGTTTGTAAGGAATCTGCAAGCTTCTGTGCTTCAGCCCCTTTTTCCTGTGCTTGCGCTGCTAAAGATTGAGCTTCACTGGCATTGGCTGCCGCAGTAGCGGCATCTGTTGCACTTGCTGCAGCTTCGCCAGCTGCTTTTGCTTGTTCGCCTATTGCCTTAGCCTCTGCTCCTAACTTTTGGGCTTTTTCAGCATCGTTTCCGATTGCTTTATAGTCTTCGATGATTGCTTTGGCTTCACTTGCACTTTTAGAATCCTTTGCTTGAGAAGATGCTAACATCATCATCGGTAAATCAAAGACCTTAGCAAGCTTTTCTTTTGTCATTCCTTCTTGCAGATCTAGTTTATAAATGTCTACTTTTTCACCATCGATTTTTTGAGTTGTTTCTTTGTAGTTGTCCTCAATGATTTTCTTTTCATCTTCAGTCATGAACATTTCAATTCCCTGAAGAGTTGATTTTCTGATTTTTTCAGGCGTAGAGTTTTCAAGCCCTCCTTGTTGAATACCGATATCAACAATGTCGGATGTTAAGTTTGGTAAGCTTAGATCACTATTGGCTTGTACGACTAAAAGCACAAGAACTGCGATGACCGCATACCAGTATTTGCCTAGATATTTAAAAATCTTCACTATTGGTCACCTTCCTCTTTCAGAGATAATTTTTGGGCGCAGTCAACAAATTTCGCAACGAGTTCAATGAACAGTACTGTATCGTCTTCGCCCATCATTTTGAAAATTTGAACGACTTTATCACGCATTTGCTTTTTCTCTTGTTTGGCCGCTTTCTTGCCACACTCCGTCAAAGTAACATTGATTCTTCTACGGTCATTTGGGTCCATATTACGCTCGATCAGTCCCTTTTTTTCTAAACTTCCTAAAACAACAGCAATTCGGGCACTGGATAAATTCAGTGATTCCGCTAAATGCTTCGGGCTAGTGGGTTCACCATGTTTATAGAGAAATTTGATGACGATATTTTCACCTTGATTACTCTTTTCAAACTTGCTGAAGGCACTATTACGGTTCTCCACCATCAAACGAATAAGCTCTTGTTCAGCTTCCTCTGCGAATGACATATGACTCCTCCTTCTTTTAAAATAATCACTTTCACCGTTAATAGCTAACAGTGTTAGTAATTAATACTGTTCGATATTAACGCATATAGGTTTTATTGTCAATAGTCTTACAAGAAACAAAAAAATAAATACGTTTTCATTTTAATTCAAGGAAATTATCGACAAATTCAATTGCGTTTTCTATTTTTTTTTACGTTGAATTTTATTTTTAAGCTGTTGATATTTCATAAGATTTTGACGAGCACGCTTCATTTTTCTATATCGTTTGGGCTGTTTCTTATAAAATTCTTGATGATAATTTTCTGCAGGCCAAAATTCCGTTGCTGACTGAATTTCTGTCACGATCGGCTCTTTGTATTTTCCAGAAGCTTCAAGTGCCTCCTTTGATTGTTCAGCAATCTGTCGTTGTTGCGCATTCTGAACGAAAATGATCGGTCTGTATTGATTTCCGCGATCCTGAAACTGACCAAATGCATCCGTTGGGTCAGAAATTTCCCAGTATAATTCCACTAATTCTCTATAACTGATCATGCGTGTATCAAAAATAATCTCAACTGCTTCTACATGACCTGTACTTCCTCCTATTATTTGATCATAAGTCGGATGTTCAACCGATCCTCCTGTATAGCCAGATAAAACAGAAATGATCCCAGGACGTGTTTCAAAAGGCTCGACCATACACCAAAAACAGCCGCCAGCAAAAACAGCACGTTCTTGATGGTCGGCATCTAAAACGATATGTTTTGAAAAGTCATACACCTTTTCTCCAATTGGATCGTTTGTGATTTTCGAATAAAAGTCAGCTACATCAGGAGTTAGATTGTTTCTCGTATTCAGAGGGCGCAAGGCTGCTTCAAGTTTAGCTAGCTGGTCTTTGAAATTCGCACCAATTTCTATTTGATTCTTCGCTTCTATTAACTGCACTCGTTCCCAATCACGTGTTCCGGGATTTAAAATAAGGTTATAGAGCTCTTTCATTACTTCTTCCTGATTATTGGTCATCGCAACTTCACCTCTGGTCATTTAATCGTGTAACAAAAAAAGCATGTATACTAAAATAATGGCACATTGACGTTCAATTGAAATGTAACATATTTTTTTATTCTTATCTAATAAATGATTTTCTAGTATAAAAGAAAACAAAAAATGTGTATGAGACATCACCTACGGCATATCTCATACACATTTTTTACAGTCAAACTATGATTCAAGTGCTATCCATTTTCAGTTATCTCAAACACAAAGGAATTTATATCTCCCCGATATTTTGAAATCGAATACTCGATCGGTAACTTCCCGTCAGTAAATCCTCGAGTATGGAAATAAAACAGCGGTGCGCCTACCTCAACATCCAATAAATCACTCACCGTATCATCCGCTTGAATCACATCTAGACGACGTGAGACAGTCTTGATCGGAAAGCCTTTTTCTTTAAAGATACTGTAAAGTAAATTTGTAGAAAAATCGACTTCATCAAGTTCCTTAAATAGAAATGCAGGGATGTAGGTAGTTACTAAAACTGTCGGTTTTTCTCCAGCATACCGTAAACGAATCAGCTTATAAACGTCATCACCTTCTAGGATCTCTAAGTTTCCAGCCACTTCTTCATTGGCAGCGTCTTTTCTAAAAGCAATGACTTTCGTCTTTGGAACCAAGCCTTTTCGGCTCATCTCAGAATCAAAACTTTCGATCACTTTGGTAAATTCCTGCTCGATTTTTGGGCGTTTAACGATCGTTCCTCTTTTTTTTCTCTTCTCTAAATAGCCAGCATCCACTAATGTTTGGACCGCCTGTCTTACTGTCGGTCTGCTTACTTGATATTCTTCAGCTAATTCTAATTCTGTTGGGATCAGCTCATTTTCAGCATAGGTTCCATCTTCGATCTTATCTAATAGATCCTGCTCGATTTTTTTGTATAAAGGCAAATTCATAAACTACCTCCTCGCTCATGTATCTTCATTATACAATAAATTAGACAGAAGTCTCGCGCCAATATGCTTTTGGTGTGGCGATCATACATTCAAATGGTGTATCGATCACTAATTGTTCATCTGGCAAAACGATTATACTTTGACCTTGCTTGATCTCTTGTTCTGCGATTTTAGTTGTTCCAGTCAAAACAGTGATCACTTGTGCTAAGGATTTTTGATTTCGGTAGTTTTTTGATAAAAGTGATCTTCTGACAGTAAATTCTTTCACATCAAGGGTTTGTCCTAAGTCAAAATTAGCCTTTAGCACAGTTTGTTGTAATTCTAGTGTTTCAGTCGCTTGTTTTGTATGCAGTTCTCTTTTGATGCCAGAATCATCGGAACGATCATAATCATAAAAACGATATGTGATATCTGTAGACTGCTGAATTTCATAGACTAATGCGCCTTTGGTCAATGCGTGAATGGTTCCAGAAGGAATATACACGATCGATTCTTTCGCCACTGTCGTTTTTCCTAAAATCGTTTCATACTTATTCTCTTGGATCGCTGTCATAAAGGCTTGTTTGGAAGCCGCTGTTTGCCCCGCGATGATCGATCCACTTTTTGGTGGTGTCAAAAAGAACCAAGCTTCACTTTTTCCATACGGCTTATTGACTTTTTTTTCAGCATAGTTATCAGTAGGATGCACTTGAATGCTCAAATTCTCATCTGCGCCAGTCATCGAAATGATCAAAGGGTATTCTTCTCCTTCAAGCAAACCAAAGGATTGTGGATTTTTTTGAACTAGCTCACGTAATGTCTGCTGTTCCGAAACAACAGGACTATCGATTTCTTCGGTTGCAGATGCAGAATACACAGAACCTATTTTTCCCTCACAGTTTTCTGTTGAATAGGCTTGTAAACGAGGCGTTCCCCAAATTCTTTTTTTGGGAATCGATTTTAATATAAACATGCTTTTTCACCACTCCTAAAAAACGCCGACGGCAACACCGATCGCAGAAATAACCGTCAATACTAAAATAACTTTTGTTGCTGTCAATTGTTTAGACGTCAATAAGTACCAAGCCAATAATACCATCGCCAACGGTAGTACCTTAGGAAAAATGCCATCCAAGACATCTTGTAAGGCTTGGACTTCTTCGCCCATTGGAATTTTTAGTTTTGTCACGAGCGCAATATTCGAAGCAGCTAAGCCTCCGACAACCATCACACCTAAAATGTTGAAGGCATCTGTGATTCGTTTCGCATTTTCGCCAATAATCACATCAATGGCGTTTACACCTAATTTATATCCATTCATAAACGCAAGGTAAGAAATCAGTACCCCAACTACTCCATACGATAAGATATAAAAGATCGGTCCTAGGGCATTCCCGCCAGAAGCCAAGCCCATACCGATCGACAATAGGATCGGTACGATGATGCCCTGAATGATCGAATCTCCAATTCCTGCTAAGGGTCCCATCAGCGTCGTTTTGATATTGATCGGCATTTCCTCCGGCACATCGCCGCCAATAGCTATCTCTTCTTCTAAAGATGCTACGATCCCATTGATCAGCTGTCCCGTTTGTGGTTCAGTATTATAGAACATTGAATGACGCATCAATAAACGTTTCTTTTTTTCTGGATCATTCTTATAGTATTTTTCAGCAAATGGCAGATAGGAATACGCCCAGGCATGCGCTTGTAATTTTTCATAGCTCATCGAAGAAAGATGGGTGAAGCCCCAACGTTTCCAAATTTGACGTAACTCTTTTTTTGATAAACGCTTCGTTGTTTGTTCCATGTCAGTTCATCCTTTCTAGAATAGATCATCATCTTCAAATACGGTAGAATCAGCCGACTGATTTGCTGCTTTAGGTTGGGCATTAGACGCATTGCCTGTTGCTAAAAAGACGATATAAGCGACAAGTGCTGCTATAAATACTAAAGCGATCATATTCAATCCGGCAAATGCCATTAAAACAAAACCAGCAAAAAAGAAAATCAAGTGCGCCTTTTCTTTGACTACGATGCTCATTAGCATAGCGATTCCTAATGCCGGTAAGACGCCGCCCAAAACAGAAATAATATCCGTTACGACCTGAGGAACGTTTGAAAGAAGCCAATTCACTAATCCTTTTCCTAAAAATATTGCTAAAAATACTGGTACTGCACGCAATAAGAAGGTCGTGATCTGAGGATAAACAACATGATTCAAAACGATTCCTCGATCATCATTTTTCTCTGCGGCTGTTTGCGCCCGAGTATTCCAAAAAGAATACGCTGCCATTCTAGAATTGTAAAAAATAAGTCCAAATGTTTGCCCGATCAAAATCGCCAAAGTAACTGCAACAGCAGGGTCTTTAGTCGTTGCTAAAGCCAAACCGATGCCGCCATATGCCGCATACGTGATCTCACTGTTCGTTGCTCCCCCAGTGGTTAAATTGGCAATAAAAACGGCTTGAACAGCTAAGCCACAAAGAATCCCCGCCTGCACATCACCAAAAGCGATCCCTACCAGTAATCCTGCAACCAAAGGCCGGCCAACAATGTAAAAGCCGCCCGTCATGCCGAAAAGCCATGGGGTTTCGATCGCACCTAAATAACAAAAAATTCCGGTCAATAATGCTGGCAATAATAATCCTGTATCCATTTTGGTTCCCCCTATCTGTTTTTCCCATTACATCCCATCATATTTGGCTTTTAATTGTTTCCAAGGTTTGATTTCATCATCCGGCAACAATTGAAATCCGATTTCGATTCCTTGCTGGTCCATATATTCGAAAGCTTCATAATCTTTTTCATCGATGGCAACTGTTCGTCCTAACACTTTTGCTCCAGCACGAGTATTCATCGGTCCAACATTGAGTTTTTTACCAAAATCAACGCCAAGCTTTACCAATTTCGCAAAGGTTTGCGGCGAATTACTGATAAGAAAGAAATCCTTTTGTGAGTTTTTCCCTTTCGGCACACTTTCAACTGCTTGCTCTACGGTATAAATTCCTAATTTCAAGTTTCCAGCCGCTGCCTTCAATACTTTTTTTCTTAAGTCATCCTGAGCGATATCATCCCCTACAACTAAGATCCCTTGGACAGGTCTTGCTTTGGTCCAGCGTGTCGTTGTTTGTCCATGAATCACTCGGTCATCGATTCTTGCTAATGTAATTGTCATGTTGTTTTCCTCCTTTAAAAGTCGATCTCATCCTCTTGTTGTGCTAATATCTCAGTACCTTCAACAGAGCTTCTGCCCGTATTGACTGCTAGTTCAAATAATTCTTCAAGCTTTCTACCGCTTTGAAGGGCGACGCCTGTTTCAATCAACATTGGTAGATTCATCCCTGTCACCACTTTTACTTGCTGCGGATTTGCCAAAAATTCCCGATACGCCTCATTGAAGGGCGTTCCTCCTTTAATATCACACAGAATCAAAAGACCTTCATCAAGATACATTTGTACAAAGTCCTGCAAACGTTTAGAGAAATCTCCAATCCCATCGTCTGTTAAACAAATCGCAGAAATATCACTATTTTCGCCAGCGATCATGACATAGCTTTCCAATAAGCCAGTTGCAAAGGTTCCATGCGAGACAAGTAATAGCTTCATTTTATAACCTCCATTTATGTAATTACATTAATTCTTACCACACCCAAATAGTAACCCCTTACAATTAATATGTCAATAACTTATTTGAATATTTTTTCTCTTGACAAGAAACTTCTTTCGTTTTACACTCATTATGTAATTACATATAGGAGGGATTTACATGTCGAATTATACTATCGATGAGTTAGCACGTTTTATCGATCATACCAACCTGAAGGCTGACGCTACCACCGCAGATATGAGCAAGCTTTGCCAAGAAGCGAAAGACTATCATTTCAAGATGGTTGCTATCAACCAAGTCCAGTCGAAGTTATGCGCTGAATTATTGGCAGGGACGGATATCAATATCGGCGCAGCCATTAGCTTTCCTTTAGGACAAACTTCTAAAGAAGCTAAATTTTTCGAAACAGAGAACGCAATCAAGATCGGTGCCACTGAAATCGATTATGTAGTCAACCTGACTGAGGTCAAAGCTCAAAACTGGCTATATATCGAAGAAGAGATGGAAGGTATCGTTGCGATTTGCCGCAAAAACCACGTGATTTCCAAAGTCATTTTTGAAAATGCTTACCTGACTGATGAAGAAAAAATCAAGCTTAGTGAAATAGCTAAAAAAGTCGAGCCGGATTTCATCAAAACATCGACAGGCTTTGCGCCGACAGGAGCAACTTTCGATGATGTTAAATTGATGAAAACACATGTGGGTGATAAAGTGAAGGTCAAAGCGGCCGGTGGAATTCGTGATGCCGAAACGTTTAAAAAGATGATCGCCTGTGGAGCTGAAAGAATCGGAACTAGTGCAGGAATAGAAATAATTGGCGAATTGAAGAAAGAATTAGCTAAAACTGCAAAAGAGACGATTACGATTTAATCGCTCTTACGAAAAAAAGAACAACCGTCTCAATAAAAATAATTGGGACGGTTGTTCTTTTTAAACAATTTTTTATCCTTTTAATCGAAATCAGTCAAATCGATCAATTTTGATCAATCGCTCCATACCATCGATAGAAATTTTTAATAACACATTCCATTCAGCTTCTTTACTAAATCCAAGCCCGCAAGCTGTTGCCACCTCTGCCGCTTTGATCGGTGTCATCGCCGTATAAATTTCTAGAGTCTTTCTTATTTCCCTTAACTCAGATATCAACATTTCGTTGAAGAAACCACGACCTTTGCCTTGACTCTCATCACGACAGTCCTTTAACAAGAAGAATGTATGATTTCCGCTTTGTTCCCAATTTCTTTCTCCCCAAAGATTGGGTGATTTAGTGATCCCTGTAACTTCCACAAATGCTCCTTGTGTAAGATTCCATGTATCATGCTCTCTACTTTGATTACTAGTCAACATTTTGGCTATCTGTCCTTTTTTATAGATGAACTCAAAAGCAGTTTCTTGCGCACCTGTTACACTCAACTCTCCTTGATGAGTATAAACTTGCCCCGCGACTTCCAGCTCTACTTTAAAAGGCGTGCCCCATCCATTGCTCCTATC
The DNA here is from genome assembly GCF_020295385.1 of Enterococcus sp. S22(2020). Lineage (NCBI taxonomy): Bacteria > Bacillati > Bacillota > Bacilli > Lactobacillales > Enterococcaceae > Enterococcus > Enterococcus sp. S22(2020). The sequence continues at coordinate 577,480 of NZ_JACFUD010000003.1, forward strand.
CCGATAATTATGAACATAAAACCGATAGTTTCCTTCCACACCTTCTCCTTTCGTCCAGCGAATATTTTCAACTGGATACATCGTTTCTCCACGAACATTCATATCAACATCCAGCCAACCATTTGTTTCACGTTTTCGGTTATAGAAAATATGTTTACCAGCCGGTGTCAAGCAATGCAAATCCAAATCCGTACGATTTTCCCAAATGAGCGAACAGCGGATATCATTTTCTTCATATCTGCCACCCGCTTCTTGGACACGACGCTTGATTTCACCATCTACCCCGCCGTGATAATACCAAGAGAATGGATTATCCCATTGGAAAATGCTTTTAGAGTCTGGTATATTCTCCGTCACTAAACTCATCAAACGATTCGTATCATCAACTCTAGCTTCAATTTTATTTACTTGCGGCAGAAGGGTTTCAGAAAACTTTTTCCAGGTCATTGTAGTGATCGGCCAATCAATAATCTTGACCTTTGGGATTTTCGGAATAATCCCACTAAACAATCCCATTTTTTGTTTTTCCACTTTCTTTTCAGGAGAACGCCAAATGAATTCTGGAATCTCATCTAAACGAGCAAAACGACGATCTAACGCATCTATTATGCCAAGTTTTTCAACTAATTTTTCTGCTTCGATCAAAGCACCTTCAGTAGGAGCCGATTGCGCACGCATATATTGTGATGGATCCATTTTATCGTTATAGCGTCGGATCAATTCATCAGTATTTATACCTTCCTGATAATCATCAAGCAAGGTGCCGATCATCGAATTTTTCAAATGGCAATAGCCTGTTTTGGCTTTTGCTATATAACGCCACATCAAACGTTCTCTCACGAGAGCATCTTTTTCTTTCAAAATCACTTGTTGTGCTTCGTCAAACCATGAGATCATACCGATAAATCGTTCACTGCGATAAAGAGCACCTGAGTCGATAAGTGTTTTCATTATAGAAACACTATCTCTAGAATACATGTGTAAGGTAGCTTCAAAAAGTTGAAATTCTGCTTTCTTTTCCGCCATCAGCTGATTGGCTGTTTTCAAAGCAGACTTACTTACATAGTGTTTAGGCAACATCAGTGATAAGTGGCTTCTTTCCCCAGAAAATGGCGTTCCCAGCTGACGCTGATCTGAATAAAAAACTGTTTTGATAGAACTCGCTTCAACCACTTTCTTGAGTTGTGTTACTGCTGCTTTAAAATAATCAGGTACAGTTTCTGGATGCCAAAGTGCAGATTTTATTTGACCATCCTCTGTCAGAATAACTAGATCTCCATACTTTCTAATAAATGCTTTGCAGCAACTACAGTTATACTGTTGTCGACTTGATAGCTCAAGTGATTCCAGATAATGAAGCCACAAATCGTCGGTAAGCGCGACTTTGAACAATGGTTGATTCTCACAAAGCAATTGATGAAATTCTTTTTGCATATTTTCCTCAAGCTGTCTATAATGCTGATTATTATTTGTAAATTCTTGATTTTTCATTTTACTCCCCTGCTTTCTATCCTTTGATGACACCTATTGTAGTTAATTTTTTGATAGGCGTGACTAGTTCTTCTTGATTTCCCATCACTTCATCGATATTTTTATACGCAAAACGACTTTCTTCTGCGACATCTGCCTTTTTCACTTTGCCAAGGATAACTTCTCTTTCTTTCAAATCAACGATCACAGATTCAACAGAAATTTCTTCTTTCGCTTTTTTACGTGAATACACACGTCCAGCTCCATGAGAAGATGAATGAAAGCTTTCTGGTTCACCTAATCCTTTTACGATATAGCTCGATGAACCCATTGCTCCAGGAATAATCCCCAACTCATCTTTTCTAGCACGTGTTGCTCCTTTTCGATGTACCCAAACATTTTGACCATAATGATGTTCTAACGCTGCATAGTTATGGTGACAGTTCACACGCATACTGTAATTCACTTCTTTTTCCAAATACTTATCAACAAAATGAGAAAAGATTTCCATTGTTTTTTCAAGCATCTGTTCACGATTCTCATAAGCATAATCCAGCGCTATATTCATCCATTTTAAATACGATTTACCTGCTTCAGTTGCTGTCGGTAAAAAAGGCAATTGATTGCTTTCAGGTACTCGACTATGCCAGATTTCGTTTAAGTTTTTCGCTACTTTATTAAAATGTTGACAAATCTTAGCACCCAAATTTCTACTTCCGGAATGAAGCATGATCCCGATATAGCCCTCATCATCTTGCTGAAACTCGATAAAATGATTGCCTCCGCCCAACGTACCTATTTGATAATACGCATTCTCTAAAATTTCTTTTGCTTCTGGAAGACTTCGATCATCCCTCATATCGATCAATGCTTGGTCGATCACTTTAGAAGATTGCTTTTCTTTATGCAATGCAAAGCCGACTGGTACATCACGCATCACTTGATTGACGATCAATTTTAAAAGTGGTTGTCTATCATGTTCTACTTTTTGCAAATCAGCGAACAAAATATCCGTTTGAACGTAGCACATCCCACAACCAATATCCATACCAACTGCATTAGGAACGATCACATCTTTTGTCGCTAAAACTCCTCCAATCGGCATCCCGTAGCCATAATGACAATCCGGCATCAAAGCAACCCATTTAAAAACAAATGGTAATTGAGCCAAGTCCAGCGCTTGTTCTAACACATTTTCCTCAAGCGTCCCCTTAGGCAGCCAAACTTTGATCGGTGCAGCATTTTTTGATTTATCATAATGTACAAACATTATTTTCACTCCTTTTTTCGATATGTTTTGTCAGTAACGACTTAACTGAATTCATTGTAAAACACCCCGTTCATTTCAGCCTTAAAAAAATGTTGCGAACTTTGATCAGTGAATTTGCTATAATAAAATGACCAAATAAAAATAGTGAGGAAAAAAATGAGTAGGTCTTTTAATGAGTTGATCAAAGATTTTAATACGATTCGCTCGTATGCCAGAGAATTTTATATCAATGGTTTTAAACATCGAGAGGAATTTCAAGAAAAAAGTTTACGTAGCTATGATAATGAGCGCCGTCGCATAGAAAGCTTCTTAAGCGAATATACTGAATGGGAACAAACTGCCCAAGGGAAAACGATTCGACTTGAACTCAAGCAAGAACCCTTAGACACAAATCCATTCTTTAAATTATGGCAAACAAAAAGTTTCACTAAAAATGATGTTTTTCTTCATTTTACAATTCTAGATTGTTTGACAAGCTATGAGTCATTGTCCCTAACTGAATTGACAGAACTGCTTCACCAAGAGTACTTGAATCACTTTGACGGTGCACCGACACTCTCAGAACTTACCATCCGAAACAAACTGAAAGAATACAGCAGACTAGGTGTCCTTCAAGAGATAGAAAAAGAGAAGCGACTTCATTATCAGTTAGTCGCTCCTCTAAGTTTAGAGAAAAAAATGATTCCTGTTCTGCATTTTTATAAAGAAGTTCTGCCTGGTGGTGTTATTGGACAATTTTTATTGAATAAGCTAAATCAGAAAACCGAAAGTCCGTTTACGTTCAAGCATCACTTTATTGTTCACAGTTTAGATGAGGAAATTGTTTTAACCATTCTTGCTGCAATTACGGAGCACCGCTATATATCTGTTTACCAATATAATGGCAAAGAAGCTGAACTAATACCACTGTCTTTGTATGTTAGCACAGAGACCGGCAGACAATATCTAGTCGGCTTGCTTCACAAAAACTTACTTACTTCGATCAGAATCGACAATATCAAAGAAGTTATTTTGAAAGAACCTGTTGAACAATATTTAGATTTTCAAGAACAGTTTTCTGAGAAGAAAGAGACTTCTTGGAACGGAAGTTTTAATCAAAAACCTTTAAAAAAATTACGCGTATTGCTTCAGATTTTGGAGGGATATGAGGATTATTTGATGACAAGAATCGCTCGCGAACAGCGAATGGGAATTAGCTATCGAATCGATCAAAAGACAGTCGTTTTTGAAATTGAATTGATTGATCTATTTGCTATCAACCCATTTCTCAGAACATTTGTCGGAAGAATCATTTCTATTGAAAGTACAGATAAAGAGTGGGAGACATTATTTATTAACGACTTAAAGGAACTTATTGCCCTATACTCCCCTTCAAAGGAGGTAAAAATAGATGACTGATTTTTTATTTCATGAAATAAATGGAATCTATTTTGCTATTGTAAAGGAAATTTTAAATCAGAAGCAAGCATTATCAACAAAAGAACTGGACCGTATCGTTCGAATGAAAGGATTTGACGAGTCTGTGATGCAGCTCCTTCCTTCTTTGCAAAACAAAAATAATCCTTGGTACTTATTATTTGAAAAAGAACCTGATTGCTGGTTTCCAATCACGAAAAATGAGACACCTAGCACATATACGATTTTAGAACGTCGCTGGCTCAAAACGATAATGAAGGATCCTCGACTTTCATTTTTCTTAGAAGATCATGAGATTTCTGATTTAAATCAGCAACTTAAAGGAATTCAGCCACTTTTCGATTTAAACGCTATCACTTATTATGATCAGTTTAACCAAATCGATTCGATCATTGATCAGAAACAGCAGCAGCGTCATTTTAAATGCTTGATCGAAGCCATTCAGGAAAAAAGGCCTTTGTTGATCGACTATCAACGACATAAAAAAGTATCCAGCAAAATCGGTCTTTTTCTGCCCTTCAAATTAGACTATTCACCCAAGAATAATCTTTTTCGCTTAAAGGCTTGGCGTATCTTACGGACCAGCCGATTTGAAGTAACACTTAATCTTGATCGCATGCTTACAGTCCAGTTAGCTGAAGAAAAAAGAGACTATTTGGCTCTACCGATCACCTCTCGTCGAAAGCAAGCACAAATGACTTGTCAATTGATCGATAAGCGACAAGCGTTAAAACGAAGTATGCTTCATTTTGCTGATTACCACAAAACGACTCGTCGATTGGATGAGTCTCACTATGAATTGACCATTCAATATGATACGAGCGATGAAACAGAGCTGTTGATTCGGATATTGTCATTCGGACCATTTTTGACCGTGACTAGCCCAGATAATTTTATTATCAAGATCAAAGAACGGATTGAAGCTCAAGCTAAGTTAATGGAAAGCTTTGATCAATAGAGCTAATTAAAACAGAGGAGCTGCACATCAACTGATGATGATCTCCTCTGTTTTAGTTTGTTCTTTTATTTTTATAAAAAGTAACCCTTCTCTATTTTTTAATCTTCAACGTCATCGCATTCAACGCTACAATGATCGTACTTAAAGACATCAAAGCTGCCCCGACAGCAGGATTCAAGATGATTCCCCACGGAGCTAAAACACCAGCAGCTAAAGGGATAGCAACGATGTTATAACCCGCTCCCCACCATAAATTTTGAACCATTTTGATTCGGGTTTGTTTCGCCAAATCAATAAAATGTAAAATATCCAGCGGGTTACTATTTGTTAATACAACATCTGCAGAATCGATCGCTACATCCGTTCCAGCTCCGATCGCAATTCCGATCGTCGCACGTGCGAGACTCGGCGCATCATTGATTCCGTCACCCACCATCGCTACACGATGTCCTTCATTCACTAACTTAGCAACGATTTTTTCTTTTCCTTCAGGTAATAAACTAGCATAAAATCGTTCGATACCTAAATAGTTTGCAACACTAGATGCTGCTTCTTCATTATCTCCAGTCAGCATAACGGGTTCAATCCCCCGTGCTTTCAACGCGATAATAAATTCCTTCGCTTCAGGTTTTACTTGATCACCCAAAGCAATCAAACCGACTAATTGCTCTTCGATCAACAAATAGCTGATCGTATTGCCTTGTTCTTGATAGTGTGTAATAGCTGACTGATCAACTGTCATATTCAATTGACTCAACGCTTTGGCATTGATGATTTTTACCTTTTTACCTTCAACTTGCCCTTCTAACCCAACACCAGAAATATTTCTTTCATTCGCAGCTTTAAACGGTGTGATCTTCTGTTCCTTTAAGTAGTTCATGATTCCTGTAGCAATTGGATGATTTGCGCTACTTTCTAAAGCACCGATATATTGTAACACTGCTTTTTTATCTAAAGTTTCAGCAAATGTTTCCACACCAGTTACAGTAAAAGTTCCTTGAGTCAACGTACCTGTTTTATCTAATAAAATCATATCTAGATCATGAGCATTCTCAAGAGCATTGCGGTTTTTTAATAATAAGCCATTTTTAGCTGCAATAGAGGTTGAGCGGGCAACAACCAACGGGATCGCTAATCCTAACGCATGAGGACAAGCAATAATAAAAACGGTCACCATTCGTTCTAAAGCAGAAGGCAGATCACTAACAAACAACCAGACAATAAATGCTAGAATCCCAGCAAATAATGCCACATAAAACAACCATTTTGCTACCTTGTCTGATAGTGCTTCTAGTTTTGATTTATCTGCTTGGGCTTTGCGAACCATGTCCATTACTTTCGCAAGATAACCGCTCTCGCCTGTTCCTGTAACTAGAATTGTCATGGTTCCATCTCCGTTGACAGAGCCACCGATCACACGATCCCCTACCTTTTTGATCACACCGCGAGACTCACCTGTAACAGCTGATTCATCAACAATGGAATTGCCTTTTTCAATAAGTCCATCTGTCGGCATTTTGTCGCCCGCACGAACAATCAAATGATCGTTTTCGTGGACTGCTTGTAGAGAAACTTTTTCCTCAGTGCCATCGGCTCTAACTCGTGTCACCTCATCCGGCAGCAGTTCTGCTAATTTTTGCAACGCATCACTGGCATTCATCACCGCATTCATTTCGATCCAATGTCCTAATAACATGATAACGATCAATGTCGCAAGCTCCCAGAAAAAATCCATGACATGTGCATGAAAAAAGGTATTCGCAACAAACGAATATAAGCTGTAAAAGAAAGCGACAGAAATCCCCATTGCAATCAGCGTCATCATTGCTGGACTTTTCATTTTCAATTCCATTTTAGCGCCACTTAAAAATGGTTGACCACCATAAACAAATAAAATAGAGGCTAACACTAAAACGACCCAGTTAGAACCTGGAAACGAAAATTGAAAAGGCAACTCCATTCCCATCATTGGTGATAGTATAATGATCGGAATAGCGATGATCAAAGATAACCAAAATTTTTGCTTGAAGTTCCCCATATGCATACTATGATCCATACCGCCCATATCGTGTCCTTCATGCATTGAATGGTCCATGTTGCTCATATCATGGTCTTCGTGCATCGAATGATTCATGTTGCTCATATCATGTTCAGTATGGTCCATTCCTTTCATTTCATGATCTGCGTGCATTGAATGATTTTTTTCATCACTGCCTGTACTCTTATTACTCATTATTTATCCCTACTTTCGCTTATTTCACTTTAGCTGCTTTCGCTCATTGATCAAAACCAGATTATTTATATGTTCTAAAACCTTTCGACAAAACAAGCATAACAAATACGACTACATTTGTAAACGAAAATGTTTTAATCCTCTAAAGTCAACCTCTCCTCTTTCTATTCTCTCTTAAGAGTACAACTGACGCTGCTTTTAAACAATCATTTTGAATGATCGAAACAAAAAGCTTGCATACTTATTAAAAGTAAGTTATATTTATTTCGAATTCGAAATAAAAAGAGGTGAAGTCATGGATCATCAAGAAGAATCATTAAAAACATATATCGGAATTTTACGCACCGCTAGTCAACTAGAGCAATTAGCCAAAAAGGATGTTACCTGTTACGGCTTGAATATTACTGAATTCTCAGTTTTGGAATTGCTTTTCCATAAAGGAAGACAAACGACACAAACCATTAAGGAAAAGATCCTGATTGCCAGCAGCAGTACCACCTATGTCATCGACCAGTTAACGAAAAAAGGCTATGTAAAACGGCAAACAAATGAAAGCGATCGTCGAATCATCTATGTCGATATTACCGTAGCAGGAAAAACTCTGATGGAGGAAATTTTTCCTACTCATGCTCAGCAAATTGCGGCTAGTTTTTCTGATATTACTATCGAAGAATTACGATCATTACAACACTTATTAAAAAAAATAAACGATTAAAAGTGAGGCTATTAAAATGAGAAAAGAAGATCAATTATTAGGAGTACATCACGTCACAGCAATGACTAGCGATGTAGAAAAGAATTATGCATTTTTCACAGATATTCTAGGCATGCGATTAGTGAAAAAAACAGTCAATCAAGATGATATCTATACATATCATACTTATTTTGCAGACGACTTAGGTTCACCCGGCACAACGATGACCTTTTTCGACTTTCCCAACAATCCAAAAGGAACCAAAGGGACGAATTCGATCAGCAGAACTGGATTTCGTGTACCAAGCGATGCTGCTTTAACTTACTATGAACAACGTTTTAATGAATTCAATGTAAAACATGACGCTATTTCAACTGAATTCGGTAAAAAAGTATTACGTTTCTGGGATTTCGACGATCAAGCCTATCAATTGATTTCCGATGAAACAAATACCGGCGTCAAAGCAGGAATTCCATGGAAAAAAGGGCCCGTCCCAGAAGAATTTGCGATTTACGGTTTAGGACCAGTTGAGATTTCTGTTTCTTATGCGGCTGATTTTAAAGGTCTATTAGAAACTATTTTCAACTTTAAAACTATTAAGCAAGAAGACAATCGATATTTGATGGAAGTTGGCGAAGGTGGTAACGGTGCTCAAGTAGTGTTGGTGGATGATACGACCAGTCCGCAATCTCAACAAGGTTTTGGCGAGGTTCACCATGTTGCATTCCGTTTAGCTGATCGCAAATCATTAGCTGTTTGGCAGGAAATTTTTGATAATCTAGGATTAGCCAATTCCGGCTATGTCGATCGTTACTACTTTGAATCTTTATATGTTCGTGTCGGCCATATACTTGTTGAGCTAGCAACAGATGAACCAGGTTTCATGGGGGATGAGCCTTACGAAACATTAGGAGAAAAATTATCACTTGCACCATTTTTAGAAAATCGTCGCGAATATATCGAAAGTGTCATCAAACCTTTCAATACCATACGCGCTTAAGGAGAATGTCCAATGAACCCGATCGATAAAATCCATCACATTTCTGCCATAGTCGGTGATCCGCAAGAAAATCTACAGTTCTATCGCGATGTTTTAGGTTTACGTTTAGTCAAACAAACGGTCAATTTTGATGACGAACATACTTACCACTTGTACTACAGCAATCAATCTGTCGATAATGGAACGATCCTCACTTTTTTCCCTTGGAGCAATGCGCACAAAGGACGTGTAGGCAGTGGCCAAGTGGGAACCATTGCTTTTCGTATTCCGAAGGGAACTACCGCTTATTGGAAAGAGCATCTAGCTAAACATCAGATTTCTGTAAAAGAAACGGAGCTATTTAATCAACCAACATTGGAGCTACAAGACTCTCATGATTTATCTTTGGCACTTGTTGAAGGAGTCGAAACTGCAGATTCAGCCGCAATTCTTGGATTTCACGGGACAGTGTTGCTTTCAGCTGATCCTGAGGCAACAAGCAACACCTTGGTAAACGATCTCGGATTAGAATCTGCGGTAACGACTGAGAAAAGCTATTCGTTTTACACAAAAGGCACTCAAAAGCATCAAATCATCGTGCCAAAAACGGTGATGAAATTTGGTCGCTGGGGAGTTGGTACCGTGCACCATATTGCTTGGTCTGTGCCCACTTACGAATCACAGAAACAATGGCAGGATTATTTATATACTCATCATTATTCGGTAACTGAGATCAAAGACCGCAACTATTTTAAAGCGATCTACTTCCAAGAACACGGAGATATCATCTTTGAAATCGCGACTGAAACACCTGGATTTACTGTTGATGAATCTTTTGAAAATTTAGGCAAACAATTAATGCTGCCGCCCCAGTTTGAAGCTCGGCGAGCAGAAATCATCTCTCGTCTACCAAGGCTAGATGTTTGATCACGATATACGATGGAGGGAACAACAATGAACTATATAATAGAACAAGGCAAAGCAGATGCTCCTGTTTTTATTCTCCTTCACGGAACAGGAGGAGATGAGCATTCTCTGCTTCCAATCGGAAAAGAATTGAATGCTGATGCTACACTGATCGGGATTCGAGGAACCGTACAAGAAGATGGCATGAATCGTTATTTCCGTCGGCTAGCTGAAGGGATCTATGATGAAAAAGACTTGGAATCACGGGGAAAAGAATTAGACGATTTTATTGATGGTTTAGCACAAACATATGATTTTTCATTCGATCAGGTCACATTGATCGGTTATTCCAATGGAGCAAATATCGCCGTCAATTTGATGCTGAGAGATTCTAGATTGAAAAAAGCTATCTTACTACATCCCATGTATCCAATAAATGTAGTGAACTCAGAGCATCTGAAAAATACCGAAAGTTTTATGACATTTGGAACACATGATCCGATCGTACCGATCAAAGAAAGTCGACGTGTGCTGAATTTATTTGCGGAAAATCATGGAGATGTCACTTATGTATGGACACAAAGTCATCAATTGACTTATGAAGAAATTAGCGAAGCAAAAAAATGGTTAGAAAATAAACATAGTTAATACAATAAAAAAATCGATTTATCCTATCTTTTTTCTAGATGGAAAGGGATAAATCGATTTTTTTGTTATTTTCTTCTATTTGAATGGATTTCTATAAAGCTTTGTCATTTTTTATTTTTCATCATTCTGTATAACTCGTCTCTATCAATTAGATGAACCCCTGTTTTGTGTGCTAATTCTTTTGCAGGTTTAGTAAAGTAACTGTTCGTCACGACATACACCTCATCTAATTCATAATAACTTTTACCAGCATGTGCCTCTTGAACGGCTTTATTTCCAACATTTCTTTTATATCGTTTACACTGATACCCTATTTTCCGATCATCATTATGAGCTAGAACGTCGATCCCCTGATCCCCCTGATATTGCGTAACCTTGACTCGCTGATAATTTGATTTTCTTAATAAATTGGCAAAATAATGCTCGAACTTTTCACCTGACATAGCATCGATATCACTTAATTGATAGTTCTTATTGCGTTCAACAAAAAATGAAAAAATTTTAGAAAGATAATTGATAATAATCAGCACCATTAAAAACCACATTACTTTACTCTCAAACAGCGGCTTCAAACTATTTAGCAAATCGATCATGTTCATAACTTCTCCTAACTAACTCCAACATAAAATATATTCCTTTCTTAAAGTATACTATATACTAACAAGGATAGAAATAGATTTTTTCTATATTTATCAATTAAAAAAAGGTGCCTCTTCGCTTTTTGCTTGAGAACACCTTTCATATGTTTAATAAATTATTTATTTAACATTCGATCGCTAAAAACAGGGACTGTCCGTTATGATAAACTCTAATCTCATTATTTTCTAGTGGTTTAGATACCAACCGTCTAATTTATGCGATTCATCAACGCTTCATTACGCTTCATACGCAGCTCATGATAATGATCAGGAGCAAGCTTGACTAATTCTTTAGCCAATACATCAATAATGAACATTTGGTTGAGCATCGCCGCAAATGACCCCGCATCCGAAATATATTCTTTAGATGATCCAATTAAGGCTAGATCGCTGATTTCAGTTAGTTTAGAGCCAAGATAGTTTGTTAATGAAATAGACTTACATCCATGAGATTTAGCCATCTCTACATTGATGATCACTTCATTCGTATTACCAGAGGTACTGATAGCAAAAGCTAAATCATCTTTTGTCATCATCGTTGCATAAATACTTTGTAGTTGCCCATCTTGAACAAACTCGACCCATTTTCCTAAACGCTTCAAGCGATTACTTAAGTTCATTCCGACAAGACCTGAATTTCCCACAGCAAATATATAAATACGTCTCGCCTCATGGATAGAAGTAACAGCTTTTTGAATTTGATCCTCTTTTAAAAAGCCCATCGTTTCAGCTAAACTATCGATATATTGCTGATAGATGATTCCCTTCTCCCCATCACTTTCTCTACTATCCTTTTTGATGACAGTTGCTTGATATTTAGCTAAAGCCAGCTTCAAATCTTGAAATCCAGAAAAACCGATTTTTCTAGCAAAACGAACAACCGTGCTTTCACCCACACTTGCCATTGCAGAAATTTCATTGATCGATAAATGTTCTATTTCATCAGGATTACTTAAAATCAATTGAGCAACTTTCTTCTCAGACTTACTTAACGATGGAAAAAAGCTGCTGATCATTGCTAATAAATCCATATTACGTCCTCCTCTTTATAGCTTGATTATATCAAACTCGATTCAAATCTCCAAAAGAGGAAAGAAACTGAAGCAAACGATGATTTTTAGTTTTGTTTCACATTTTTTAATGATCAAGTACTTTCTTTGTTTGTCATGAAAACGAATGGTAGATAAATCAAGACGCCGATGATCAATAAAACAATTTGTAACAGTGCTGCGCGCCAATCACCATTCGTAGCCAAATACCCCGAAAGAATCGGCGGCGTGGTCCAAGGAATCAACACAGAAGTTTTAGCGATCAAACCAATGCTTGTCGCAAAATAAGCGAGCCCTGTAGTGACCATCGGAACAATCACTAACGGAATGCCTAGCAAAGGATTGAAGACGACCGGTATCCCAAACATCAGCGGTTCACTAACATTGAATAAGGAAGGAATCACACCAACTTTAGTAATTGAACGATAATCTGAACGTTTAGAGCCTATAAAAATAGCGATAACTAGACAAATCAACATTCCTCCTCCGCCCATCCAGCCGAAAGCATCTAGAAATGGTTTAGTGACGATGTTCGGTAATTCTGCATTGTTTTTCAATGCGTCCATATTTTCCTGGATCGCAGTCATCATGATCGGTTCCCCGATCGAACCTAAAATGAACGTCCCATGTAACCCAAAAGCCCATAAAAGGTTACTTAGAAAAACATAAACCAACAGTCCACCGATCGATTGAAAAGATGCAACCAATGGCGCTTGGAAAAATTTCGCAATGATCGTTGGGATATCCGTATTAGCGAACCAAACGATCATTACTTCTACAAGTCCTATGATCGTTGTAACTAAAAAGGCTGGAATCAGTACATTGAATGACTTTGCAATCGATGGCGGAACACTCTCATGCATTCTAATTTTCAGTGCGTTCATTTTTGAAAATTTTGAAAGAAAGGTGACAGAAACCAAGGTTGCAACGATGGCCAAAAACATTCCCGTCGCACTTGTCTGCGCTTGTGTGAATGCTGCGGCTGTAAAGGTTTCTCCGTTACTATCTGTAACAATATTTTGAGCAGGCAAGACAAGGAAGAAAGCTACCACACCCATCACCGCACCAAACAGCCCTTCTTCTTGGTAGCTGATCGCTAGTTTATAACCAATCGTCGCAGCAATCAAAATCGCTAAAATTCCTAATGAAGAATTATAAATTTGATTCCCTAAGTCCATCCAACGAGCAGCACCGCTAAAATGTTTCAACAAACCGTTGGATGGACTCAATACGAGATTATTGATCAACACCCAAAAAGAAGCAATGATCGTAACTGGTATCAAGGCCACAAAACCATCTCGAATCGCCGCAATATGCCTCTGACTAGAAAACTTATTTGCAATGACCAACATTTTTTCGACTACGTTTGATTTCATTTTATTCTCCCTCCGTCACTCTTACTTGACAGTTTATTTCAAACATTCGATTCCAAGGTGAAGACATTTCTGTAAATTCAATATGCTTTCCTTTAAGAGATTTCTTTAAATAACGTTTTTTTAAATAATTCATTTCACTTTCGACTTTCATTAGTACCGCTTCAACTTGATCTTTCAAATCAAAATAATTTACACCGATTTGAGGTAAATAATTCTCAGTGACGTCCATACGAATAAGTGCTTGATAAAAGGTATCTTCAAATAGATTTGAATACAAATTATTCATAAGTTGTGAATGATCGACCTGCTCATCGATCAGCGCCAACGCCCCTAATGTACTACCTAAGGAATTACAATTTGTATTCCACGCCTTATAAACAGAAAGTTGATTGATCAAGCCCAGTTTATCTAAAAGTTGAAGCAATTCACGATCTCCACCATTCGCGTATGCGCTATCGCATATTCCAATGATTTTCCCCGATTTTGCCGCACAAGCAATCTCATCGACAAAAGTCAAAAGATGGCGATAAGAGTCATAAGTGACGTCCTTATTTTCAAGCTGATCACATGATTCCTGCATTACTTTTCCAGAAGTATTATACGCTAAATAATAATCAGCAGAGTCCTGATTTTTCGTCAATCTCATCCCCGCAGCCATTACGTGAGCTTTTAGACTTTCATTGATGATTCGATCTTCGTATAGCGGAACGATTTCAGGACCTAATGTTGAAGAAAATTGAACGTACACAGTAGGTATTTTATTTTTATACTGATTATAGGCTCTAGCTAATAAAGTAAAGCCAACTTCATCTGCCCCTGGATAAACCATGATTTGATCTTTTAAGTTTTTTTCCTCAATGGCATGATAAACCTTCTTTTGATCCATTGCAGTATAGCCGTAAGCTGCTGAATCATCTTGCGGAATCACAAGAAAATCGATCACTCCTTCTTCCACAAGTCGAATATTTAAAAGATTTACTTTAACGTTGAAGGAACGACGGTCTTCATAATCCTTGATGATCGTAATTGGGAGCTCTTGTTTCAGATGATCAAGCTCCAAATTTTCATCTGCATCTAAAGATTCCCTAGTTTTTTTGTCTAACAGCCAGCCATAGCGAAAAATTCGTTCACCGTATTCTTCATAATACTCCGGTTCCTCATCTGAACTATTATATTTTGGTGTTCTCATGATCAAATTGGATGCATAAATTTTTAATCGAGGATTCGTTTTCTTTAATGATCGTATTCTTTTCTCATATGTTAACAATACAGCTTCTTTTAATTCATGTAATCTGGAAGCAAGCAACCCTCCATAAAGAACCATTTCTGTTGATATCACGGTTGCATCACTATTTTTTGCCGCTTCATCAATAAATTGCCAAATAGCATCAAGATCACCAGACTTCTTTTTATTCCCCATCTTTTCTTTTGGCAACATCGTACACTGTATCTCTTTAGAAACTGCTGCTGCATTCAGCGGATAATCTGCATTACACGGTCGCTCATCTAAAGGAATATAAACGATTTTCAGCATTTTTTTCACCTTCCTTTATACATTTCGTCAATGATCACTCCAACATTTTCTGCGTAAAAATCAGCCTGCTCTCTTATTGCCGCCTCTGCCTGTTGGACAGCATAAGAATTTGGTGTCACATGAAACATAGACACATCACTTTCAGCATCTCCCGCAGTATAAACATTTTCACGTTCTAATTGCAATTGCTGAATGATTCGTTCCACCGCTTGTCCTTTCGATACTTTTTTTGAAAAGATTTCTAATGAATTTGGACTAGTCATGACAATGTTGACAGCATCTTCTCCTAACTCCTCTTCGACCTTTTCACGAATTTCCTGAAACTGTTGCTTTTCTCCAAACGTAAGATAGATCGTTGGATTTTTTTCTTGTTCCAAAACAAAATTCTCCAGATTCTCAATAATGATCGATGAATCAACAAACTCCGCAATATCTTTAGGATCTCTCGGACTAGGAAAAAGACGGTTCGTAACATTAGATACTTCCGTACGTAGTCCCATGCCAAAAATAATCCTGTTTAAAGTAGCGATGTATTTTTTGGGGATCGTTTCATAGTACAATTGTTCACTTTTGTCATAAATCACAGCTCCATTTTGGCTAATTCGATATTCACTTTTGAACCCTAGCTTGTCTTCGATATAGCGAATGTCTGTATCCATCCTGCCTGTGCAAACAACAAAATGTCCACCGTCTTCACAAAACTGTTTTATTTTCTCTAAACTAACTTCATCAATTGCTCCATTCGCATCTAGCAATGTGCCATCAAGGTCGCAAACCAATAATTTATCTTCCATCATTTTCCATCCTTACTGCCTTATCTGCTGCTTCAACATAACGCTTTGTGATCAATTGCGGTCTTGTGATGATCGAGCCAACCACAACAGAAAATGCACCTAACTCAAGTGCTTTAGTCACTTGTTCTGGAGCATCTGTATGCCCTTCCATAATTACTGGTACATCAACTTGCTGAACGATCTCTTTAAGTAGATCAAAATCAGGCGTGTCCGTTTTTCTAGAATAAGATGTATATCCAGCCAATGTTGTTGACACTAGATCAAATCCATCCTTCTCCGCTTGCAATGCTTCCGACAATGTGGAGATATCTGCCATTGCTAATCGCCCTGATCGATGGATCCGTTCGACTAAATCACTTGCTTTTTCATTATCCGGTCTTGTTTGCTTTGTTGCATCTAAAGCGATGATTTCTGCTGAAGTCGTCAACAGCTCGTCAACTTCTTTCATTGTTGGCGTAATATACACATCTGAATCATCATAATCCCGCTTGATAATACCGATTACTGGCAATTCTGTTTGTTTTTTGATCTCATTGATATCAGTTACTGAATTGGCTCTGATTCCCTTTGCACCACCTTCTTCAGCAGCTAGCGCCATCCTTCCCATTATAAACGAGCTATGCAGGGGTTCATTCTCCAACGCTTGACAAGACACGATCAATTTTCCTTTCAATGCTTCTAACTGGAACATTTTTTCACCTTCTTTATATTTATGGTGTATTTTTACATTATTTTCTATTTTTTGTAAATGTTTTTCTTTATTTCGAGACTATAATTTTTAGACCCTTGATTTCTAAAGCTTTTTATCGTCTAATGAGCTTTCGAAAATAGAAAAATATGGTGGTTGCAAAAAAAGTTCGAGACAAACACTAGAAAACAGTTTTGACTCGGACTCTACTTCTTAACAAGTGATAGCAAAAACCAGATTTTTCGGCAATTTTACAATAAAGGAGCAATACGCTATGCGTATTGCTCCTTTATTGTCCCCTTAAAAATGAAAAAATATATTCTCTTCTAATCTTAAATCAAATAAGCTATGTTAATAGAAAAAGAAGTTTTTTCGTTCTTTCTGCTGCCTGACGCAGATTTTGTTCAGCATACATAAGCGCTTCAGTCAAAGTTGATACCTCATTTACGATCGGAATGATCACTGATAGTCCTGCTTTTTCAAATTCGTCAGATTCTCCTTGCATTGCACCTACAAATACAAGAACAGGAACTTGATGCTTTTGCGCCATTGCCCCGATACCTACTGGGACTTTTCCCTGTAAACTTTGGCTATCGATTTTTCCTTCACCTGTAATAACCAGATCGGCTTGTTGGATTATTTCTGGTAAATGAGACTGTTCAGCGATCAGGTCCAAACCAGATACCACTTTTGCCTGCAGGATCGTCCGAAGAGCTAATCCAATCCCACCAGCTGCGCCATCACCTTCTTGTGACTCTGCTCCTTCCAATAATAATTTACTATAATGTGTCATCTCTTCTTCAAAAGCAGCTAGCTCATTGCTTTGCAGCCCTTTTTGCTCTCCAAATAAATAGACTGCTCCTTTTTCCCCTATAATCGTGCTTTTTACATCTGCAGCAACGATGATTTCAAGCTCTTTTAACATCATTGGCATTTTTGGGGTTTCTACTCTGGTGATTTTTTTGAAATTACGAGGAATCGGTGAAACCAATTGATTTTGCTTGTCGAAAAATTCAACGCCTAGACAGGCTAATAAACCGATTCCGCCATCGATCGTTCCTGTTCCGCCTAAGCCAATAATGATTCGCTTGGCTCCTTTTTGTGCTGCAGAAAGAATTTGTTCGCCCAAGCCATAAGAATTGGTATTGTGGGGATGTGTTTCAGATGTCCCCTTTAAAAATTGGATCCCGCAAGTCGCTGCAGATTCGATCACAGCCGTTTTTTCTTCTTCCAGCCAACCATAATCAGCTGTTATTTCATCGCCTAATAAATTATGACACTTAACTGATATTACTTCCCCATTAGCATTTGTTACAAAAGCCTCTACCGTTCCTTCCCCGCCATCAGCAATTGCAACTTCTGTGACTTCTATTTTTTCATCTCTAAAAACTTCTGCCACAATTTGATTCGCTTGCTTGCTCGTTAGGGAGCCTTTCATTGAATCGATCGCCGTCACAATTTTCATTTTTTCACCCTCTTCTGCAAAGAAACTGAACAGCTATATTAGCTGTTCAGATACTCATTTATTTTTTGATGCTGACTGTCACTACTTTATTTGCACCGATTTGTTCAGAATCATTTTCCAAGATGAGCTCCTCGTTTAGTTGATAATGAGCTGGTGCTTGAACATCTTTTAACCTTAAACTTTGATCATCTTTAGCTGGATTGAAAAATCTCGCTAAAAGGTGCGAGCCCTCTTCTGCTTTTTTGACTACACTTAAAATAAGTGTATCATTTTCTTGACGGAACAGCGAATAACTTGTTGGCACCTGTAACATTGAAGAGTTCAGTTTCATTGCATTATACCCCATCTGATTATAGGCTAAAATTGGTGTTAGGTATTCTTTAGCGTATTTTGCTGGATTCGCTATTTCGATCGGTTCATTCGAAAATAAAAGCGCAAACTCTAACTTAATTGTTTTCAACATTTGCGAATCAGGAGTCGCCAGTTTGATTCCTGAGGGTCTTCCTGGACGACGCACTAAATTTTCTTTCCCCAACACACCAACGCTTCTAAACAATGTGATCGCTAAGCAATCATAGTGTTCACCGATGACTTCATACTCTCTTGAGCTATTTGTTAAAACGGAGACTGTTCGCTCACTATTTGTTAATGAAACGTTCGTCAAAAATGGATAGATCGCATCCGGGCGTTCATCCCACTCTTCTTTTTGCCAAAACGCCATCGCTTCATCGATCACTGATCGTTCAACTGTTCCAAATTGATTGTCTGCGATCGAAAAACTCGAAGCAATTTCTGTCGGCAATAATAGGCGCATCCGATGATCTTCACATTGATTATTTACTTGAACAGACAGCTGGAGAATCGGCTGATTTTCTAACGCTTGAATAGTAAGTTCCAGCCCGATTTTCCCTGTCGCCTCTCCACTTTTACGTTCTTCGAGATTTTTCGCTAATGACCACTCATAAGAAATATGCATCGAGCTTGCAAATAAACTATGCTCATAAGAGATATTTGCTGTGACTTCATCTTTTGATAAACGAGGTCGATCATTTTCTAAGGGTGAAAAATCATACTCATCACCATCATCCGCTACATCTTCTACTGCAAGAATATCTTTATATTCCTGATTATTTCGTTTATCAAGAACTGTTATTGTGCCATTAGGATTACCGAAAATCTTGAAATACTCCGTATCTATAAATTCTTTTTCAGTCAATTCCGATTTTGGAAGACTTTCTGCTGTTTCTATATACACTACTTCATAGCCCATTGCTGGTAATTTTTTTTCAAAGCAAATCGTATATTTAATAAATAGTTCATAGTTCCCGTAATGTACGATCTGTCGGTCGATCAATCCTGGATCGATTATTTCTTGCTGAATGATCTCAAAAGGAAGATTTTCCCCTCGATCATTCACTAAATGAAGAGCTGAGCGTTTGGAAATAATCTCCGTTGTTATAACTTCAGTTCTTTCATAAGGCAATAGATTAAACAATACCAGTTTTTCTGAGTCCTCTTTATCAGGCGTACTCTCTGAAATTTTTCGTTGATAAAATTCGATCAGACGATCCGTACGTTCCTCAGCATTGATAAAACGCGCCATGATTTCAAAGTGCACTTTATCCGAGCAACAACAGCCGATACTATCATGCGCATGATTTTTCATGATCTCTTTCCAGATTCCTTCGATCAATCCATGATGATATTCGTGCCCTAGTGAATAAGCAATCGCTGCTAGAGGTTCTAAACTGTTCGTAAGCTTGTTTTCAATGCGCGCATTCGCTGCCTTGATATCCATTCTTGTCGAAAAAATGCTTCGATGAACACGACTATATTTCCCATCAATAAATTCCCCTTTGACCGTTGGTAAGTCCGTCTTCTTCTCTAAAATATCAAACACATTCTCATAGCGGCTAAGGAAAAATTTTCTTTCGGGATATAATTCTTCAAGCGTTTGAATCACTTGGAAAATATTCTTTTGAATCGGCATTTGATCGTGACCATTTGGAATAATTTCTTCATTACTTGTTGCCCCATGATCAAGAACGCTAAAATACTTGTCCATTCGTTCTTTCAAAGCATTTTTATCTTCCGGAAGATACTTTCCGATAGCATATCCTAATGGAAATAGTTGGGTCAGAACCTCAGATCCGTCATTTCCCTCCCAATAAAACTCGGTTTTATCTGTGCCATGACGTTCAGAAATCCCCCGCCAAAAAATCGCTCGTTGAATATTGAATCCATTTAAAATTTGCGGCATCTGTCCGCTTTGACCAAACGAATCCGGTAGATAGCCGATCATCATTGGATCACCCAATTTTTTGCTGACCTTGATGCCATAGAGTAGATTCCTGACGATCGATTCTCCGCCTACAACTAGTTCGTCTGTTTGGCTATACCATGGACCAATGATCAGTTTTCCAGCTTGAACAAGCTTTTTGACCCGTTCTTTTTGATCTGGGCAAACTGCAAAATAGTCTTCTAAAACAGCTGTTTGTCCGTCTAATACGTAATAGGGATATTCTGGATCATTTTCTAACATCTCTAAAATTTCTGCCATATTATTCACTAATAAAATTCTAGATTCCTCTGTTGAAAAATACCATTCTCGATCCCAATGCATATGGGGCACAATGTGTACATTCTTCATAAATTTTCTCACCTTATCTATTTGCTTGTTTTCGCAATTTATGTTGTCTTGTTACAATCAATAAAATAGTAGAAACCGCCGCACCTAAAATTGCTGCGCCTAACCAAATGAACGCGCCCATTACACTGCTATAGTCACCTTCCAGTAAAAACATCGAAAAAATCCCTGCTCCTGGAACATTCAAACCAAGTCCCGTATAAGCAACGATCGCTCCAGTGATGATAGAGCCTCCAATAAATGAACCAATCACTCGAATCGGATCGCCCATCGCAAATGGGATCGCTCCTTCAGTAATTCCCGCTAAGCCTAATAACCATGTTTGATTGCCGATTTCTCTTTCTTGTTCAGTAAATAAATTTTTCTTCAATAAGCACGCTGCGGATAAAGAAAATGCAGAAACCATTTTAACCGAAGCAAATGTACAATAAGGAATAAAATTACCATTTGACATCGCCGCAATACAAAATGCATAGGCAGCTTTATTGACAGGTCCACCCAAATCGAATGACACCATCGCTCCTAATACAGCGCCCAGCAATAACGCATTCGTTCCTTGCAAAGTATCTAACCAACCAATCAATCCATTATTGATTGCTGCAACTGGTTTCCCGATAAGAAAAAGCATGACCACACCAACAACCAGTGAACCGATCACTGGATAAACCCAAAAAGTCAC
Source organism: Enterococcus sp. S22(2020) (assembly GCF_020295385.1). Classification (NCBI taxonomy): domain Bacteria; kingdom Bacillati; phylum Bacillota; class Bacilli; order Lactobacillales; family Enterococcaceae; genus Enterococcus; species Enterococcus sp. S22(2020). Next base: position 598,924 of record NZ_JACFUD010000003.1, read on the forward strand.
AAAGCCTGAAAAAACACCTTTAGCCTGAATATTTTTCTTCATCCAGTTCATCAGGAAACCAGCAAGTAAACCGGACAACATCCCGCCAAGAAATCCACTATTGATCGTCATCGCAGCTAAACCACCAGCGAAACCTGGGGTCAAGCCTGGTTTATCGGCAATCGAATACGCCATATACCCTGCCAATACAGGAATCATCAAGCTTCCCAATAATCCGCCGCCAAGCCCTTTTAGTAAAAACAACCAACTACCTTCAGCTGCAGCCATCTCCTGCAACCCAAATAATTGAGTGATCAACACTGCAACCGTTGAAATCATTCCGCCTGCAATGATGATCGGAATAATATAGGAAATTCCTGTTAAAATTGCATCTTTTATCTGCTGACCGATCGATTTCTCTTGTTCATCAGTATCGTCAAAATCTGCCACATCATCTCCACTAGGTACATAATTCTCTGCCTTATCCAATAGTCGCTGAACGACTTCATCAGGATGTTTGATCGGCTCTGCCACTGTGGTATCGACTTTAGGAAGCTTCGCAAAGCGCTCCATTCCTTTAAGAGATACGTCATGAGCCAAAATAATTCCCACTGCCTCATTGACTTCTTTTGCCGTGATCCTATCTTCCATTCCTTTCGCACCTTGCTTCTCGATCCTAGCCTGATAGCCAAGTCGGTTCGCTGCTTTGGTGATCGCCTCAGCAGCCATATAAGTATGTGCGATGCCTGCAGCACAAGCTGTGATTCCTAAGATCAATCCTTTGTCCCCTTGAGAAACCGTTGTAACTTCGTCTGATTCATCCAGTAAAGTCAACATCTCAGAAGCAGTTTCTGCATGTTTGAATCGTTCTAAATAATCATGATCAGAAAGTCGACCTGCTAACTTTGCAAGAATATCTAAATGAGTACTGCCTGCTTCTGCCTCCGGAATTGCCAACATAAAGATCAACGATACTTGATTCGTAGGATCTAAACTAGGATAATCTGCTAACGGCTCCTTCAATCTCAGTATCGCAAATGACGCTTCCTTGACTGCGGAAGATTTTCCATGTGGAATCGCCAGCCCATTTTCAAACCCCGTCACCGACAATGCTTCTCTAGCTTGAACTGCTGCTAAAAATTGCTTAGGATCTGATACCTTCTCTTGTTCATAGAGTTTTTGCGTCATAAATTCAAAAACTTCTTCACGTGTTTTAAAGGATGCTTCTAAAAAAATAAGTGCTTCTGACGTTGCGTGTGCTAGATTCATATTCTTTCCTCCTCCTTATGGCTAAACTTTAGCACTATTTAGGCTCAGAACTTTGATTTTTAAGAAAAATAAACCCCTTTCATTCTTTTGAAAGAGGTTTATGTGTAATTTTACACGCCCATTGATTTCACGAATCGATATAGGTTTCAAAAAGACTGTTCATAATGACCAGCAGCGGTGTTTTGTCCGTGATATTGTAATGATTCCTGATCACTTCAGGCGAATAACAAAATAAACTGATGTCCGCTAATCTCGCTAAAGAATTGCTGCTTAAACCTGTCAGAGAAACCACCTTATGTTGATGCTCATGCGCCAATTTCGCTAATTCCAATATTTGCTCCTTCTCTCCTGAAAGACTAATAAAGAAAAAAACTTCGTCTGTTGCATGCTGGATCTTGTGCCTTAACTCATTCGCATATGTGTAGAAAAACGCCTTATCATCTATTGCATAAAAATTATCAACAACGATCTTTGCTGCATAGGCGGTTTGACCGATCGCAAAAAAATTGATCCGTTTTGCAGCTTTGAATAATTGCACGACACGCTTTTCCCGCTCAAAATCAATGAGTTCAAAATTTTTAAGTAACAGTTCTTTCTGCTTGAATGAGCTATCTGAAGGCTGTTCACTTTCTCGTTTTAGCTCATTTTTCAACTCAGAATACCCAGAGTAACCTAGCTTATGGCACAACCTAGTGATCGTATTTGGAACAGTGAAAAAAAGAGAGGCAAGCTCTATGATCTTCATTTTGGAAACACTCGCTTTATTTTTAGCGATATAGGCTACAAGCTCGTCTTCTAGATCAGTCAAGCGATACTCTTGATTGATCACTCTTTGCTGAAACTCCATGAACACCCCTCACCTTCAAGATCTGTATAGTATGATTATAACGAGCGGTCAATCAAATAGCTAGAATTTAATTATTTGCATTTTGCTAGGTATTTTTTGTAATGATGCAACTTTGACTAACTATCATTTATCTTAAATAGTAAATCTATCGTCCAATTCAGTAAATTACAGAACTCGAAATGTCTAATTGATCTTGTGCCGTTCTATATAAAGAACAGCAGTTTTGATTCCCTCAAAACCGCTGTTCTGTGCCAAATTATTTTTCTATCATCGCCTAGCATTGAGCAATGTTTTTTCACTAACATGATAGTTTACTTTTATCCTTCAAGTGTCCAAAAAGAGAGCAATTTTTATGATTTTATTACCTGCTCGATCTCAACTAAATTAAATCAATTCGGCGAATGTAACCCTAGTTTGTTCCCTTCAGTATCAATAAACAATGCAAAATAACCAATTTCATCAGCATGAGGCGTTTTTGGAACCACGATCGTGCCGCCACTCTTCTCAATTTTATCCAGTATAAGCTGAAGATCATCTCCACCATCAAGATAGTTTGTCACACCATTTGATGAAGGTGTAAGACCTTCTTCTTGCAATAATGTTACTACTACCATTTGTTCTTCTGTTGGGAATAACCCCATTTTCATGTTAAATTCTGGGAACTCAAGTTTCTCAATTTCAATACCCAAAATCGATTGATAAAAATCAATGGCTCTTGAAACTTCTAGTACCGGAATTTCTAATATAGATACGAAACTTTTCATATCGACTTACCTCCATTTTTTATTTGAGATTTTACCCTAAAAGTTTAGTGTACTTTCAAATCCATCTCAAATGTATTGTACTATGGCTTCCACTATTAATATTGTTTTAGATTGTGTTTTTCAAACTTGATATTAAAAGCTTTGCTACACTTAGCAAAATGGGAGGATCTTCCGGTATAGGCGGTCTTAGTTTTACTGTATAATGCTCCCCAGAACATGCGGGAAAAGATAATTTTTCCATTACTCTTCCCCTCAAGCAGTTTTGCAAATTAAAGTAAGAAAAAATATTGGTTGAGCGATCAATAGCGCAAACCAGTAAATAATATTCACCATCTGGCACATTCTTCAACACATTCAATTTAGTTCTTTTAGTAGCGACTCCAGATATCGGTTTATGATTTGGGATCGGTGTGCGGAATAATCCGATAAAAAACAATCCTTTTTCAAAATTTTCGGACACTTCGATCGTTACACTACAATAGGATGTATCTTGCTTTTCATAGTATTCCACTGCTTGATATTCACCGCTGCTTTCGAAACTTTTTACCTCAGAGAATAATTCAGTCATTTCATTTTTATATTTTTTAGGAGCACTTCCAGTGAATTTTTTAAAGGTATTCGTAAAACTGCTACTGCTCTCAAACTCTGAAATATCTTGCAGTTCAATCATTTTTTTGGGTTGATCGATCGCAGTAACTGCCTTTTCTATTTTCAAACTTGATATATATTCAGCAATGCCGAAGCCATTTATTTCTTTGAATTTTCTGCTGAAATGATACTTATCATAACCAAAATGATTGGCGATTTCTTCACTGGTCATTTTTTTAGCTAGTGCTTCTGTTTTTATGAAGTCAATGATATCAGGCATCATGCTTTTTATCATATTGTTTTCTCCTTTCTTAATTTTCAGAAAGTTACTCAAATTTATTATCGTTGCTGATGGGATTACGTATCGACTTCAGATACCTTTGCTACTAGAACTCTCTTTTTTCGTGGAGTAATTCGTTGATACTCAGTCGCTTTTTTTCATATTCGCCTTGCTTCTCAACCTTAGACTATTTAAACCTATTATATACTAAAAAAAAGCTGAGTAAGTTCTACTTTAGAACATTACTTAGCTTTACAATATTTTATAAATTTAAACACCTAGAAGACCATTATTATTTAAAACAATTTTGACTAATAGTTGTATCTGAGATAATGAGACAAATATTTAAAGCTGCTTGTAGCCTTTTAAATCAATTTGATCAATAAATCCTTTAAAAGAGCCGTCCATATTCAAACGAATTCCACGTCCATGATATCTGTAAATAGTAAAACGTACTATTTTCTAACTATTTATAAAGTAATAATCATCCAATCTCAAGAGAATTTTATCTTCTATTTTTACCAAACCACTCCATTCATACATTCCTTTATCGCTGTCCATATAAATGATTACAGGCTCTAAGTTACCACAAATTTGACTAATTACTGTGCTAGAAGAATCAATCACTTTTTTCAAATTAGATACATCAAAACAATCGTCTGAAAAAAACAATATATTCTTTAATGTACTTTGTTCCAGTTCAAGAATGTCTGAATAATTACCTCTATTTGGATTTGATAATAACCACATGTTAATCAAGTCTTCTTTAGAGACTTCCGATAGTTCCTTTAACAATTCTTTGTCAAAATAAACAGTATCAATAAATGCTTCAAATTCTTGAGTATTAAAAATTAATGGCTGGTATCTATATTGACTATTCAATAAATTAGGTTGTCGCGGAACTGAAATTATATTATTTCCTAAATACTTAATCTCAGAATAAAAGTAGTCTGGTGTTCCATAATTTATCCTTAAAAAAATCTTATTTTCTACTTTACTTAAAATTCCTATCAATGAGCCATTGTGAATTAAAATATTATCTTTATAAATTTCGCACCAGTCATTATATTCACCCAGTATATTAATTCTAAATTGTGTCATTTTCTTCTCCTTTATTTTAATGAAGGGATATTCACATATTCTGGTAAACCATTTACTTTTGCAAACCTTGCCCAACCGCTCTCTGGGATAAAGGTACGATGTATGATCTTATCTCCTTTCAGCGTAATATGATATATTCCTTTCTCTCCATTTATAGTACCTTTTGCTAGGTGTTCAATTCTCCCATCCGGCCTAGTCAAAACTGGATTTGACAAAATTTCATTATCTAAATTCTTAGGAAAATCATGATAATGAGGATCCAGCTTAGCTTTTTCAAGTACACTACGGCTATAATTATAGTCTGAAGAATTTTTCTTGATAATCTGTTGGTATTTTTGAGGCAATTCACCTCCACTAACTTTCATATTACTTCTGCTCATCGTTCCAGTCGGTCTCAACGACGCTGTCAACGCCTTCTGCGAGCCGTAATCTTTCAAATTTCCATAAATAGATGGCCCCATGTTCATTAGACCAACATTCATCATGAAAGAATTCATGGCTATATCAGCACCAGCTATTTTCGCTGCTTCTTGCAATGCAGCCATTTCTCTTTCTACTCTCGCTTTTCGATTGATCTCAGCGATTTCTTTCTCGCGTTTCTCCCATGCATTTCCTATTGTAATCATCCAACGGGTATCTTTCAAGTTCTTTGGAGAAAATGTGCCGGTCTTTGGATCGAAGCCTTTGCCTCCTGACACTTGGGTTAAACCTTGATTGACGGCAGCTTGTAAGCTTGTGACTTCTGTAAAAAGCGTAGAAGAAAAGGCATGGAAAGCGAGGAGTTTTTGTAACTGTTTTTCCAGCTTGCGTTTTGCACTTGTATATTCTGAGATTAGTCCGCTTGCTTCTCTGAGATGCTGCACACGTTCGCTAGAAACTGGCAGTAATTGTTTTATTTGATCCATTTGATTTTGCATTCCTTGGATCTGTGTTT